>CAYYWU010000038.1:0-1163 GCA_964475445.1 uncultured Candidatus Saccharibacteria bacterium | reverse complement strand
GGTCTGACTTTGGCGCGGTGCTGTTGTCTAGCAGATAAATATGAGGTATCTATGCAGTCATATAGTGGCGGTTTAACTATTCCGCCAGATATCAAAGTCTTAGGTAGTAGCAGAAAAGAGGCTGGCAGATGGTAGAAAAATCATGATTATCAGAACCAGAAGAATTGAAATTAACGGAGAAACTAAAATGTTGCAGCAATTACAAATTGAATATAAAGGTGCGGTCGTCAGTAAGAAAAATAACAAAGTTATTCGATATAACCGGCACACTGGACATAGATTTATCACGAGCAACGATATGGCGAAGCGCAACGAAAGCGATATGGTAGCACAATTCCGATTACAGACGCGTGGCGCGTTTAAGGCGGAGGAATGGTCGCCATGTTCGCTAGAGTTTAGAATTTATGAGCCAGACATGAAGCGGCGCGATCTTGATAATCAGATTACTTCTGTTCTAGACGCAC
Organism: uncultured Candidatus Saccharibacteria bacterium; assembly: GCA_964475445.1. GTDB lineage: Bacteria > Patescibacteriota > Saccharimonadia > Saccharimonadales > Saccharimonadaceae > Nanosyncoccus. Next base: position 699 of record CAYYWU010000038.1, on the reverse strand, counting down.
TCGTTAAGGCTGAAGTTATCCCTGATGACGGCATAGAAACCGTGCGCGGTATACAGGTCAAACTAATGGGAGTCTGCAAAAGTAATCCGCGCGTGGAAGTAGTTTTGACTAAAGAGCAGGGTGAGATTTTATGTCTGCCGTAAAAACGCGCAAGAAAAGTCGGCGGAAAATAGCCACAAAGCAGGCTATTAAACCCGGTGTTAGTCCAATTTCTGGTGTTGCGCCGCCCAAAAATCGGCAGTTCGGCAAAGAGGGTGGAAATCCGCGGCACTCTGGCGCATGGAAAAAAGAGGATACCTTGCGTTATAAATTAGAAAAACTGATAAATGGGCTAGACGACGGCGAACTGGAAGAAGTGCTAAATGACCCCAAAACCTCACCCGGAGTGCGGCGACTTGCTACTCTGCTATATAAGAGTAATTACGAGAAGCCGGAAAGCGAGTGGCGAGTTTGGGAGAGTGCCATGAATCAGGCTTACGGATTGCCGAAGCAGTCTATTGAACAGACTAATCTTGAACCGCCGGTACCACTCAGTCCGAGAAGTGCGCCGATAGAGCCGGGTTTGCGCGCGGAGGGCGCGGCCGTGGGAAAGGAGCGCGACAGCGCGACCCCACGGCAGACCGAAGCGCGCAGCACACCGCCGTCGGGCGCGAAGCCTGCGACCGCGCGGCGCACGCGAAGCGGGCCGAAGCGCGAAAG
>CAYYWU010000037.1:0-1734 GCA_964475445.1 uncultured Candidatus Saccharibacteria bacterium | reverse complement strand
CTCGCCAACTCCCGCAGCTCCCACGCCAAAACTTTGAAGCGTGGCGAAGTCCGCGGTGGTGGTAAAAAACCATGGAAGCAAAAAGGTACTGGTCGCGCCCGCTTTGGTTCGACCCGCAACCCAATTTGGCGCCATGGTGGTGTGGCTTTCGGCCGCACTGGCGAAGAAAACTTCACCAAAAAGATTAGCAAGAGCGCAAAGAAAATCGCTGTTCGTCAAGCTCTCAGCTTGAAAAATGCTGACAAAGCCATCATTATCGAAGGCATTGCTACAACTGGCAAAACCAAAGAAGTGGCTAAGAAATTGAAGGATCTGAAATTGGCCGACAAAAACGTCTTGATGGTAGTCTCAGAAAAGGCTCCCGAAGTCTTGCGCGCAACCAGCAACATTCCAAACTTGAAGCTAGTCCGCGCTACTTACCTCAACGTTTTCGATATTTTGAACGCTGATGCGATTATCTTCAGCGAAACCGCGCTGAAAGACACCGAAAACTGGCTACTTGAGAAGGAGGAAGCATAATGAGAACTGTTCAATATATTCCTCGCGCTACCGAGAAGGCTTACAACGCCGAAAGTCAGCGTACTTATGTCTTCTTCGTGCCAAAAGCTGCCAGCAAACAGGAAGTTGCTAAAAAGATTGCTGAAGCTTTCAAAGTTACAGTGATTGATGTCCGCACTGCTGTGCGCAAAGGCAAACCAACTCGCTTTAGCCGTGGCAAGCACGCTTATCCTGGCACCACTTTCCGCCAGGACCACAAAGTCGCTTACATCACGGTCAAAGAAGGTGACAAGATCCCAGTTTTTGAAGAAGAAAAGAAAGCTGATGCTAAGGCCGACAAAAAAGTTGACAAAGAAGTGAAAAAGCTAGAAAAGAAAGCCGCCAAGGAAGAGAAAAAGGTCGCAAAGGCGGAGAAATCAACCAAGGAGGATAAGTAATGAGCATTAAAGCTTATCGCCCAACCACTCCAGCCCAACGCCAAAAGACGACGCAAGATTTCGATCAGATTACCACGCGTAAACCATTGAAATCCTTGCTCGCCAGTAAAAAGCAGATGGCTGGCAAAAACAATCAAGGTCGCATCACCGTGCGTCACCGCGGTGGTGGTGTCAAACGCCACTATCGCATCGTGACTTACGATTTGCCACAAGGTAAATATACCGTGCGCGAAATCGAATACGATCCAAACCGCAGCGCTCGCATCGCACGCGTGCAAGACGCCGCCGGAGTATATTATTATGTGTTAGCAGATAATAATATGCAACAGGGCTCGACTTTTGAAGCTGGTAAGGATGCCACCATCGAAGCCAGCAACCGCATGCCACTCGAAAATATTCCTGTCGGTACTTTCATCTATGCAATCGAGCTCACTCCCGGACGCGGTGCACAAATGGTTCGCTCCGCTGGCACCAACGCTCAGCTAATGGCTAAAGAAAATGGCTACGCCACCCTCAAGATGCCATCCGGCGAAATGCGCAAAGTGCTCGTGAGCTGCGAAGCTTCAATTGGTAAAGTTGGCAACGAACAACACCAGAACATCAAAATCGGTGCTGCTGGCCGCAAACGCCGCAAGGGCATCCGCCCAACCGTTCGTGGTGTCGTGATGAACGCTACTGACCACCCACACGGTGGTGGTGACGGTGGCCGTCACGGTACTGGTAAAGCTCCACGCACGCCATGGGGCCAGTTGACGCTTGGTTACCGTACTCGTCGTAATAAGAAAACTAATAAAATGAT
>CAYYWU010000036.1:0-1860 GCA_964475445.1 uncultured Candidatus Saccharibacteria bacterium | reverse complement strand
CTTGATTTTGACCTGAACACCCTGTTTGTTTAGTCATATTTAACTCCTATAATTACTCCTTATTATACCTTATAATCCCTATTTCTTCCAGTGTAATCGCTTCGCTTTCTAGGGCGCGCCGGGGCTTGCTCCCGGCTTTTTCTGCTACTATGCCTTATCGCGGCTGCGCCCCTGACTTTCTCGTGGCGCATTCTATTTCAACGACAATGAAGCCAATACTCCGCGCCACTCGCCAGTCAGCGAACTGCGTTCGCTTGGCGCGCCTATCCGCTTCGCGAGTTCTGCGCTCCGGTATGTCGCTTCGCTCCATTCCTCCGCGCACCCCATTCCAAAATGTTATAATAAGACTAATAGTAATTTCAGAAAAGGAGTTTTTGAATGAGTCCGAAAGACCAAATCACTGAACAAGAAACGGAAAACATGGCAGATATGACTGAGGGGCAACTTGCCGATTATCTTGCCGAGAACCAAAGCGACTGTTAAAATCTCACGGCCCCATACTCTACCGCCTTTCTCTCCATATCACGCACCGCATAGGCTAATGCGTCCATACAATGGTCGTTGCCATCTTCGGGTTCGTCTAAGGTCTTACCGGTAGATTTCTGCACGCGCCACGGATAGGTTAGGTATTCCTGTTCCAATGGTTTATCGGTGCACAAATAATGCACTTCGCGCTCTTGTACGAGGTTAATGTTGTACTTCTTGCCATTCACCTTGCCACTAGCCGATTTATTGCAGGGAATAGCGCGCAGTCCAGCTTCCACGAGGTCTTGAATCATCTCTGGTTTAGCATTGTCGCAAACAAATAACCCCTCTTGCTCTGCATTAATTTTCAAGGCTTCTGCCACGATTTCTTTACTGGTAAGCCGGGTCTGATATAGGCATAACTTCAAATAAATTGCTTTGGTTTTTGGATTCTCCCACACTCCAATGATTACAGTCGGGTCATTATAGCCAAAATCTACCCCATACCGCCGGAACTCTAACTCCTTTGGCAGTTCGTCATCGGCTATCCATCCAGAATAGATATTACCCTCTAGCGCGCCAATCTCACCCTCGCCATAAACTCGCCACCAGTTGTTTGTGCCGTCGCCCCGATGTTGCAGTAAATCTCCCAGCACTGCCGGCGGAATACCCTCATTATCGCGGTAAGTAAGTTTGAGGAATTGCCAGTCGCTCCGTTTCCGCATGACTTCGGTATGCACCCAAAACTCATTGACTGGATTGAAATCAAGCCAAGCCATGACTTCCGTGCGCAACATCAGTTGGTCAAATACCTTATAATCTACGCGATAGGCTTCGTTAATGAACAGATAGTCGCGCCCTGCACCCAGCGCATCGTCCGCTTCACAGGAAAAGAACTCTATCGTCGTGCCAGTAATCTTATTCGTCCATGTATGTTTTACTTTATTGCGCGTAAAATACCGTTCACGGTGAGTGCGCTTCAACAATTTTTCCCAGTCGCGAATTGCGCCTTTCTCCAAGTTGGGGTAGGTGTCTGATACAACACTAATCAACTTATCTTCTACGGCAAAAGTTAAATCACAAAGCCGAATAATCATAGCAGTAGTCTTTCCGGCACGCGCACCGCCTTGTATGATATTGATGCGCGCATCCATCTGTTCTATCTTCTGTAATGCCGTGGTGTCCTGATACATTCTACCCCTGTTTTATTTAACACTTTGTAAAGTATTTATTTGGGCGCATCGGCTGCGCCGCCGGGCTATTCGCTACATTGGCCGCAAATTTTCCGCCCCACTAAAAGTTCATAATCTGATCGCGGCCAATTTCGCTTCTATCCCTTGCGCAAAAGCACTAGATATTAAGCACCGCCTATGGTTGCTCCGCCCTGCTCCTTTC
>CAYYWU010000035.1:0-2344 GCA_964475445.1 uncultured Candidatus Saccharibacteria bacterium | reverse complement strand
CCCCCCCCCCCCCCCCCCGCCCCCCCCCCCCCCCCCCCCCCCCCCCCCCCCCCCGCCCCCCCCCACGACTGAAAGGGAATGGTGGGATGGTACATTGAAAGATTGTATCATTCTAGTTTTCTGAGCTATGAATATTGTATAGGGGAGGTGAAAGATGTGGCGAAGAAAACAAAATTTGCCGGATTGTCTCCGGAAGAACGAAAGCAAAAGCGGGATGAACTTCTAGAACTAGCCGTGAACGAGTGCAATGCGGCTGGGAGGTTGTTGAGCCGAAGAGCATGGACACATAACAGCTTCATTAATTTTGATGAATTGGTGGAGTTTGTCGGTAAGGGCAGCTATGCGCGCGCTGAAAGTATGATAGCTTTAATGTGGACGAATCAGCAAAAGCAAATGAAAGAGATTCGTAAAGAGCTTGAATCTGAAAACCAGCAAGATCAACCCGTAGATGATGCACAAAGTACGGAAGAGAAAGCTGAAGAGCTGGAAGCTTTGCCGGAAGAAGTAAAGGTTGAGCAGCAGTTGGACGATAAGGGAGGGGTGGATGCAGAAATGGCGCAAGAGAAACAGATTGCAACTGAGGCGGCTCCGCAGGAGACAACTACAACGAAGAGGACAAGAAGTCGCAGATATACTAAGGAAGAGTTGGTTGAGCTATTGAAAGAGATTAAGACATATTATCAGCTTGAAGAGGGGCTGCCGAGCCAGGTGCAGATTAATGAGTACGCAAAGTTGTTCAATAAGCCGCAGTATCCGGCTTTTGTGCGGAAGTTGGGCCCGAAACGGGATTGGGCAAAAGTTCTGGAGCTTTTGGAACTTACGGATGACGATAGCGCAAAAGGTTCTGCGGAGACAGGGGAAGCGGCGTTGCCGGAAGTTAAGCCTGTTGTGCAGGAAACTGAGCTGGTTGCGCAAAAACCTGAAATTGAGGCCGAGGCTGAGTCTGAGTCTGCTGCTGATGAGGATGAATCCACAGATGGAACAGATACGCTTTTGTTGGAAGCTGTGGTGGAAGATGTTTGGTTGAAGCTGAATGTGGATGGCAAAGTGATGAATGTACACTTGCAGTTTGGTAAAGAATGATATTAATTGTGTGCGGCCCCCGAGATTTCGGGGGTTTAGCTATAAAAATGATATAATTAAATAAGAATGAAACAAAAAACTTCGACAAAACAGCATAAAACGACAAAGCCTACACCAAAGGTGGGGGATTTTGATCAAAAAGAGGCTAAAAGTGACCGGGGGCTGGAGAAGCCAAAAGGGTTATTGAAGCTGCGGGCAAAGTTTCAGCCGGCACGTTGGTTAAGAGAGACGAATGCACAATTTCCGTGGTTAAAAATTGTACTCGTAGTGGTTTTGGTGGGTTTGATGGCTTTGGGGGTAGAGGAAGCTTTGCAACGCAGTATTCATCATCCAGAAGATGTAGTTAAAGATGCGCCGCAGTCTGAGCCGCAAGTTCCGGAGGAGCCGGCGCCAGAGATTAAATCTGAGGGGCTAGGGGATAATAAACCCGAAGAACAAGCAAAGTCTGAGAAAAAAGCTGATGATGAAGGGAGCAACAAACAACCACAAGCAGCTCCGACTCCACCAGCTAAGCCGGTCTCGACGGGGCGAAAGCTGATTGCGTTGACTTTCGATGATGGACCGTCGGGGAAGACGACACCAAGATTGTTGTCGATTTTGGCGGAAAAGCAGGTGAAGGTGACATTTTTCGTGGTAGGTACGCAAGCGACGCAGAATCCTGAGATTTTGAAACAGGAAGTTCAGGCTGGGCATGAGGTGGGAAGCCACACGATGGCACATGTGAATTTGATGAAATTGAATGTAGATGAGATTTATTGGCAAAGTAATCAAATGGACGCATTATTCCAGGAGAATCTGGGAGTGAAACCGCAGATTATGCGTCCGCCATATGGGTCGGTAAATCAGACTGTGCGGCGAGCGGTGGTGCAGCCGATGATTTTGTGGACGGTTGATCCAGAGGATTGGAAGTATAAAAATGCTGCCACGGTGCGCGCAAAAGTGGTGGGCGCAGCGTTTGATGGGGCAATTGTCTTGATGCACGATATTCACAGTACGACGGTGGATGCGGTGCCAGCAATTATTGACGACCTGCGGGCGCAAGGATATGAGTTTTTGACAGTTTCGGAGTTGGCGGCGGCGCGCGGGGTGACTTTGGAGCGGGGAATTGCTTACGGCAGTTTCCGGCCGTGAAACAAAAAATAGTTTTAGCCTTGATTTTTGGTTGAGGATAAGGTAAAATAGGGGTTAGCACGGCTTTGACAGCTAGGGGATATAGCTCAGCTGGTTAGAGCGCGTCACTGATAATGACGAGGTCTGTGGT
>CAYYWU010000034.1:0-2808 GCA_964475445.1 uncultured Candidatus Saccharibacteria bacterium | reverse complement strand
ACTTAATCGCCTTTAACGATGGTAAATATCTGTTCCCGAATGGGCGCGATATGCTGCGTTCTGCCTTTGATAATGACTACAACCAAGATGTGCTTTTGCACGAAAAACCGGTTGCTGGGTCACTCTTTGGCCGCAAGGTTTGTGCCGGCTATGCAACTGCCACGGCAACGCAGCCGACTACTCCTACTACCCCAGGGCAGAGTGAAGAATCTTAGGTAAGGGGTTGGGGCGGGCGCGCAAGCGACCGCCCCGCAAAGCGAATCCACGCGTAGCCGAAGCCCCGCGGAACGCGCGGCGAGTGCGGAGCGGATGAGCGAGAACGCGAGTAAGGGCGATGCGCAAAGCGCGGCGACCAGTGCGGCGCGCAAGCGCAAGCCCACGAGCGAATCATAAAACATAAAGGAACTATTAGAAGTGATTAATCTGACGACTATCGAATGCGAAGCCTTAATCGGGCGCGAACTGACGACACGCGAAGTGCAGAACTTTGACCTATTCCTCAGTGTGGCCGAGCCTAGACTAGACAACCTGCTAAACCGCGAAATTGCCGAGATTACCGATAGGAACGATTTGGTCTTAATCAAGTTGCTAATTGCGCGGATGGTAGCCGTGCTTTCGGACGAACAGGCGGAAGCGCAGGCGCGTGGTATCGTGGCGAAGTCGGTGGAAGATTTTAAGATTGAATACGATAAAACTGCCAACACTCCCTTTGCCGAGTATGTGCGTCAGAATGAAGATTTACTCAAAAAATACACTGCGGCAACTGGCGAGATGCGCGCCGGACGCACCGACGATTTAACGGATTATGTGGTGTAAAAATGCGGAAGAACACAGTATTCACAGCATTTCTAGACGGTGAAGAAGAACTGGACTTTCTACCGGTGGAAGGTACTAGTATTAAGGGGCAACGCAAGATTCGCGCCATTATGAAGTTCAAAGCCGGCCTGAAACGCGCGTCCCAACTGCGGCGCACCGCTAGCGACCTCACGATCCATGCGCATCCCGAAGATTTTGACGATGTAGCAAATCCGCAAGACATTATCGGTTCGGCATTGAGATGGAGAGGACGCAACTATTCTATTGACGGAGTAAGTATCGGCAAAAATTATGTGACTGGCGAGATAGAACACTATACTTTCAACTGCTCACTCGCTATCTACACCGATGAACGACCGAAGTTTTGCTTAGAGCGCGACCGGGCGAAGTTTCTGGTCACGGAAACTGGGCGGATGTTTATGTTGGAGCAATATGTAAAGGAGATAGCCTAAGATGGAAGCAATTAAGTTCTCAGAATTACCAAGCGGCGACCGGATGCCGCTAACGGACGAAGATGGGGTGCCGATTATCGCGAGCCAAGAAAACCGCCTGCTAACCTGGGGTCGCCTGAAAAAGCAACTGGCCGAGCAGACTCACACCAGCGAAGTTAAGCCGGAAGATACCAAGGTGCCGACCAGCGCCGCCGTAGAAAATCGCATAGCGGCGGCCGAAGAAACCCTCGGCGCGCAAATCAAAACGGCTTCTGATAGCGCCGCGGATGCGCAGACCAAAGCCAGTGCCGCCACGCAGACGGCCAGCGAAGCCAAGACCGCGGCCAGTAGTGCCAAATCTAGTGCCGACGATGCAACTGCGGCGGCGAATGCAGCGAAGACGGCGGCAGAAAGTGCAACTAGTAGTATTAGCGCGGTGTCGGAACGCGTAAGTTCGGCAGAAACCAAAGCGGAAGGTGCTAAAACAACCGCAGAAACGGCGCAGGCGACTGCCGATACCGCGAAAGCGGCGGCGATATTGGCAGAACTAATCTTGCGAGAAATGACTTACGAAACATCCAATGCAACCGGTGTAAATAAACTATTAGGCGATTGCCAAGAAATGACCGGCACAGACATTAAATTAGCCGATGTCGTAGGAGTATATAATGGCAACTTTCAGGCGATCCATACGGCAATTCAATTCCTGAAAGACGGCATAAATGACAATGGTATTTATACCGGATGGCGCGTAGAGATTACGGCTGGAAACACGGATAACGAGAATGGACTAATGACCGGCGCACCATCTATCAGCGAAACTACGGAAGAAGTGGACGCGTCGCTATCGGTTCCGGAAACCCTGGCACTGATATTCCGGAATCAAGAAGCCATGTATCAGATTTTGCTGGATACGAGAAAACGCGCCCTGGCTAATGCGACTAACTTAACGGCTATGCTCGCAAATATCAATGCGGTATTATCGCAGGTAATGAATTAAAGGGGCGAGTAATGGCAAGCCTATTCACCACTACGGCAACTAATTGGAGTTATAGTTATAATCCAGTAAATCCTAGTGATTTTGATACTTATGGAATGTCGGAAATCGTAGAGGTAGCGAATGATTCTCTTGGCGAGTTCGCACGCGTAGTGACTTATCTCAAACGACAGAATGATTATGAACGCAGTGAATCCAGCCGCACGGATTGCCTCGGAATGTTCGGGGCAGACGATATTGCCCGAAACATTAAAGAGTATGGCACCGCCTACAAAATGGAGTATCCGCGCTACCCGACCGGAGCAATGAACTCATATAATCGTCAACGCGTTCCGTCCTATTATTACAAGTGTTGGCGAGTATTAGCCCAATACTTTTATGGTTATGATTTATCAACTAGTCGGTATCCGTCACTGATCGGTAGCGAAACCGGCACCGTGGCAAATTATCCGCGTGTCACTACGGAAGATTATTACGATACTGGTATTACCTATGGTGCATTTTGGAAACATCCGCGTGGAGAGGGTGGCGAATATAGCGCCAGTGGCCGCAACGGCATCACTT
>CAYYWU010000033.1:0-2861 GCA_964475445.1 uncultured Candidatus Saccharibacteria bacterium | reverse complement strand
AGCATATCGCGCCCATTCGGGAACAGATATTTACCATCGTTAAAGGCGATTAAGTCCATACCGCAGTCAGTCATAAAGTCAAACTCAAAGATTTTCGCGGTGAGAAGTTGCGAGAAATTACTGCCAGGCGCAAAGATGTAGCGGTCGTCTTTATCTTTTTCTAGCATCAGGCCAGAGATAAAGCCTTCCGGCGCAACCAAGATTTTCTCAGTCCGCCCTTTCAGGGCCGAGAGAGTTTTCACGGCCTTGTCGTAAGCATTGTCGCCAGAATTATTAGCAATTTTAGTTGCCACCGCCTTTGCGAACTTCGTGGCGCTATCAGTGCCAGTAGTGGCGGACTTGTTAATATCGCCGAGCATACTCCAAAGACCGCGTGTGCCGTCAAACATTCGCAGGTCTTTGGCACTGCCAGTCGGCTCAGTGCGTCCGTCGCTAACGATAATGGCGCGGACGATTTCGTTATAGAGGAGGTCAGCCAGGAGTTCGCCGCGCAAAATGGTGAGTTCGCCAGTAGTATCGTCAATCAAATCCTGTAAGTCAATCGGCATTTTGGCGAAAGCGATTTTCGCCTTGTAGTCACGGCGGACGGTTTCAAAGCTAACATTATCCTTCTTCTCGCCCTTTTTATGACCAGCGCCGCGCCCAGTAGCATAGAAGCCATAAACACTGCCTTGTAGGGCTTTTGCGTGCTTCATATGGGCGAGAATACCGCGGTCGCTGGTCCAAACTTTGAAGAAGGTCTGCTCAATCGTGGTTGGCAAGATAGCATCGCCAGTGATGCCTTTCTCGGCCATTTTCTCCGCCCATGCCTTAATGACGGCGGAATTAGATTTGCCATAGTTCTCGGCAATAAACTTCGCGAAATCCACATTGGCTTCTTCGGTATCAAGGTAGGCTTTTGCGTTACTCGTCACGGTGATTTTCTGCGTGGGGGCTTGCACTTGCGCCGCGGCGAGTTGTTTGTGGTTGGTGGTTTCGTTCATAGGTTGTCCTTTCGTTTGGGGTTGTTCTTGGTTAGTTTCCGGCGCAGGTTCGGGGCTTGGCGCTTCGGTGGCCGGGGTGGTGGTTTCGGTATTTTTGATATCTTGATCTCGCATTGTCTTTTCTCCTTGATTTCTTAATGCTTGATTTTTGAATTGCTTATCTTCTTGATTCGGTGGCGCATCGCGGTTGCTCGCTTGATTAGACTTAATGTCCAATACGAAGGCATCCCGATTACAGCCACGCGTGACGAGTGATACTTCTAGGATTTCTCCGTCCGTATAGGTCTTGGTGTCTGGCGCATATGCACCACTGCGCCAGCCGATAGAGAACGCATTGTGTAGGTGTCCTTCGTCTATCAAAGTCATTAGATCCTGCGCATACTTGCGCTTGGAGATGCCAACAGTGAAGACTAGTTTGCCGTTCTCAAAGTTAGCACTTCGCACCGACCCAATGACCTTATCTACCTCCCAGCCGTTATGATCGGTGAGCAGGGGGATATCTACGGCGGTATTTTTACTCTCCGCGAGGTCGGCCACGCGCACCAGTCCGCCGTTCTTGGTCGGTAGATAAAAAGTAGAGATTTCTACATGTTCGTGCGCCCGGTCTTCGCTGTTGTCGCTCGCCACGAAAACGATAGTCCGCTCCGCGGTCGTGTCTGTTTCTGCGCTTTTATTTTCATCGGTATTTAGCACCGCAACCGACTTAATCTCTGCCAGTTCCAGCGCCGTATAATGTAAATCGTTAGCATTATCGTTCATGCTTCCGATTATTGGAATACATAGGATAGGGCACAAATAAACTAATGAAAAATGTTATAATAATCTTAATAATAAGTTTTTTAACAGAAAGGACGGAAAATGTCGGAGCACCATTACCACCTTATAATCAAAGACCTGCCGGAAGAATATGCCAAAGAGTATCCGGATTTTACAAGGTTAGTCACAAATAATGCCGGTCACATCAGTGTTAATTTCACTGAACCACATACCTTATCTCTCTGTGGTATTTCCTGTGATAATTATGACGGGAAAGTTAGTCTTGAAGATGTTGTCGAATTTCTTATTACGCAAGTTGCCGGTAGAGCATACGGACACCCTGCGCCTGAAACAATTGAATTCTTACAATATTGTGAATTAAAAGAAAAACCCGACTGTGAAGACCATTTGCGAATCAGACAACAGCAAACATCCCAAGCATAAAAAATGACCCCATTACAGGGGTCATTTTAGTATTGACTTTTTATAATATGTTTGCTATAATGTAAGCATATTACCATGAGGGCAGCGCGAACGGCTAACTACCTAAGCGAAGACCCTCTTTTTATTTACTTCTTATACTCTATCTTCTTGCGTATATCCGCTGTGTCTAAATAAGTAAAGCATGAACGGCCAAGTTGATGATAAAGTGAAGAAGCCTTGTGCTGGGCCGGGAATAAAACTTTACCTAACTTATCTTGACTATGGAAATATCGCACAGTCTTGTAGTAATCACCATCACCGGAAACCAAGAAGAATTTATCAATTTCAGGATTTTCGTGAAAGTTTCGCATCATCGTAAATACGATGTCTGTATCAACATTACCCTTCTTATTAGAAAGCGCACTTCCGCTATGCTCTCGAAATACTATAATGAATCCAGCATCTTGAATCAAATCATACAAATCCTGATGATTAACATCAATACAGCCAAGAAAGTATTATGCATTATCAAGATTATACTTGCGACGCAGATATTCCCGAAACTTATACAAATCCACTCGCCACGGATTAGGGCCTGTTGAAGTTCCAAGAAAGAGGTTTTGCCCGTCAATAAAAGCTTGATTTTGACCTGAACACCCTGGTTGTTTAGTCATATGTAACTCCTATACTTACTCGTTA
>CAYYWU010000032.1:0-4035 GCA_964475445.1 uncultured Candidatus Saccharibacteria bacterium | reverse complement strand
TTCCTATAAAAGTGTTAGCCACCCCCTAATTTATAAAAGTTAAAAATTACTTTATCAATACTTCTATTATAGCGCAGATTTTTAAAAATTACAACCCCCAAAATACTTCGCTTTTTCCATCATCGGCTAACAATTTCCATACCCCTATAATTCGCTAATGCCACTTCTATAAACACTAGCGAATTACCAACCAACCTAAACCTCCAGACGGCCCAGTTTATCCATAATTATACATGTGCCATCACCTGTTCGTAAGCCTCGCGCACCTGCGGATTGGTGACATGCGTATAGATCTGAGTAGTCTGCACACTTTCATGTCCTAGCATATGCGCAATCGTAATCAAATCTACTTTGTTCAGTAACATATAAGTTGCGAATGAGTGCCGAAAAGTATGCGGATGCACACTCTTAAACCGCGAATCCTCGCACGCGTTACGAAAAAACCGCCGCACCGACCCCGCCTTAAACCGCACCATATCTTGCGTTGACATAAACAGCGCCGGGCATTTATCATGTCCGCGTTCTTCTAGATATGTGGCAATCGCTTTCTCTGCGCGGTCAGAAATATAGGCTTCGCGTGAGTTTTTACTTTTAGTTTCAGAAATGAGGAAGCAGTGATTCTTAATGCTATCCTTATTTAAGTTCATCACCTCAGAAATCCGTGCGCCACTACTAAACAACACTTCGCAAATCGCCACATTTCGCAGTCGTCCGGCTTCGGTTAAGTTCCGATGTGGTCGCTTGACGACTTCTATAAAGTCACGCACCTCATCTAAGGTTAAGAATTGCACGCGCCGCTTCTGATGTTTAGGTAGTCCGACAAACTCCGTATTCATGACCGTATAGCCACGCGCACCACACCACCGAATAACTTTGCAAAACCGCGTCATAATCTGTCGCACCGTATCTTGTGCAAGGTAGGCCGCGAGGTATTTCCGAAAGTCTATCATATAATCCATATCAATATCCTGCACATCGTGGATTTCTTTGCCTTGTAAGCCGTGTTTGTTAGTTGCTCCAGCGCAGTATTCCACGGTGACGCGTTTATCCCAGTTCCAGTTATTAATAGTTTCTAGCGCCATACCTTTTGCTACCACTTCTGCAGCAATATAGTCCATATACGCGTCCGCTACCGTTAGTGGCGGTAATTTAGTTTTATCTACTTGCACATATTTAATTTGTGGCTCTAAAGTCTGAATAATGGGGCTAATGTTATCGCGTGGTACCCGACGCGCTCCGCTCAGTTGGTTTTCCAGTTCAGTAAAAGTTATCCCTTCTTTCTCCATAATCATCACGATTTGCGCCGCTCGCATAAGCGACTCCGCCGTATATTGTGCATCGGTTAGGGTTTTAGTAGTTAAAACTTGACTGTTTGCCATTTTACTCCTCTATACTTATTACTTGATAGAGGAAGAACAGAGCCTATTTATAGATACCGAGTTTCACCAACTTCTTTGTGCAAATTCTCCCGAAATAAGCCGGAGGACTCTTGATTGGCTTATTTGTGCGGAGGGTCGTTGCACTCCGAATCGCTTGAATGATGGAATCTCTGCCTATGTGTCGTGCACAGTCGCAGTAGAATGCCTTGCTTTTTGGTGAGTTAAACACCGCTACTAAGTATTCTGCCGCCTTGTCCACATCTAACTCCGTGGCAACTTCGGGATAGCCGCTAGCAATATCCGTCTGCGCCGTTGAGTGCGCACAATCCGCTGCGCGTTTCATATGTTCCGCGCGTATTGCGTCTAATCTATTTGTTAATAGTTGATTCATTGGCAATGAACTTTCCTTTACGGAAAGGCCAATGTCATTGTGCGAATTTGACATCTGTTCCTCCTTAATTTTGGTCACGAAAAACTCTCCGCTTACAGAGTTTTAAGCGACTGATGCTAGAGTATTCTGCTTTCAGCCAAGCGCCGCCGTCAGCATAATACAGTGATAGAGCCTTGCTTATTGCGCAGTCGGTTCATGACTTCCGACCATTACCGTTTCAAGCAAAAATCCCGTATCTTTCGGCGCACGAACGCGCACTCAGATCGGGATTTACCAATGACTTGTCTAGGGTCACTACTTGTTAGTCTTATTATACTTTACCGGAATTGCTTTGTAAAGTAGTTTATAGGGCTATTTATTTTTACCTCCATATCCCTCGGTGGGTGATGGTTTACGCGCTACTGCGCGCCGTATTATGTAACTTTCTCTTGGGTTTAATCATTTCTATTTCATCTTTCTCGCCAGTTCTTTGTCTGCAAATTGACCATTACCCAGTACAATCGCAAACACCGTCGCGACTAGGATAACTCCTATCATACTCCACAATAGATTATTCCACCCCACTAGCCAAATCTCGCCTACTTCCATTCCAAATCCCAGAGCAAACACCTGCTCCAGCGCCGTCATATTCACAAGGCTAAGTATCGCCGCCAATACCAGTCCGACTACTATCGCAAACCCTACCGTCATCAAGCTCAGCATCAATAGATAAGTCAGATAGACTAGTTTAATCTGTACTTTGTTCGCTCCCATTGCATGGTACAGCGCGATAATCTTCATGTCTTTGCCAATCAGCCGTCCATAAGTACTAATCATGATAATCACCGCAATTACCGCCAGCACCGCCGCGACAATCCGGAATACCAGCCAGATATTCTGTAAGTTCTCATAAGTCATAATCGGGTCACCCACCACCGACATTACCTGATACTTATAATCTTTGCCGCACATACTAAATATCCGATCAGTCTCCGAGCAATAGTTCGCCTTATCTTGATAGTAATTATAGGCCACTTTCACATCCTCAAACTGCGCAAGCACCATCCCCATTGCTTCCACATCCATATCTTCCGCCGGCACAAATCCCGATACATACTCCGCTTCACTGTCGTCTACTTCCGACCCTTTCTCCGCCACCTTCGTGATAAAGCTCTGACTCACTCCGGTCCTCATCTGCCCCAAGATTAAATCCAGCGGATTACCGCTCTGCCCGATGTTCATAAAGGATAAATCACTCGCATATACTCCGCCCGGCAAAATCTCCGCGATGTAATATTTCTCGCCCGTCTTACTCTCCACCACTTTATGCAAAACTTTCTCGCGCACATTTCTCATCGCTTCCAGCTTCTCCGTCAAGTCCGCATCTCTTTCCGGCATTTCTATATCCGCAAGTGTCGCCGCCATGCTCAGCGGTACGACCACTTCCGTCGCATCTCCATCTTCATTACTAGAATCAGTCCTAAACACCCCCTCCCCTAGTTTATAGAACATCCCATCCGCCGTCTGGCTGATTTCTGCCTCAATTATTCTCCCGCCATACTCCTCTATATTCCGCTTCATCTCCCCGACTTCCGCCTCGATATCGCAATCCTCTCCGCAAATCTGCGTATCCACACTACTCATGACCAGCACCTCGCCGTCTGTCGGCACCAGCATCGAACCAATCACCCTATCTTCCAGTCCTTGCAGTACGAACACTCCCGCCGTAATCACACTAAACAGCAGCCCAACTATAATCACGACCGTAAACGCGCGCTTCTTATGCGCCTTGACTCCGGCAAACCCTAGCCGCAGATAATCTACTAACCGCACTTCCTAGTCCTCTTTGAGTTTCTTCGCAATATGTTTTGCGGAAAACCGACGCATCGTCAAAAGCAGTGATAATGGCGCGACCAGCATAATTGACCCGATAGTCCAGAAGAACATGCTATTGAATCCAAATAGATTAACTTTTGGTAAATCTTTAAGAATATAGAACTCTTTTAGCCTTTCTGCTAATGCCCCAGCATTAGCTAGCCACATTACTCCGACAATCATAAATGCTATCAGGATACAGGACAAAACCGCCAGCAAACAAAGCTCTACGAGATATAAGAAGTAAATCAAATAAATATTCCCCGTACTCGCCCCCAGTGAACGATAGAGTGCAACCGTCGCCGCGTCGTTATCAATCAAATGCGCGAAAGTGAAAGTCGCAATCAGTACGGCGATGATAATAACCAATACCTCAATCGCCGTAAGCATGAATTGGAGATTGTCAAAGTC
>CAYYWU010000031.1:0-4180 GCA_964475445.1 uncultured Candidatus Saccharibacteria bacterium | reverse complement strand
TTCCGCTACGATTTGAAAGGATTGTATCATTATCTGCTCAGTTAACGCTGTCAGTTTATATGCTAAATAATCCATATAGAATTATTCAACATATAAATTATCTTATTTCGCAACCCCTTTCATAACTCTGGCCGTTAAACCGTATGGTTATGTTAAGGTTTGGGCTGTTCCAATTTCGCTCGCCACTACTTTCGGAATCATTGGTTATTCTCTTTTCCTCAACCTACTAAGATGATTCAGTTCGGCTGGTTCCCGTCTATTTACCCTATGTGTTCAGGTAAATGCAACACAACATGACTTGTGCTAGGTTTCCCCATTCGGAAATCCCCGGATCAACTCACGTTCTCAGATCCCCGAGGCTTATCGCAGAGTCCTACGTCCTTCATCGGTATTGATTGTCAAGGCATCCACTATCAGTGCCCTTATGTACCTTTTTATGCATTGACTTAACTAGCAATCGAAGTTCGAAATTACAATTGCTATGTTCCGTCTTACAATTTTTTCATCGTTGTCTCAAATTGTTAATCGAAATTTGGCGCGTAGCAACCTCAAGCTTCTTTCTGAAAAAAGTTTGATAGATTACCTCGCATGATTTCTATCTTAATACAGAGGTTGCTCTTCGCAACGTGTTTAACTGTTACTCAGTATATCGCACTAGTTCTAGAAAGTCAACACTTTTTTTCGAGAATTTTTGACTTTCTGAAGTAACAGGGATAGATTTTTCGTTTACAAGAGGTCGATAGGTGACCCCTATCTTTCTATTGTAGCATAGATAGGTAGAAAAGTCAATAGTGATTATAGTTAAAATGCTAGGATTTGTCAAAATTGACGAAAGTGAGGTTTTTTGTGCGATTTTACTTGACTTTTTGGCA
The DNA here is from genome assembly GCA_964475445.1 of uncultured Candidatus Saccharibacteria bacterium. Taxonomy (GTDB): domain Bacteria; phylum Patescibacteriota; class Saccharimonadia; order Saccharimonadales; family Saccharimonadaceae; genus Nanosyncoccus. The sequence continues at coordinate 3,308 of CAYYWU010000031.1, read as the reverse complement.
TTTGTGTGGTAATATGGTTGCATTATGCAAAATCCAACCTCGGCGGCGAAAACCCGCCCGAACGTTCATGATGCAAGATATAGACAGAATGAACATCTGATTCATAAAGCTTTACAAACCTCTTTAACCAACCGACGAATCAACGTTCGTCCCAATGAAATCTGCCAGGCCGCGACCATCTCGCGGCCCACTTTTTATGCTCATTGTGACGACTGTACTGATGCTTTGCGGAGATATGAGGCCACTTTGCAGCAGCGATTTCAGGAGCGATTACCAGACGTAACTTGTAAACATGAGGTCGTTTTTACCGTGCTACTGAGTTTTGTGCGTGATAAGAAAGGCTACTTCAAGGCGACAATTCCAAATTCAAATTATTGGTTGCTCAATGCAATTTTTGATGATGTGCGGCCGCGGCTGGTGAGTAAAAATATCGGTGATCGGACTTACGAGTTTTATGTGCGCACGCAGATTATTTTGATTAGCGACTGGGCGGAATATGACAAGTTTTCGAAGCAGCGCATTCCCTTCTATGTGCAGAAAATGCTAAAAACGCGATTGATTAACCCAGCGGTTTGATTATTTCACTTCCGTCTCACTAAAGCATACCATCTCGAGCGGGGCGGCACCACGGCGAGCAAAATCAATGGCTGCAATAATCCAGTCGGCACGACGAAGCTGGTCACTCATGGCGACAACCTCTTCATAAGTAAACCATTCAGCCGCAAGAATTTCGCCAGGTTGTGGCTTAACATCGTCTGTTAGCAAACGCGTGGTAAAAACAACTGCAACGAAAGTATCATTCGACACGATATGATTACCAATGCAACAGATTCCAGTGAGCTCAACATCACAATTCGTCTCTTCTTTAATCTCGCGTTTAGCGCCGTCAAAAATACTTTCTCCAGGGTCAAGATGGCCAGCAGGGATATTCCACTTGCCGTAACAATTTGGGTTCAATTCTTGTACGAGCAGATATTTACCGTCCTTCTCAACGACTCCTCCCACGACAATTGGCATTTTACTTTTCTCCTTTCGTTAGTTCCTTTAGTTTGGCTTCTACTCCTGGCGTATCGGCGGCAATCAGCCGCAAACGCGCATCGATCTCAACATGTGCGGTCTTAATGGCGCGGGTCAAAATCGGATTACTTGCTAGCGGATCGAAGAAATCATAAAACTGCTGCGCTTCGGCGTCTGTGCGAATTGCGCCGGCAGTATAACGCACGTAATCCTCAATTGACTTATCACCGGTGATTTGTTTGACGTAGTCCCAATTTTGAGTCACCCAGTCGAGCACCTTGGCGCGCGAGCGGTGATTCCGCAGGAGATAGGCGTATAGGAAAATGTGATCCTGCGGGCGCACGATGTCGGGGCGTTTCAACAAATCTATCAGCTTGGCAAGATGCTCAGGTTGCTTCGCCATGGTGAGTATATATAAGATAGTGGATTTAATTTCGGGGTCGCTGACTTTTGGATATTGCGCCAAAAGCTGCGGAAAAATTGTCGCTTCGTCGAAAAACATCTTTGCGAGCAAGACAAAGTCCAGTAACTCAGCGTCAATTTGCGCGAGATCTTCCCGGTACGAATCGGCGAGTTGACGCAAAATCCGGTCGTCTTCAACATAATAAGCGAGGCCGAGAAGCATTGACCGAAGACGTAGCTGATTAGCGTCTTGCAGTTTCGCCAAATCAAGCTGTCGGAATTGCTTGGCCAGCAAACTGTGCAAATAAAGTTTATAATTCTCTGCCGTCCATGTGTCGGGTGGACAGAAAAGTTTCAGATCATTAATAATACTGATGAGAATCCCCCAAACCGCCGAAGCGTCTTCAGTAACAAACTTTGGCAATAAATCGAGCAGTGAGCTAGACGGAACTTCAACCGTCTTTGCCAGTAGCATACGATCAATCAAGAGACGCAACTTTTGCTCATCCGAAAGAGTCGCAAAACTTTCAAGCTTCTTGGTAAACTCCGCGTCCGTGAGGTCGAGCAAATAGTGTCCCGACATATCGTCAAAGATTTCTGGCAGTGGCCAGGTTTCGTCATCCTGGCTACCATCAATCAAAAAGCGCCGCTCTACACCGTCGCGGATGGCTGGATAACCCGGCTGAGAAATCCAAGCGTGCATAAAATCTCGCACGTCGAAATCAGCATACGGCTGTAAGGCCTGCCATAAGTCATCGCCAATCGTGTTGCCATATTGATGCTTCACGAAATAATCATGTACACCGCGATAAAAGTTTTCTTCACCCAGCAGACGCATCAGCATCAAGACTAGACGCGCGCCCTTAGCATAGACAATCGCGCCGTCAAACAAAGTGGCAATCTCTTCAGGATGGTGCACGGCTTGTTGGACGGCCTGCACGCCCGGGACGGCATCACGACGCAAAGCCGCTACACAGTCGCCGGTGAAGAAATCTTGCCAAATCTCTAGTTCCGGATAAAGCGCGTCCGTAGTGCAATATTCCATAATGCTTGCGAAGGCTTCGTTGAGCCATAAGTCATCCCACCAGCGCATGGTCACAAGATCGCCGAACCATTGATGCGCGAGCTCATGCGTCACAGTTATCGCGACCGAGCGTTTGCTATCGAGCGAAGCATTCGACTCGGCTAGCAGACAGCTTTCGCGATAAGTCACCAGCCCCCAATTTTCCATGGCGCCAGCCTCGAAGTCCGGCAAAGCAACTTGGTCGAGCTTGTCGAGCGGATAGGGCAGATCGTAGATTTTGTCGTAATAATCGAGAGCTTTCGCGGCAGTTTCGTTGGCAAAAGTCAGAGTCGATTCCGGTTGATTCAAGGCGCAATAAGTTGTCACTCTGACACCATTCTGGTTGACAGTGGACATCGATTTGAGCGGCCCAATTACCCAGGCTAACAAGTATGTCGACATGCGCGGAGAAGTCTGAAACTGAAAGCTATTTCCCTGCTGCTTTTTTAAACTAGTGTTTGCTAAAACTACGTCATCCGCAGCTAAATCCGGAACTTCGAGAGTCAGGTCAAACTCAGCTTTGGCAGCCGGCTCATCGACACACGGAAAGGCTTCGCGAGCGTAGTGCGACTCGAACTGCGTCGCCACCAAGCGACATTCTTGGCCGTTATGCTGATAGGTTGAAAGGTAACAACCCATCATATTGTGCGCGAGTTTAGTGGCAAAAGTGATTTCTAGCGTGATGAGCTGATCATGATTTTCGGGCAAGTCGATGGCTAGAAGCTCACCATCATAGTGATGCGACAAAACTTGGTCGGCAAGTTTAACTGCGATATCCTGCATACGCACGGCGTGAAACTTAATTGTAGGAGCTTTCGGTTCTCCA
>CAYYWU010000030.1:0-4744 GCA_964475445.1 uncultured Candidatus Saccharibacteria bacterium | reverse complement strand
ATCGTAAGAGTAAAGGAGTGAACAATGTTTGAGAAATTAAGGCAAAAGATATTTAAGAAAAGTGAAGTCGGGGCAATCAATCAGGTGCAGGAACACGACCCCGAAGATAGATTCATAGAAAATGCCATCCATCAATACGGCGGTAGTTTCGCACTGCGTAATGGTAGTTATGATAACACCTACCCCAACATTGCACGGATAGCGGAAGCGATTGCCGAGATTAACCCGATAGCGATTAATGGCAAAGGTGAAGAAATCAACCCTGCACCACGACTGCTACAAATCCTAGCGCGACCGAACCGCGAAATGAGTGGCACGGACTTCATGGAAACCCTAGCCACCATGCTACTCGTCCATCCAAAGGTCTGTCTGCTAGCATGGCGGAGTACGGCGCATGGACTGGAAGCCGGCGGCGACATCACCCTAGATAACTTTGCCGGGCTGACCTTTATGGAAAATGTGGCGGAATCAGTCGTAGATGGAGTATCAACCTATCGCATGGGTGGAAAGACATATAGCGAGCAGGAAGTAATCACCTTGTCCCTCGCGGTCAATCCGTATCGTATCAATGACGGCTACTCCCCTAGCATTGCGAGTAAGAAGTGGGCAACCACGGATGATTTTATTGCGGAATATCACAATGCACAATTTCGTAATGGTGCAGTGCCAGCCGGTCAATTCACTATCACTGCGCCAAGTGTCGCGATCTATAACGACATCGTGGATAGAATGCAGGAACAATTTCGGGGTGCGAGAAAGGCCGGAAACATCATGTATGTGCATCGGCCGACATCCAGTATAGACGGCAAGCCGGAAGCGGCGGCGATAGAATGGACACCATTTGCGCAGACGAATAAAGAACTGACACTAGATGCCGTCTATAATCAGGCAAATCATAAGATAGATACTATCTTCGGAGTGCCTGAAGAAATCAAGGGACATCTCAGTAATAGCAACTATGCGAGCGCGGAAGTGGCGGACTATGTGTTCGCAAGGCGCGTGGTCTATCCGAAACTCGTCAAGATATATAGCCGGCTGACACATGAGTTTAACCGGATATTCGACGGTATGGGGTTCGCTTTGAGCTTTAACTATGAACTACCCATGCTGACCGACACACGGAAACTCCAAGCCGAAGCCCTGAAAACTATGTTAGAAGCTGGATTTACACATGAAAGCGCGGTGGAAGCCTTGCGACTGCCGAAAAGTTTCCGGGGGTTAAAAATGCGCGCCGGGAGCGAGGACGCGCTTGCACCCAAAGCGCGGAACGCGCGGCGGTGTCAGGGCGCGGACGAGTGCAAGGCGCAGAAGGGTGGTGAATGATGGATGCGGCACTAGCAACGATTATTTGTGCGGCGATTACGGCGGCCGGTACGGTGGCGGTGGCAAAAGTTGGCGCACGAAGCAAGGCGGAAAATCAAGAGATTATGGAACGATTAGCGCGAGTAGAACAACGACAAACGCGCGAAGCCTTGATTAGTGAACGCAACGACCTGCTGACGGCAATTCGGACGGATAGCGACAATACCGAAGAAATTATGAATATCGCGAAGCATTATTTCTTAGATCTCGGCGGAAACTCATATGCTAGCCGACCGTTCGCAGTCTGGGCGCTAACGCACCGCATAGATATTAGCAAACTTTATACCGAACATAACGACCTAGAGTTTTATATGAAAAATCCAGAGGTAACGATGAAGAAAGTATGAGTTATTGAACAAAATGTAAAGTAAATCGGGATTTCGTTCCCACAAAAGGAGAAAAGTATGATAGAGCAACTTATTACAGTTTATATTGGGGCGGCGATTATTGGTATCACTTATATTGCGTGGCTTTTATCCGGCGCATTTAATGTAGCCTATTCTAAGACACGCGAGTGGAGCTGGCGGAGATTCTTTGAAGATTTACTGAAAGTTATCCTGCGACTGGGATTTCTCGGCGCGATTACTATCGCCATTAACCTGATTGATTGGTACTGCGCTAGACTGGGCGCGGATGTGTCTAAACTGGCCGACATCTTCAGTGTTGGCGGAGTGGCGGCGCTGACCGCAAAGGCTAGTGCTGGTTATGCAAGCAAGGCCTACAATAATTTTAAGAACTTCATAGACACATTACACACCGAACCAATAGAACTAGAAGTAGATCCTGACGCGGTTGACTGGCAGGGTATCGCGCAGGATATAGAGGAAAACTTCCGTGCCTTTGCCGAAGCCATCACACCGAAGCATACCACGGACGAAGAACAGACCGAAACGGCTGCTGAACCGAGCGAAGCGGAAGTCGCGGAAATCGTAGCGGAAGCTGGAGTGATAGAAGTCGGGCAGGGGTCGGAAACTCTGCCGATGAACCGAATCTTGCCGGACGGAGACAAAGATAACGGCAAAGGTTGGCAATGTTCTAAGTACGCGTGGTATCTCGCGACTGGCATCCGCATGAACTATGCGCCGCACCCCGACTACGGACCGTGCAATGGCGATAAAATGGTGGAATACCTGATTCAGAAACTCGGCTGGGTAGAGTGCACGAAAATGGACGGCGCGATTTTCTCCTATAAATCCGGGCAATATGGACATACAGGTTTAGTAAAAAACGCGGCGCAAAACCTCGTCAATGACGCGAACTGGCAACCACTCGCCACCGGTACGCACTATCTCAACCTAGACGCAGTAGGAGCGCGCTATGCTTGCCCGAAAGCCATGCTAGCCCAGAATACCACTACGACCACCAAGCCAGCGCAGACGGCAAGTAAACCGCAAAATACGGCAACTTCCAACATCGCTGCCAGCAAGCCAGCAGAACAACCAAGTAGTCCAGACAAGTCACTGATTTTCCGTAAAGGCGAAAATGTCCGACCACTGCGTCTAGTAGACTATGACGGCCGCAATCTAAGACGGTATGACGAGGTTTACTATGTTGTACAAGATGTAGAAAAAGGACAAGATAGAGTGGTATTAGGTGCAAGAGGGCAGATTTGGGCGGCGATGAAAGTGAATGACATTATGAAAGTTTAGATTAAAACCCGTTGACAATAATTTACCAGTGGTGTACGCTTAATGTTGTTGGTGTGAGAAAAGTACCATGCATTTTTAAAAGGAAGGTGGGACTTTTTATGAGAAAAATTAAGAAATTCGTGGCCACAGCTTTGGCCTGCGCAATGGTGTTCTCCATGTCCGCTACGGCATTTGCGGCCGAGAATGAAACAGCAACAAGCGAGCCTGTTGTTACTTCAGCTGTAGACGATGGTGTCTCTGACAGTGATGGCATTATGCCTCGTATCAGTAAGCCCGTTTCTGTTGGCAATGGCTATGTAAATGTGACAGGCAACGATCTGTATAACCCGCATGGCAATGGCTGGTTCTACTATCGGGTATCCAGCGAAGGTTATAATGGGTGGAACTATCAGATCAATTGCCTGATGTATGACGGCGAAGGTCGCGTGGTTTGGCGCGGAGATAATATTTGCGGAGTCGCGGCAGATGGCAAGCTTGAATACGGCGGCAATGTCGTGAGGATTGATTTGCAGATTGCTCCGCGAAGTATATTCACTCAGGCGAGAGAATTCGAAATCACCGTGACATACTGATGCCGTGGAGAATATTTCGTATTTTAGATTGAAAATGTAACAGTGACGATTCTATAATTTTTAAACCAAAAAGCATGGCTTTCCATTCCAACACAGCCCCGGCTTCGGTCGGGGATTTTTCATACATTGTATTAAGCATGTGATACAATAATAATATGACGATTAAATTAGAAAATCTTAACAAAAAGTACGGCAAGAAGCCAGTACTCTTTGATATTGACTTAGAAATCCCCACAGGCAGCTTCACGATGCTGAGAGGCATAAGCGGCTCAGGTAAGTCGACGCTACTGAGCATCATTGGCGGAATAGAACCAATGACGAGCGGGGAGGTGGTGATTGATGGGCAGAATGTGAGTAAGCTCAAAGGTAAGGCAAGGACGGATTTCTACAGGCATAAGATAGGGTTTATATTCCAAGGGTTCTATTTGCAGCCGCAGTTAACAATTGGAGAGAACATAGCGCTGATGGGGACTTTTGCAGGAATGGCGAAGAAAGAGCGAGAAGTAAGAGTAAAGGAACTGGCGGAGATGCTAGGGATTGCTGAGGTATTAGATAGCCTGCCGGCAGAAGTATCGGGCGGACAGGCAGAAAGAGCCTGTGCGGCAAGAGCGATGTTTATGCATCCGGAGATTATTCTCGCAGATGAGCCGACGAACAACCTAGACCCAGAGAATGCGAAGAATGTGATAGAAATGCTAAAGAAAATACAGGAAGAGACGAAAGCGACAATGATTGTAGCTAGTCACGACTCGCTCGTAGAGAAGTATGCGACGCAGATTATTAGTATTAAAGATGGCCGAGTGAGTGAGGAGAAATAGGAATGGGGTTGAAGTTTTCTGATGCGCTAAGACTTAGTTGGAGTAATATCACACAGCATAAAAAGCGCAGTGCAGCAATAATCCTGACAATTTCGATATTGTTCGGGGTTATTATGGCATTTAACTTTATGCTACAAGGTCTAAGAGGTACGATTCTGGATGCGGCTTTGCAAGCTAATGATGGGAAGGTTTATCTACAGACCGGGTATCAGAATATTAGTGAGATAAATGAGGGTGATTTTCGACCAGTAAATGATCTGGAGACGGCGCAAGAGATGATACGGGAGGAAGTCGCGCGTTATGATGGGCAGATTTTGTTGACGATGACAGTTTACCAACATCA
>CAYYWU010000029.1:0-5355 GCA_964475445.1 uncultured Candidatus Saccharibacteria bacterium | reverse complement strand
TCCAGCGACAGTAATATCTTTGTCGCCGACCGTGATTGTCACTCCCGCCGGAATTTCGATGGGTTGTTTTCCGATACGACTCATATTTTCCCTTTATATTAATATACTTATAATTTTAGCACGACTGAGACAGATTTTCAAGCGCAAAAATTGCAAAAATGGGCGATTTAGCATAAATATATTGATTTTTTGCGTGATATATGATACAATGGGAGGATAAGGAGGTGCTTTTGCGCCTGGTACAATGAACTATCTTACATAAGGAGGGGTAATATGTTTAAGAAAGTCAAAAAGAGATTAGTAGGTGTGGTTTGTGTTGTGGCTTGTGTTGTCGGATTGGTTGGCTGTGGTGAGCCAGCTAAGAGCGTAGAGAGCGTGCCGCCTCCTCAGGCAGAAAGCGACTCGTCGATGTTCGTAGTGATTGAAGCTACGCTTGATTGGAAAGTTGTGTATCATAAAGATACCAAAGTGATGTATGCCGTGAGTGATGGGGGTTACAATCATGGCACATTTGCTTTACTGGTTAATCCGGACGGCACACCAATGTTGTATGAACCCTAATCTCGAGATTAGCCCCTATCATTATGATAGGGGCTCTCGTCGTTTAGTGAGGGCAGAGTAAACGTGCACATGTTTCAGTGTGTGATATACTCTAAATAGAATAATGAAATAAGGAGGTAAAATGAATATAGAATCTGCAGGTGATAGTCACCAGGAGGATAGAGAAATTAATACATGGGCGGGAGCAATGAGCGATGTAGCGTCTTTCGACAAAAAAGAGGATAATGAAAAGTGTTTAGATCCGAGAGTCGAATCGTTAGCAATACCGCTAGCGCGGGATTATGCAGAGAAGAATTATGCTAAACGCGAGGATGGAACTTTTGAGCCGGCGTGGAGGGGCGTAACGGCGAAAAGGCTTATAAAAATAAGTCACCAGCGGATTTGATAGCGGAAGGAATGCCGGAAGATGAGGCGCGGGCAGCAGTAATAGATATTGCAAATCAGCCATATAATGAGTATTCGGAATATTGGAAGGAGCAAAATCGAGGTGGAGCAGAATTTTTGATTAATTTAATGGATGAACGGGGAGAGGCTGTATTGGCCGGGCTAGACCTCAACGATGAAAAAGTGCGTAATGAATACGGAGATTTAATTCATGAAAACTGGATTAGTCGAAACGAATGGGTAAAAGATCCGAATTACGGTGACCCCGCTTTGGCGGTTCCGTTTAATGAACTTTCTGCGAAAGAACAACAAAAGGATATTGACCAGTTGGCAGTGATGCAAAAGTGGTTAGCCGAACGGGCATAGTATTTATTTTTGAGTAAGAGAATACTTTGGCTTACTATCAGAAACACAAAAAAGTACTCCCATTTCTGAGAGTACTTTTTTGGTAAAAACTCTAGTAAACTTTCACCAGAATTTCACCGCCAAGATGCTGTTTCTTGGCTTCGCGGCCGGTCATAATTCCCTTTGAGGTGGAAATCAGGATGCAACCACGGCCAGACTTCACGACTGGGATTTCTTCGGCACCAGCGTAGATGCGGCGACCAGGCTTAGAAACCTTGGTGATCTCGGTAATCTTAGCCGGCATGCCTTCGGCGCAGATTGTGACGTGCAGAGTGCCGCGTGGCTTGCCTTCTTCGATTTCGTAATCAGCAATGTAGCCAGCATTCTTCAGGCCTTCCGTAACGGCAACTTTGAGCTTGCTCGTTGGAACGCGAATCTCGGTTTTGCCAACCATGATGGCGTTGCGGATGCGAGTGATGAGGTCGGCGATTTGATCAGTTGATTGTAATGACATAACTTTTCTCCTTTCCTTCCTACCAACTACTCTTAGTTACACCCGGGATTTCGCCCTTTGAGGCTTTTTCGCGGAAATTAATACGGCTAAGGCCAAAGTAGCGCATGTAACCACGTGGACGGCCATCCAACATATCGCGGTTCTTGAGGCGAGTTGGGCTAGCATTGCGCGGCAACTTTTGTAAACCTTCGAGGTCGCCAGCCGCTTTCAACTCAGCGCGCTTCGCTTTATATTTTTCGTACATTTTGCGTCGTTTTTCGTCGCGGAGGACGGCAGATTTCTTCGCCATTATTTGCCTCCTTTCTCAAACGGCATGCCAAATGCTTCTAACAACTTGGTGCTCCCTTCTTTAGATCCATTCTTGATGATAAATGTAATTTCCAAACCGTGCAAAACTGCGGCATCTTCGAAAGTGATTTCTGGGAAGACAGTTTGCTCTTTCAAGCCTAGGCTGTAGTTGCCTTGCTTGTCAAACGAATTGCGTGGCACACCGTGGAAGTCACGGACGTGTGGCAGAGCAATGTTGATCAAACGGTCAACAAATTCGTACATTTTATCGTTTCGGAGTGTGGTGAGGTAGCCAACTGGCGCACCCATACCTTTGCGGATTTTGAAGGTGGCAATGGACTTTTTCGCGAGACGGCTAGTGGTGGCTTGGCCAGTAATTTTGGTCAAAGTCAGTTCGACAGTCTCAGTAAACCTTTTGTCTTCACGCTTTTTGCCAACGCCGCTCGAAATCACGACTTTTTCGAGTTTTGGCACTTGATTGATATTATCAAGACCGAGCTCTTTTTGGAGCTTCTTTGCGATTTCGTCGTTATATAACTTCTTCAGTCTTGGCATATTCTTTACTTCAGCCATTACTTATCCTCCTTTTTCAAGTTGGAAAGATCAATACCAACATGGACATCTTTCTTGCCGCCTTGAGGATTAAACTGGGTTGCCTTGAGATGGCGCGTGCGGATATTAAGGTCTTTCAGCATAGCTTTGCCAGCCTTTTTATCAACTTTAACAATCTCAGCAACGGTACCTTTGTGATCACCAGTGATAACTTTGACTTTATCGCCCGTCTTCAAACACTTAGCCATTATAGTACCTCCGGCGCAAGGCTGATAATTTTACTAAAGCCAAGATCGCGCAATTCGCGAGGCACTGGTCCGAAGACACGAGTACCTTTTGGCGTTTTGTCGTCGTTTACTAGTACGGCGGCGTTGTCGTCAAATCTAATGGTTGAGCCATCTGGCCTTCTGATCTGCTGGCGTGTGCGTACAATCACGGCACGAACGACAGCTTTTTTCTTGACGTTGCCAGTTGGACTGGCGTCTTTCACGCTGCAGGTTACGATATCGCCAACGCGAGCATACCGAGCGCGTGTTCCACCGAGGACCCGGATTACACCAAGTTCCTTGGCGCCGCTGTTGTCAGCGACTTTTAATCTAGTTTCCTGTTGAATCATTCTGCTTTCTCCTCTTCGTCGCTAGCAGTTTTAGCTTCGACTGTACCGTTTACTACTTCGTCTTTCAATTCGACGGTGCCGTGTGATTTTTCGATGATTTTGTTGAGTTTGTAACTCTTGGTCTTGGAATAAGGACGGCAAGCTACGATTTCAACTTTATCACCAACGCCGGCTTCGTTATTCTCATCGTGGGCGGTATATTTGCGAGTTTTAGTGTATTGCTTACGATACAATGGGTGAGTTTCGCGGCTCGCGATGGAAACTGTGATAGTTTTGTCGCGCTTTGCTGAACTCACAATACCTTGCAATTCTCCAGCCATATTAAAACTCCTCTTTCTTAATAACTTTTGTACGCACTGGCAACTTGTGGCCGGCCAAACGGAAAGCTTCTTTTGCCTGCTCTTCGGTGACATCGGCGATTTCGAACATCACAGTTCCAGCTTTGACTTTCGCCACGTAGAACTGTGGTTCGCCTTTACCACTACCCATTTTTACGTCAAGCGGTTTCTTGGTTACTGGAGTGTGTGGGAAAATCCGAATCCAGATTTTACCACCACGTTTGACGTAACGTGTGATTGCTTGACGAGCGGCCTCGATTTGGCGGCTAGTGATGCGTTCGTTGTCGAGTGACATCAAGCCCCAATCGCCGAAAGCTACATAGTTGCAACGGCTAGCGGTGCCTTCGTTTTTGCCCTTGCGGACTTTGCGGTGCGCCTCGCGGCGCGGTGTCATAATTGCCATTTTATTTCTCCCCCTTATAAATCCAAACTTTTACACCAACGATGCCAGCAACGGTTTGTGCGTGGCAGACATAGAAGTCAACATCTGCGCGCAAAGTATGTAGTGGCACGGAACCTTCGATGAACTTTTCACGACGGCTCATCTCAGCACCGTTCAAACGACCACTCACCTCAACGCGGATGCCTTTGGCACCGGCATTCATGGTGGATTGGCAGGCCATCTTGACGGCGCGGCGGAAATTCATGCGCTTACCAAGCTGAAAGCCGATATTCTCAGCAACCAATTTCGCGCTCAGCTCAGGCTTCTTGACTTCCTCAACGTTGATACGAATCGGACCTTTAACGACTTTTTCGAGTTCCTTCTTGAGCTCGTTGATGCCGGAACCTTGCTTGCCGATGACGGCGCCAGCTTTGGCGGTCAAAATCGTAATCGTGGTCAGATTAGCACTGCGCTCAATATCGACGCGCGCAATCGTTGGACGGCTGCTGAAACGCTTTTCGATAATGCCGCGAATCTTGTCGTCTTCGATCAACCAGTGGCGGAAGTCAGCTTTGCGGGTGAACCACTTGGACGACCAATCTTTGCTGATCTGGAGACGATAAGAGACTGGGTTAACCTTTTGTCCCATTAGTTATTCTCCTTTTCTGCAGCTTTTACGGCTGTCTTCTTTACTTTCTCTTCGCCAGCAACTTCGACAAAGATGTTGCTCGAAATCTTTTCATAAGGCAAAGCGCGACCACGGCTGGCTGGAACATAACGACGCATGCGCGTACCAGCGGTTACAGAAATGCGGGCAATGCGTAGACTTTTCGGATCGATACTGACGCCAGAATTGTTTAACAAGTTGGCGGCAGCACTTTCGATTGCTTTGCGAACAGCTTTAGCGGCGCGACGTGGGGTATTTTCGAGAATCACTACCGCGTCGGCAACATAGCGGTCGCGTGCCAAGCTGGCAACTACGCTGACTTTGCGTGGTTGGCTGTCAACGCCTTTGATGACTGCGTGGGCAAAATGCGTGTTTTCACTCATAATTACTTGCCTCCCTTCGCAGCTTCGGCAGCTTTCTTACCACCGTGGCGCTTGAATTTGCGGGTTGGGGCAAACTCACCGAGTTTGTGGCCAACCATGTTCTCGCTGATAAAGACGGGAACGTGCACTTTGCCATTGTGGACGGCAATAGTGCGGCCAACCATTTCTGGAGAAATGGTAGATTGGCGTGCCCAAGTCTTGATCACGGTGCGGTCTTCGCTTGAAAGGGCTGCAACCTTCTTCGCGAGTTTGTAGTCCACGAATGGACCCTTCTTCAGACTCCGAGACATTATTTCCTCTTTCCTTCGTGGCGACTGCGCACGAT
>CAYYWU010000028.1:0-6489 GCA_964475445.1 uncultured Candidatus Saccharibacteria bacterium | reverse complement strand
GTCCGCTCATGTGTGCGATGATATTATGACCGTTCTCAAGCTCCACCCGAAATTGGGTGTTCGGCAAAGACTCAACAACTTTGCCGGTGAGTTTGATAACTTCTTTTTGACTATTGCCAGCAGATGCTTTCGCTGACTTCGTCTTCGAAGCTTGTTTTTGACTAGCCATAAATTACTATTTCATTTTATCATAGTATATGGTGAAAGTAAAGACTTTTTAGTCAGAAAAATAGCTTATTCGGTAGCTTCGGAGCTATTAACTAGGATCGCGCGGGCAAAAAAGCGGTGCGAATAAGTGCGTTGTTTTAGCCAGTAATCGCCAGTACAAGTAATCAAAGTTAGTGATCCGGTACCTTTGATGGGGCTATGAAAAGCATCTAGCATGTAAGCATCAGCTTCATCGCCGAGCGCTTTGGTGGCAGTGTCGAAGACTTGATAAGTGTATAATCGTCCATCACCCATTTCGACTTCAATGAGCGCTCCTTGCTGAATGAGCGGCAGATTACCAAAAACGCCCACGCCTGGCCGTCCGCCGTGACCATCGATCACGACGGTACCGTCGCTGCCGGGCAAATCGGATTTTATATACCAGCCCACGTCATAGATATTATATGGCGTTGCTAGCGCGCCGTTGCTTTTTGTGCCAATTTCGACAATTCGAGCATGGTTAATTCCACTCAAGCTAGGAATGGTTAAATAACGAGGCTTATCGGGAGCGACAGTATATTCTGAAATCTCAGTATTCGTGGGGTGATTGTCGTCAATTTCTTCACCGCCGTCATCATAAGCTTCAGCAGTAGCGCGTTCGCTGCCTTCCATGCGTTCAAGGTAGTTATGTTCCCAGATTGCAACGCGTAGGAAGAAAACTGCCAACAGAATACAAACGATTGTCGTAATAATATAACTCGGTCGCAGATAAACTTTGCGGATTGTTGGCAATCGTAGTGTATTATCAGCGTTAGCCTTTTTATGCACGGTGTTAGTTTTTTTGGAAATAGTTTTGCCCACTTTTTGCCCCATGATTATTTATATTCGTCGTAAGTTACCATTAATGCGCGAGAGTTGATTTGACGTAAGTTTTCTAGTGCCACAGTGACGGCAATCAAGAGCCCGGTACCAGAAATTGACAAACCAAGTGGCGCACCGGAGATAATAATAAATACATAATCAGTGATAAATGGCAGCATTGCAATGACGCCTAGCGCTAAAGCGCCAAATAAGTTGAGGCGATTGATAGTTTTGCCTAAATATTCAGCGGTTTGGTTACCAGGACGGACGCCTTCGATGAATCCGCCTTGTTTTTGGAGATTATCAGCAATTTCCTTAGTATTGAAGATAATACTGGTATAGAAGTAGGTAAAGACGACGACGAGGATGAAATACAGGGCTGGATATAAGAACCATTGACCGGTAATACCGTTTGGATACAAGGAGAAGAAGTTATCGGCTGAAGGCGCGGTAAATAATTGTACTAAGGTAGCACCAAAGCTGCTATCCGGATTGGTTGACTGGATGAATTGCCCAATCAACGCTGGTAACGACAAGAAAGCGGTAGCGAAAATTACAGGTACAACACCGGCGGCAATTAGTTTGAGTGGGAGAATAGACTTCACTCCGCCATAACTACTGTTGCCATGGACGCGCTTAGCGTAATTAATCGTAATGACGCGTTGGGCTTCGTTCAACTTAATCAAGAAGTAAATCACTACAAGGATTGCTACTGCAAAACCGAGTACGACCCAGAAATAAACGGGGTGGAACGGTAGCTCGAGCCAGCCGAAGAGCGATAAATTACCTGCCGAAGTATCAAACAGAGCTGTACCGAGGCTAGCCAGCGTGGTTGGTAATTGCGAAAGAATTGAGACGAAGATAATAGTAGAAATACCGTTACCGATTCCCTGTTCGGTGATGAGTTCGCCAAACCACATCAGGATCATTGAGCCGGCGACCATGGCGGTGACAGAGAGCAGCCAATCGGCTGAAGTCGGAGTATACCCAGAGGCGGTATTAGCAGCAATGACTGAGTTATAAAGAATTAAGATATAGGCAATTGATTGGACAATGGCTAGCGGAACTGTGAGAACACGAGTCCACTGGTTGATTTTGCGGCGTCCAGTTTCGCCATCTTGCGAGAGTTCCTCGAGGCTGGGGATGGCTTTCGTGACGAGTTGAACGACGATCGAAGCAGTAATATATGGTGACAGACCAACTAATAGGATCGAAAACTGAGTCAAGCCACCACCAGAAATCAAATTGATAAAGCTGCCAAAATTACTTTTGTTAATTAGGCTAGCGATAGCTTCTTGCAAGGTGGCTGGTTCGCCCAGCGGAACGGGGATATGGGCGATAAAGCGGTAAACGATCAACAATCCCAGCACAATCATGACACGCTTCAGCATATCTTTATTTTTGAGTGACTTAAAAATCGTCTTGAAATTCATTCCCTGTTTTCTCCGTATGGTAACCATTATACCATAGAAAACTTGGTTTGAGAAAGGCTTATTTTGCAATAATACATCTTATTATTAGACCGTCGCGACGACCAGCGTCATCACTCTGTGAAGGTCGAACCGAAGAAGCGGAAATATCCGCATAATAGTTATAGGTACTATCTTTAGCTACCGAAGAAATTAAATTAGCGCTTTGGCCGATACCACGAAGATCGCTGAAATAGGAGCTGATAATACCGCTAGGGGTTGCGTAGATTGGCTTTGCGCGCAAGATCGCTGCTGAACTTTCCACATTGAGCTCTGCGCCATAGGCTCTAAACAAGTTATAAAAGCTGTCTGTGGATGTATCGTAGTTTGGACCAGAGGTTGGCAATTGCCAATTCTTAGGGCAAATACTACTTTCAACTTTGGTTACGGTTGTATATAAAGGACCTTGCCCGGCGGTCGCTGCTGGAAATGTGTACAGGTTCCCAATTAAACGATGTGCGTCGTATGTGCCTCCGTCTGAAGGCGTGTTATCGGTATTTAGATTAACCGCCAACGTTTGCACTTGATTATTTAGCGTACCAGTCCAACCTTCGGTAATTTCTGTAGCTGCTTGCCATTTTGTAGCATCGCTGACGTTAATAAAGCCTGAAGCGAGGCATTTACTGTATGGGTCTTCGCCTTTTTGGTTGGTGCAGGCTTTTAGGTTGTCTGGTGTAGCCCAAACATATTGCCCAAGGTCCCAGGATTTGGCTGTTTGTAAAGTGGGCGAGCCTACGACAGTTTTAGTGGTGGCTTCGGGTGGGTATTTAGAATCTAAGCTCCAAGGTTCACCAATATCTGTATTGGCAACAGTAATACTTTCTCCAAGAGTATGGTCAATTTTTTCGGCCTTGACTTCACCTTCGGAAATTGCAAGCGTAAGCGCTAAGTTTTGGGTCATCCAACAATTACCGTCGGCTAGTTTGGCAACCCAATATTTTTTGCCATCTCGCCAGTCGGTTAAACGTTTGGTGACATCAATGTCAGTATTTATGCAGGCTTCGGCGGTCATTTCTTGCATATACGAAGCTTGATTGAGACTAGTAATAGCTTTAGGATTTGCTACTGCCGAAATGACGATTTTGTTACTATATCTCCCAACAGGAAGATTTTCTCCAACTGCAACTCCAAAACTTAAATCATAAACGTCATGGTAAGTCGTAAAATTAGTACTTATAAGATTTTCAGTGGAGCTGGGGATTGGATTATATATACGGTTGCCATTTAGCTCGCTAGCACGATTAAAACTGTAGCCCCAACTGTTGGCGGGCATATTATCTAATATGGATGGAATTGTAATAGATTCGATAGATTGCTCAATGGAGAGATCATTGTTTTTGAGCGCGGTAGTATTGTCGATAGTCTGCAAATATAATGAATAGCCAGTGTTATTATTTGTGTCGACGGTTAGTTGTACGGTACTTTTGTCGTAAACAGTGGTACTCGAAGGTTTAATGTTGATATCGACTGAAGGTTGCAGGGCAACAGAGATTGTTGAGCCCACGTTAACATTGGTTTCGGTGATTGCGGCGTCGTTGCTGGTAGCTTCAGTAGCAATAGGAGGAAACGGCATGATTAATGTGAGGGTTAAAAGTATTAGTAATAATATGGCGCCTATACCGATGTATCTCGTTATATTTAGCTGTTTGAGTTGCTGAGCCATGATACCTCCTAGCCCTTGGGCTTGTTGTCGATAGTTATGTTTTGACGATGTGCGGTATCACTAATTGTTGGGAGTAATAATGGCTTTGTAGGCTATGTTTAGCCGCAAAAGAACAACTCTGTAAAACAAAAAGCGACACCGCAGGGTGTTCTACTACCGTTCATAACCTACACATTCACATTTAAGTTATTGCGTTGATTACTTATGCGATGCCGCTTAATTGCAACGCAAATGTTCGTCTTAAATGTGAAGGCTTTGTGTAGGGCATTTTGGAAAAAGGAACTTACCAAAAAATAGTTATGATAGTAGTAGAACAATTCTATTGTATCATGCTTATGACCACATTAAAAACAAAAAAGTGTTGTATTTTCTACAACACTTTTTCTTCCCTGCTTAACTTCAGTTTATTCTTCAGTCTTCTGGGCGATCCTTTGTGGTACGGCAACTTTCTTGAAGTTACCACCAGTAGCTTTGATTGCCTCGACGGCAGTCTTACTGGCGAATTGAGTTTCAAGTTCAATCTTAGCGGTTAATTCACCGCGAGAAATCACTTTAACCTTAGCGTAAGGATTCTCAATCAAGCCTTTGTCGGCGAGGATAAAGTTGTCAACTTTGCCACTCAAATCGTTCAAACGATCGGTATAAACCACCTGAGCTTTGTCGTGCAAGCTCTTGAAACCTTTCAGCTTTGGAATGGCCTGCATGATGGCGCGTTGGCCGCCCATAAATCCGGCTGGCATTTTGTTGTGGCCAGTACGAGATTTCTGACCTTTAGTACCACGGCCAGCAGTTTTGCCACGACCAGCGGAGATGCCGCGACCAGCGCGAACTGGGCGAGCGTTTTTGTTGACTTGTAAATCATTGTATTTCATTATTTAGTCTCCTTTTTCTCAGCTTTTTTAGCGTCGGCGACTTTTTTGCCAGCATTTCCAACCCATTCGCTGCGTGGGGTTTGCTGTTTCAAACCTTCGATTACGGCGTAGGCGATGTTGACTTTATTGGTGCTACCAAGGCTCTTGGAAATCAAGTTCTTGATGCCGGTGAGACCAATAATGCTACGGACAACGCCACCAGCGATAATACCGGTACCAGGAGCGGCTGGTTTCATCAGGACGTCGGCGCCAGTAGCGCGAGTTTCGACTTCGTGGCAGATAGTTTCACCATCCATCGCAAATTCGATCATGTTTTTCTTGGCCTTGGTAGTTGCCTTTTGAACGGCGCTAGTTACGTCGCCACCTTTAGCGATACCAATACCGATCTTATTCTTGTGGTTACCCATGGCAACCAATGCTTTGAAACGCATGCGGCGACCACCTTTGACGGTGCGAGAGACACGATCGATGTTAATCGTGACGGTGTCGAACTCTTTTGGTGTCGTGTCAACATTGCGGTTGCGATCGCGACGGCCACCGCCACGGCGTCCGCCCATGGCTTTGCCATTGATGTCGCGACGAACTTTGGACTCGGCAGTGCGGTCGTCCATCTTCAAAGTGCCAGACTTGTTGATAACTTTTGCAGTTTTGTCAGAGTCAGCCATCTTAGAACTCCAATCCTTCCTTGCGGGCAGCATCTGCAAGTGCAGTCATGCGGCCAGCATATAATTTTGCGCCACGATCGAAAACTACAGTTTTAATTTTGGCTTTTTTGGCCTTATCGGCGATTTCTTTGCCGATAGCGGCAGCTTTTTCGGTCATAGTGCCGGTTAATTTGCTACCAACGGTAGTGGCATAAGCCAAAGTTTTGCTACTGTCGTCATCGATGATTTGGGCGATGATATGCATGTTACTAATGTGAACGCTAAGGCGTGGGCGAGCAGCTGTGCCATGAATCTTAGCGCGGGTGCGCTTTGCGCGAAATACGTTATTCATTATTTCTTACCTGCCTTTCCTGCCTTGCGAAGGATAACTTCATCAGCATATTTAATACCCTTGCCCTTGTATGGTTCAGGTTTCTTCAAGGCGCGGATTTCCGCAGCAACTTGACCGACCTTTTGTTTGTCGATACCTGAAACGGTAATGGTCATTTTGTCGGTTTTGAGCTCGACGCCTTCAGGCGCAGCATATTTCACAGGATGTGAAAAGCCTAAAGCCATTTCGATTTCTTTTGGACCACCACTGAGGCGGTAACCAACACCGTTGATTTCGAGTTTTTTCTCGAAACCTTTGGTGACACCAATGACAGCGTTGTTGAGCAACGCGCGCTGCAAACCGTGCCAAGCACGAGATTTTGGTTCGTCGTTATCACGAGTGACGGTAAGAATATTGCCATCAATCGTAACTTTGACGTTTTCCTGGAGCGGAACAATGAGTGAACCTTTCGGTCCAGCGACAGTAATATCTTTGTCGCCGA
>CAYYWU010000027.1:0-7142 GCA_964475445.1 uncultured Candidatus Saccharibacteria bacterium | reverse complement strand
GTCTTGGTCGTAAAAGTGCTAGTCGCTCATACAAAAAGCGACACCGCAAGGTGTCTCTACCCAATCAGTAACCTACCATGCAAACTATTACTAGCTATACACGATGTTCACTGCGCGATGTCGCTTCAATGATGGTGTATAAATCTCAATAATAGTTTTATTGGCAGGCATTTGATTGGAAAAATTACTAACCAAAATATGGCTACTGTTGAATAGAGACACTCTTATTATATCACGTTTTTAGAAAACACAAGTATTTTTACCAAACAATTTCTTCTAGACCGTGGCTAGCCAGAAACTCGTTGGCTTTGCGAAAATGTCCGTTACCAAAAAATCCAGCATGTGCTGATAGTGGCGATGGGTGCGGTGATTCGAGCACTAAGTGTTTGTCGGTGTTGATGATTGACTTTTTGCTGCGCGCATCACGACCCCATAGTAGAAAAACTAAATGATCACATTTATCGTCTAAGTATTTTACCGTGGCTTCGGTAAAAGTTTCCCAACCCTTGCCACGATGCGATCCGGCTTTATGCGCCTCAACTGTCAAAACATTATTGAGCAAAAGTACGCCTTGCTTTTGCCAAGCCACAAGATTACCGCTCGGGTTAGCATGTTTGCCATATTCACTATCAATTTCTTTATAAATATTGATGAGTGAAGGTGGGGTCGGTTGGGAGCTAGGCACCGAAAAAGCCAAGCCGTGCGCCGCGCCCGGTGTGTGATAGGGGTCTTGCCCCAAAATCACTACCTTGACCGTATTCAAATCGGTCATAAAAGCGCGGAAGACTTGGCCTTTGGCTGGAAAAACCATACTCGTTTCGTAAGCGGTATGTAAGAACCGACTTAGTTCTTGAAAATAGGGTTTAGCAAACTCCGAATCGAGAAACGGTTTCCAGCTTTCGTGCATAATAATATATATTATAGTCTATTCTGCTGTTTTTGCAGTAAGATTCTTCTGAGGTTTCAGGCACTTGATAATCAATCCAAGACCGAGCAACATCCCCACGAAACCAGTCGCGACTCCGACAAATGGGATCAATGCCAAGATGCCGAGAATCAAGATACCGAGGAAGGCTTCGGCAAAAATGTTACCTTTGCCCTTGAAGGCCTTTTCCAAAATCAGATGCCCAAGCCAGACGCCAGCAAAACCTTGCGCCAAATAAATTGCAATCATGTATAGAGCAATCAGAATCACGCCAAGTGGCGCAGCTACAACTGTGAAGAAACTTAGTAATGCCACCGCTGGCACAATCACTAACGCCCCAAGGCCAATGACCAAATCGGCGCCAAAGTTGTTTACGGTAGCTTCTTTGGCGACCTTTTCGTGCAAGCGTGGATACAAGGCTGCGATAATTGCCATCACGATAAATAGTCCGGCCACGCTAAGGAATTTACCGTATATTTCCGCAACAATCATTGCCGCCGTGTTCATCCCTTCGACATGATAAGCTTCGACTGATCCGTAAGCGACTTTTTCTAAACCGCTAACATTGGCGCTATCATTGTAAGTTAAGGCCCCGGCGATTTCGACTTCACCTTCAAACTTTATATTAGCAGCATCAATATTAACGTTACCACCAATCGCAACATTCTTGAAAACTACCGTGTCCGCGGTTACGCCGAGGTCGCCAGCCAAATCGGTTTCGACAGTCAAGCTACTACCAGCTACAAAGACATCACGGCCAATCGTCGCGGCATTTTTCAAGGTAATTAAATTACCCGCAATATATAAATCGCGGCTAGTTTGGCCAGTAAAGTCAATCACATTACCAAAGATGAAGCCATATTCCGCCTTAGTGTTCAGCTGCAGCATGTTCCCTGCCACCAGCATCAAACCTTTCGTGGCTTCGACATCACTGCTAATGTTATTGCCAGCAAGTAATAAGCTCTTCCCTGCCCAAAGCTGTACGGCTTCGTTACTTTCATCCAAGTCAACTTTGAAAGTTGGCGGAATTTCCGGTTTTTCGGTAGTCTCAGTAGTTTCGCTCGTCACGACTGCCTCGTCAGTCGCCATTGCCGGCACCGTAAAAGTGCCCATGACGCCAATTGCCAGCAGCATCGCGCTAGCAGCTACCCCGCAGTTTTTAATTAGTTTTTCCATACTCCTCCTTATTTAATATTTTTATCGTAATCTACATCCGAGATTTCGTATTTACGTCTCTCGTTAACCTTGGCTAACAATTTTGTTGCTGCCCAACCAACAAAGGCCAAAATGAAGAAATAGATGAATCCGAAAGACGTGAACTCAGGTTCACTTTCAGTGAACAAGCTCAAAATCGCCGCACCGGCCGACATGGAAGTGACAATTGTCAAGCTATCAATCGAGCTCGAAGTAACGTCTTGTTTAATGCCATCAAACAGCTTTTGCGCCGAGCCAACATAGTTTTTGGTCATGTCCCACAAATCTTTAATATACTCGAGCGTATCGCGTAAAGTCTCGTAGCGATAGCCAGAAATTGCTAAGAACTCGCGTAAATCAGCATCCTCTTTTGCAATGCGTTCACGCGTCGAGATATAGGTTGACATTTGCCGGATGCGACCATCAATCAAAGTTACTGTCTTGGCGTAGCCTTCCAACTTCGTCGAAAATTTGACTACATCGCTGCCGCGTACCTTGGCTCGATCCTTGACAGTGTCAATCTTTTCCCAAATGATCCGGTGTAGGTTGAGATAGCGATGCAATTGACCTTTGAATTCCCGAATAAATACTTGCTCTTCAATATAACGCTCAATATGAGGGATTCTGTTGGGGCGTTTATTGTTAATAAAGTAATACTTATCACCGCGCAACACGCTATAATCTTTGTTATCAAACTCAAAATATTTCTGACGTTCAGTTTTTGACAAGAGTTCGGCGATATCTTCACGTGTGGCATGATCGCAGACAACAAAGTATGGATAGATATTTTCGATATGAGCAAGCTCTTTCGGCACCGGCGCGCCCAGGCTAAAAAGATAGTTAATTGCGGGCGATAGCTTATTCTCATAATAATCTTTCAAGCGCTCAACATCAGCAAACAAAGTCGCTTCGCTCACTTCTTCACTGCCAATTACGATAAGACCGTCTTCAAAGATCTTGACTCGCACCAAATCACTAGTCGTAAACAAAATAAATTCTTCACCGGCCACGCCATACTCAACGCTACCGATGTCCAGCGCTTTGCGTAATTCAAGCAACTTTTTCTTGTTGAGTTTTAGTTGGCTTTCGCCATTGCGCAAAAAGTCATAGACTTCTGATAATTGCAGCATCGTCCGCTGGAACCAGCCTCCGATATAGATGTTGGTGATTTTCACTGTTGCCTCCCTTTTCTTAACCAACTAAATTTCTTTTGCAAAAAACTTGGCATCGACGACTTCAAAACCGTATTTCTTGTACATCGCATGTGCCGCTTCACGGAAGTTCTTTGACCAGAGCTCAACCGTCTTCACTCCACGTTCTTTACAGAGAGCAAAAATCGCGTCGAGCAACTTAGTACCGAGATGATGCCGGCGATAATCAGGCTTAACACAAACATGATTTAAGATTGCAAAAGTATTCATGTCCTCATAAATCGTCGGGATAATACTCACTTTGGCATGCGCTACTAGTTGACCATCAAGATAACCATTAATATAAATCTGGTTCAAATCATGCTCATTCTCTGCCCAAACTTTCTGAGCATACTCCAGTGGTGTGCTTTCGTCAAAACACTCGTTCGTCAAAGCAATAATATCTTCTAAGTCCGCCGCCGTGGCTGGTCGAAAAGTTACCTCCATAAAACTCTCCACTTAAGCCGTGTAATTGCCGTTTTCGTCAAAAGTAAAATTGTCTTCACCGGCGTAAGCCGCGCCATAGGCCTTCGTCATACCAATAATCCAGTCAACTAGGTCCCAGACCCAGCCAGCAAGACCGCCAACAATCGTAATCCAGCCGATCGTATTCGCAAGTAACTTCAAGACTCCGAGACCAACTTGACCACGCATAAAACGGTCTACGCCCAGTGCTCCGAACATAAAACTACCAATCCAAACGAAGATGTGTTTATTAATTGAGCGTTCACCCTCTGCTACTGAACAACTATTGCCAGATTTCTTAATAATAAAATCTTTGCCGTCGCGATAAACGTCCACTTTGTCGCCAACTTTTGGGTTGGCGAATTGCAAACTTGCAATCGGAGCCGTGATAACTTTGCCGTCATCTTCGCCAATTTTGACTTCAGCGCCATTGATACTTAAAATTTCTGCCATATTTTCACCTCTCTATGACTTCTATTAATCAATTATCTTTATTATACTATACTTTAAGCAATTTCAACTAACTTTTTGCGCCCGCGGGTGCCGGTTTTGATAGTTACTTGGCTTTTTGCAACTTGAAAATGCTCTGCAAGCAGTTTAACCAATGCAGCATTAGCTTCACCGTCAACGGGCTTCTCACGCAAATAAACTGTCAGGTCTGCACCGTCAGCAATTACGAGGGGACCTTTCTTAGAATGTGGCTTTACGGTGACGGCATAAATCATAGCCTTATTTTAACATTTTATGGGTATAGGTACTCAACAATTTCCCGACAATTATCAAAAGCTTCAACAGCTTGCTGGTGCAAGCTAACAAAATCTTGGATCTGGTTGCTAATCCCCGCAACTAAGCCATAGCGACAGCTGGTCTGTACGAACCGGGGCAAGATTTGCAAACCGCCACGCAAAAGATTTTGGAAATCCTCGGCTGTACGCGCGGCATAATACTCCGTGACCTGAGCCGCGAGCAAGCTTTGGGTATTAGTTAAATTGTCCGTAAAATTACTAATTCCGGAAAGTGCCATAAAAGCCTTGGCCATTTTGAAGGTAGCTTCGGGTGGAGAAATATTATATTTTGTAAATACGTTCACCATATCGACAAAATATTGCGTCACTGGTATTTGATGGAACTTTTTTACTTGTATGTCAATATCGGCGGTTAAATTGGTGCGGTCGAAACTAACAAACTTCGAATCCGACAAAATCAAATCAACAAGCTCAGGAGTTTTACCAAGATAAGAATACAAGAAAAGTTTGCGCACATAATCCGATTCAGCACCCGAAAACTCAAAAATCAGCCCCATATCCAGAAAGCCTAAATCTCCGGAATCATCCAGATAAATATTGCCGCCGTGCGGATCACCATGAAATACCACTGGCTGATGATGCAGCAAAGCATAAAAAGATAGCCGGAGATAATCGTTCAAGCTCTTGCGCACACGTTGTTTAGCTTCCGGGGTGAGCTCAAGCTGGTTAATTGTCGGGCTATGAACAAATTCCATCACTAGGACGTCGTTCGTGCAATACTCTGGATAAACTTTTGGCGTACGCAAGTGCACGGTTCCTGGGACTTGGTCGTTGACATTCTCGCCAAATTCTTGATAACGTTCAAGGTTGCGAGCTTCACGCTGAAAATCCGTTTCTTGACGAATCCAATCGATCCATAATTCGAGGGCGTGGTCGCTACCAAGATAATTGCGAAAGCCGGCAAAGTGTCCAAAAAGATGAATCAATCGACGAATTTGGCGAGCGTCATGGTCAATACGGCGCGTAACGTCACGGCGCTTGACTTTGATGGCAACTTCGCGGCCATCAAGTAGCACCGCACGATGCACTTGCGAAATTGAAGCTGACCCGAGCGGCGTCGGATCAATTTCTCGAAAAATTTCTGATAATTTACGTCCATAAACTTTTTCGAGCTGACGTTCAATTTTCCGAAAAGCAATCGGATTGCAGTGATCGCAAATCGTAGAAAGTTTTAGACGGTCGGTCTCCGTAAAAATTGCGCCATAATTTTGCATTGCCAAAATCTGGGCAACTTTAATATAAACAACACCCATGCTTTCAGCAAAATCACAAATCACTTTGCCGGTATTTTGACGCAGCAAAAATTTCTTCACCAACATTATGAAAGCTCGGAAATATAACCGCATTTTCCTCCTTAATAAATTTAGTGTAACAAAAACTGCCGCAATCGCCAAACATAAGCCAAACTACATGCTATAATCGGGCCATGATTGAAGAATTACGAGCAGAATTGTTTGCGTTGCAGGATGTGAAGTACCGAGAGTTTCATAGTGGATTATGCCCAGGACTGGACGCAATGATTGGCGTGTGCATTCCGGAGTTACGCAAACTAGCAAAAACGATTACACGCCAGGATTTTCGCAAGTTTCTCCGCGAAGTGGAAAATCAATATTATGAAGAAACGATGATTGAAGGGATCGTCATTGCCGCGGCAAAAATGGCTTTTGCGGAACGCTTAGATTATTTGCGCAAGTTTATCCCCAAAATCGATAATTGGGCAGTTTGCGACTGCGTGGCAGCGAGTTTTCGGCTATACGAAGATGAGAAACGAATGATGTGGGACTTTCTCAAAACTTTGCAGACGAGCCAGGAAGAATTTACTTTGCGGTTTATGCTGGTAATGTTTTTGGATCATTATTTGGAAGCCCCGTATCTTGACGAAATTATAAAAATATTGAACGGAATAAAATCCAATGATTACTATGTCAATATGGCGGAAGCTTGGCTAATCGCGGAAATGTTCACTGTGAACCGCGAAAAAACTCTGCAATTCTTGCAGAACAACCGACTATCAGATTTTACTCACAATAAAGCGATTCAAAAAGCCCGGGAATCGTATCGCGTGTCCAACGCGGATAAGCAAAAATTGTTGAGTCTAAAACGAAGTCGCCGTTAATCGACAAACCAGAACAAGCCGTCGACGTCGTATTGTCAGCTTCAGTAACAATTGCTTCGGGACTAGCGGCGAGAGCATCTTCTTCGTGTAGATGACCGCTGAAGGCGACAAAGAGCGACGGCAAAATTAGACATTCAACGACATGGAAAAGAATATGCAAAGCCATCAAGGTAACCCCCAAAATACCAAATTTCTTGGCGTGAAAACGGTGCAGGTGTTTTTCGAGACCACAATGACAATGATGTTTCATAACTATCATTATAACATACTTGGGACGTGCTATAATAAGAGTAGTAGAAAAGAGTGACTTTTTATCTGTTACGCGGCGTTGCGTTTTTATTCCGCTTATGCTTATCAAAACCGTTTCTTCAAAATTAAAATTTTGAAGAAACGGAACTATAGCAAATAGTAATGCACCAAGTAGTATATGTCCGAAGGGTTGGCAT
>CAYYWU010000026.1:0-8817 GCA_964475445.1 uncultured Candidatus Saccharibacteria bacterium | reverse complement strand
GCACCGCCTTTGCAAGGCGGGGGTCCAGGGTTAGAGTCCCTGCTACTCCACCACGAAAAGAGCCTTTTGTCAAATGACAGGGGCTTTTTTCGTGGAAGCGGAGCTTATAGCAGTGGGCGATTAAGTGGTTATTATTACGTTATATTACAATATAGCTAAAGCTCCATTATACTTTGTGCGCAGCGGAAACGTCACTATTAACAATGGCCGATTGCGAAGCGCTGCGACTGATGGGCTTTATTGGTCATCAGTCGCTAACAAGTATGCCTCTAACACCGATGCAAGTGCGTTTCGCCTTAATCTTCACCCCGATAGTATTATATCTTCCGAAAGCAATCATCGTTGGATCGGTCTCTCCCTCCGCTGCCTTGCGCTTATTATGACTACTTAACTTTTATCACTATATATAACTAGTCTGCCAGGCAGCGGAGGGGGAAACCAAGATAACGACTGCGTGGATCAGATGAAGGTTGCGAGGCTTTGGCATTGAACATTAGGAATCTAGCTTGTATGTTGCCATCAGTGGTATTATAAACTCCGGCTGTGGAAGAACGGGCAAAGCCATTGAGGCCAAGATTGAGAAGTTTACCAGCGCCTGGACTCAGCTCCCCGCTGCGCACGAAAATTTGGGGTACAAAAGGGGCTAAAAGGCCTAATAATCTGTAAAATCAGTTCAAAAAAGCTCAGTTTTCAGCAACCTCGCAGTAAATTTGCTTAAAACTGAGCTTTAGTAGTGTCGTAATTAGACCGCTAACCTTAATTGCTTAGGTTAAGCTTATTTTATCTCATGGTATGCATAAAGTCAAGAGCGTTTTTCCACAGAATGTGAAAAACTAGCAAAGGTTCTGTTCGGGTCAGGAAATGGCATAAAAACACATATTCTTTATAAAACAAGAGCAGTTTTTGATAAAAAATAACAGGGGTGAAGGTAAAATTAGAACACTTTTTTAGCAAAAACGTATTGACAAAACGAAAGCAGTATGCTACAATGGTAGCAACATCCGGAAATCGTGATGTTCGAATGGATGGTTTTGTGGCCAGAAATTTGGATAAGCGGTTTCAAAAGGGTGGTGTTTAGAAAGATAATTAATTGGTGGGCGGAAAAAGGAGCATATCAAATGGCAGGTACGAAAGCTGGTGGCTTGAAGGCTGCACAAACCAATCGTGAGAAATATGGTAAAGAGTTCTACTCGCAGATCGGTCGCAAAGGTGGTCAAAACGGTCACACTGGCGGTTTTGCTGCAAACCCAGCTCTTGCACGTATTGCAGGTGCTAAGGGTGGTCGGATTTCTCGTCGCGGTCCAGCTAAAAAAGTTGCGTAACAATTTTATGCAACTCGAAAAAATCGGCGGTTCTTAGGAGCTGCCGATTTTTTGCGGTATAATGGGGATATGATGGAGGTGCAGGCAGAGATTGATAATTTTGTAGAACAGCTGGTAAAAGATTTTCCGGATTTGCATTTTCGGTTGGGTAAAAAATTTACTTTTCGGCCACCGCGAACAATTATTTATGAATTGCAGCCGAAACAGAGAGCGGAAGAAGCTTGTATAAAATCTGATGACTCGGCAGATGATAAATCTGGCATTGCAACGAGGAACGAACAAAATTATTATCGGCTACAATTGTTACATGAAGTTGGGCATGCGGTGCTTGAGCACAAAAATTTTGCTACTGATTTGGAGCGTTTGAAGATGGAGCGAGCGGCTTGGAATGAGGCAAAAAAAATGTGCACATATTATGGAGTGGAGTATGATGAAGAATTTGTGGAGGAAGAGTTGGACACTTATCGGGATTGGTTACATCAAAAGTCGTGTTGCCCGGTTTGTAAACTGACGCGATACCAGACTAGAGACGGAAAATACCATTGCCCCAGTTGTGAATCTATGTTATAATGGAGGGTAGATTTCGGGTTCGTTCAAAAGTTTCAGGGAGCATGGAGATTTTGCGACATTAGAAATTTGACGCAAAGTTGATATGTGGAATGTCGCGGCAGACAGGAAAATGAGGCTTTTGAACGGACCTGAAGAAAGGATATATAATATTATATGGCAAAAGCCAAACTAACAATGGATGAGTTGCTAGCGGACGCTGAGGGTGTGAAGCGAGCAACGACGGGCGAGACTGTAACCGGTACAGTTTTGTCGATCAAAAAGCACGAGATCTTGATTGATCTGGGTGCACAGGGCGTGGGCGTGGTGCCGCGCAAAGAAGTTTCGTTTGCGCGAAACTTGAACGTCGGTGACGAGGTTTCGGCTTCGGTAATCGAATCAGAGATGGGCGATGGTAGCATCTTGCTCAGTTTGCGCAAAGCAGCAAAAGAAAAGGGATGGGACGAAATTCAAGGACGCCTGGATAACGCGGAAGTGGTGGAGATTACGCCATTTGATGCTAACCGCGGTGGTTTGTTGGCAGAGTACGAAGGCATTCGCGGTTTCTTGCCGGTGTCGCAGCTTTCGGCTGAACACTATCCACGAGTTGGTAGCGCAGATAAAGATGAAATCTTGCAGCGTTTGAATTCGCTGGTTGGCCAGCCGATGAAAGTGCGGATTTTGGACGCTAACCGCAAAGACAACAAGTTGATCTTCTCGGAGAAGGAAGCCGTGAAAGATGGCTTGGCAGAGCGCTTTGCTGAGCTGCACGTTGGTGACGTTGTGAAAGGTGTGGTGACGGGTGTGGTCGACTTTGGTGCGTTCGTGAACGTTGACGGTGTCGAAGGTTTAATCCATATCTCGGAGATTTCTTGGGAGCGGGTGAACAACCCAGCGGATTATGTGAAGGTCGGCGAGACCGTCGAAGCGAAGATTATCGCGATTGATAAAGAACGTTTATCGCTGTCGATGAAGCAATTGACGGAAGATCCATGGCTGTCAGAGGTTGAAGGTCTGAAGCGGGGCGATGAGGTTGAAGGTACGATTACGCGAATTACACCGTTTGGTGCTTTCGTACAGATTTCGCCAGCGGTGGAAGCTTTGGTGCATGTGTCGGAGTTGGGCGACGGTAATGATGCCGATCCAGAGAAAGTCTTCACGCTGAACGAACGCAAGAAGTTCCGCATCCTTGATGTGGATCGGGACGGGCGTAAGATTAGCTTGACGATTGCTTAGTAAGCAGCGGCATAAAATAACACCTCTCTATGGAGGTGTTATTTTTCGGTGCGGACGGTGGTTTTTGTGCGGTGACGTTTTTCGGGCTCAAGAATGCTGGTTTCATAGATAACGCGCGAGAACTCGTCGATGATGGTTTCGCGGTCGAGTTTTTTCGGATTAGTGATGCGGACGAAGGGAAGGTGCGCACTTTTGAAAAACTTTTCCATATCTTTGGGGTCGCCGCCAGGAGTATGATCAACATTGGTGCCGTCGTCGAGCTTCACGACGCAAACTGGGCGCAAGGTGCGCTTGTTACAAAAAACGAAGTCAGCGGTTTTATTCTCGATAAAGCTGTAAGCTTCGTCGCGGTTTTGGTTGCCAACCTTATGGCTGAGGAGGGCATCAAGGCTGACGCTGGGGATGATGTAGAACTTTTGACCAAAAATGTCGTTGAGAAGCTGGAAACAGTGTTTTTCGGCGCCGACCATTAGGTGTTTTTTTGGGCGAAAACGGAGACGATCAATCGCGTCGCGGCGGCGATGACGGGTGGTAATGGTGGCGAGAATGGAGACAATCAAAAAGCCAATCAGAGCAACACCGGCGATTGAAATCAAGAAATTATCCATACAAAAACAGTCCTATCCAATAGGTATGCTTTCATTGTAGCACAGATTGGTAATTTTGTCAATTTAGCAGGCTGCTGGCGCGGAAATGACCGGTAATTTGGCCGTAAGTGGTCAAGGCGTCTTCTTCGTAAGTGGCCTGGATGGGGCTGTAATGGTGCAGAACCAGCGGGATACCATCGCGATTGCGGCGGTCGGAGACGATGCCGATATGCGAGGGATAAACGACGATGTCGCCACCTTGCCAGGCAGTAAGGTCGGTGAAATCGGTGGGGAGAGACAGGAAGTGACGCTGGAAATAGGTGAATAAATTATTGACTCGGCGAAAATCGATGTTGGAATCCGGTGTAGTAATGTTGTAAGCATCCGGGTGGGCGCGAGCGTCGGCGTCAAGTAGGGCCATAATATCATAGCCGGCAGCTTTGAGGGCGAAAGCGACAACATCAGTGCAGACGCCATAGCCGTCGTCGGGGTAGCCGCCGGCATAATATTTGCTTTGATATTTGGGGTTGGTGGCGAGGTAGGCGCGGGCGCTCGCGAGAATGTCGGTTTGGTCGTCGATGCCGTCGTGGTCGGCGTCTTGAGGACTGATATAAGTGGAGATATTGAAGTCAGCGTTGGTGAAAGTTTGCCCGGGAGTGTGGCGAAAATACCAGAGGAAGCCGGCAAATGCTATCATCATGATGACTGCAAGAATAATGAGGGTGGTTTTGAGCGGACGGGGCATGGTGGGGGATTTCATGGTTTAAGTTTAGCATGAAAAATGTCTTTTTCTCACATTGAGAGTGAAACAAGGTGCATGGTATAATGTCTAATATGGAAGAAGATTTTGTTAAAGACTTCGACGGCTGGATCGACCTCAAGAAAGATATGGATGAGCTTGGTAAGCTTCCAACGATCAACGAGGGTGAGGTTTGGTGGTGTGGCGTCGGTACGAATGTAGGTGTAGAGATTAGTGGTAAAGGCAAGAGATATTCTCGACCTGTTTTGATTTTGAAGAAGTTAAGCAAGTTTGGTTTTATGGGTGTTCCACTTACTTCCAAGCCCAAAAGAAGGCTCGTGGTATGTGAGTTTTGAATTTCTCGGCGTAATTGAGACGGCAGTAGTTGGCCAAGCACGAGTGATGAGTGTGTCTCGGTTATACAGCAAGATGGGCCAAGTGCCAAAATCCGACCTTGAGAAGGTAAAAGCAGGGTTTCTTAACCTTTATCAATAATTCTGAGCAAAAGTGTTCCCCTAGCCTTACGACTAGGGGTATTGTGGGTATTCCCAAATATATTGTCATTATACACCTCGATTGTATAAAAGTCAATAACTTAGATATTGATTGTATATCTGGATGGATATGATGTATACTGTTAAAATGAAGAAAGGCAAACGTAGGCTACTAAATAATACAAGTATTTATGCGTGTCTTAAGAGATGATGACGCTGTGTTTTTGGAACCTATAGGTAAAGGTACTATTGAATACTGAGAATTATACGGGATGTAGCTTTGCCCAGTTCTTGAGATGCGTATAGAAAAATCTCGAACAGAAGTTCGAGATTTTTCTATGGCTCCCCGGACTGGACTCGAACCAGTAACCTCGAAGTTAACAGCTTCTTGCTCCACCATTGAGCTACCGGGGAATATAGAGACATTATACCACATTTTTCACAAAAACAAGCAATAATGTGATAAAATAAAGGGAATTGAAATAATAAATAATTTTTGCGGCAAAAATTTGAATAAAAATTTTGAACGAATTTGAGACGCAGCAAAGTTGCGGATATGACGCAAGGAAGGAGCTGGCATGAGCGAAGCGAACGAGGCGGAAAAAGTAATCCGGATTGCTGGTTCGATTACGGTGGATGAGCTGGCGCAGGCTTTGGGGCTTTCGGTGACGGCGTTGATTGGTGAGTTGTTCAAGAACGGAATTGTAGCAACGATTAATCAGCGCTTGGATTTTGAGACGGCAGAGATTATGATTTCGGAGCTGGGAATTGATAATGTGCGTTTGGAGCGCAAAAATACAGCTACACAAACTTCAAATGAGGCCCGGCGCGAGTTGAGTGATAAAGCAGTGGCGCGCCCGCCAGTGGTGGCGGTGATGGGACATGTCGATCACGGTAAAACTAGTTTGTTGGATAATTTGTTGCATAAAAAGACGGCTGAGGGCGAAGCCGGCGGAATCACGCAACACATTTCGGCATACCAGTTGGAATTTGATGGACGGAAGATTACCTTTTTGGATACCCCGGGACATGAAGCATTTGCGGCGATTCGGCAACACGGGGCGATGTTGACGGATATCGTAGTGATTGTGGTGGCGGCGGATGATGGCGTGAAGCCGCAGACGGTGGAAGCAATCAAGTTTGCGCAGGGCGCGAACGCAAAGATTATTGTCGCGATTAACAAAATTGACCGTGAAGGTGCAGACGTGCCGCGAACGATGGCGGATTTGTCGGCGCATGGCTTGCAACCAGAAGAGTGGGGCGGTGATATTATGATGATTCCGGTGAGCGCGAAAACTGGTGAAGGTTTGGAAAAACTATTGGAAAGTATTTTGCTGGTGGCGGATGTGGAAGAACTGAAAGCGGACGTGGAGATTCCAGCGGAAGGTTTGGTGATTGAAAGTCACATGGAAGTCGGTAAAGGTTCGGTGGTGAACTTGTTGGTGACTGGGGGCGAGCTGAAAGTTGGTGAGTTTATTGCTGCGGGTGGAGCTTATGGCAAAGTACGCACAATGCTGGACTTTCGTGGTCGTCCGAAAGGTAAAGCAACGCCGTCGACGCCGGTCACGGTGACTGGGTTTAAGGAATTGCCGAATTTTGGCGATCGCTTCTTGGAATATAGCGATGAAAAAAGCGCCCGGCGGGCAGCGGTGATGTATGCGCAAGATGAACAGAATGCGGCGATGAGTGCAAACGTTACCAGCACGGACTTACTAAGAATGATGAATGTGGAAGATAATTCCAAAGTCTTTAATGTGATTGTGAAGGGCGATGTGCTGGGTAGCGTGACCAGCGTGGTAGATTCGCTGAAGATGATCGATACGAAGGGTGAGGTGACTTTGAATATTGTGGCGACAGGCGTGGGTGATGTGACGGAGAACGATGTTTACATGGCGGCTGGTGATGCGGCGGATAATACGGTGATTTATGGTTTTAACGTGAATGTGCCAACAAACATTGCGAAGTTGGCAGCGCGTGATGGCGTGGAAATTCGGAATTATCGCGTGATTTATGAATTGTTGGACGATGCGCGCAGTAGCATGGAAAAGTTGCTGGGCGAGGAAATTGTTGAGACGACGGCTGGTGAGATGAAGGTGATGGGGGTGTTTCGAGTGACGAAAACTGCCGTGATTGCGGGCGGTAAGATGGTGAGTGGGAAATTGACGCCAGGTGTGTTGACGCGAGCGTTTCATGGTGCGGAAGTGATTGGTGAGGCCGAAGTCGAAAGTGTACAAAAAGAAAAAATTGATGCGAAAGAATTGATTGAAAATGAAGTGGGCGGTTTGGCGTTGAAGACGGAAAAGAAATTAGCGCTGGAAGTGGGCGATAAGCTAGAATTCTTTACAAGGGAACGGAAGCAGAGGAAGTTGGGGGAATAATTGGCTGAATGGTTGTAGCGCACAGCTGAGGTATGACTAAAATAAGCCCCGAGAGAAATCTTTAGGGCTATTTTAGTATCCAAAAATTAAAAACTACAAGTGTGAAAAATACATATAATATATATGCAAAAAATCCCGAAAAACATAACCAAAACCTATTGACATAACCGTTACCCTGCGCGATAATAAAGGGTATATAAGGTTATGTTAATATAAGGTCGTAAGAGGAACAATTACATGAAACTAAACAAAACTTCAAAAAGTGGTTCCGCGTGGGTGGCGGGATGCTTTGGCCTGTTGGGACTGATTGCGGTAGCAATGCTGTGCCCGATGGGTCCAGGAAAAGCAAGTGCGGTTGATGGCACAGATGATGGTACAGCATCAGCAAGTATGCGTACGGCAGTACATTCGCAATCAGTGGTGTCGATTTCGTTGCAGACCAGCGTCGATGTTGATATTATCCCGAAAGAAACAATTGCTTATGACCGCAATACGGCGAAATTGATTGTGGCGACCAATAATGCTAGTGGCTATTCAATTTATATGCACACAACGGGTGCGAATCGCAATCTCGTGAGTAATGATGAGACTAACGGTTTTTCGATTGCTCCGATTGCCGATGTTGAGGGCGGCAAAACTTTGGACCAGTTCGCAGCCAACTCTTGGGGGTATAACCTTTCGCAAGCCGCAGTAACTGACGCTACGACCTATAAGTCAGTTCCGGGCACAGAGGCTGACAGTTTCTTGATTAATCAAAATCAAACGACCTATCGCGACGAATATAACCTCACTTTTGGCGCAGCAATTAATTCGGCTTTGCCAGCAGGTACTTACAGTAATAACGTGGTAGTTTCGGCGGTAGCTAATCCGAGCGTAATCACTAGCCTTGACCAATTGACTTATATGCAAGATATGACTCCGGAAATTTGTGCAAATACAGTGTCGACTGATCCGAAGAATCCGGTGGAAACGCAATTGATTGATGTGCGTGATGGAAATAAGTATTTCGTAGCTAAGTTGGCGGACGGTAACTGTTGGATGACGCAGAACTTGGATTTGAATTTGGATGCGTCGAAACCGTTGAGCTATACGACATCTGACGTGGCGCAAAACAGCACATTTGCTGGTACGACGACGTCGACGACTGTGCCGGGTGCAGTATCAAGCCCAAGCCAAACGACGACTTATTCTTGGGATTTTGGTAAGTGGGTGCTCGCTGCGCCGACGGCGGGTGCAACTTGTGGTGATGTGACGGATATTAAGAAGTGTGAAACAGTTGGATTTGTTGATGTTTCCGGTGAAGAGTGGCAGCCAACTTTTCAAGCGCATGAAGGTTACTGGACGGTTAATGGAGTTTCGAAGCAGCAACTTGTGGCAGCTGATTTGGATGCAAAAACTTATGACCCGCACTATCTAATTGGAAACTACTACCAATATAACACTGCAACTGCGGGAACTGGCGGAACTATAGCAAATAGTAATGCACCAAGTAGTATATGTCCGAAGGGTTGGCAT
>CAYYWU010000025.1:0-9085 GCA_964475445.1 uncultured Candidatus Saccharibacteria bacterium | reverse complement strand
CTGACGACCTGCCGCTTACAAGGCGGCTGCTCTACCAACTGAGCTAACACGGCATACCAAAATCATACCAAACCTTGCCAAAAAACACAAGGCTTGCTATAATAAACCTGTCTGGTATGCCAAAAGCATATCTAGGCGATTCATTTTACCTCTCCTCTTTGAGGAGATTTGCTGGAATCGTCTAGTGGCAATGACAAGAGACTGTAAATCTCTCGGCTTCGGCCTTCGTAGGTTCGAGTCCTACTTCCAGCACCAAAGCAATAACTCTGGCTTAAGCCAGAGTTATTGCTTTCTTCACAAACGTAGGACAAGAACCGTTAGATTCGTCCTCAGTAGGAGTTGAGCAAAAAGCAGAGCTTGCTCTGACTTTTTCGAAACGACGCCCCGAGGGTAGCGATTGCATAGCAATCGCGTTGTCCTACTTCCAGCACGATGGCGCGGATTTCTGTCCTACTTCCAACGTAACGACTATCGCTGAAGAGCGCAGCACTAAGGCCCCTACTTCCAGCACCAAGCCATCATGCTATAATAAAATCATCATGTCGCCAACTAATCAGCAAATTTACGACTTAATTTCTCGCCACAGTCCTTACGACGCACGCGAGGCAGTTGATAGGGAAGTTATTCTTGACTTTATCAAAAATAATGCCAAAATTCTGTCGCGCGACAACAAAATTGCGCATTTTGCCGTCTCTGCCTGGATCTCCAACCGCGCCCATACGAAAATCCTCATGGCTCATCATAATATTTTCAACTTTTGGGGCTGGATTGGTGGTCATGCTGATGGCGATAGTAACTTCATCAGAGTTATCCAAAAAGAAATCCGTGAAGAAACCGGTCTAGAAAAAGTTAAACTACTTGACGATCAAATATTCAGTCTCTGCGTGCTCACCGTGCCCAGTCACATCAAACGCGGCAAAATCGTTAATGCCCACCTACATCTTGATATGAAATATCTATTTGAAGCCGACGAACATAGCTTTGTGCGCGCCAAGCTTGACGAGAACAGCGGTGTCAAATGGATCGATATCAACAAAATCGAACAAATTGTCAGTGAAAGCGAAACCAAACCAATTTATCGTCGCCTCAACCAAAAGCTTCTACAACTTTATCCAAAATCAAATCATTAAAAAGCCCCAGGGAATAATCCCCAAGGCTCTTATTTCGGATAGGTGCTATTCGCCAATTTTTGCTGCCCACGGGAACCATGCGCCACGCTTTTTCTCAACCCCCACTCTTATGATCATTTTCATCACTGCGGCTTCGTCCATGCCGCGCGTCACCTCAAGGAAATGCGCCGCCCAGATGTCAACCAAATTCTTCGAACCAGTAGTCTCCATATTGCGCCAATCTTGCTCCGAAAGCTCCCGGTATTTTACTTTATTGCGAATATCTCCACCATGGCCTGCAGCCTCAAAAAGCAAACCCTGGTTAATAGTCTCACCCTTATCAATAGTGAAGAGGACTCTTCCGCGTCTTGTTGATCGCTCCTGAAACTCCTTATAGAACGCGACTAAATCTGCCGCGTTCTTTTCTGGCAGAAAAGAACTGTATCTTTTGATTGCCTGGAGCTCCCTGTGGTTTTTTAAAGCTTCGTCACGATTGCCGTCGTCTACGATATCGCCAGCTCCATTCTCGCCGATGTCATGAACATCCATCACCAACCTAAACAAAAAGGCTTCCTCTGGCGGAATCCATTCTGGGAAGTGCATCGCAATCAAATCAACTAAAATACCGCAGCCATAAGCATGTTCCGCATCCGATTCAGGCCGCACAGCCAAACTTGTCGCCTGATGATAATCGTAAATGCCATAATCTCCGAATCCGCGCCGGATTACATGCCTTTGACCTTCTTTTGCTTCGACATACGCATCCCATATCATTTCGCAATGCTGCCTCATCGTCAACACCCACAATCACCTCCAATTCGTAATATGCTCCCTATCCTTAATTCCATTATAGCATACCCCCGTCCACAGTTGCGATTTTGATGAAATTTGTTATAATCATAAGCAATATTAATATTGTATATCATATGGCTCGCAAAACTTATCGCAAATCTCGACCCGACGAAAATCCCACCGAAAACACAATCTGTAACTATATTATTATCTTTTTTGTCTGTGCTTTCATTGGCTGGATTTGGGAAGTAATACTTTTCTGCTTCAAAACTGGCACTTTTGTGAACCGTGGCGTTTTGCATGGCCCCTGGCTGCCAATCTACGGCTGTGGCGGCCTCGGTATCGTGCTGCTGCTCAAACGTTTTCGTAAACATCCAGTAATCGTCTTTTTCGCCGCCATGATTGGTTGCGGCTTGTTGGAATATTTTACCGGCTGGTATCTCGAAACTTTCAAACACCTCAAATGGTGGGATTATGGCGACCAATTACTCAATCTCCACGGACGCATTTGCCTAGTCAGCGTGGTTACGTTTGGTCTTTGCGGTCTTGCGATGATTTATCTGGTATATCCACTTTTAGAAAAACTCCTGAACTACTTACCATTACGCCCTAAAAAAGTAGTTTGCTTTGCGCTCGTGCTCTTCTTCCTAGCCGACTTCATTTATTCTTCCGACGTTCCAAACACCGGCGAGGGCATCACCACCGAAATTAGTGTTTACAATCAGATTTATTTGTGCTAAAATAAAGTCTATTATGGCAAAGAAGAATAACACTAAACGCAAGCTCGTCGGCTTGGTCTCGGAAGAGTCAGGAATTCGCGCATATTACACGAAGAAAAACACCATGAACACTCCCGACAAACTTTCGCTACGCAAGTATGACCCAGTTTTGCGCAAGCATGTCGTCTTTACTGAGACTAAGAAAAATCTTGGCCGCAATGAAGTCAAAGAGAAGAAGCGCTAAACCGCACAATTTACTAGCAAAAAGTACACCGCTAAGGTGTACTTTTTCACGCAAGCTCATCTCCCGCCGCTATTCAATCACCAACCGTTTAATAATCTTGCGAATCTTTTTCAACTTCGGCTGCACCGGCGCATCTGCTTTATTCTCAGTCTCAACTCCTTCATCCTGCACTTCCGTCGCCTCATCAGACACTTTCTCATGCGCTTCTTCAACCGGCACCACATCTATGCGCCGTAAATTCGTCAAGCGCCGCACTGGCACCGCCGTCTCTCCAGCCACGTCATTAACTTTCACGCTATGCATCGCACCACTTGCCACACCCGTACATCGCTTCACACCAAAACTCACCGATACCGTATCCACATCTTTTTGTGGCTCATTTTTCGTCTCCACGTCTACCACCTCTACGTCACCACGATCACGCTTCTTCGTATAGGCCCGCGAAATCTCCACTGCCTGCGTTTTCTTCACTTCGTTTGCACACTTACGCAAATCTGCCACCTGCGTTTCCAATTCCGCCTTCCGCTTCTCATCCAGCCCATCCAATACTTCAATCGCCGTCAACTTTCGAAAATCATCGATCAAGGCTTCATCTTCGCTCGCCAAAATCTCTTTACGCAGACCATAAATCTCCCGCGCCATCCCACGTTGCAAACTATTATCTAGCCATTGCGGCGGTCGCACTTCCAGCTCTTTCTCTAAGACTAAGCCAAACGCACTCCGTTGACCAGCCTGATTTTCTGACTCCACTTCCACGGACTGTGTCGAGACTCTTTCTCGCCAACTTGTCGCTTCTTTTACTGACACTTCGGTCGTGGGCGTCTCCACCACACAAGCTTCCATCGCCCCCACAAAACGATTACCGCTCACCGCCAGCCAATTCTCAAACAACTCATCGAAAAATCCAATAATACCATCTCGCCGCCGCTCGCGAATCACTTGCGCGTCCCAGTATAGATTAATCAAATTGCCCCGCAAACACTCCAAATCCAAAACTTTCTGAAACTTTTGCGCCGAAAGAACCAGCTTCGTCTCCCCATCATCCGATTTTTTCTCCGCCAAAAGCTGTTTATCCGCCTGCGCCGCCATTCGCGAAAGTCGCACATTCTGGAATAATAAGCGCAAGTACTTACAACCTGCCGCCTCATAAACATGATTCGCGCTCCGCCAGCCCAAAGCCCGCTGCCCACCACCAACCAACATCCCGGCAAAACCAATTTCTTCTGCCCACTGGCCAATTTTGTCGCTATAAGCCAACTCCGGCAAAGCCAAGATTCGTGCCTTTTTACCAAAAATCCGCTCCAACTTTTCCTGATACTGTTCAACTTGTGTCGTTGCCTCGTCCAGATTGTAAAACGGCGCCAGGGAATGATAATTCGTCGTCTCTACCAGCTCGACTACATCCTGCTTCACCAACTTGCGCAAACGCCCCAATAGTTCTTTATCATGTTTTTCCGCCAACACCAACCACGAACCTGTCATCACCAAAGAAATTTTCAAATTCCGACCATATTTCTGCGCATTACGCTCCAAAAGTGCCAAAAACGGTTGGTAGATTTCCTTATTCGCCCGCGCAAAATCTTCCGTTCCGAACGGTTCGTGCAACTGGAAACCAAGCTGAATAATCCTCATCTATTCCTCCGCTTTATCGCTACTTCCATTTTACCATAAATAATATCAAAATCACGAAAAATCCGCTTTTCTTATTGACATTTTCAACAAAGTGTGCTATAATGGAATAAGGAAGCACTTTTAGAATACGGTTTTCGATAAAAAGGAGGGATTTATATGGAAAACCACGACATGAAACTCACGATCACACCTGCCGCTTTGGCGGCCGCCGCCTGCGACAAAATCAGGCGCGAAGTCTCCAAGTTGATACACTATAATGCCATCACAACCACCAACGGTACCATCCACATACGCCTGGTGCCACGCTCGGAGAAAATCGACATTCTGTTTGGCGGAGCCAGCGATTGGAAATATGAAAAAATGTTTGAGCCCTGTAGCTATGAATTTTCATTTTCAATCGTAGAGGAATGTAGCAAGATTCGCACCATAGGCGAAGAACGCTGGAGCACCGCTGCCTATGCAGTAATGCAGCTCGAATATGGGCGACTCGTCGAACTCCATAAAAAGGTCGGCGACACTAAAGGCCATGTTTTGAACGATTTGCGGGAGGTCAACGGCTTCGCAGCGCGTGACGGCTATTTTAACGTCATGATTACCGACCCGCAGCTGCCGGAACATAACCAGGAGGTCCTGGACGTCTGGGTCAGCGTAATGGCTGGTAGCGCCGTGCAGGACCATGAATTGGCCGCTGTCGGCGCTCGCGCGATCGCCGACACCTGCGCGCAGGTGGGACTTGAGTGGAGTATCTAAACGTTGTGCCCGGGCAAACTTATGCCCGGGCGCTATTTTGTGTTATAATTAGAATGTTAGGGGCGTAGTACAATGGTTAGTATAGCGGTCTCCAAAACCGTTGATATGGGTTCAACTCCTGTCGCCCCTGCCAAAAAATTACCTCTGTTTTTACAGAGGTAATTTTTTATAATTTATACTATCTCTTCCCGCCACAAAGATATTGATAAACCGGATAAACCAAAAGGATCGCTAGCAACACGCCACCACCAATGGCCATACCAACGCCAAAAGTAAACAAGTCCCATTCTGGAAGTAAGCAACAACAAAGCCCCAAAGCGAAGATTAAGCCGCCGACCGCGCCAAGAATAATTTTAATGAGGGTTTTATTTTCCATGCTCATCCTTTTACAAGCTATGTTTTGCTTTGATTTCTGCTTGAATCTGCTCGGTAGTTTTAGCACCAGACATTTGTGCGCAGCGGAAACATTATCGTACGAAGTGGCACCTTATATGGTAGTGGTGCTTTTGGGGTATATTGGCCAAGTACGGCAGGCCAGTACACTAGTGATACTGCAGCTGCCTATGATGTTTATTTTGATAACACTGTTGTTGGCCCATCCGGCAAAGACAATCGTTGGTACGGTTTCTCCCTCCGCTGCCTGGCAGACTAGTTATATATAGTGAGAAAAGGATAAATAGCTTATCACTACTACTCATACAGCTTCACTTAGCTTAAGGCAGCGGAGGGGGTCGCCCAAATCACGTGGATAGTTGCCGAATGGGTTAACAATAGCTGGATTTGCAAGAAAGCTGTAGGCTTCAGCACTGAAAGTGGAGCTATAAGTAGCAGCTGAGATTGACCATAGAAAACCGTATTCACCTACATATTGCGTGCTTCCAACTGACATACGTATCCACCCGCTGCGCACAAAGTATAATGGAGCTTTAGCTATATTAGAGCAATATGCTCTCGGCCAAGAAACACTAACTCGACTTATGCTATAATAACGTTTATGAAAACAACGTCACAAACTACCGACTGGCGCCAACTTTTCCCAACACCCTGGCCGGCAATTTGGGCCTGGATTTTTCTCGCCATCATTGTCCTCGGCATTGCCACACCGACCAGCATACTTCTCGCTATTATCAAGCTCGGTGGCATTCTACTCTGCGCTTTCTACACCTTACGGGTTTTCCCCAAAGACCGCATTCTTCATATTGCCATGATTGTCACCTTCGCTGCCGACATCATCCTCGCACTCAACAATATCGACGTCACCGGTGTTATGGTTTTCTTAATCGCACAGTTGCTTCACCTCGCCCGCCTCGACGGGGAACGGATGAAAGTCCCCATCACCATCTATAGCATCTCTGCTTTCCTCTGTATTTTTGGGGACATTCTTTTACCCATAGTCGAGCCCATTTATGTTGCTTGTAGCTTTTACGTGCTAACAATCTTCACTAACATATATGTTAGTTGGCGCTGGTGGAAGCAGCGCCCCGAGAATCCCCGCGCCCGCTTTGCCTGCTTTGGCTTTCTGCTCTTCCTTTGCTGCGACGCCTGCACCGGATTATCTTATCTCTCCCTCATCCACGCCATTCCTCAATTTTTCTATGCACCCGCCAATTTCTTTGCCTGGTTCTTCTATTATCCTTCCCAAGTCCTAATTTCCAACAGCTCCAATTATCAAACCCGCAAAAAGTCAAATCAACCGGCCTAATCCGACCACTTTAACCCCGAAGTTATTTCCACCGGCTGAAAAGTGTGATAAAATGTTCCTTAAAGGAAGGTAATTGTGCTACAATGGAGGTAGATATGGAAGGTAGAAAAACACACGCAACACCCAGCAACGGCCAACGCGCAATCCTAGTTTTTGGCGCGCCGTGCAGCGGCAAAACAACTTTTGGCAAACAATTCGCCGCTCAATTCAATGCCACTTTTTATGATCTCGACGCTTTGCGCCAAGAACATAATCTGTCACGTCAATTTATTCTCTTGCTTGTCGAGCAAATTGCCCGCACTGGCTCCACGCTGGTTTTCGAAGGCGGCAATGGCACCGAGAAAGATCGTCGCGAACTTGCCGAAATCTTGCGCTCCGCTGGTTATTCGCCCACTCTGATCTGGATTCAAACCGATGTTAGCACTATCCGCTCACGGCTCAAAACCCGCCTCAAGTCCGTCGAGAAAGCTAAAAGCGTTTATGATGCCGGTATTAAGTCGCTCGAAGCACCGTCCGATGCTGAGATGCCAATTGTCCTATCCGGTAAGCACACCTACCACACTCAGCTCAAACAAGTCCTGACCCAGCTACAGGAACGCTAAACTCGTGACGAGCATCAAGGGGGAACGACTATGATTTTGCAAGACGCCGAATTTGGCGAAGTAATCGTGCGTAAAAATCCGCTCTCGCGTAGCGTGAGATTTTCAGTGTCGCCTTCTGGACGTCTACAAATGTCGGTGCCGCAGCATACCAGCGATTTTCTAGTGAAACGTTTTCTTAACGTCAACCGTGCTTTGGTGCGCGAAAAAATTCCACTAAGCAATCCCAACACCCAACGCGCGCGTGACGCCAAAAAGAAAATCCTCATGAAAAAAGCCAAGGAATATTTGCCCTACCGGCTAGAATATTATGCCAAGCTCTATGGTTATAATTACGACAAATGTCGCCTCAGTCACGCCGCCACTCGTTGGGGCAGTTGTTCTTCTAA
Source organism: uncultured Candidatus Saccharibacteria bacterium (assembly GCA_964475445.1). Classification (GTDB taxonomy): domain Bacteria; phylum Patescibacteriota; class Saccharimonadia; order Saccharimonadales; family Saccharimonadaceae; genus Nanosyncoccus. The sequence goes on along the minus strand of CAYYWU010000025.1, from coordinate 1,149 downwards.
TCGCACCATTTCGCTCAATATCAGTTTGATGCAAGTGCCCGAAGTTTTGCGCGATTATGTCATCCTCCACGAGCTTGCCCACCTCAATCATATGGACCATTCCGCCGCCTTTTGGAATGAAGTTGGCGCTCACGACCCGAGGTACAAGGAACATCGCCGGAAGCTGAAAATGTTTTCACCAGGAGTATAGAAGTTCCAATAGTGGATTCAAAATCAATAAAGTTTCGTCAGTCCAGCCGACAAATTCGAGAACGCGAAAAAAGGCCACCGATGCTCTGGCAGCCTTTTCGAGCAATCTCAATCGCTAACGTGTTAGCGATTGCTTCATGAAGCAATCAGATCCAATTATTCAGCGACATCATCCGCCTCATCCTCGAAGAACCCGTCTTCAAACTCATCTTCGAAGTCGTCGCCTATCTGAGCATTATAATACGCCCTATAGGCCTTCATCGCCACGTACCCAGCCGCTACGATTGTACCCGCTATGGCAATACCTTTCAGGAATTCCTTCATTCATCGCTCACCTCCTCTCTCATAAAGTCCTCGACGTCCATGTCGTCTTCGTCATCCTCATAATTTTGCAGCTCCAGTTCAAAGTTGTCTCGGTCCAGCCGGACTTCACAGTATAACAAAACCACTGCAGTTATTGCCAGGAGCACTAATAACCACCAGTTCTCCCGCACAAACTGTGCCAACCCGTTGCCGACAAAATACTTAAGGATAGCTATTATTTCATCCATCTCACCCTCCTTTTATCTCTAGATGGATTATAGAAGCCTCAAATCTGCCCAAAGTTCGCCAGATATGATGCCCCTATCCCCTCGTTATAGCACACCTTGCATGAAAAGTCAATAGTAATAAACTTAATCCGTGGAAAACCGTCAAAAATCATGAAAATTCACCAGAAAATTTTACATTTCAGGGTTGCAATCTGGGGTAAAGTGTGCTAAAATGAAGCAGTATAGTCTAATAAAACGGATATACGAACTAGACGACAGGGTAGGCCTACTGCCCGATCCGTCGGATTAGCCCAAACTGCGAAATCCGATCGACCGGCCAAAGGGAACCACTCATTAGTCTAGATTTCGTGTGTTCATAAGGGAAAGGAACAGGATGCAAGTCATCATCGGCACCAAAATTGGTATGACC
>CAYYWU010000024.1:0-9211 GCA_964475445.1 uncultured Candidatus Saccharibacteria bacterium | reverse complement strand
GTCTTGGTCGTAAAAGTGCTAGTCGCTCATACAAAAAGCGACACCGCAAGGTGTCCTAAACCATTTTCGAGCCAATCAGCAAGTGATCGTTCTAAAGCGGTGCCGCTCTTTACGATCCTTTGCTGCTGCTCGTCATGGTACTACCAACCTAACAAAATCAGGCTCGTATTAGTTTAGGACACTTTTATTATAGCACACTTTTTCTAAACACAAGTACTTTTATCAAGACCTACTGGGCACTTTTAGTAATACTACAATATAGCTAAAGCTCCACTATACTTTGTGTGCAGCGGGCTCGTCACTATTAACAATGGCCGATTGCGAAGCGCTGCGACTGATGGGCTTTATTGGTCATCAGTCGCTAACAAGTATGCCTCTAACACCGATGCAAGTGCGTTTCGCCTTAATCTTCACCCCGATAGTATTATATCTTCCGAAAGCAATCATCGTTGGATCGGTCTCTCCCTCCGCTGCCTACAAACTTGTGAAGAATAAAGTAAGTAGGAACTAGGCCTATTTAAGACCATCCATAGCGCCACGAGTAAACCACGTACGAGTGTTAGGAACATCTGGGCTTATCCTGAGGTATTTCTAGGCTGGCGCGGGTCGCAATCACTGCCTCCCGTAGGGAGGTTCGATTGCGAGAGCGTCACCCACCTGCAGGATAAGCCCAGATGTTCCTAATCCTTCTCACTATATATAACTAGTCTGCCAGGCAGCGGAGGGGAAAACCGTAGAAACGCCTGTTCTCACCTCCAGGTATTACTCTGTTTGTGTCAATAGACAAAGCCCAACTGCCAGAGCTGTCTGGGCTGTATTCCCCCATTGTCCGTGACCAACCATAGCTATCAGCACCTGCATTCCATAGGCGACCACTACTAATGCTAACATAACCGCTGCGCACAAAATCCCATATGTTATAATCAAAAACATATGGAGCTAAACAATCATAAATCTATTACCTTGAAATCCGCAATCATACGCCTAGTGTTCGGTGTATTACTGATCATTGTCTCAATCTGCCTTTTTAGTCAGTTCTCCTGGCCCGATAGCGCCCAGGAGTTCTTCTTTATTACCGGAGGATTCGGCCTCATCTACTCAATTATTCCCGCGCTACTGCTTTTCATCTGTGTCAGCATTGGGCTAAAACTCATTATTGATAGCATCGCAGGAGCTTTCCGAGTCCACCGTAAAACTACTATCTCACCCCAACCAAAAAATAAAACGCCTGAATAATTCCGCTCATCGCTCCCGTCATAATCCCCGAAATCACACCCGGAAATACCACCACCAGAATCAGCACCACAATAATTCCCCATCGCTCCATGCCAGCCATAAACTCACGCACCGCATCTGGAGCAATCGCATACAGCACCCGCGAACCATCCAGAGGCGGGATCGGGATCAAATTGAAAATTCCAAATCCCAGGTTCACATACACCATCTCCACAAAAATCAATTCCAATAGCCCACCAACATACATCCACCCCGTAAAATACCCAATCAAGAACGCCACGAAAGCCAATAAAAAGTTCGTCACCGGCCCTGCAATCGCCACCAGTGCCATCCCCCACACACCATGTTTCAAGTTCCGCGTATTAATCGGCACCGGCTTTGCACCGCCAAAAATCGGCCCACCAGACAGAAATAACAACAACGGCATTGCCACCGACAATATCGGATCAAGGTGTTTCAAAGGATTTAGAGTCAGCCGCCCCTCTTCTTTCGCCGTATCATCCCCCAATAGATACGCCACATACCCATGCGCCAACTCGTGCAGCATCATCGAGAACAAAATTACCACAAAAATCACAATAATCGTCACTATATAGCTCATATTACCTCCTTTCGTAATACATTGTATATACGATGTCCATATAACGTATATACAACTTCACCACCACAGCTACGTCAATACTACTACTTCAAGTGTTGCCGGCAAACTATCACGATTCTTCACCTTCAATTTCTTCTCTGTCCGGGCTGCCACCTTCAACTCCGTCACCATACCATCAATATTCCCCATCGCCACCACCATCTTTGGGTCAATCTCGCGCACCGCCCGCACCGAGCTCGTGCACAAAATATCAGAAATCCCCAGCTCATCCAAGACTGTCGCCTCTTCGCACCCCCCAATAATCCCCACATGAACATTATTAATCAAAACATCATAAATCGTCTGATTTTCCCCAGCGCTAATCCCCCGAATCGCTGCCTCACCAATTTCGAACTCACCCGGACCAGCAATTTTCCCCACCTCCAGGTCCGCATCAATCGTCTCACTTGCCAAATCGAACTTAATCGTACGCCCCTTCATCGTAATCGATACTTCATCCGGATTTTTACTTTCAATCTCAAACATCTTCTACCTCCGTATTATTAATTATTCTGGCTTAATCATATGCTCTGGATCATACAATTCAGCGATGTCCATCTCTAAAATCTCAGTAATAAACTTGTCTCGCACACTGCGGCGATACAGATAATCATCTCGGCTCATAATCACATAATCCATCGGACGCCTCTGGCGCTTCTCAATCACCTCCGCCCATCGCGTCAGCTTCTTCGTGCGATCATCGCCAACCACCAGCATATCGACTCCGTCTTGCCCTGGCAAGCGATTTACTACAATCAGACCGCTCAAATACTTTTCGACTGGTTTCACCGCATCTTCCCAGTTGTTACGGCGTACTACACGATGAATCTCCACGGTATTCCCCACCGGTCCCGCTTTGCGCGGCGAGAAAATCTCTTGGAAAGCGTGCGCATATGGACTCTTCATATTCGCCGAATAATACACCTTATTATCATAAGTTTCACTTTTAACAATTCCAATTCCCTCAAGGTTAATCAACTCCCGCCGCACCGAATTAATCTGTTCCTCAATCACACGCGTAATTTCGCGCACATAATAAGACTTGCCAACATTAGAAAAGAATAGCTCCAAAAGTTTCGCCCGCGTTTTCGAACCGAACAATTTTTCAATTGGTGTACTATCTTCCTTGGCCATCTTGTATACATTTTAGCACATATGGTTCAACTTCAGCAAGTGGCAACCACACAATATTTTTGTTCCGTTTGAACCAAGTTAGTTGTCTTTTGGCTAAATGATAATCGTCAAATGTACACAATTCTTTCGCCCGCTCTAGGCTATATTCCCCCTGTAAATAGCCCCAAGCAAACTGATAAATATCGCTTTTCATCGCCTGAATATTCCAATTGTACAAGCCTGCTATTTTTTTTGTTTCTTCAAAAAGCTCACGATTAAACATTTTATCCACACGTTTACAAATCCGCTTCCGCAATTCTTGCGTTTCCCACTTTATTCCAATGAGCAAATAATTTGTACAGACTGACCGACGGTCATTTTGCGTACGTTTATTCTCTGCCGTAAAGCCATAATCATAGACTAAAGCATCAATATATAGCCCTGTTCCCCCCGCCACAATTGGGACTTTCCCCCGCGCTCGAATCTCAGTAATTTTCTGCTCAGCGTATTTTTTCCAGTCCGCCACTGTAAAACGCTCATCAGGATTCACCAAATCAATCCCCCAATGCGGTATGCCCTGTTGCTCTTCCAATGTCGGCTTCGCCGTTCCAATATCTATTCCCTTATAAATCGCCCGTGAATCCGCTGAGATAATCTCGCCACCAATTTTCTTCGCAATCTCAACTGCCACCCCCGTTTTCCCAGAGGCAGTCGGACCAAGTATTACAATTACCTTATCAAATCTTTGCATATCATTATACCTTCCTCATAGAGTAGCGAAGGGAGTTGACACATTCCCTATTGTGTGCGAGAATGGGGTTGTTAGTTGGTTATCGTCGCCTGTTAGCGACGATAATTTTTACGTTTAGCAGCGTAATGCAAAATTGCAAACGCCAAACCCTAAAGCGTATTACCATACCTCAGCCCTCCTTTCCCCAGTTTTGCTGATTAAAGTTGTCAACGTTCGCTACTCTGTTATCAGACTATCAAATCCTATTTATAAAGTAAACCCCTATGGTGCTTTCTTACAAGATTTTCTTTCCTTTCCGACAATATTCATAAAACTCCCGGTCAGAAGCCCCAAACTCTGGCGATTCATACTCATACAAATTCCAATTCTGCCTCTTTAATCCTCGCGGCAACATACCCTCAGCAAGCGCCACCTCAGCGTACTTTTGAATTACATCCGCCAGCAGTTCATCCAAACTATCATATTGATATATCCCACAATGCTTTACTTTAGTTTCGTGGAACATTGGTTCAAACCAATACCATTTATTATCATCAAAATAAGTTAAAAACGAATGTGACGGACAATAATCATCACTCACATAATAATATAGTAAAAACGTCTTAAACTTATAATCATTTTCCTTAAACCAGAACCTCTGTAACTCCGTTTGGTCCCAGCAAATCCCATAGCCCCTCTCTATGGTCTCCTGCGGCATCTGCAATCCATATCTGCTATAATCTGGAGCATCAAAAACCTGCCCGCCATCATCTACCCAGCCATACCGAATCCCCTTACAGAGCTCGAAGAACTCTTCGATCCCGAGACTTTTCAGATACTCCTCTGTTTTAGCCACTCTGCTAGCTCATCCAGTTTAATCTTCTCTTCCTCATCACGCGTGCGTACGCTTACCACCCGCTCAGCAGCGTCCTTTTCACCCACAATCAACACCACTGGAATCTTCATCTCTGTTGCTCGCTTGATCTTCTTCCCTAACGAATCATCGCTCCGATCCACCTCAAACCGCAATTCATTCCCTGGCACCGGCTCTTCTAGCACTACGCCGCGCAACACCTTCTCTACCTCTTTGGCATACTCCTCGCCCCCCTTCACCACTAGCATTCGTACCTGCTCCGGTGCACACCACAACGGGAACCAGCCCGCCGTATGCTCAATAAACACACTCATGAACCGTTCAATCGAGCCAATCAACGCACAGTGCACCATAATCGGCGTCTTCTTGCTCCCGTCCGCATCCGTATATTCTAGACCAAACCGCGCCGGCATCGCATAATCCAGCTGCACCGTCGCTAGCTGCCACTCCCGACCGAGCGCATCCACAGCCATAAAGTCCATCTTTGGCCCGTACATTGCTGCTTCACCAATACCAATAAAGTAGTCCATCTCGAACTTCTTCGCCATGCGCTCAATTGCCGCTTGAGCCTTCTCCCACATTTCCGCATCACCAATGTAACCATCGCCATCATCTCGGAAGCTCAAACGCAAGCTCAGCTTCATTCCCACCTTGTTGTACAAATCTTTTGCACTCTCAATCAACTCACCAAACACCCCCTCAACCTGGTCCTCAGTACAAAAAACGTGCGAATCATCCTGCGTAATCGCCCGCACCCGCGACAGACCGCCTAGCTCACCCTTACGTTCATCCCGATATACCATCGTCGTCTCGAGATATTTCACTGGCAATTCCTTATAACTTCGCGGCGCACTAGCAAAAATCTGACTATGATGCGGGCAGTTCACCGGCTTCAAAGCTAATTCGTCGCCACTTTCCGTACTCAAAAACTTCAAAAGCTCTGGAAACTTCTGATAATGCCCAGAGGTTTTATAAAGATCAACATTAGCGATGTGTGGAATGCAGACTTTGCGATAGCCACAACGTACCCGATAGCCCTGCGCCAACTCATTCAGCATATCACGCAAAATCGTTCCTCGCGGCGTAAATAACGGCAGCCCCGAACCCACCAGGTCCGAGAAACAGAACAAATCCAGTTCCTTGCCCAACTTCCGGTGGTCACGCTTTTTCGCCTCTTCCTGCTGCTCAAGATAGGCTTTCAGCTCCTCTTCCGTCTGGAAAGCCACGCCATAAATCCGCGTCAGCATCTCTCGCTTCTCATCACCCCGCCAATACGCCCCAGCAATCCGACTCAGCTGCCAAGCGCCAATCTCTCGCAAGCTCTTTACGTGCGGACCCTTACAAAGGTCTGTAAACAAAACTTCGTCTGTTTCCGGCACTACCAAATCATAGAACGTGATCTGCTCATCATCTGACATTTCCTCAATCAGCTCAAGCTTATACTTCTGCCCAGTTGCCTTCGCCCACTTCTTTGCCTCATCCTTCGAGGATTCACGCACTCGCATCTCACAACCCCGCGCAATAATTCCCCGCATTTTCTTCTCAATTTTCGCAAGATCTGCATCAGAAATCTTCGTCTCACCAAAGTCAATATCGTAATAAAAACCGTTTTCAATCGCCGGCCCAATCCCAAAAAGTGTTGTCGGATAAAGCTCCTGTACCGCCGCCGCAAGCACGTGGCTCAGACTGTGTCGCATCTTCTCGACTTCTTCCATCGCTTTATCCTTTCCCTGGCACTCCAACACTTGGAGTTCTACCAAAATTAAATTATACCCATTAATTATAGCATATTTTTACCAAGAATCCCGTGGGAAATCAGTCTTCTCTTGACTAAAATACATTCTATGCTATAATAAAAATAGAACCTTAAAAACTTGTCCAAGGAGGAGCCAGATATGCCAAATTCAAATTTTCTGAAACCGTTAACCGAATCCGAGATTATTGACTACTTCTCTGATGAAACTCTTATATACCTTATCCGCGATGCATCTTATTTTCGCAAAAAATTCTGCAAAAATCCACCTAAACTTGAACATTTTCCCCGCACAAAATTAGTAGAATTATATGTGGCCTGCCGTGATTTTGCTACAAAATCCATCGTCGACGCTCTCTATCCCGTCGACGAGTTAAAATCACCGGTAACCCACCTTTATTGTAGCCGCGAACAATTTTATATTCTATCGCGCGTGCGCACAGAGTGGGAACATGGCACACCCGAAGAAACTGCCGCAGTACGCACCTTTCTGAGTTTTACTCTGGCCAGTCATCGCAATCTATCACATTTTCCAGGTGAAGTTTGGTATGGTTATCATAAAGGTATCACAACACATATGATTGGCTATATCTATCCCTGCGATGCTGATACTAACAGTATGGCTATGGACCGTTTGGAATTAGCTGAACTACCAGAAAAGTTGTACGATCATCTAGATTTAACCAACGAATCATGCAAACGTAACACTTATTCTCAAATTTCAGTTAAATCCAACATCGTCACCTACACTGGTCCCATCGTACATAAAACACCCTTGTTGCCTGACTGTATACTCTGCATAGATAAAATTGACTACCGGTCACAAAAAGAAGCAACAAGCAAAAATCTGCCAATTTTAGTACTTCATCGTGCAAAAAACACAATTTGCAGAATCCACGATTTATATCCTGGAGGAGGGTCAATCTTTTAATGTGCACATTAGTAAAGCTCTACTGGTTAAGCCAGTAGAGCTTTTTCTCACGCAAACACCTCAATCAACCCTCTACCGCCAGCACCCGCTCCAAATCCCAACGATGCGCGTCGGTCGATAGTCTCTCTGGCAATTCTGCCACATCAATCCACATCAAATCCGCAATCTCAGCCTCTTCCTCACTCCGCTCTTTTTTCTCCAAACTCTTCAACTTTCCATAAACCGTATGCACCTCAATATGACGGTTCACATCCTTGTGCGCCGCATAAAAGTTATCATAATAGATATCTGGCAACTCACCAGCCAATTCATAATCAGTATAGCCCGACTCCTCCTCTAGCTCGCGTGCCGCTGCTTCGGGCGGAGTCTCATCACCTTCAATCCCACCCATCACAAAATCAATCCAACCAAATTTTTTATTATTCATGCATAAATATTTATCCTCAGTCGGATGTTTCATCACTACCACAACCACCTTACGCTCCGTCATCGGCTTGTCTGGGCGTATCGCCGAATCACCAGCGCCATGAAATTCCTTAATTTCCGCCATTTTTTTCTCCATTTAGGATAATATACCCCTATTGTAACACATCTATCTACTCTGCTTGCGTCGCGATTTTCTGCGACGTCGCATTCTTTCCCGCTGACACTCCCGCCAATACCCAATAATTGCCGCCAAGAAAATCACCCCTTCCGACACAATCCCCGCCACCGAAAATATAAAAGTATTGTACAGCATCCAACACAGCGCCACCGGAATACCCAAAAATTTATACACCCGCGTATTCCCCTGCCAAAAAATCGAGATTTCATATAGTACCGTCGCCGCCACAGAGAGCAGACTTAGCGGCCCATCATACGTCAAAACAGCCAATATTGCAATCGCCAGCATCACTATCGCGAGCGCTACATAGTCTCGCGTGGTCAGCTTGTTGCGCTTTCCCGCCTGATGCTCATCCCAAAGATAATAAAAATTTGCTACCAAAATCACCACCGACATTGCTAGCCCTAGGTCCGCCCCTAAAAGAATATAAGCACCAATCCCAGCCGCCATCGAAAGCGTATCAAGCACTACTATAAGCTTTCGACGCTTTGCAAAATATGTTGCCCCGAGCAGCCCATATTCAATTACCGTCAAAACCTGCGACCAAAGATACGACCCAGTAATATTCATAACCATCATTATAACGTAAAAAACTTTCAAAATCCACTATTTTCTCCTCTAACCTATTGACAAAATATAGAGTCTGTGATACAATAGAAAGATAAGCTTGTATTTTTGCCAAATTATGTAAAGGAGGTGTTTTACGTGGCAAAATATCAACAAAGCGAACGAACCTTAAAAATGAAGCAAAACTTTATTGAACTTCACGCACAAGGTTTGAGTATTGAAGAAATTGCTACTCGATTTGATTTAACGTCAGCTACGGTTTATCGTTGTCTGGATAAAATCGCAGCTGAAGCCGGAGTCACTCGTGCATCCCTGCTGCAAAGGCCCCATGGTCCCCACCTGGAGTACAATCGTCACAGCTATCAGCTTTTTACGAAAGCCAATCTGGCCGAGCATCAAAGTCACATCCAGGAGACTTTGCACCAATTTGATCAGACTCTCGTCACCGTCCACCAGTACATCAGTACCCAAGAAAAAATCCAATCCGAGGAGGCAGCCCGATGTTAAAAATCACCCAACACGACTTAAAAATCTGTATCAAACGTAAATTTGGTTTTGAGCAAATCTGCGAAAAGTACCAATGCTCCAAAGATGAGCTGGAGCGCGCCATTAACAATCTTTATGAAAGTTGTAATGCAGCCAAAATCATCAAAGATATCCAGCAAAACACCAAGGATATCGAAAAGGCTGCCAGAAAAACTTCTAAAAGACAACCTGAGATGCGAGCACTTGAAGAATCGCATCTCACTCCTCCAGAGGAGTG
>CAYYWU010000023.1:0-9837 GCA_964475445.1 uncultured Candidatus Saccharibacteria bacterium | reverse complement strand
CGGTCGGCGCAATATTTTTGAAACTATGATCAGTTTTGCGGATAGTCATGTTCCAGAAGTTACGGTACCTAAGTTGCCCGACGATGCGGATGGTCTAGGCTACCTTGAAGGTAAAAGCCTGAAATATCTTAACGACAAAGCCCTCGAAGCGACGGTTGCTGCGCATCAGGATGGAGGTATTCCTGTCTTAGAAGTTACAGCTCCAGTCCTGTCCGCCGAAACTCTGGGTGCACTGGTTTTCTTCTTCGAGCTAGCTTGTGCAGTGTCGGCAAAACTTTCTGGCGTTAATCCATTCGACCAGCCAGGTGTCGAAGCTTATAAAGCCAACATGTTTAGGCTGCTTGGTAAACCCGGATATTGCTAAAAGCTTATTTTTAGAGTATACTTGTCTACATGAGTAAACCACGAGTGGTTATCGCGTTAGGTGGAAACGCTCTCCAACAAAATGGTGAAGTTACAGCCGAAGCCCAAAAAGCCGTTGCGAAACAAATTGGTGACGTCATCGCGAAATTATCCGACAAATATGAAATTATTCTTGCCCATGGGAATGGTCCACAAGTTGGAAACATTCTCATCCATGAGGAGACTGCCAGCACCGCCAGTGCGCCGGCAATGCCTTTAGAAACTGCAGTGGCGATGAGCCAAGGTCAAATTGGTTACTGGCTGGCTCAGGCGATTGATAATGCTTTTGCCAGAGCACGCAAGCGTAAAAAAGTCGTCAGCATTGTCACCCAAGTTGTAGTTGATCGCAACGATCCCGCTTTTCGTTGGCCGACTAAGCCAATCGGTGAGTTTTATTCCGAAAAAGAAGCTCTGAAGCTTGCTAAACTGCGTGGCTGGGAAATGCGCGAAGATGCTGGCCGGGGTTGGCGCCGTGTTGTGCCTTCGCCAAAGCCAATCGACATTGTTGAACGTCGCGACATCATGTCTCTTGTGCAATCCGGCGCCATTGTAATCGCAGTTGGTGGTGGCGGTATTCCGGTGGTGCGCACTAAAGTTCTCAAAGTTTTGAAAGGTGTTGATGCTGTTATTGACAAAGACCTTGCCGCCGCTAAGCTGGCTGAACTGGTGAAGGCCGATTATTTTGTTTCCGTGACTGCAGTTCCAAACGCCTATTTGAATTATGGCAAACCAAATCAAATCGCCCTCGGTATGTTGACGCCAAAAGAAGTCAACGAGTACATCAAGGCTGGGCACTTCGGAGTTGGTTCGATGTTACCCAAGATTCAGGCAATCACCAGCTTTGCTAATAAGAAGCGTATTGGTATCATCACTTCACCAGACAATCTTGAGCGCGCCTTGAGGCGTTGCGCCGGCACCATCGTCCAAGGATAATCATTAAGTTTTATGCTAGTTCGCGAGCAGCAATGCGCACTGCCTCTGCCCAACCAGTAGCCACGTGCGGCGTACCAGCAAGTTCTGCCACTTTCAAACCGCTACGGATTGCCAACGCGACTTCTTGGATAATCAAATCAGCTTCTGGTGCAACCACTGTGGCGCCAATAATCTGACTTTTTGGGTTAATTGTCAGCTTCACAAATCCCGCCCGAAAATCATTAGTATTCGAAGCACTAATCGTATCTAACGGCACAACCGTCGACTTTTGTTTCTGCTTAATCTGGTCGCATTCCAGCACATTTAATCCGACTTTTGCCACTCGCGGCCAAGTATTCGTCATACGCGTGAACCCAGTATAATTAATAATATTCCCGGAGTTTTTCAGTGCATTCAAAGTCGCGAGCTTACCCTCGTAAGTAGCTTTTTCAGTCGAACTCTCACCGCCAATTACATCGCCAGCTGCCCAAATATGTCCATTAGTTGTGCGTAAGTTCTGATTCACCGCAATGCCACGATAGTTGAACTTCACCCCAGCATTTTCAAGGCCAAGATCAGTCGCTGGCTCCGGCGTGGTTGCCAGCACAATCGCACCAACCGGCAAGCTTCGTTCCTGACCACCGCGTAAATATACCACTTGTTGACCTTCGCGGTCCTTTTCTAACGCTACCACGCGACAACGTTCCAGTACCTTCACGCCAAAACGGTCGCGCAGATGCTTTGTAATTACTTCGCTAGCTTCGGGATCCTCGCGTGGTAAAATCCGTTCTTGAGCCTCAAACAAAGCAACTTTCACACCCAGCGCCGCAAAATATTCTGCCAGTTCGCAACCCGTCGACCCGCCACCAATCACTGCCATCGACTTCGGCAGTTTTGCCATCCGTAGCGCCGTGTCCGGTGACCAACAACTCACCGTGTCGATCCCCGAAATTCCACTCACGGAAATATTCGTTCCGGTTGCAATTAAAAACTTCTCACTCGAGATTTGTTTATCGCCTAGCACAATCGCATGCGAATTAATAAATTGTGCGAATCCATGATAACAGTCAATCCCTACATTCTCAAACACTTTCCGGCTGCCACCGCCCGCACGCCGCACTGCCGCTGCTTGCCAGTTCAAAACTGTTGGATAGTTATAACGCAGAGTCGAACTCGACATCCCGAAACGCGAACCTGAAACCGCCTCTGCATAACGCTCAGCAAACCCCAAAGCTGCTTCGTAGGGAATATCGCGATAATTCAAAGTCGTTCCGCCCCAGCGATCGGATTCCACAATTGCTGTATGGTAACCCATACCCGCCGCCATCAAAGCCGCCGCCCGTCCTGCTGCGCCACTCCCAATCACCAAGTACTGATAATCGCATCTGCTCATTTATTCTTGACCCACCATACTTTATATTATTTTACCACGATTTTGATAAACATAAGCCAAATCAGCATTAAATTTCTTGACTTCCTTTGCAATTTGCCGATTCAAATCGTCAATCGTAATCGCGGCGCGTTTTTCTGTCCAGACTGCAACTTTGTCAACCACTTGTTTGACAATTGTTTCTGCCGTACTCTCGGCGATGCCTAGAACTTTCGCTTCCTTCATCAGATCAGCCTTTAACTTTGCGCGATCAAACGTTGTCATGACAGCACCTCAAAAGCAAACACAAAAAATCCAAGCACCAAGAACCCAACTCCAGTCAAAAAGCGGAAAAAGTTTTTGTGCTTCACGCGCCATCTCTGAATATCTACCACCGTCTGGCCTTTGCGAATCGCTAAGCGCAGAATAATTGGCGGGATAATCGTAATAATTGTATATAAACCAACTGCCAAAATTTGATACAGCATCGGCAAAGTCAAAATCGCATTCGCTGCTACTACCACCAAAACTAAAGTGAATGGCATTTCTGCCAAACTCGTCAACATTCCTAAAGAAAAAGCTTCAGTATTACTTTCAGTCTTCTTTGCCCGACGATCAATAAATCGTGCCACACTGCGTGGCAGCCATAGTTCAGTGCTATGCCCAATCCGATAATAAAAGAACCATGCCGCAATCGCCAAAGCTAACAACATTCCCACGACAATTACCAATTCCTCAGCATACAGCGCTTCGCCAAAATAACGATCAAAGATAAATGTCACGGTTGCTAAACCTAGAAACACTAACGTTCCAATTCCAGAAATATAACTATCCACGAGGTGACGAGTTTTCTTGCGCACATGTTTACCTAAACTTGCATGGTAAAGTAGCAGCAAAGTACCTAGTTCTAGCTGCAAAGTAGCATGTACTACAGCTGCCAAAAACACCTCACTAAAAGGAATTACCATCTCCATATTCAAATTATATCACACTTATGCTTGCTAATTTTTTTCGATTTGTGCTATGCTCCGTTCATGAAGCAAATTTTCACCCATTTTCGAGCCATAATTATGCTAGTAACGCTTATTTTGGCCAGTTGTAATCTCCAATTTAGTGCGAGTCAAAGTTATCCTTCGGCAGCAACTGCCCAAAACGATACTACGAATAATTCCGACCCGTCATCAACTACCGAAGACCCGCCAAAAGTCGAAGCGCCGGCAGAAACTTTTGAGTTTTCTTCTAGTTTAATCATTAAAGCCGTTAATCCCGGCTACACTACGCAAAATGTTGGCGAACTCATCGAACTCCAGAAAGTCGTCAACGCATCTTCATTTTCGCTCGCTGGTTACTCACTCCAGTACACTAATGCTAGTGGTACGAGTACTACCCTCATTGACTTTTCGGAGGGCAGCCTGATGGCTGGCGAGTTTCTCCTCCTGCGTCTTGCTCGCTCGCCCGGCAGTGAACGGGCAGACGCAACCTATATGACGACTTTAGCAATTGGCGCCGGCAAAGTTGAACTTTTGTATAATCAAGAAACGGTTGACCAAGCTTGTTGGGGCTTATCTCAGCAGGAATGTCTAACAGCTTTCAACAGTAAGCACCCGACCACGCTAGTCCGCGATTTATCTTCCGGAAACTTTGAGCATGCTAGCACTTATGACCCTCATTATTCTGCCGACCAACCTTCGCTTATTTTGCCTACTCCACCCGCAGCTCCCGAATCACCAGGTGGTTCCGATGATGTTAGTGAACAGCCATCTTCAGTGTGCCATGGCTTAGAGTTTTCGGAGATTTTAAGTTATTATGCTGATAATAAGTCCGAACAGTTTGTTGAAATCTATAATCCCACTGATCGTGCAGTTCAAGTTGATGCTTGTACTTTGGTTTACAAAAAGAAAAGCTACTCGCTTTCGGGCACTATCCCGCCCGACGGTTACTATGTTTTTTACCCAACAAAATTCGATTTGAGTTTCACGAAAAATCCTAATTCTTCAAACACGATTGAATTACTTGACGCCGATCAGAGTTTAGTTGATGCTCTAGTTTACTCGCATGGCCAGAAAAAGTCTACCGCCTATGCCAAGTTTTATGATACCGTTGGCGACGAAATCTGGAATCTAACTTATACGCCCACACCCGGAAAAGCCAATAACTTCCAAGAATTCCGTACTTGTGAAGCCGGAAAAGTGATCAATCCGGCCACCGGCAATTGTGTGAAAGTAGTCGCAAAAGCCACCACTTCTACTGATTGTCCAGCTGGTAAATATCGCAACCCGTTGACGGGCCGATGTAAGAAAATCGCCAGCGAATCTGAACCTAAACCTTGCAAAGCTGGCTATGAACGTAACCCAGAGACCGGACGTTGTCGCAAAGTCTCCGCCACCAACAACGACGGCGCGGATTACGCTTTAGTTCCACAAACTGCTTCCGAGAAATCGACTTTTGTGGCGCTAGGTGCAGTGATTTTGTTGGTTAGTCTTGGCGTAATTTATATTATTCTACAATTTCGCCACGAGATTGCCCGTACGGCTCGCAAAGTTCGCCAACGCTTCCACCACATTCGCAAAAACTTGCTCACGCGGGGCATTAGCTTTCGCCGGCACAAGAAGCCCTAACTCCTGATAATGTTGCAATACTGGCACGGTTTTTTCACGATATTCATTGATTCGAGTTTGAAAAATTTGCGGATCAATATCATCAGCCCTCAGCCCACGATCATTTAATAACTTTGCCGCCTCCCAGCGCTCAATTGCATCTTGTTCGGACAATTGCAACATTACGACGGCGCGAATTGGATGACCACTGGACTGAGCTACGCTGATCACTTGGTCTTCTTCACCCTGCCAACGCCCAATCGAAGATAAAACTAGCGAGAACGAACTCAGTTCCGGCTTCTCAAAATACGGCAAAACCCATTCGTAAAAAATATTTGACGGAATTAACTTCCCGCCACCAGTTAAATTTTGGTTCGTCGATTGCTCCATGGCGCGAGCAATCATGCCTGACGATAGAAATTTTCCCCCTAGCTCTTCGGCCAGCCGCACTCCAACCGTATCCTTACCGCTCATCGGCAAGCCAAAGACATTAATACTGCCCGTACCGAGCCACTTTTTAATCCGTTGTAATTGCTCTTCCATATCCAGATTATACCATATTGCTCTCCGCACCGAAACTTTTAGCAATCTTTACTTTTGACTGCTAATCAGCTATAATATAATTATGGCTTTAACGAAACGTCAGGAAGGAATCCTCTTCTCTATTATCGAAGAATATGCTGAGCTTGCTGCTCCAGTTGGCAGCGTGACTTTGGCAAAGCTTTTTCAAGTTTCCTCAGCAACTATTCGTGCCGAAATGGCCCGTCTTGAAGAAGCTGGTTACATTGCTCAGCCCCACACTTCGGCTGGACGCGTGCCGACGGATGCCGGGTATCGTTATTATGTGAATACGCTTTCTGAGCATCCCGAAAATCTTGAACATCTTGCTCCAATTGAACATAAACCAGCAGCCGACGAGCATCCTTACGAACGTAGCAATCGCGTCCTTGAAGTTCGGATTAATTCCCAAGCTCGAGCGGATTTTGCCATTCGCGGCGCAGTCGATTCATTAGTCGATTTGACTGGTAACCTTGGTTTAGCAACAATCGGCGATCAACTTTATATTTCCGGTATTTCTCGACTCTTTACTCAGCCAGAGTTTCTTGATAACCAGCGTGTGCAGTCAGTTGCAAAATTGCTAGACAATCTAGAACCTTGGTTGCGTGAGGCTGCTCCTGGTCAGCCCCTAAATATTTTTATTGGCCAAGAAAATCCCATCGGTAAGACCTCTCAGGTTTCCCTGATTATTAGCCGTTTCCGCTCACCGTATTCAGATCGTAGTTACATTGGCGTGCTTGGACCTACGCGTCAGAATTATGCTAAAGTTATGTCCTTGGTGCGTCTGGCAGGGAGCATGCTGGAAGAAGCTTTGGCTTGAAAGTAAATCAATTGTAGAAAGGAAAGTATGAAAAAAGTTACCGTTGAAGAACCCGACGAATTGCAAAACTCCGCGACACCCACGCCTGGAACTGACCAACCAGAAGTCGCTACGGAAACTACAGCCCCTGCTAAGGAAACGGATGACGTCTCGGGCGCAGCCGCATTAGTCGCCAGCTTAACCAATGACCTGCAACGTACCCGGGCGGATTTTGAAAACTTTCGCAAACAAGTGGAAGTACAAAAGTCGCAAGCAATGGCAGCCGCTAAATACGCCACCGTTGAGAAGTTTTTGCCTCTAGTTGATGATTTTGAGCGTGCCTTGCAAACTTATCCAGAGCAATTATCGCCATTGCGTAAAAATCTTGATAAAACTCTCAGCAGTCTTGGCTTACAACGGATTGACTCGCAACCCGGGACTGAGTTTAACCCCGACTTTCATGAAGCAATTTCGGTGGAAGATAACGATGGCGACACTGAAGTTATCGCCGAAACCTTGCGCCCCGGTTACACTTATGATGGCGCCGTGCTGCGTGCGGCGATGGTAAAAGTTAAGCACGCCTAGACTCAAAATAAGCATTAGTAAAATCTTCTCGTATCCCCGAAAAAATGCTACAATAATAACATGAATGGGAATCCTGAAGCTAACGACCAACTTTTTCGCCGGATCGAGCGTCGCGTGCGCGCCTGCGATTATCTCGCGGTGGCGCAACTTTTCTTGCAAGATGACTTTCTCTTAGATCGCCCGCTCACGCCAGACGATATCAAGCCGCGCCTCTTGGGGCATTGGGGAACTTGCCATGGTATTAACGTCGCCTATGCTAATTTGCATTCTTATTTTAGCTACGATACGCTTTCGCCACACGCTAACAAAAATACTCAAAGTTCTGCGCAATCCGATTATAATCCTTTCAAAATTGAATCTAAAAAGCCGAGCAAGACTGACGATTATCAACCAGACACGCGCGTTGTCGATCCGAACTATTCCTTTATTCTCGGTCCTGGCCACGGTTTTCCAGCTTTGCAGGCTAATTTATTTATTGATGGCGACCTTGAGAAAGTTGACCAGCGTGCTAGCCGCACCGAGCAGGGAATCGCCTATATTTGCAAAAACTTTTCCTGGCCCGGTGGGTTTCCGTCGCACGCCAGCCCGCTAACTCCCGGCGTCATTTGTGAAGGCGGGGAACTTGGTTACGCTTTGGGAGCCGCCTACGGCTACGCTCTCGGACACCCAGAACGTCGTATCGCAGTTTTGCTTGGTGATGGCGAATTCGAGACAGCTGCGGCTTTAGCCTCGCTCAACCTGGTTAAGTTAGTCGGGAATCATGATGTCAACGGAAAGGTTTTGCCAATTTTACATCTCAACGGTTATAAGATTTCCGCACCAACCTTGTATGGTCGCAAGTCTGAGCGCGAACTTGGTGAGTTGCTACGCGGGTTTGGCTACACTCCGCTTTGGATTAAAGGTGATACACCGGAAGTTTTCCAAGCTGCACTTGAACGCTCGGAGAAATTTGAGCATCCATTCCTGATTCTCAAAACCGAAAAAGGTGCCACTGGTCCGACCGAAGTTAATGGCCAGAAAGTTGCGGGCAATTTCTTGGCGCACCAGATCCCTCTTCCCGATGCCAAAACTGATCCAGGAGAGCTGAAGATGTTGAATGATTGGCTTGCAAGTTACAAGTTCTCTGAGCTATTTGATGTAGAGAAAGGATTTAGAATATGATCGACGTTGTAGAAACTCCCGGCAAGGAAAAGTTTTCACCTGCCAAGCAACTTGACCTAGTGATGGCGGAATATATGTCGAAACACGATGATTTTTATCTTTTCTCGCCCGACGAAACCACTAGCAACAAGCTTGACGCGGTTTTTGAAGTTTCTAGTCGTGCTTGGGATTTGCCAAAGCAAGGTTTTGATTTACCAGAATCTCCGGACGGACGCATTATCGAAATGCTTTCCGAAAATGCTTTGTTTGCCTGCATGGTTGGACACCTCGCAAGTGGCGGTCACGCGGTGATGACTAGTTACGAAGCTTTCTTTGCGATTATCACGTCGCAGCTACTCCAACAAATTAAGTTTCTTGAGCAATCTGCAAAAGTTAAATGGCGCCCCGAATACCCCGCAGTTAACTTATTGTCTACCAGTACTTGTTGGCGCCAAGATCATAATGGCTTCACACATCAATCCCCAGCGCTTATCTCCACCCTACTCAGTTTACCAAGCAAGCGCGTAAATTGTTTGTTCCCACTTGATGATGTTGCGACTGAGTCGGCATTTATTTATATGATGCGTTCGACTAATGTTGTAAATCTTACAACATTTAACAAGAATGAGCAACCGCGCTGGCTCGATTCACATCAAGCCGATGCAGAATATAGCCAGGGTGGTGCCAGTATTTTGGAATTCGCTTCTGATAAGGACCCAGATTATATTTTGGCCGCCGCGGGCGATATTGTTAGTTGTGAAGCTATCCGCGCGGCCGAGATTTTGCGTAAAGATTTGCCTGAGAAGAAGTTTCGCGTTGTCAATATTGCTGCGCTTTCATATAACGCAATTGGCACAACCGACAATCAACTTTCGCAAGTTGAGTTTGATAAACTCTTTACGTCCGATAAGCCAATCATCGCCAATTTCCACGGCTATCCAGCAACCTTGAAGCAAATTCTGACAGAATATGCAAGCATAAAACGTTTGTTTGTGCATGGATTTTTGGAACGTGGCAGCACAACTACGCCGTTCGAAATGCTTAGTATAAACGAAGCCTCGCGCTACCATCTCGCTATGGAAGTTGCAAAGCTCGAGAAACGCCAGGATCTTGTTGACAAGTATCAAAAAAATCTTGGCGAGAACTCTAAACACGCTCGCGAATTTGGTGTCGATAAATTTGAATTGTAGTTCACGAAAAAGTACTTGATTTTAGCATAAGTGTGGTATAATAAAGGTGTCTAATCTTAAACGCGACCAGTTTTTGGTAGTATCATTAAGCAACCACAAGTAAAGTTAGGATTCACGGCGGTGGCAAGCGGCACCGCATAAGTAATCGCTGTGAAGTCTTCGGATCTTTGCTTGGGTTGCGAATAGGATTAGACACCTTGCGGTGTCGCTTTTTGTATAAAGCGACTAGTACTTTTACGACCAAGACATAACCTTACTAAGTTTTGGATTAGTAGAGAAGCTAAT
>CAYYWU010000022.1:0-10722 GCA_964475445.1 uncultured Candidatus Saccharibacteria bacterium | reverse complement strand
TGGCTTGGAACGGTCAAATTCTGCCATTCTTTCTCCTTTTAATTATTATTTTGTCAGAGCGCTAATATCAACCAGCTCCAACTCTACTTCTATATAATATATGATTATTTAAGAGTTGTAAAGAGTTAATTTTTTGAGCACGTCCGATGCTTAAGTGAGTTTGTGCGCAGCGGAGTGACTGACATCAATGCTGGACGTTTAAGGTACTTTGGTTCATATGGATATTATTGGTCGGCCTCAGCTTTAGTCTACACGTCATCTACTGATGCTAAGTCATCGGATTTCTATTTTAAGGCTACGGATGTCAGTTCATCTAATAATCATAACCGTTGGAATGCTTACTCCCTCCGCTGCCTGGCAGACTAGTTATATATAGTGAGTATGCAGGAATAATAAGAAACGTCCTTGCTAGACAATCCGCAGCGCCACGAGCGAGGGATAGGCGCGGCTCACCCGCGACGGCGGGCTGAGACGACGCCGTGTCTAGCAAGGGCTCTTCTTATTATTCCTACAGCCTTATTAGTATTATTATAGTCAAGCACAAGTGTTATTATTTTCTTTCCTTTTGTGCTTGACATTAAAAGGCCAACAATATAGCTAAAGCTCCATTATACTTTGTGCGCAGCGGGGACGTCGCGATATCTAACGGCCGCTTGAACAACTCTGGCCTGAGCGGCTACTGGTGGTCGCTTACGGCGGGCTATTATACCTCTGTTACTGATGCCCGCGCGTCCACCCTCGCCTTCAGTGCTGGTGTCTACCCGTCAAGCAGCGATCATCGCTGGGACGGTTTCTCCCTCCGCTGCCTGGCGCTTATTATGACTACTTAACTTTTCTCACTATATATAACTAGTCTGCCAGGCAGCGGAGGGAGAAACCATGGTGCAAGCTATAAGACGTGTCGTATGATGGATCAACATCAGTATTTTCAATATTAAGATTATGGGCACGTCCACTTGTGCTAGAAGTCATTGACCGCCATACGCCACGGAACCCCGCCATACGCATTCTGCCCATATCTAACCCTACATACCCGCTGCGCACAAAGTATAAACATTAATTCACGCAGTTAATAATTGCACCGCCAGCAGCCGACAACATAGTTTCGGTCCAAATTTCGAACAATCGTTGCAAAGCTTCTTTCGTGCAATGCGCATTATGGGGCGTGACGAAAATATTACTCTTATAATGACGTTGCAATATTTTCGGGTCATCACTTTCGAAGGCCACCCCGCCCAGCTCGCCAGCTTCACATTTCTCCACCAAGCGCTGCGCAACTTCTTCAAAACCGTTGCTTACAATAATTACTTTCATATTGCGATTAAACCGCGACAAATCATCAAACAGCGCCAGACTTTCGAGATTCTTAGAGATCGTAACAAACATATATTCCGATTTTGCAAGCATATCCTGAAACGGCCAAAAATGGTATTCGGGATCATTCTGGTTATGCGAATAGTAGCAAATTTCCTTGCGTCCGACTAGGCCATCCAGTCGGTGCGCCAAAGCATGACCAATTTCACCAAAGCCGATAATATCCGTTGGTCGATCCCACAGCTCATCGCCGATAAGCTGTGGAGCGTAGCTCATGCCACCTTCACACTGATAAAGCGGAAAACGTTTTGCTAGCGCAAGCGCCATAAAAATACATTTTTCTGCCACAGCAGTGGTTGCATAATGTGGAACATTGGTTACGGCAATATTCCGTTCACGACAGAACTGGCCGTCAACCCACTCATAACCGGTAGTCTGAAGACAAATTGCGCGCAGATTCGGGATTTCAGTAATCAATGTATTGGATAATTTCCAGCCCGTGATATCTGGATCGAGCGCCAAAACTTTTGGTTCCGGATCCTGCAATGCATTTTCGTAATTCGCTTGGTCAAAAAATTGCACATGCTGGTATTTTTCTTGCAAGCGGGCTTTTTGCACAGAAGTAAAATCGCTAGCAAGGCCATAAATATATAAGTTCATATTTCTAGTATATTTACCCCCCCCCAGAAGTCAAGAAAAACTCCGGCGTTGAATTTGCCGGAGCCCTCTTTAAGCAACCGTAATGAGCATATGGAGGCCGTCCGCATTCGGCGGCGCGGCGTTGAGAGACTTGGCAGTGCTGCGGGCCAGAATTGCCCGTTCCCCGCCGCGGCGGCTACTGGTGCTGGCGTTCAAGATCTCGTGGTCAATGATATAGACCCCGATTACCTTCTCGGCGCCGGCATCCATCAATGCCTGGACCACTATATGCCGCACACTGTGTACGGCACTAGTGTGATACTGCAGATCCACTAAGTATGGCCACCTAATGTCCTGCAAGTTATTCACAAAACCCTCCGTCCGCATCGGGTTATCGATAATCGACGTCGGGTTCTCTACAGGATCAAGCTGCAAAATCTCCCGTAAGAGATTGATGCAGCTGGTTTTCACCTGCCCGTCCGGACCAATCAACATAACACCTACGCGCTGCGGCAAATCCTGCAAAACCTCTCGGAGCTGCTGCTCCAAATCCTCTCCATAACTTATTTTACATTCCATGCTATTTCCCCCTTTCTGGAATGTCTAGCAATGTTCAAGCTTTTATGCAGGCCAAAAACTCCAGCCTATCTCTTCATTATAGCACACTTTATTAAAAAAGTCAATAGATTTAATGCTTTTTTGGTGATTTTCCGTCTTTTTGAGCCCTAATCTCTTCAATCTGATCACGAAGCATGGCGGCGCGCTCGAAATCGAGGTTGGCGGCTGCGAGTTGCATCTGAGATTGCAATTCTTTAATCAAACTTGGCAATTCCTCCTGCGGGATGCGCTTCAAATCTAGGCGCGCCACCTCTTCCTTCTCCGGAATAATCGCCCGCAGGCCCGCGCTAATTTCCTTCTTCACGGAATGTGGTGTAATATTATGCTCAATGTTATATTCCTGCTGGATTTCGCGGCGACGGTTGGTCTCAGAAATCGCTTTCTCCATACTTTCGGTGATATTATCGGCATACATAATCACGCGACCATTTTCGTGACGGGCGGCTCGGCCAATCGTCTGAATCAGGGCACTTTCACTACGCAAAAACCCCTCTTTGTCGGCATCGAGAATTGCTACCAAACTAACTTCTGGTAAATCCAAACCTTCACGCAACAAGTTAATTCCTACGAGAACATCATAAACTCCAGCGCGCAAATCGCGCAAAATATCGCCGCGTTCGAGCGTGTCGATGTCAGAATGGATGTAAGCCACCTTAATATCGCGGTCTTTGAGATAATCGGTCAAATCCTCCGCCATGCGCTTGGTCAAAGTCGTCACCAGCGTACGCTGATTTTTAGTCACGCGCTTCTCGATTTCGGTCATCAGATTCTCGATCTGCCCATCCGAACTCCGGACTTCAATTTCTGGGTCCAACAAACCAGTCGGTCGAATTACTTGTTCGGCTGGTTCAGGCGAATTCTCGAGCTCATACTCTCCGGGAGTAGCGGAAACATAAATTGCCTGCTGAATATGCTGCTGAAACTCTGGAAAAGTCAGTGGGCGATTATCCAAAGCGCTAGGCAGACGAAAGCCATACTCGACAAGACTAAGCTTGCGCGCATGGTCACCATTATACATCCCTCGAACTTGCGGTAGAGTCATGTGGCTCTCGTCGACCAGTAGCAGAAAATCTTTTGGGAAGAAATCCAGCAAAGTGGCTGGAGGCTGGCCGGCCTTGCGACCATCCAAATGGCGTGAATAGTTTTCGATACCTTTGACGAAGCCAGTTTCACGGAGCATTTCAATGTCATACTTCGTACGCTGGCTGAGGCGCTGCGCCTCAAGGAACTTGTCGTGTTTCTCGAAATATTTCATGCGTTCTTCAAATTCTTTTTGAATGCCGTCAAGTGCGGTTTCAAGTTGATCTTTAGGTGTAGCGTAATGCGTATTCGGGAAAATATGGATGCGGTCAGGCTTCTCGCGGGTTTCGGCAGTCAGTGGATCGATAATTTTGACACTTTCGAGCGTGTCAAAACCAAACTCAAACCGAAAGGCCCATTCTCCGCTCGCCGGGAAGAGATCAATTGTGTCACCCATCACCCGGAAGTTCCCGCGCTCAAAAGCTAAATCATTGCGGTGATATTGCATGGCGACGAGATAGATCATGAAGTTTTGCTGAGATAACGAATCTGCATCCTGAGTTCGGATATTCACTAGTGGCGGCAAGTAGCCTTCCGCTTGAGGAACGCGTCGCCCACTCCCGTCTTCACGGGGTTCGCGCGCTGCATGCCGGACTTCGTCCGTATCTGTCCCAAGGGAGATAACGGCAGCAGCCTCCGCACCCCCTCGAGCGAAAAGCTCCCTGCTACCACTTGTAATTCTCCAAGCTCCGTCTATCTTCGCTAGTGCGAGCGACATTTCCGTATAATGATCAGGCGAACCAATGCCATAAATACAAGAAACTGAAGCCACGACGATGGTGTCTGGGCGTGTCAGCAGCGCAACCGTGGCCGCATGACGCAAGCGGTCAATTTCTTCATTAATCGCCGAATCCTTTTCGATATAGGTATCGGTCGAAGCAATATAAGCTTCCGGCTGATAATAATCGAAGTAAGAGACAAAATAATGCACTTCATTCTTAGGGAAAAACTCCCGGAACTCAGCATAAAGCTGCGCGGCGAGAGTTTTGTTATGGGCCAGAATCAAAGTTGGCTTCTGAATATTCTGGATAATATTCGCCATTGTGAAAGTTTTACCAGAGCCGGTGACGCCGAGCAAAGTTTGTTCGCGTACACCAGCGCGCAAACCCTCCGTCAGCTGCTTGATTGCAAACGGTTGGTCACCAGTAGGCTGATACTTAGAAACTAACTCAAATTTTGGCATATATATATTATATCATGGCCAAAAAAGCCACTAATGATCGAAAAAATCAAGAAAATGCGAAAAACAACGCACTTATGGTAGTAATTTTTGAAGAAATTGTGTTAGCGTGAGGTTGGCAAGGCAATTTTGGCGCAACTTAGGGTTGCGAAAAGAACTTGATTTCTGAAATTGCTTATGCTGGAACTAAATTAATAGCACCTTGATAATCTGCGCATTAAGGAAGGGGTTGATTTTATGAAATTTTTGCGGACTTTGTTCGACGTGCTATGCTGTGGTGTCTTAGTGATAGCGGTATGTTTCTTAGTAATGTTGATAACGGTTCGTCCAGCTTTTACTGATCCGGATCCAGAAATTATACGGCTGCTAAGTGAGTCGACCATGACTGTCGAGGAGACACGACAACAAAAGACTGAAGCTACAGCCAACTTAGTAACCGTTGCTACCGATAGCGGAGCAACACCCGAAGAAGTGATTCTGAATCTAAGTCGTCAAGATTATGAATCGGCAGTGACGTTTGATCGTAATAGCACAAAAATCGCTGACGTAACGAGTAACTATGAGAGCAAGGTGCGCTTGACGACCGCTTGGTGGCAGGATTTTCAAGAGCACGACGGATCAATCGTCATCCATAACCATCCTGAAGGCCGATCATCCTCGGCGCAAGACCTCTATGCCGCTACGCTGAGTCACGTACCGGTTATGATTGTCGTGACCCAGCAATACGTATCTATCGTGAAGAATATTACCACCGGCGACAGCGTTGAGGAGGCTGCCGATAAAGCGAAAGCGGCGCCCGCGGTTTGGACGCTGCTTTTTTCATTGCTGAATTAGCTCGCGAAACCCAGTTTCGTTCATCGTCGGAATGCCGAGTTGTTCGGCGCGCTCAACTTTACTCTTACCAGGTTTTTCACCTAGAATCAGGGCCGTGGTTTTTTGTGTCACACTGCTAGTGACATTAGCACCGAGCGCACGTAGCTTATCTTCGGCGGCTTCGCGATCCATGTCTTGCAAGGTGCCACTAATAATGTAGCTCTGGCCAACGAGCGGTAAGTTGCTTTGGTCAACAAATTCCGGCTCGACGCCTAGCGCTTTCAAGTCCGCCAACAATTTAATATTATCCTCATCAGCAAACCAGGCCACGATCGACTCGGCCACAACTTGACCAATGTCGGGCAGTTTCAATAAATCCTCTTCGGTAGCTTGTGCGAGTTTTTCGATGCTGCCAAAGTTTTGTGCTAACGTAATGGCGGTTTGGCCGCCAACGTGGCGAATTCCTAGCGCCGTAATAAACTTATTCAGCTGCGGTTTTTTAGAATTCTGAATCGACTGAATTAAATTGCGGGCCGATAAACGACCGAACTTATCCAGCTTCGTCAAATCAGCCGGCGTCAAGCGATACAAATCAGCAATACTCTTTACCAAACCTTGATCTACCAAAGTTACGACATTCTTTTCGCCCAGACCATCGATATTTAATGCCGGTTTTGAGGCATAATATTCCAGAGCACGTTTCAAAATCACGTCTGAATTTGCGCCTTTGACGCGATAGACGGCTTCGCCTTCGGGACGCTCGAATTCCAGTTCCGGGTATTGCTTTTTCAAAGCCTCCATATAATCAAACGGTTTCGTACCTTCGGGGCGCAAAGTCAGCAGGACTTCCTTCACTTGCGGAATAATATCACCAGCTTTATAAATAATCACGGTATCACCAATCCGGATATCGAGCCGCGCGATTTCGTCAGCATTATGTAAGCTAGCATGGCGAATGCGCGTGCCCGCCAGGCGTACAGTGTCGAAAATCGCTACTGGCGTGGCCGCGCCAGTGCGCCCAATGCTAATTACGATATCTTTGACACGGGTCGTACTCTCTTCGGCTGGGAACTTAAAAGCCACGGCGCCACGCGGAGTTTTGCCAACAATCCCAAGCTTTTTATAAATATCGCGGTCGTTAATCTTAATTACCATACCATCGGTATTGAAAACAAAACTTTGACGCTCATGATCGAGGCGATCAATTTCCTGTAAAACTTCCCGGAGGCTTGTGAAAACATGATCTTCCCCACTGGTGCGAAAACCGAGCTCGCGCAACTTCGCATAAGCCTCAGAATGTGTTGGTAAATCTGGCGTTACCAAATCATAGCCCATAAATTTCAGGCGACGCTGAGCGGCAATTTTGGGATCAAGTTGGCGCACACTGCCAGCAGCCAGGTTGCGCGGATTGGCAAAAACTTTTTGATGCTTTTTCTTTTGCTCAGCGTTCAGTTCTTCAAAATCTTCTTTAAAAATCACGATTTCGCCACGAACTTCAACCTGGCCTTTTTCGGGGATACTTAGCGGCACGTTTTCAATCGTGCGCACGTTCATGGTTACGTCCTCACCGACCAAGCCATCACCACGGGTCACAGCTTGCTTCAGTAAACCGTCCTCATAACGTAGCGAGCAAGCCAAGCCATCCATTTTAATATCCGTAAAGTATTCGTGAATCTTGCCGTCCCCCCAACCGCGCTCTTGCATTATGCGTTCGTTATTTTGCACCCAATCGCGAATTTCGTTTTCCGAAAACACGTCCGCCAGCGAAATCATCCGGTCCTTATGTGTAACTTTGGTAAACTTATCCAGCGGTTTACCCGCCACGCGCTGAGTCGGGGAATCGGGCGTAATTAAGTCCGGATAAGCTTTTTCGAGTTCCGACAATTCATGTTTAAGCGAATCTGCCGCCGCTTCCGACATTGTTGACTCATCCAAAACGTGATAATGATAGCGATAATCATTAATCAAATCGCGCAATTTTGCAATCCGCGCCTCAGCTTCTTTTCGTTCTAACACATTACCTCCAACTTCTCTTTATTATAGCACAAAATAGCTGGGGTCGGTTATTGCTCGCGGTAATCCAGCAGCCAACGATAATAAAGGTATAAATAAGTTGTAAAGTAAATAAAGACAAAACAAGTCACAGCAAGCAAGAAGAATGGTACAATTGGCCAGCCAGCAATCCAACTCCACATACTCTTAAACCACAAATCGAGCAAAATAATTGGCAACATCGTGATAATGTAGATGAACGCTACAACTACTAGAAGATAAAGCACTCGCAAAACTAGCCGCGTACGTCGCCCGGCCATCAAGTCCGAGGCAGCAAACAAGGCGCGCAGTGGATACATTCCCGGGGAAGTCACGGCAACCAGTGCCATCAATGAGCCCGACAGGAGATAAGCACTCAAGAGTAACATTAGTGCCGCGAAAATAAAATATAGCAAGGCATAAAACGGCGTGTTCAAAAATCCGGTGGTCACCGCTGCAGCGTAAGTAATAATTACCAACATCAAAGGAATTGCTTGGATAAAAATCACTGCGAAGACTACCAGAGTAGAGAGCAGCGGGCCGAGGGCATTGTATAATCCGTCGCGCAACTTAGGATTTTCGCCCGCCAAAAAGTGGCGGAGCAGAAAAATTGTCACGAGCCACAAAATCAAGAAAAGTAAAAGCATAAAGACTGTGCCAACTTCGCTCATGCCAGTGTCAAGTCCGCCCGTCGTGACGGTTGAGATTAATAAAAGCCCAGCTTTAGCAAAGTTACCAATATCGCCACCAGCGATTTCGGCGCTAGAAGTATCGATCGCTTCTTGGAATTGTTGATAAAAATCTTCGCTCATCAATCCGACGCAAAAGATATACAAAAATACCATCAGCACCAATAATAAGCCAAAAGTTTTCCAATGCGCAAAAATAGTTTTAAAAGTAATCATGGCATGATTTAACAAACCAGGAGTCTTTGTTTGACGCAAGTAATCCTCACGGTAGGAACGTTTGAAGGTTTTATGCAGATGCACGTGTTGTGCGCGCTTAGCTTGGACTTTTTTCACCGCATTAGCAACTTTAGCTTTGCTCTTTTTCCAAAAACTTGGTTTCTGCGCTGCGGTTTGCGACCTTTTATGACCCTTAGAAACTATTTTTGCCATGTTCGAGCCTTTCAATACGCTTTTCGATGGGCGGATGGGTGCTGAATAAGTTGTTAATTGCGCCCTTGCGCAAAGGATTATTAATAAACAAAGCTTCCGTGGCCGGATTTTGATGTTTCATGGGCTGGGCATGAGTGTCCAGTTTCTTTAAAGCTGAAATCATGCCTTCAGGATAGCGTGTGAGATGCGCGGCACTGGCATCCGCTAGATATTCACGTTCGCGTGAAACCGCCATTTGCGCAACTGAAGCTGCAATTGGCGCCAGTAGTGACGTCAACACTACCACGATCATACCAATCGGACTATTATCATCACTATCATGATCATTAGTTAGCCACATCATCCTCAGTCCGAGGTCAGCAATAAAGCCTACAATGCAGACTAACCCAAAAGTAATCATTGATACGCGAATGTCGTAATTTTTAACGTGCGAAAGTTCATGCGCCATTACTGCCGTCAGTTCTTTGTTGTCCATAATGTCGAGCAAGCCGGTGGTCGCGGCAACAACGGCGTGCTTTGGATCGCGCCCAGTTGCGAAAGCGTTCGGCGCAGGATCGTTAATAATATATACTTTCGGCATTGGCAGGCCAGCGGCAATCGTTAAGTTCTCGACGGTGTTCCAGAGCCTGGGATTATCTTTTTTCTTAATCTCATGGGCACCAGTCATGGCAACGGCAAGCGAACTCGCGGCAAAGTATTGAACTAAGGCGTAAATAATTGCAACCACCAATACCCAAACTGTCACCCACCAGTCATCAAAGAAGTAAGCAAAAGCCGCCCCAATCGCCGTGATGATGGCGATGAAGCCAATCATGATAAAAACGGTGTTGCGTTTGTTGGCGGCAATTTGCTTGTACATAATTAGTTATCGAA
The DNA here is from genome assembly GCA_964475445.1 of uncultured Candidatus Saccharibacteria bacterium. Lineage (GTDB taxonomy): Bacteria > Patescibacteriota > Saccharimonadia > Saccharimonadales > Saccharimonadaceae > Nanosyncoccus. The sequence goes on along the minus strand of CAYYWU010000022.1, from coordinate 1,056 downwards.
TCTTACTTCAGGCGCCTTTTCGATGGCGACCTTTTCGCTTTCGGCAACTTCGTAGTATTCGCGTGGTTTGAAATGGCCAACCATATTATTAATCACGTTAGATGGGAACATCTTAATCTTCGTATTCAGCTCTTTGGCACCGGCGTTATAGAAGCGACGCGCAGCTTGAACTTTGTCTTCAACATCCTGCAACTGATACTGGAGCTGCTGGAAGTTACTATTGGCTTTGAGTTCTGGATAAGACTCAGCAATGGCAAAGATTTTCGATAATGCACCTTCAAGCGAACGCTCGGCTTCGGCGGTATCTTTGACGCCTTTTGCGCCCATGACAGCGGCGCGAGCTTTCGTAACATCTTCGAATGCAGACTTTTCGTGCTTGGCATAGCCTTTGACGGTCTCGACAAGGTTTGGAATCAAATCGGCACGATACTTCAGCTGAACTGTAATGTCTGACCAAGCTTCGTTAACGCGTTCGTTTAATCTGACAAGGCTATTATAAGTTCCCCAGAAAGCCACAATCAAGATTAAGACGATGGCGAGGATGATAATAATTGCTACTAACATAAAATCTCCTAAGTTATGTATCTATTATACACCAAAAAGCCAGCAGCGCAAAAACTGCTGGCAAAGAGATTAGTGTACCATGTTTTCGAGCAACATCGTGAAGAAGCCCGAGAAGGCGCTGATAGTAATAAGCACTAGCCAGATGATCAAAACGCAGAATTGCGAACGCGCAAAGTTGCGCAAGTTGATATTTCCAGCCGTGAGGGCGAAGATGACAATAAAAATCCACCCGATAACTGGAATCGAAAAGAGCAGCGTGTAGCCGAAATAGCCCCACATCGAAATTGGTTTGTATTCGGCTGGCACTCTTGATTCCCTAGTATTTACCATTCTTTGTCCTTTATTTTAGTTGATATTAACATAAGCGTAATACTTCTAGGCGGAAAAGTCAAGCAAAATGAGCTCCTATTTCTAGAAGCTCATTTCTAATTCTCGAAACTGTGGTGCGGGCGAAGAGACTCTAACTCTCGACCTCTTCCTTGGCAAGGAAGC
>CAYYWU010000021.1:0-11719 GCA_964475445.1 uncultured Candidatus Saccharibacteria bacterium | reverse complement strand
ACCGTCGCAATCGCCTGATAATTCCCCTGTTTATGCAAATCCTCCGCATTAAACACTGGCGCAAAGGCTTTCTCCATCAATTCCGCATCTGTCACCCCCAGTCGCCCCGACATAATCGTTCCCACATTCCCCAAAATCCCCTCGCGAATCTTATCCGTCAGCTGCGTCATAAACTGATTCGCCAAGAACAAATTCAGCCGGTACTTCCTTGCCTCGCTCAAAATGCTCTCAAAACTCTCGGTTGCAAAGTTTTGGAACTCATCCACAAACAGACAAAAATCTCGCCGCTGCTCCTCCGGAATATCCGCCCGGCTCATCGCTGCCTGCTGAAACTTCATCACTAAAATCATCCCCAGCAGCTGCGAATTAATATCGCCCAACCTACCCTTTGACAAATTCACCAGGAAAATCTTGCCGCTATCCATCATCTCGCGTACATTAAACCCGCTCTTTGCCTGCCCTAGGATATTACGCATAATCGTGTTGCTCAGGAACGGCCCCCACTTTGATGAAAACCACGTAATCACTTCCCCAGCATCGTTACTCTTCTGGCTCGCCGGAAACTCTTTTGTCCAATAATCGTATACCGCTTTATCTTTCACGTACTTCAGCTTACTCTTCACGAATTCCGGATCCGTAAAACACTGCGGAATATCAATAAACGTCGCGCCATTCGGGTCGCTCATCAGCAGCAGCGCCGCATTCCGGAACATATGTTGCCCCCGCGGCCCAAAGAACCCCTGATTATTCGGGTCAAACAGGCTCTGCAGCATATTAATCCCCTCTTGCACAATAAAGTCCTTCTGATCATCCGTCGTCCATTCAAACATGTTCATACCAATTGGATGCTCAATATCCGCCGGATCAAAATAAATCACATCATCAATTCTCTCCGCTGGCACCTTACTTAGCAACAACTCCACGGCGTCGCCATGTGGATCAATAAAGGCAAATCCTCGTCCTTCGCACATATCCTGATAAGCCACATTGGTCAGCAACACCGACTTACCCATACCTGTCGAACCAATCACATAAGTATGTCGCCGCCGATCATTCTCACTCAGTCGAATCTCTTTCACCTCACCGCGAAACTCATTTACGCCCAAAAGCACCCCATCCATCACCAATTTTGCCGGGCCATCCACTTGCTTCGTCGCCTGACGCTCCACCTGTGAAGTTGGAATCGCATTCTGCGCTGGCAAATGAAAAATCGACGCCATTTCGACGCTATTGAGAATATTTCCATCCGTTCCTTGCGGAAAAATCCGAAAAACATAATCCGCCGCTAACTTCCGACTATCTTTCAATTTATCAATTTGGAAACCATTATAATTCTGCGAATCAAACTGCGAAAATGCCGCCACCAAACCCGACAGCATCGCCTCCGAACGTTCCTTAGTCTTCGAACTCGCAATCACCCGCACCAAAGTCTCAAAGCCCGGGTACTTTGTCTTATTTTCAATCGCATTAATCTCTTCCTGCTGCAAATTCGTCAGACTGGTGTCTTTTTCATATTTTTCGTGTTCATCCGGCGGATGCCAAAACGCCTGAGCAAGATCTTTGATCAAAAGTGCAATTTCGTGTACAACCTTCCCAGCCTGCGCCGCGCGTTTTTTGCCGTCTTTTATATTTTGTACCCACTCGGTCGATTTTTTTGTCCAGCTACCGTCCGTCGGTCTGAACAAAATTTGTAAAGCCATACCTTCATTGTTCTTCGTTACCGACATGGCGTTCAAAATTGCAAGGCTAGCATCGCGTTGATTATCTTCATAAGTGCTAATTGGATAGACAAATTCCTTTTTCAAGCTCATTTCCCCACCCACAACTTGCGCCGTGCTCACATCCTGCGCAAAAATGCTTTCTTGCTCCACTTCCTCCAGCCGTGCTGACGGATAAGCCGAAATCACTGCCTGTTTCACCGTTTCCAAAATCACCACCGGCACCGCCACATAATATTTAATCAATCCGTCCCGCGCAATGATCTCAAAAGCAATGTGCCGCTGCCCAAACACCCGTGATTTGAACCCCTTCGTCACTGTCGAGGCGATAATCGAATACATCACCTGCGCCTGACTCAACGCTTCGTTGGTCACGTCGCGTTCATCACGCCCACCACCTTGAATATCGTCAGTCGACGGTGGCAAATGCACCAGCATTGGCACCATTTTTAACCCCCGCTCGTAATTTTTTGTGCGGCGTTTCTTGTTCAGACTCACCCCCCAGACCATCCCCGCACCAAAAACTACGACCGCCACCCCTACGACCAGCCACACCCAGCTAGGCAACATCGCCCATCCCCTCTGGTACTGGATAGCTTTGACGCATCCGCGCACTCATTTCGTCGCGTAATTTAATCAAATCCATTGGACGATATTCCTTTTGCGCCGCAATACTGTCCGCCACTGCCATCGTATTTGCCGCAATCTGTTCCTGGCTACGCTTTTCAATCTTGCGCACAAACCCTAATTCTGGATGCGCATTCTCTTGCTCTGCAATAAAACCGTCCTCAATCTGTACTTCACTTTGTCGTCCCGCAAACTGCTCGGGGTTAGTTAATTCCGCTTCATCTCGAACAATTTCCGCCTCACCACGGGCAATTTCCGCCCTGTCACGCGCAAATTCCACCCCTGAATTCCCCATTTCGCCAGAAATCGCCTCGGCCTGCCCCAGCGCCGCCCGTGCTAGACGCTCGCTGCGCTTATAAAAGCCGCTCGGCTGTCCCACCGACGCCCGACCCAGTTCCAAAGCCCGATTTTGCGGCATTGGCGGCATTTTTTCTGAAGCCATCACAGTCGACTCTTGCGCATCAACCGGCTGATTCAGCCGATTATTCCCATCCTGCACCTGACCTCGATTATCCATAAGCTTATTTTACCATATTTTTAGAGATGTCGAGGGATTTTGTTCACAAATTTTAATCATAAACTGCATATTGCTTGAACTTCTGGTCCTGCGAAGGAGCACTCGCAGACTTTGACGAAGAAATAGCCCGAGATAACAAGCCCCGCCAACCCTTACCTCTTACTGACCAAAAAACATCCCAACAGCACAAACACACCCGTCAACGCCACCGTCAAAACACTCATTGACCCCAAAGCCTGCGCCAACATCAGCATAATCGGCCCAAAAGCAATCACTGCCCCATAGAGATACTGCTTACGCCCCATCCCTTTCCCAGTTAACCGTGCAAAAATCTTCACCAGCCCAATCGCAATCCCAAACATCAAAACATAAAATGTTGTAAAAAAAACTAAAACTCCGAGCGGACCAACGCCCACCGGAGTAGTAAAGTTGAGCAGCGTAAGCAAAATCACCGCCGCAATCAAACTCAAAACTGGGACCAGACGCTTTGGCATACCCCCATTATATCATATAGCTTATGCTATCATCCATATCCTATGTTAGTTCTGTCTTTCCTGCCGTCCTGTTGTTCTGAATCCCCCAGCATCACACCTGATTCCCTCCGACAATCCTAACATTTACTCCCAATCTAGTTCAAGAAGAATAAGATAAACATATAAAAACCATAGCCAAGTCTTTCTATGTTTATCCTAGCGAGAATGGGTGAGTTATCTGGCGATAAAACATTGTTACTTTGGGCCACAACTCTGCCCATTCTCTTTTGTTTGACCGCTCCACCAGTGGTGGAACATAGGTCCTAATTAGTTCCTACCTTGCTCATTGTTTTCAAAGTACCAACAAGGTTAGTCCCCAACGCGCTCACTTTATACCTCTGTAGTTCACAACTCTTAGCTAGTTATCTATCGTCCCGCCAATTCCAAGCCGTTTCACAACGATCTGAATATCTTTGGGGCGATCGTACTAGAGCAAATCCCTGCAGAATGACCGCTGAAACGTTCCCGAAGGACAGCCTCAAAGTCGCTTCCCCATTCCCGTGCGGGTGCACAGTAGGATGGCTGACGATCGCCCAAGTGAAGTCGACAGGGGATAAGCCCATCTCCTTCTCAAGGATTGCTTGTTGATCACCACATCAGTGGTTCCGCAAGCTTTAGGTAATTCCTAAGAGTGTAATTTATGGCTAGAAATTACCTTTTTGCCCGTGGAATAATTCCCTTCGGCAGCTTGCGCGTTTTTTGATTTTCTAAGGTGCGTTTTTGTTGTCCGTGTTTGTCTTGATTTGGACTATCTTCAGCTTATCACGCTTCTGCTATTTTTTCAATACTTTTTCCAGAAAATCTTGTTGTATTTTATACAACAACTTTGTTTTTATATCTGTTATTTTCATTATAGCAAATGTTGTGATAAATACAACGTTATTGTCAATTTTCATGCTTTAAAGTTGGTTCTCCCGTGTACTTTGTGCGCAGCGGGTTCACGGACCTCAGTAACGGCTATGGCACCTTAAGAGGTTCGAGCGACGTTGGTATTTGGTGGTCAAAAACCGCCGACGATTATACTTCAGTCTACTTAGCCCATGCTTTTACTGCTGCACTTACACAGAATCAAGTCATCGTGCCCAGCACTTACGATCGTTGGTATGGTTTCCCCCTCCGCTGCCTGGCAGACTAGTTATATGTAGTGAAATGCCAAAAATATTAAACTTATGCTTGCTAATTTCTTTTGAATTTTGTTACTCTGAGAATACGGACAACTAAGTCCCCAGACGCAACTTGACAAGAGTGTGGGTTGGAAAGGAGAAGGCCATGACGTTGAAGCGATTCTTTCTCAAGACAGCTCTCTGGTTCTTATCTATCGGAATAAGGGTAAGAATTAAGTTGTTCCGGCCAAAAGACTGGAACAACTAACAAAACAACCTAATCCTATCCTAGCAAGTTTGTAACAAAATGTCTATACTTAGTTGTCCGGTTTTTACCCTTCCAAAATTAGCTTGCCAATATTAAATCTCTACCAAAAGAAAGAAGACCGGTAACTGCGAGGAAAACCGGTCTTCCGTAGAGTGTGGAGTTATTTTGGCTATTTTTATTTTTGGTTCTTGAATAATATTTTTGTTCAAGAACTATCCCTATTATATGGCCAAAAAATGCTTAAGTCAATAACTTTTTGTATAATTTTTTTATAATTTTTTAAAGAGTTTTCCACAGGCAAATCCATCCACCTAAAATCGTCATTACTAACAAAAAGAGGCCTTTACCAAGCCTCAAAGACTACAAATTGGTGGAGCTGCCGGATACTGCCTCCGGGTCCGAAAAATCTTCATGATATCATTCTACACGCTTAGTTGCTTGTTTCGTCGGTATAATCTCACAGCTGCAAGCAACAAAACTGTCAGTACCCTGATTAAAATTGTCGAGATCGGGGTAATCACTCCCCTCACCTTATCGCCGTAATCTGATAATCCTCGGTCTACGGAGACTCAACCTCAGACCAGCTTAAAAATATCTCTTAAGCGTATGCAGGTGCATAAAGCACATGCTTTGTAGTGTTCTTTGCACTTATTTACAATACTTACGGTATTACTCGACGTGCCTGATATCTGTTAATAATCCGTCTAAGCTTTGTCAGCCCCAACATATCTTCATTTTAGCATGAATCCCAGAGAAACACAAGAGCTTTAACTAATTTTGTTGTCAAAAATACCGTAACAGACCATTACAGATATGTTTAAAATCTTTAATTATAACCATTTTCCAGCCATAATTCTATTGTTCAAAACGTTGTAAAAAATAATTTTACAGATATGCGAGGGTGGGGGTTGTATTTTGTTTACGAAACATGCTAGCCTGAATTCATGATTGCAAAAATATTTTCCGCTATTCCCCAAGGCTACGATGGCAGTATCGTCGAAGTTGAAGGCAGTACTACTAAAGGTCTCCCTGGCTTTAATATCGTCGGAATGGCCAATAAAACCATCTCTGAGGCTCGTGAACGTGTCCGTGCGGCAATTATGAGTTCTGGATTCTCTTTCCCTGCTCAGAAGCTCACAATCAACCTCGCCCCGGCCGAACTATCTAAAGATGGGTCACATCTTGATCTCCCCATCACTCTTGCCGTCCTTGTTCTCTCTAAACAATTGTTGCAAGCTAACCTTGATGGGTCATTTTTCGTTGGCGAGCTTTCCCTCGACGGACACACTAAACCTGTCAGAGGGATCATTAACATCGTTGAAACCGCCAAAAAGGCCGGGTTCCAGACTGTTTTTCTCCCTAGAGACAATCTCAAACAAGCAAAACTCATCTCCGATATCAACCTCGTCGGTATCGACACTCTCACTGACCTATTTCTCTATCTTAAAGGAGACAAAGCTGCGTCCAAGAATGTTGTTAAAAATAATTATACAGATGCCAAAGTTACCTCTCCCCTTCCCCAGAATCATAGTGTTGTCGAAAAAACTGCAACAGACTCATCAAATCTCTATGACTCTATTACCCTCGACCAAATTGAGGGTCAAGATTTTGCCAAACGTGCTCTCATGATCGCCCTCGCTGGCCACCACAATATCCTCTTTACCGGTCCCCCTGGTAGCGGTAAAACCCTCCTGGCAAAATCCGCCCGTAGTCTCCTTCCGCCACCAACCCCAGAGGAGCTAACTGAAATTGTCAAACTTCATTCCCTTGTCAACCCACCCGATTTTATTATGCAACAGCGGCCCTTTCGCTCACCCCACCATACTTCCAGCTCCACAGCGATCATCGGTGGTGGTCCTCATGTTACTCCTGGAGAAATCTCACTCGCCCACCATGGAATATTGTTGCTCGACGAGTTTCCTGAATATTCACGTAACGTCATTGAAGCTCTCCGCCAACCGCTTGAAGATAGAATCATCTCTATCAGTCGAGCCGATCGCCACCTCTGTTATCCAGCCAATTTCATGCTCATTGCCACTATGAATCCCTGTCCTTGCGGGTACTTTGGCAGCCCAAACCACGAATGCACCTGCACTACCTCCCAAATCCAAAACTATCGCAAGCGTTTATCCGGACCTATTCTCGACCGTTTCGACCTTGCCATAGAGGTTAAGCCTCATTCGAAAAACGTTGTTAAAAATAATAAAATAGGTACTGAACAAACTTCGCGGCATGGTGTTGTCAAAAACACCCAAACAGATTACCAGCACAACAATGTTAAAAATACACTGACAGTAATACAACAGAGGCAAAACGAGCGTTACCAAGAACCTGGGCTTTACAACGGCACAATTTCGCCCCAACTCCTCCAAAGACATCACCGAGCGTCCCCTAAAGCCCTTGCTTTTTGCAAAACTGCCGCTGAACAACTAAATCTCTCCATGCGTGGATATTATAAAGTGCTCAAAATCGCCCGAACAATTGCCGATTTGGAGGCAAAAACAGAGGTAGAAATTGAACACATTTCTGAAGCTTTGGCTTTTCGACTACCAAAATCCTGAATACTAAATTTAAGCAGTGAGTACAAATTTTATGAATCTCAAACGTTGTCAAAAATACTCAAACAGACGTGATAATCTGCATTCTAGCCAATATTGTCGTCGTCTTGAACAAAAATACTGGCAAAAAGCTTCCGGAAACCCCTTGTCTTCTCGAGAATTATTTGTTATAATGAAAACAGTTCAAATAAGCGAAAGGAAGCCAACCATTAGTAGAACATCACGCACGAAACTCAACGGTGAAATCCGTTACCCTTCTGTTCGCGTAATCGGTGCTAATGGAGAGCAGCTCGGCATCATGTCGAGTCGTGATGCTCAGGCAATCGCCCGAGAACAGGGAGTGGACTTGGTCGAAATTGCGGCCAATGCTGATCCGCCAGTTGTCAAAGTCATTGACTGGGGCAAATACCAATACCAGAAAATGAAAGAAGAGGCTAAAAATCGTAAAAAAGCTCGCGAAAAACAATCCGAGCTTAAGACGATGAAAATTGGTCTCAAAATCAGCGACAACGACCTTAACATTAAAGTCCGCAAAATCAGGTCATTTCTCGAGGATGGTGACCGTGTCAAAATCATGGTAATCTTCCGAGGGCGCGAAATGGCCCACAAAGAGCTTGGCCAGACAATGATTGACAAGATTACTCAGCGCATCGCTGAAGAAACTGAAATCATCGTCGAGGGTAAGCCTCAATTTGCTGGACGCAACTTGTCGATTAGTGTACGCCGCAAGTAGCAAAACTTGCTTGCCCAGCGTCATCATAATCGCAAAAATATCAGACCGAATACAGAAAAAGTAATTTCCTACTTTCATGGTTCCCTGATTGCACCTAAACTAATATTAACCGGATAGTTATCTATCTATAAACTAAAGGAAAACCTATATGCCCAAGTTAAAAACGCATAAAGGCACCGCCAAGCGTGTGAAAATCACCGGTTCCGGCAAACTCGCTCGTGAACGTGCCTACGGCAATCACATTCTTGCCAAAAAGTCCAAAGCTCGTAAGCGCAACATGAAAACTGCTGCCTTCGTGAATGGCAAAATTGCAAAAAACGTTAAGACTGCATTGGGAGTTTAAGATGAGAGTTAAACGTGGTGTGCCTGCACGGGCAAAACATAAGAAAATTTTGAACGCTGCCAAGGGAATGCAACATTACCGCACCCGCAGTTTTCGCCTCGCTAAGCAAGGTGTAATTAAGTCGTTGTGTTACAGTTATCGCGATCGTCGCAATCGCAAACGCGATCTGCGCGCGCTCTGGATTACCCGCATTAACAATGCTTCCCGCGAATTTGGCGTTTCTTACTCACAGCTGATGTCCGGTCTCAAGCAAAAAGGTGTCAATATTGACCGCAAAATGCTTGCCGAACTCGCTGTCAACCAGCCAAAAGCTTTCGAAGCCATCGTTAATACCGTAAAGGAGACTAAATAATGGCAGTTTGTGAGATTAGCGGCAAGGGTAAAATGTACGGTCATAACGTTTCGTTTTCCCAACACAAGACCCGCAAAGTTTTTAAACCCAATGTCCAAAAGAAAACCTTAGTGATTGACGGTCAAAAAGTTAAAGTCAACGTTGCAACTTCAACTTTGCGCACCCTCAAGAAAAAAGGTTTGATCAAATAACCATTAGCAGTTACGCGTAGTGAGCGCCAGTTAGCGCTCATGGTTAACGAGTGCAAATGATGTTCAATGATGCCAGTCTAGCACTTGACAATCAAACATCCAAAAAATCCCTGCAAGCAGGGATTTTTTGAGTCATCAATAAGCCGGGTTCTGTCATTCCCTCTCTCGAGCGAATGGGCTACCATCTATCTAGCCCACAAATTGCTTCATGGGTCTAGCGGTGAACGTGCATCCTCGGACCAAGGTTTTCTAGCACTCCTTGCAGTCGGTAGGGTTTGCCTCCAACATATGTCACCACATGTTGCTGTGGGCTCTTGCCCCACTCTTTTCACCCTTGCCGCGACCAAAATCGTGGCGGTTTAAGTTTCTGTGGTACTTTCCCTATCCTTACGGACGGTCGCTGTTAGCGACTACCGTGTCCTATACTGCCCGGACTTTCCTCTTGGCGGACCAAGCGGCAGCCTTTCAGACTCAGCCTTATTTTAACATATCCTTCTTCCAAAGTCTAGGTCGCATCCGCAAACTGCCGGTCAATCGCTGAATTCGCCTGCGAATCCGCCGCCATATTCTGTTCCCGCGTCACATGCATAAACGCACAAGCCTCAAATTGACTCAGCATTTGTTGAATATCATCATAAATCGGCACCAAATCATGATTTTTAACCTTATAAGTCCCCTTCATCTGGTTCACCAGCATCAAATTATCGCTCACAAACCGCACCGACTTCAACCCCAGAGTCAAAGCTTGTTCACAACCCTTCTTCAAGGCATAGTATTCTGCCACTCGCGCCGTCGCAAAACCAATAAATTCGCCACCTTCCGCCAAAACCTGACCATTCTCCCCCACGATTTTGTAACCAATTCCCGAAGGGCCCGGATTCCCCCGGCTGCTGCCATCAACATACACCGTCGCGCTATTCGCTACCTCTTTATAATTCGTGTTCGATGCCACCCGCCCTTCCATCTCCAGCACAATCACGCTAGCTTCGTCAATCCGGTAATTCCCAATCTCCTCCGGCCTAATAAATTTATACGCTGAATAGCGCTCCTGCGCCTTCAACTTCGTCTCCGGATTCAAAGTCACACTATATATAATATATAAATTACTCAGCTGACTTGAACCCTGCGGAGCCATAAATGTCACCACATCGTGCAACTTAGTTTGCTTTGTTAGTTCAATTCCCAAATATTCTTCCAAAGTCCGATCAATTGCCTCTTCCGGCTGTTCACCAAATTTAATCTTCCCCGTCGGCAACTCCCACATCGGCGCCCCATCCAGTCGCCCCTGGGCTTTTTTCATAATCAAAACCTCGCGCTCCTGCTGCACGATACCAACTACCCGAATCCGCTGTTTCATAATTTGCCCGCCTTTGCGTTTTGGTTAATTTTATACCTAGAGCAGTTTATTAGCGAGATAATACACGGAAGAAATGAACCGCGGAAGGAGGCGTATTTTAGATACGTCGACTGAGCAGTGCAATTTCTGACAAAGTAGTATCCGCTAATAAAATGTTCTAGGCCCTAGTAGCGATGTTTTCCTTGTTATAAAGACAAGGTGGGTAAAATCTTATGCGACATTTCCACGGAAATGAGCCACGAAATCCCTAAACATGATTATTCAGGAAAATCATGCCGCCACTAGGGATAATTCCATTATAGCATACAAACCTCAGAACGCCTAAATCCGCTTGGCAAACCTATATTTTGGCAAAAATACCCTTACTTTGTGCGCAGCGGTAACGTCAATATCGCTTTGGGTAGTTTTCGTGAATCTGGAGACACGGGTCGCTGGTGGTCAAAAGTAGTCGCTGACACTGGACGTAGCGGGTTACTCACAATAAACAATCAAGCCGTAGACGCACTCAATGATGGCGCACGTATTGCTGGTTACTCCCTCCGCTGCCTGGCAGACTAGTTATATATAGTGGGAAATATTAATATGTTGCACAGCGCACCGTTGGAGCGTACTGCCCATTCGCATAATTGCCACCAGAATAATATGAAGTAACAGTGCTAGTTGAGAAATACAAACTATAGTAAGCACCGCTTGCTGCCACAACGGATGACCAATATTCGCCAGTACTGCCAAATAACGTAATCGCTCCACCCCCAATTACATACCCTCCCCTCACAAAGTATAGCGGTTCACCGGCTATATTGTAATTAAGGTCATTACTAATTTTAGTAGTTAAACCGTACTTATCTAATAAATAGTAATAGCTGCCGCTCACACTATCATTAATAGCAGCCGATAATGGCAATTTCCATCCTTTCGGGCAAATACTACTGTTAACAACTTTTCCAACAGCAGTAGCCGCGCCCGTACCTGCCGTAGTGGCATTAAACTTATAATAATTACCTAACAAATAATGCTCATCATATTCTCCCGCTACACATATCTTGCTAGTACTAGTGCCTTCCCACTCTGTACAATTCACCGTCACTAATGTATTGGAAGTTGCTGTAGCCCCATTCCAGTCTCCAATTGTAGCCTCATACCCCGGTATAAACTTAGAGGTATCGCCAACATCAACTAAACCATATACGGAGCAGGCTTCAAGGGTACTTGCTTGATTAGCACATGCCGTGCTTAACCATGGTGTTGCAAGTACATATTTCCCTAGATCCCAAGATTCAGTACCATAAGCCGAATTTGTACCCGTACTAAGCAAGTGAAGAGTTTCGGTTGGCGGATACTCCGAACCCTCATCCCACGCTGTTGATTGGGTAGCACCATTGACAACCTTAAGCGGCAGGTCTGTATTATCACTCGTGA
>CAYYWU010000020.1:0-12310 GCA_964475445.1 uncultured Candidatus Saccharibacteria bacterium | reverse complement strand
TGTGCGCAGCGGGGACATTGATATAGGCTTTGGGGCATTGAGGGCATCCGGTCAGTATGGTTATGCTTGGCCAGCTACGGCTGCTTATTACACTAGTGATATTACGGCTGCTGCTTGGGTGCTTGGTTTTGATATAGTTGGTGTCGTGCCATCATATGGTCCACACGCTCGTTATTTTGGTTTCTTCCTCCGCTGCCTGGCAGACTAGTTATATATAGTGAGAAGAGGGAACGACAAACAAAGTCATCCCATTTTATTGCCAAAGCCTCAATTTTAACATAATTACTATTGACATATCACACAATCTGTGCTACAATGAAAGTATAAGTAGCTTGCTACTTATGGTAAATTACCGTGATTAGCTGCATCTATCTTTCTCTCTATTTGCCAACTTTGGCGGCCTTGGGCGTCACTACCCTCCTAGTGACCCCAATGCCGTTAAAGAGGCAAATCTTATAGCCGAGAGGCTTAAAATCAGGAGAGGAAAGATGATAGAACTTAAAAAAGCAGACACTACAAAGGACGTATTTTTAGAACTGCGGGAGCGTGCTGACTGGTTATGCCTCCAGATGTTCCTGGGGCGCCGTATTGAACTCACGAAATACAGTGAAGAAAACGGCAAGGTTGAGTCAGACTTCCTGTTTGACTACGATGACCCCAAGGCAGTAGAGAAAATCACTGCTATTCTGGATCAGGAAGCCACCCAGCTGCGCGACGAATGGGAAAGCGAATATTTACGCTTTGCCAGCGCTCTCAGCTCACTCGGATGGGGAATGGAAACCAAGCTTGACGGTGTCGCAATCGTTGATTTGTCAAAAGACGAGTCCGATGAAGAGTACATCGTCAACAGTTTCGCCTATAATGAAATCGAGTTTCAGATGCTCGGCAACTTCATTAGTGAAGCCATGGCGAACGGTTTCGTCCCGCCAAAGGGCGCCCGTAAATGTAGTGGTAATTGTCCCGAGTGCCCCATGGCGGGTGAGTGGGAGCATTGCCAGGAAGAGCTGGCCAAATACGAAGCTGACGGCGAAGAAGAAACTGAATTCTTCATTGACGAGGCTATCAAAGATCTCGCCGAGCGCTTCGATATGACAGCTGAAGAGCTCAAAGAACTGGCCGTCTCTAAAGGACTGACTATCATTGCAGTGCAACAATAATCACGGAAAGCAACTCCTAATATTAGGAGGGGACGGTTGTACAACCGTCCCGCTTTTCTTTCTCCTATAACATCAAAACTAGCTGATTACTTCAAGTTCACCCTTCAGCCGCTCAATCAGAGCGGTTTTTTCGGCAATCCCGTCCCGCGTTTGTTTCACCAGCTCCGCTGGCGCTTTATCAACATAATTCGGATTCATCATCCGCAAATTCAGTGCATCCAATTCTCGCCCCACGCTCAAAATCCGCTCCTCTAGCTTCTCCCGATACTTCGCCACCACCTCTGCCGGCACATCCAGATAAACTTCATGATTCACCAACGCTAGCCTCAACCCCCGTGGCTGCCCTTCACAGCTAATCACGCTCGGCACACCAGCCAATTTCGCCACCAATAGCTGATTATCGTCCACCAAGGCATCATCGCCATATAACAACGTCCACTTTTTGCCGTTAGAGGCCTCTGAGAGCTCCTGTGAGACCCTTCTAGCTTCCGACACGACAACCATAAGCCTTTCAAAGTTCTCCGCACTTACAGCGTCGTATTTGAGCCGATACGGCCATTTCTGGACAATCAACATACCTTCTGTCCAATCCAGACTCTGCCAAATCGCTTCCGTCACGAACGGCGCAAACGGGTGCAACATCTTCAAAATCATCTCCAGCGTCACTTTCAGCAAGGGAACATTCTTATATAACTTCTGGCTCTCGATAAACCAGTCCGCATATTGATCCCAAATTGTGCTATACAACGTTTCCACCGCTTCTGAAAACCGATAATTCGCGAAATCGTCTTCCACCGCTTCCTTGCACTTCACGAGCTCGCGACAAATCCAGTCTTCACCCATATTATTCGTCGTATATTCACCGTCGCTCGGATTTTCATCCACAATCCCTTGAATAAACCGCGCCACATTCCAGAGCTTATTACACAAGTTCCGCCCGGCAATCACGCTATTCTCCGAAAACGCCTGATTCATCCCCGCGCTTCTACCCCGAAGAATCCCCAGCCGAAACGCATCCGAACCATATTTCGTCACCAATTCCATTGGATTGATCACATTGCCCTTACTCTTACTCATCTTCTGACCATGCGCATCCAACACTAATCCATGCAAATACACTTCCTTGAACGGCACTTCACCCGTCACATACACCCCCATCATAATCATCCGCGCCACCCAAGCAAACAGAATATCGCCGGCTGTCTCCATCACGTTCAACGGATAGTACGGATTCTCCTTACCCGCCAGCCAATTTGTGCACACAATCGGCCAGTGCGAACTCGAAAACCAGGTATCAAACGTGTCTTCATCGCGATAATATTTCACGCCCCCCACTTCAATCTTCTGCAAATTTGTCCGCGTATCAAAAATCCACTCCGGCGCATTCTCCGTCTCCGTCTGTCTAAACATCGGAATCGCAATCCCCCATGGGATCTGTCGCGAAATATTCCAATCCTTCAAGCCTCTCAGATAATTAATCAAAACTTTCTTCTTGTTCGCCGGATAAAACTTAATCTCACCCGCCTCCAAGCGCCTAATCGCCTCTTCCGCCAAACGTTTCACATCCACAAACCATTGCGCTTTCAGCATTGGCTCTAGCACCGTACCACACTTATAACAGTGCGCCACTGCATGCGTAATCTTCTTCTCCCCTCGGAGCAAACCTTGTTCCTCAAGTTTCTTCAGCACCAGGGAACGACACTCGTCCGTCGTTAAGCCAGCAAACTCCGGCCCCGCCGTCTCCAGCATCTTGCCGTCTTCACCAATCACCCGAATCCGCTCCAAGCCATGCCGTTCGCCCACTTCAAAATCATCAAAATCATGCGCTGGCGTGATTTTCACCACTCCAGTACCATAGGCTGGGTCTGCATGCTCATCGGCAATAATCGGAATCACTCGGTCGGTCAACGGCAGCTTCACCGTGCCACCAATCAAATCCTGATAACGCTCGTCCTCCGCGTTCACCGCCACCGCGGTATCACCAAACAGCGTCTCTGGACGCGTCGTCGCCACAATCAACTCTCGCTTGGCGAAATCCGATGCTGTATCTTCCATATCCTCCGGCACACTTGCTACTTCGTAAGCGATTTCCCAGAGTTTACCTTCCTCATCTTTATGCTCAACCTCAATATCTGCAAACGCCGTCTGATGCTTCGGACAAAAGTTCACTAGCTTTTCGCCCCGATAAATCATCCCATCGTTCCACATTTTCTCGAATGTTTGATAAACTCGCGCAATCACGTTCTCATCTAGTGTAAAAGTCAAATCCGGCCAAGCGCAACTCGCCCCCAACGCTCGCACCTGCAACTCCATATTTCCACGTTGTTCTTCCACGAATTTCCACACTTGTGCATATAGCTCATCTCGCGAATATTCAAACCGCGAATGCCCCTCTTTCTCCAGCGCACGCTCATACACCACCCAAGTCTCAAACCCGGCATGATCCGCCCCTGGAATGTACCAAGTAGACTTCCCACGCAAGCGATAATATCGCGCTAGGGAATCTTCAATCGCAATCGTCAAACCGTGACCAATGTGCAAGTTACCATTCGCGTTCGGTGGTGGCATCACCAGGGAATAACAATCCTGCGTCTCCGCCTCAAACGAATTCGCCACTATCTCCCGCGGTTGGAACACCCCCGTCTTCTCCCACTCCGCATAAATCTGTGGTTCAAACTCCCCCGGCTCATAACTTTTCGTAAACTTCATCATTTCCCCTTATTTCAATTTCTCGTCAATCATACCGCGAATTTTTTCCGCATAATCCGCCGGTTTCATGTTCTCGTTTTCAATCCACTTGCCATCCATAAAGAACCATGGCGTTCCGCCAATGTCTACCGCGTCTCCCATCCCTTGATCAAAGGCCAATTTCTTCTGCACCGCTTCACTTTGCATATCTGCCCGAAACTTTTCCAAATCACCCTTTCCGTCCGATGCTTGCTGGAAATACTCTTCTAACTGTCCTTGCAACTTACCCGGCTCCGAATAGAACCACTCATTCTGATTCGCAAACAACAAATCCTTATAATCCGCCCAGTACCCCTGAATTGCCGCCGCATTCGCCGCCGAAGCCGCCTGCACACCATTATTATGGTACGACAACACATAAGTCCTGAGTACCACCGCAACCTTACCCTTATAATCTTCTACGATCTTGTTCATCAATGGGTTCATCGCCGCACAGTAGCTACACTGATAATCCCCATATTCATAAATCACCACCGGCGCATCTGTCTTGCCTTTCACATTCTCTGGCAAATTGCCCGACAGCTCATCCGCCAGGATAATCTTATTCAAATCATAACCACTATAATCATTCTTTTTCGCCAGCGCTGTCATCTCTTCCAAGCTATAATCGCCAACTTCCGACGACGTCGACGACTGCGAATTCTGCAACATCGAAATCCCAATCAAAGCTCCAAACACCGCCACAATCACCACCACGGCAATCCACATCTTTTTGCCCATACACACTCCCTTTATTTCCTCTATTATACCACATCACTTGCAACTCTCAAGCCATCCCACAGCAAGAGTTTTCTATGAAAAAGATTAAACTGCGTAGGAGACGAGCGAAGAAAATGCTTGCATTTTCTTCTGAGACGACGCCCGCAGCAATGCTTTTCTATATGAAAAGCATTGACATTTCGCTTATGCTGTGCTAGTATAGAGACATGGCGGGGCAACATGCCCTTGGTGTAATCTTCTCGGTCTAGTTAGGCCACAATCATAAAAACCACAAACAAGGAAACCTATGGACGAACCCACAGACTACGTCAATCTCAATAACGAAACCGCCACCGATCGCGGAACCCTTGACGATATTTCGCCAGAATCTGACGCTTCCGTCAATCATTTCGAAAAGAACCCCGACGACAGCGTTGACATTACCAGCGAATATGATGACGCCAAAGCTCAAGCCATCGAATCAACCTTAAACCCTAAACTTAACTCGGAGGAATAATCAATGCCCAACCCTAATAACCCTAATAATTCTAGCAACTCCACTCCGTCCGGTGCCAACGAACAGTGGGACGATCTCACGAACTTCACTCTAGAAGAAACCACCATTGATCAGCCTACCACTCCCGAGGCTTCAGACGAGACCAGCACGGAACGACAAAAAATCGCCAATCTTGGCCAACTCATGCAAGTTATTGGCGACATTAATGAACATCCTGAGCGCTATGCGCCTCCCGAAGCCATTGACGATACCATGGAGGCTTTCGTCAACGCTTTCGTCATCATTGATAGCTCAGAACAACCTCTAGATCTTGGCGCCACCTTCGCGCAAGTCGCCAATGGTTATTCCGATATCCAGAAAGACTTGTTAAAGCAAGAAAAGTCTCAACTTTCCCAAAAATTTGGTGTTAAGGCCTTAATCGCCCAAAACTGGAGCGAGCGCTATGCTCAACCGACTCCCAAAACTCAAGCCAACAGCGAAACCAAAAACACCGCCCAGACCTCAGAGTCTCCAGCCAGCGCCCTCGACCCAAATATTATTTCCTAATTATCGAGCCGCAATTTCGCTTGTAGATCCCGCATCTCCGCCTCGCTGAGATGCGGTTTTTCTGCTGCCTCGCCTTTTTGCAACCCAGCCCGGAAATATTCATCAGCCGGCAAAATATGCACATGCGCATGCGGCACATCAATCCCTACCACTTTCAAAGTAACCTTTGTCCCCAAGACCTCATCATAATGCTTGGCTAACTTCTTCACCGTCGCCATCACCGCCTGATAATAATCCTCCGGCAATTCATAAACCTTCTCCACTTCAATTTTCGGCACCACCAAAGTATGTCCCACCGCCTCCGGCTCAATGTCTAGAAACGCTAAAGTCTTATCATCTTCATAAATCTTGTAGCAGGGAATCTCCCCATTGATAATTTTTGTAAATACACTTGACATAAGATATTTTATTATTTGTTTACGCTCTTGGCGGAAGCGAGAGGATTCGAACCTCCGAGACATTTCTGCCCACACGATTTCGAGTTCCATTACCGCCATTTTTCTTAACTTATATTTACTGCCCTACCTCTGAAAAAATTATTGGTGAACTTAATAATATTCTAACATATACACCAATAATGGAGTATAAAATGGTGTAAATATTACTTAATCATCAAAGCCAAAACTTATCTGTAATCGATAACAAAACAAACCATTGTTAAAGTCTAAAATGGAGTATTTTACGAACTCGCTCATTATATTTCACAAAACAACCCAGTCGCTAGTATTACTGTACTACTACTTTTCATTTTTGGAATAACACTCTATATAAAGCGAATGTTAAAACCATATAGGAGAGTGACATAGAATACAGTAGTACAAAAAACCTAAAACTAATACCCCGGCCTCAATATATCGGACTGCCGTATAA
Source organism: uncultured Candidatus Saccharibacteria bacterium (assembly GCA_964475445.1). Classification (GTDB taxonomy): domain Bacteria; phylum Patescibacteriota; class Saccharimonadia; order Saccharimonadales; family Saccharimonadaceae; genus Nanosyncoccus. Next base: position 5,773 of record CAYYWU010000020.1, on the reverse strand, counting down.
CGATATATCTGCCAAACTGGAAAATTGTGTCATTTTGTCTGTTATGTCGAACATTATGGCTCAAAGAATGTTATACTCGCTCCGCTCAATCTGACATCTATTTACCGGGGTCGTCATTTTCGGCATAAAAATAAATCCAAGTGTTATACATTACAATTAAAGTATGGCACGCAAAACGAAATATAGAAAAGACCTAGCCGACAAAATCGTAGAACTGGTTGGCCAGGGTTATTGCTTGAAAGACGTAGCATATTTTTGCGGTTTGTCTGACCGAACTATATCTCGGTGGCGAGAAACGCATTTGGATTTCAATGAGGCTTTCGTGAAGGCTACTCAACGGAGCGTGGAAAATATTGAGGCTATCAGATGGCTCGGACATCGCACTTATCAGAGAAAAGCCTACATTTCCCCGAATTATGGCCAAAGGCCTCTCATATCGCTTATAAATCGCTCACAGCGGCAAGATATGCCACCCAAGAACCCCACGTGGATGGGGCTGCCTATCAAACCGAGGCCAATACCTTGGCAACCGACACCTCACTTCTTAAATCCCAATACTATGCGTGTTGAGTGGATTGAAAAAGACGAGCGGTATGGTCTAGTGCTTGGAACCTGTCGGATGGAAGTATGGGAGAGAAAACATCAAAGGGTGAATGAACCATTTTTTGGCCTATTTTGTTGACTGCTCGCCCTTATGCCGCTTGCGAACTTCCGATACGGAAAGTCCGTGTTCAAATTCCTCTTCAGTTAATTCAGTCTCTATTAACTGATGGTCAATTATGTTACGCTGGATATAACGTAATGAATGGTCATTGCGGACCCAATCTATAATTGGAGGATATTCAATATGAGATAATCTGTCCAAAACTTCTTCTATGCGGCACTTTTCTTCCCAGAAATGCTCATAATCTTTTTTCTGAAAATCTTGACGGTAAAAGAGAATTTCTTGTTTAAACTTCTCGAAAGTGTCAAACTTTCTAGAACGATATTGTCGTGCGGCCAAAACAAATCCGACAAAACGGTCATTATCTAATGAATGTCTAGATAATGGGTAATTATTAACCCAAGCATAAAATGCCAACTCTGTGATATTTCGATTCCTGATAAGCATCTCTTCTCCTTATAAAACATCTATGTTCGGCTCATCTCTTGTCTGGATATTCTTGCGGATGAATTCTCGACTTTCTTGAGGAATATTATACTCTTCAAACAATGCATCATCAATCTCTGCCACACTCTTATCGAAGTATGGCTTCGATAAATCTGGTAGCGGTATAAACTTATACTTCTCTTTGGCAGTATTCTGCGAATCTTTCGCTAGGAATAATAAGGCTCTGAAGAACTTCGTTAAGAAGTACTTTGCCATCCTACGAGTATCTTCATTTGACTTAAAAGGCCCAAATTCTATGAACGTTTCCGAGCATATGTCTCCAGGCTTTGCTATGCCAATATTGGAGTATGAACCGCCTAACCCTGCCGTTTTAGACATATTACCCCAGGCTTTCGGGACAAATAGTTTATACGCATCAATGTTTGGGCTTATTCGAGGTATTGTTGTTCTGGAGATATATCGGTATCCTCTTCCACCCTCTGGCAAAAGTCCAAATAACCTCACGTCATCCTGAAGTCGTTTTTCGTATTGAAGTTTTATACCATATATTTCAGGAGTTTTAAGTGGGTCTGCCCTAAAATTATACGGTTTGCTTGGAGAGCCGAGTTGCTCCATATTGTCGGAATAATCCACGCATTCTAGTAGTTTTTTCAATTCTTCTGGCTTATCGCTCTCTTCTTGGCTGATTGGTAATACTATTTTGCCTACAACCTTACCGTATTCCAACTTCTCAATATCTCCGCCGTTGTCCTTATGAGAGTCTCGGAGAACAATATTAACGCCGCCAGTTCCAACATTCGGGAATAGCCTATCTGGACCATCCTCGTAGTAATTATCTATCCGCATCAAGTGTTGGTCTCGTTTGTACTTCTCATTATTGAGTTGGCTGAGACCATTAACATTAGTTGCTTTTTGCCAGCCAATCGGAAAAACCATACAGAGTAAATCCGGTTTTAGGTCGACTGCCATACGATAAAAGTCCGCATAAATCTGCCTACGACCAAGTTGATATGGCGGATTCCCAATTATTACATCAAATTTCATATCTTCTCCCCAGCACTTATGTATATGTTCCAAAACTTTATCATTATTGATTTCTCCTTTCTCGTTCATTGGGTCGTAGTTCAAGAAGTGGTATTCTAGGCTTCTTTTATCCTTTGGCTCGTAATTCACTCTGTCAAATCGCATAAAGCCCAAAACGGTATTGATAGACGACTTGCGAAGTGGGTCATTTGGCGACCAAGCATAAATCTGGTTGCTCAAAATATGCATCAGGCACTCCTTGTCCGAGTTAAACCTTGGTCGCAGGTTCTGGAAAAGTCGCTTTACTATACCTGCTAGGAATAAACCACTCTTTGAATATGGGTCAAGGAATTTCCGCTTGGTTGATTTAAAGATTTCTGGGTTTTCCTCTTCGAGCATATCGAGCATTTTGATGACCACCTTTTTCGGAGTGAAGACACGATTTTGCTCCTGCATTGGGATATAGTCAAAAATATCTACATCTACACCAATGGAGAAGTAGTTGGAGAGCGTCTCTTCTCGGCTCATAAACTCTTTGATAGCAACATTACAGTTGTCTTCGTTAAAGTAGTTCTCCTTGCGTAGCACTCGGAATTCGTCCTTAGAAATACCAGTAATCTGCTCAAAAACGTCATCGGCAATTATCTTTTCCAAGTCGTCAAAAGTTATACCATTACGGCCATATGCGTGAAGCAGCATTGGAATAGTACGAGCAAATCCACGCAACTTATCCCTATATTCGTCCTCTTCTTTTTTCTTGCGTTCTTCAGTTTTCTTCTTGGCGGTTTCTTTAATCTCCTGGACGGCCTCCTTGATGAGTTCTTGCCTTTCTTCTGGGATTTCGTCTGGTAGGAAAGAATTATCTAGGATAGCACTATTTTGGGCGGCTTCTCTAGCGATTTGGGCATCTTCGGTCGTTAATTCTTCGTATTTCTTCTCTTTAAGAACGCCATTGGAAGTATTGACTAGGATTTCTGGGTCGACGATTGCTTCATCATTCTCATCGACTTTGGTTTGTGGCTTTGACAAATCCTCCGACTTCTTCTCCAACTTCTGTTTCTTGACGGCCTGAAGTTTATTGATGATAGCACGAGCCTCAGCAGAAGCGTGAAAAATATTACCGATGTTGAATAATTTGTTGGAAGTAACAAAGCCACCATCGACAATCTCCTTAGCAATAAGCCTCCTCGGCAGTTCCACGATGTCTTTCGCATCCAGTTCACGTAACTCACCCTTATCATCCATCGAGATGACGGACATATAGTTCAGTAGTTTGCGAATGGCTGGTTTATGGTCTTCATTCTTCTTGCCACCGCCGCTCAAATTGACTGCGTAATCTTGTAAAATCGTCAAAACTCGGTCTGGAGCAAAGTCAAACACATAGCAGTCTGTCTTATAGAATTCTTTGTGCTCACCGTAACTCCAAGGGTTTTGAGCCCTAAATGCCGCCTGAAGGTACTGCGTTGAACTTGATTTGATAATACTCCCAGTTCCAGTCGTGCCATAAAGCATAAAAACTGCTGTCCAGGGTCTGACTGTAATGCCGGTTGTTAGTTGGCCGCAACTCAAGGTAATTGTTTTTGTCTTAGTTGGGTCGTCTCCGATTGCGTTTTGAACCTGCTCGAGGACTTTCTTACCCTCGTACTCGTCATCACCTTTACCTGCTGCTAAAACGACTTTATATTCCTTGAATATCGGGTGTTTGTTGAGTAACTCTTTCATCGCTTTACACTCGTTGATACGAGACATAAACCAGAAAGTATGCCGCAACTGGTCACGCTTTTCTTCGCTATCAAACGGCTGATTTAGTTTGTCATCTACTGGCAAAACCGTAATTTCTCCAGTTTCTTCATCTCTAGCAATGCCCGATATCTTATCCAGCCATTTCTCAACATCGTTCGGCCGTACGAAGCCATTGCTGGTCGCCTTAAAGAATTCCCCTAGGTCAAAACAAGCCTCTTCGTCTTCAACTTGCGATTCCATCATTGTGCTCATATGGTAGGCTCGGAAGTTCATTCGAGGTAGTTCTTCGTATGGGTTATCGCCGTCTTCATAATCCCAATCTTCTTTTCTCTCTTGTTCGTCTGAATATGACCAGTTAAAAATCTGGTCGTTCGTAAACTTACCACCAGCAATAGCCTTAAATGGAGTGCCTGATAGGTGTAAAGTAAAATCGACGTTTAGGTTCTTCATTACGTCTGCGGTCTTGGAAGTCTGTACTCCCTCGTGGCTCTCATCAATAATCAGCAAATCCCAACCGCCAGGAATGTCAAAAATCCATTGGTTTTTCTTCTTAAAATCATCCGAATCAGCACTTTTACCCTTAATATCTTGTAAAGAGATGAAGAAAATTAGCGGACGGCTTAAATTACCGGCAAAATCGCTATGTATGTTCAAAATATCCTCTCGTGACGGAACTCGGCGACTACCCACGAAGAAACTCTTGGAGGCGGCAAATAAGTAGTTTATTTCCGATTCTTGTTCAATATGGTCGTAAAAATCCCTAGCCCACGAGTCGGAAATAGCAGGGCGGTTGGTGACAATAAGCACTCGCTTAGCACCTATTCTCTCGGCAAACTTATACGAGGTTAGAGTCTTCCCGAAACGAGGCTTAGCATTCCAAAGAAAATTGCGGTCAGAAAACTCTGCCCGGTTTTGCCAGTATGCGTATGTCATATCTATGGCATCGTTTTGCTCCTTGCGAAGTACTATCTTTGTCTTGTCGCTATCTCCTGTTGGTCGCTTATTCTCAAAACCTCCACGACAATGAATACGATTATCTATAACTTGCTTAACGGTCTCTAAATCAACTTTAAACCACTCCGACTTACGATTGGAGTTATTAGCCTTTGGCTCTCTCTGGAAGCCTAATATTTCTAATTCTCGATGAATATCGTAATCCCTAAAAGTATTACCGTAAACATCAACTGCTGGCACTTGGAGAAGAGTATTTGTCTCTACATTATCGGCTTCGTTCTGGTCGCTAATACGGCTAGAGTCTAGACCTGTCTGGTCGCCAATTTTCAGCCACCCATTATGCTTTGGGTAATTTGGATGATTATAAACGTAAATTATCTTCTGCTTAATTGGCTTTGTATCTTGAATGCTCATTTCTTGCTCCTCTTGCTAAACATTGGTAAATCTTCAAGTAAATTAGATTTTGGCTTTGGTTTTGGCTTTTTCGGTTTGTCTGGTGGCCTATCCTCGAGGAGTTGCGTGATACTATTGTTAATAGAAGCAAAATTGTTGGCGATGACGGCCTTAGAACGAGCCTGTTCAATATCGGAAAATCGCCATTTTTCTAGTTCGAAACCGCCATCTCCAGTTGGAGCCCAGTTAATCAGAAAAATATCCTTGCGGCCATCTAACAGGTCGCCAACTACAATGTTGTACTTCAAAATTGTATCTATGGCAAAGAGAAAGTCCTTGTCTGAACGCTCATTCTTGAGATGGTCAAAAATCTGGTTTCGGAGCCTAGCACGAGTCTCTACTACATTATCGGGAGCAATATCTATGCCGTAAATGTTGGATAATGCTATCAAAATATCATATTGGTTAGTTTTGGCTTTCTTTAGCCGCCTAGCCAGTATTTCCGTCAAAAAATTCCCAGTGCCACATCCTGGCTCTAGGACTTTTTTA
>CAYYWU010000019.1:12417-13636 GCA_964475445.1 uncultured Candidatus Saccharibacteria bacterium | reverse complement strand
TGGCACAAAAGTTTTGCAAGACGCAATTGTGTATTGCAAAACGCTGAAGCGTTTTGCAAGACGCAATTGTGTATTGCAAAACGCTGAAGCGTTTTCGGAGTTTTCGGGTAGAGACAACGACTTATGAGTATGCCGATGCCTCGCTGGCGCTCTATGACAAAGTCATCGGATTTTATGAAGATTACACTGCTGAAGACACGGCGGCCGATCAGCTACGAACAAGAATTTATTCTTTACCGCTACGGGGAGAATTGGAAGCTTGGAACAATCGGCCGCTAGGGTTGAGGGAGTATTATAATAAGTTGAAGAAAAAATAAAAGGCCGCTCGTAAGCAACCTTTTATCGCACGCCTCAACTTGCCTTACTGAAAACATAGCGTTAACTCGCCAGCAGCGTTAGCCGGTTCATGCCATGCGCGCCAGACCTGTAAGCTTGGCTCCGTACAATGAACGAACATCTCGTCAACTTCATCAACTGCGCAGGCAATCTGGAATCTTTCGCCACCGAGAAAAATCCGTTTTGCTGATTCCTGCAGTATCTCGTCCTCCTGCATCATCTGCGCAAAACATTCAGTCATAGCATATAACAAATACTTTGCCTCATCATGCAGCTCTTCGCCAGCTTCGGTCTCAGCCTTAATTGAGCAAAGAAAGCGCCCGTACTTAGCGTTCAATATCAACACTAACAGTTCACCATCGCGGTAAATCCCGCTCTGGGGAAGCTCCTGTTTGAACAAGTGAGCGTAACGCGAATCCGGATCAGGCCATTTTAACGCTTCATTGATTGAACGTGCCGCCATTTCGTCGCTGTCATATTGATAGATGCGGAAAAATCGACGCTGGTAGGTACCGCCCGGATAATTTGCTTTAACAAGCAGTTTGGCTTTATCACCATATTTTTGGCCATCTAAAATGATTGTTCCCCGGCGGGGCGACTGCGCAAAATTCTCACCTATCTTTGCAATAACCGCCAAAATTGCATTGATTTCCTGCTCAAACAGCGTGGTCTCCGGCTCAACGTGTTGCTCAATGTTAATAAAATTACCCATCTTATCCCCTCCTTTGGGTGAAATTTGAGCAAACTGGGTGTTTTGCTCTATCTATTGACTAGCGATAATCAACGGGTAGAGCAAAACACATATGCAAGTTGAGATTTTAAAGTGCCACGTTTAAGATAGAAGATTTTTATGCCAAAGGGCATAAAAATACCCGCACGGGTA
>CAYYWU010000019.1:0-12317 GCA_964475445.1 uncultured Candidatus Saccharibacteria bacterium | reverse complement strand
ATTTTTATGCCAAAGGGCATAAAAATACCCGCACGGGTAGAATTTCCGTCTTAAAACTATGAGATAGCGCTGATAGCCCTATCTCTTCTCATTGTAGCACAGAATTGATAAAATGTCAATGGTTAAACAGTCTTATGCTTTAGTTTTGGTGGATACAATGATGCGCTATTAGTTATGAATAGTGCAGCTTTTGACGTCCAGATACCTGATGATTATCGTCCTCCTAAAAAGGACGTAGAAGTTGCATGGACTCTAGCGCATCACTATCGGACTATCATACAAGTCCTAAAACCTATAAATCGCTACAAGGTGAGGACGCCAGATTTCTATTTTCTCGGTAAATATTATGAGTTAAAAGTAATGACTAGCTCCCAGACCCGGCAACTTCTTGTACTATTAAAACGAGCTAGCCAACAGTCAGATAATATTATTATAGACTTGAGAAATACAAAAATCACGCAAAAGCGGGCTACCATACTGTGCCGGGAGTTTTTAAAAAGACACCCGCGGTACACAATTTCTCTAGTTATCTCCGCAAAAGTCGTAGTTGACATTAATCAATAATTTTGTATACTAAAAGTAGAGCGACCGCGCAGCCGTATCGGCGGCGAAAGGAGTGCTCTATTTTTTTGTTCTATTGGAAGAAGCACAGATACGCTGCGGCGCCGACGGCAGCACCGAGAATAATCGTCAACAAAATCAGGAAAAATAGCGGAGCCTTAGAGCGGCGACTGGACGGAATAATGACCGTCGGGCGGCTCGGCAAATCTTGGCGCGACTTGGAAGGTTCTGCGGCTTTTGGCGCAGACTTCGGGGCTTTCTTCGTGTAAACATTTTTGCGCGAGGCCTTGCTGGGTTTTTCCTTCTTCCCTGGCACTTGATAGCTATCGCTCTGGCCGTAACTCGAGACTTGCGGCGTAGGCATGCCGCCAGCCAGCGGGCGCTTCTCGACGCTAACGGTTTTCAGGAAAACCGACTGGTCGACCGGCTTATAGTGACTGTCGTCGGCCTTTTTGACTACTTTTGGCGTCTCGTCACGGCGGCTGAAACTATAATTTGAAGTATTTTTGGACTTAATCGTATTATATTCGTTCTCAGGCACACCGCCATGACCAGAGGCGACCGTGCGTTCCATTACGCGGCCGATTGGTGCCTTATCACCCTGCTGCCTGAGAGCATCGGCGACGGTAGCGGTCTCATCAATCCCCAGCTCGACCATTTCTTTATGCATATTTTCGGCAGCGCGAGCGGAAAGCTTGGGTGGCTCAGACATGACATAGGTATCATCGGTTGGCACACTGGCCGGGCGAGCTAGTGTATGACCTTTAGGAGCGGTGCGGAAGCGTGCGCTCTGACGGCTGACCATACCCTCGGGATCTTTCGGGGCAAGATGATTTGGGCCGGAACCTAGAGTTTTATCCATCGCACTCGTGGCTTTAATTGGTGTACTACTCACTGTGTCAGCAATTTGCGCAGTCTTGGCAATATCAAGCGCGCGCGGACGCGCTGGGACAATGCGACGACGCGCACTGCCGAGCATCTGCGGGTCGCGAATCGGACCGTGCGGGCGAGCCGCCAGAGTTTTGGGCTTAGAAATGATCTGCACGGCGAAAGTTTTGTCTTCTTCGACGGGTTCGGACACAGGGCGGGCCTGCTGGGCCATGCGGGCATTGGGCGGCAAAATCACCGGTGGCTGCTTGGGTCGAGCATTAGCGCCAAGCTTGAGCGAGGTGCGCACAACTGGCTTCGCGCTACCGTCATCTTTGGCTCCGCGGAGTAAAGCTGAGGCGGAAGTGCGAGTCGATTCCATACTTTTTTGAATTGAGCCGTGATGTAGGTTGGCGGCCGACTTGGCACGCTGGCTGGCTTGACTGGAAGCGTTAACAATCTCGCGCGCAGATGGCGTCGAAACGGCTTGCGGAGTTTTGGCTTGCTCAGCAAACATGGCATTGATGGCGGCTTTGGCTGACGTCACAGGAACGGGCGTATTGGACTTATTAGTTTTGGTCGACGCAAAATCCATCATCTGCCGCTTGCTGGCAGTTGAATTAGCTTGATTTTGAGCCGTTTTGTCCATTAAGACTGTACCTTCTTTGCGATTTCGATAATTTCCGTAAACTGATCGGCGATGAGACTGGCGCTACCTACGAGAAGCCCGTTAACGCCCGGGACGGTGAGGTAAGCTCCGGCATTGGCTGGGCTGACACTGCCGCCATAAAGGATGGGGATTTCTTCGGCCGTAGTTTTGCCATAAGTATCGGCGAGCGCGCGACGCAAGAACTGCACTGTATCGGCAATTTCGTCTGGCGAAGCAATGTGGGCATCGGTGGTCGTGCTAATCGCCCAAACTGGTTCGTAGGCAATCAGAACCTTAGAAATATCTTCGGCCGAAACTTCAGAAAGACCGCCGAGCAACTGGTCACGCAGGACATCGTAAGTTTCGCCGAAAGTGTGCTCGGTCTCAGTCTCGCCGAGGCAAAGAATCGGAGTGATTTGGTTGCGCAGGGCGGCGGCAACGCTGGCACGAATATCTTTGTCAGTTTCATGGAACAGCTGGCGGCGTTCGGAATGGCCAACAATACCATAATCAACTAAACCACGCAACTGCGTATAAGAGACTTCGCCCGTATAAGCGCCAAAATCGTGGGAATTGGCGGTCTGCGCAGCGAGACGGATTTTTTTGCGGTCGACCTGGAGAGATAATGGTTGCAGAGCCACCAGCGACGGCGCCACGATCACCTCAATATTGCGATATTGACGAATTTTTTGCAAAAGTTTATGAAGATAGACGGAAGACTCACCGACCGAGAAGTTCATCTTCCAGTTGCCCACGATATATGATTTCATATGTTAATTATAACACAGTCTAAAGAACTTATCTGAAATTATTTTAAGAGACGCGTCGCTCGCTCCCGTCGTTACGGGGCTCGCGCGCTGCATGCTCGCCCGTAGGCTCCGCACCCTCTTAAAATAACTCCAGATAAGTCCCATGAACCGGTATTATACTTGACAAAAATGATATTGTGTGCTAGAATGATGGACAGAAGCCCGAGAAATCGTAGGCTTAGGATTTTGATAACTCAACCAATATATTTTCATGAATTCTCCGCAGCTTTTTGGGTAGCGATAAGGTCGTTCAAGAACAATAATAATCTTATCGCTGCTCAAAGAGTGGTCGCCAGCTACATAGGGATAAAGTCCTTATTGAAACACGGCAAAAAAAGCCGGTACTGGTGTTCTATGCGACGCATAGAGGAAGGAGAAAAGAAACATGAAAAAGAAAGAAGATGCAGCAACGATGACAAAGGTGGATCAGGGATTTATTAGTGCGGAAGCCTCACAGCTGATGTTGGAGATGGAAAAAAGTCTGGCTAAATCAAGAGTCCAGCATCCAGCCGGCAAACTTACGACCGCAATCAAAACTTGGTGCCAGGAACAGCTTGATGAAAAGTATCGAATCCATAATTTTATGGATTCCCTTGAGCTGAAGTTTGATACTGGTACAACGTTAAGATTGTGCGACTTGATGGGCCCGGCCGACGGAGTTTTACTGTTGATGCTCAGAAGAGCTTTTGGTGAAACTAATATGGTTTACAGCGATGATTGCAAACAGATTTTCTGGAAGTCGTCTAAACGGTACGCTTCCGAGAATTTTACGTTTGCAATCAACGACGACACGCCTTTGCACTACGATGACAAAGGGCACCTGTATTCACCTTTCGAAGCCATGGAGAACCCGTTGTTGGCGCAAGCGTGTGGGCTCGACCCGCACTACAGAGCTTTCAGAGCCTACTTAGTCAACTACAAGTCAACCGGAGACAGTCAGTTTACAATCTGGCCGGCAACCTTTTATTCAGGCGCTGCACTGTACTTCGAGATCGAATGGGGCGGAGCAAATTCTGTAACGTCCGGAATGTCACAGGCCGATCTTGAATACACAGCTCCGTTTAGATTAGGTTTTGGCACAGTAGCATCAAAAGGCGGCAAAGACGGAGTGGATTATTGCCTGATTGACCTTGATGCTCTGACGACAGAACTTCCAAGGCGCAATGAGGTGATGGCGATTCTGGTGGATGAGCAACAGCAGCTTACTGTACGTCGGGAAATGATGGAGGAGCTCTTTCAGTGCAAAAGGCTCCTCATTGATGAATACCAGGCTAAGATTGATGAGGTATTGAATGCATCTGATGAAGCGGAACGGAAGCTCAATACGTTAATCGCACGGTGTCAGGCAAATCCAATAACACAGTATCATTTTGTTTCAATTCCGGAAATTAATCCTGATGAGGTGAACATTGTTGACCGCTTGTCGTTTGACATGAGTATGGAAGATATTCTGTCAATCATCGATAAGCTTAAGGAGGCGCCGAAAGTAATTCAGCACAAACTTGCTATGGCTCAGATAGTAGTACAGAGATGGGAAGAATTTGCACCCCAATTTGTGTTGCTGCGCGACGAAATCCGGCAGGTGAATGCAACACTGCAGGTGGGCGGTACTGAGGCGACCATCTCCTTCTCCTCGCCGACACAGTTAGGCATGAAAATGAAGCTGGTGGTTGATTACGACGCCCTACAGCTTGTAGAATTCACGGAATGGCTGGATGAACGCACCTTGGCATATGCCAAAGCCCGCAAGTTGATTACCGACGGAAAAGAGAAACTTCTGAAAGCTCTGAAGAACGGTTGAGTTTTACCCATATGGGTAAGTGTCCCCTGGTGTTTCGGCACTAGGGGATTTTTATTTTCCGATCACCCCGAGAATCCCCCGCAGAGCGTATTCGGTGTCCTCATGCGAGCGCACCGTAATGACATCAAAGCCCATTTCGACGACCGGATAGTCGTTCCCTCCCGGCTGGGTCATGTCGCCAAAATAGAGCACATCGGATTTCTCGGCGTGCAATTCTTCAAGCAAATGCTGCATGCCGAAAGCCTTGTTCATGCCGGGCGCGGCGACGTTGATAGAGGTCGTGCCGCCAATTTCGTACAAGAAATCCGGCAGTTCGGCCTGACACTCAGCCACAATCGCTTCGCGTTTCTTGCAATCCGGGTCCCAGGCGTATTTCACCTCAGTGCCGGCAGTCTGGCCAAGCGCCGAAAAGGTAACTTGCGACAAACGGTTTTCGATAATCTCATCGCCTGGGGCAAGCTGATCTTCTTCCCAATAGCCCAATTTCTTGGCGGATTTTTCCAACACAGCGGTAATCTTGGCGACATCTTCGTCGGTCAATGGATAGTTATAAACCTGTTCCCAATCATGCTGCTTGAGGCTATAACGATAATATTGCGTTCCCTGCGCCGCAAAGAGATGAAGATGGGTTAGTTCCTCTTCGGTAACGCCAACTTTTTGGAGCTCGTCAACAATTTGGATCAAAAATTGCTCGAATTTTTGGCCGGAAATCGGACAGATTTCGAAATGATCAAGGCAGTTTTTGAGGATTTCCGCCATCTCGGGAGGAATTGGAGTCTTGGCAATGTTTAAGGTTTGATCAATGTCGAACGCTAAAATTTTTTTCATAAATCCTCCAAGTTAATGTTTCCAGTATAGCATATTGCAGCTCAGAAACGCAAAATGCTATTGACTTTTTTAGAAAAGTGTGCTATAATGGAGAGATAAGGGGCTTTCGGCGGCGAAGGAACGCGGCTGAGGGCTAGTTGTTTAAGAAAGGTGGTGACAATATTCATATTATGAATATTGAACCTTTGAGGTTCATAAACCAAAATCATTTTGAAAAAAAAGGGGGTAAAAATGAGTGAACAAAGTACTGATAATTTGTGCAATTATTAATGCACTGACTTTCACGATGGCACGAATTTCTTGGAAGAAACACGATAAACTTGGTGCTGCTCTGCAACATAGATTTGCCAGCAATCCCGAGCAACCGACTTATCTGATTGGTGGGTTTCATGCCCAAGCAGAGTGCACCTTCCGAAAGATCGCCTACGACGTGTTGGATCCGCATGCGGATAAATGCTGTTATTTGCACTATCAGAATCGTGGTTTCTCTGTTAGCCAAACCGTAGAAGCGATAATTCGCGATATGGAAAATCATGACGGAGAGAAAGCCCGAATTGTCACGGTGTCGTTGGGCGACCACGTAGCGCGGTATTTGGAAGCTACATTAGGTGACAAAATTGAAGTCTATGCAATTAACCCGTGCCCGTGGTTTTTCTGCATTAAAATGCATTGGCTGATTTTGCTGGCGGTTGCTGGTCCGATACTAGAAGTGGCGTGTCATCTGTTGGGTTGGATAAGCCTACTGAGATTTGTGCCGACACCTGATGGCTTCTTTACACCAATCTTGTTGGCTGATCAGATGTGGGCAATGGTATATGATATTCCACCGAATAAGACCGAAAGAACTAAGGGCGCGATATATAGCTTGTGCGATGATTATGTAAATAATGACTATGTCGAGCCGTATTTTCCATCGGCAGAAGCTATTTATATCCATGCACGGCATGGCATAGTGAACTGCTTTGCGGAATATATCGATGCCATCAGAAAACTTTTGCGTCAATAAAGACAAGGTGGCCTGCGGGCTGCCTTTCTTTTTTGTGTTATAATATAGCTATGAAATTATCTGAAGAGCTCCTGTGGCGGGGATTTTACGCCGAAACTACGATTGAAAAACCGGAGGAACTGGACACGCGAGCCCAGAAAAAGTTTTATTGGGGTGCGGACCCATCGGCCGATAGTCTGACGATCGGCAACTTGGCGGCGGCGATGATGTGTGCCTGCTTTGTGCGACATGGATACCAGCCTTGCCTGCTGGTTGGTGGCGCAACGGGGCAGATTGGCGACCCGAAGGACAACGGCGAGCGCGAGCTGAAGCCGCTAGACGAAGTTGAACACAACAAGGCTTGTATTGGCGCACAGATGCGACGGATTGTGAAGAGTGATGAGCTCTTGATGGTGGATAATTACGATTGGTTCAAGGATATGAAGTACCTCGACTTCCTGCGCGAAGTTGGGAAAGCTTTCTCGATGACCCAGCTGCTCGACCGGCAGTTTGTGCAAAATCGGATTGGCGAAGGCGGAAGTGGGATTTCTTATGCTGAGTTTTCTTACACTTTGATTCAGGGTTATGACTTCTTGCATCTTTATCGGGAGTATGGGATTGATTTGCAGCTCTGTGGAGCAGACCAATTCGGCAACTGCTCGAGCGGCATTCACCTGATCAAGCGCCTTGAGGGGGCAAAAGCTGATGCTTGGTCGACGCCATTAGTGATTGACCCGGTGACGGGGCGGAAATTTGGCAAATCTGAAGGCAATGCGATTTGGCTGGACGCAGAGAAAACTTCGATTTTTGACTTTTATCAATTCTGGATTAACCAGCCAGACGAAGCTGTGGAATACTTGCTGAAAATTTATACCTTGCTCGAGAAGCCGGAAGTGGAGGCCATGATGGCCGAGCAAGCGGCTGACCCTGGAAAACGCGTGGCTCAGAAAGCGCTGGCTAGAGGTGCGACGGAAGTGGTACACGGCAAAGCGGCGGCGGAGGCCGTGATTAATTTGAGTGAACGACTATTTACCGGTAACTTGGAAGAGCTGAGTGGTGACGAAATTAGTGAATTTGGGAAATATTTAGCGAAGGCGCAAATTGGCGAAAGGTTGTTTGACGTGCTGGTGAAGACTGGGCTTTGTAGCAGCAAGAGTGAGGCACGAAAACTGGCCGGAGCGGGAGCAATTAGCGTGAATGGCGTGAAAGTGGCCGATGATACGCCGATTGACCAGATTGCGCTGGTGAAACGCGGCAAGAATAAGTTTGCCGTGGTGATGTAAAAGTGACACAAAAATGACAATTCCCCACCTGGTTTGGTAGCTTTTATGCTATTTGTGGTATAATTAAAGGTATGAGTACAACTGCGAAGAAAAACTCTGGCAACAGAGGTAAAATGGGGGTTTATTCGAGCTTGATTACTGACCGCACGCGAAAGCTCGCGAAAACAGTCAAAGGGAAAGCCTCTTCGGCGCGCAAGAAGGTGAGTCGAAATGATAAGCCAAATTTGCGGCCCTTACCAAAGGATCAGCCGGCGCGGTTTTTTGCGCATTTTCGTTGGGAACGAATTAAGGCTTACTGGTTCTCAAAAGCCGGTTTGAAGCGAATCGGAAAAATCTTTGCAGCGTGTATCTTGGTGGGGATTATTGCGGTGGGGGCGATGTTTGTCTATTACAAGAGTCAATTGAAAGAAATTAGCCTAAACGACCTCACAATTTCCGAAACCGTGAACACTTATCTCGACCGCAATGGTGAGGTGCTCTGGGAGGATAAAGGTGATGCGAACTATCGCTTGGTGGTGGAAGGCGATCAGATTGCAACCTACGTGCGGCAAGCGACGGTGGCAATTGAGGACCGCAACTTTTATAATCACCCCGGGGTAGATATTTCTGCGCTAATACGGGCGACTTTGTCAACTCTGACAGGCCGAGGTGTGCAGGGTGGTTCAACTTTGACCCAGCAGTTGATTAAACAAGTTTATTTCTCGGATGAGGCAGCTTCGGCAAACCGTGGCGGCATCACACGTAAGATTAAAGAGCTGATTCTCTCGATTGAGCTGGAAAAAATGTACAGCAAAGAGCAGATCATCACAATGTACCTCAATGAATCACCTTATGGTGGACGACGTAACGGCATCGAAAGCGCGGCGCAGACTTACTTTGGTAAGAGTGCGAAGGATTTAACCTTGGCGGAAAGTGCTTTGCTGGCAGCGATTCCGAACAACCCGGCAGTTTTGAACCCATACAATGAATATGGTAATGAAGCTTTGATTGCGCGCCAACATAAGACCTTGGACGTAATGGCAGAGCTGGGGTATATTAGCCAAGAGGAAGCTCAAGCTGCGAAAGAGGTGCCGATTCTTGACCAAATCTTACCGGAAAGTAGCCAATATTCTGACATGAAAGCGCCGCACTTCGTGATGGAGGTGAAGAAGCAACTAGAAGAGAAGTACGGCTTCCAGATGCTGCGTACGGGTGGCTATGTGATTACGACAACCTTGGATTACCGTGCGCAACAGATGGCAGAAGAAGCAATTGCAGAGGGCGCGAAGTATCTTTACACTAATGGTAGCGATAACTTAGCAATGGCATCGGTGGATGTTGAAAGTGGCCAGGTGATTGCGATGGTGGGCTCAGTAGACTGGAATACGCCGATTTATGGCGAGGTGAATGCTGCAGTAGCACAACTTGAGCCGGGTTCAACGATTAAGCCAGTTCTAGACTATTCTGCGCTATATTCGTTGACTGGTGATGAAGTTTATGGTCCGGGTTCGATTCTGAAGGATGAGAATATTGATGATTTTTACTGTCGCGGTTATACCGGCACTTGTGCTTTGCGTAACTTCTCGGGTAAGTTTTATGGTAACCTGACGACACGACAATCGCTGGGTAACTCGCTAAACATTGGTGCGGTGAAGGCGCTGGCAATTGCCGGCATCGACAATGGTTTGGAAATCTTGCATAATCTAGGTGATTTGTCGTACTGTAAAGACAATACGACCGCTGGGCTCTCGATGGCGATCGGTAGTGGCTGTACGGTGCGTGCCGACGAGCACGCCAATACTTATGCTTCAATTGCGCGCGGTGGCGTTTATAAGCCTTTGGCTTACGTCCTAGAGTTGAAAGATCCGAAGGGCAAAGTGATTGAGAAATGGGAAGATACCGAGGGCACACGAGCAATTGATGAGCAAGTGGCGTATGAGTTAGCAGACGTTTTGTCGGATGCTGATGCCCGCTCGATTATGTTCGGCTCAACTGGTCGCTCGCTGGGCTATGTGTTCCCAGACATTTGGACGGGGACGAAGACCGGTACCACGACGACCGCTAATAGCTCAGTGACTAAGGATCTATGGATGGCAAGTTTCTCGACAGCTGTGGCGACTGTAGTTTGGAATGGCAACCATGATGGCTCGGGGCTAAAGAGTAGCTCCAACGGCAATACACGACGGGTGATTGCTAGCTACATGCAGAATGTGCACCATAATCTATATGCCAAGGAAGGCAAGTGGAAGGTTGGCGACAAACCGACTCGCCCGGCAGGAATTCAGGAACTAACTGTGAACGGTAAGACTGATATTTGGCCAAGCTGGTATAAGAAAGATTCGGGCGTGAAGAAGGAAATGGTGGCCTTCAACAAAGAGAACAAGAAACTAGCGGCGGATTGTACGCCACAGAACTTGCGCATTGAGATTGAGGTTTCTAAGGTAGTTGATCCGGTATCTGGGAATGAGACTTGGTATGTGCCGGATGGATATAACCGTGACGAGGTGGATACCTGTGAAGTAGCGGTGGCGCCAGTGATTGGCATTCGGACGACGGGCGAAGACAGTGCGCAAAAACTAGTGGTAGCAATCACAAAGGGGACTAATGATTTGGCGACTTATCGGATTGTGATTGACGGCGTCGTGATTAAAAGCGACAAGGTGACGAGCCAAGTCTTGGCGGGTGGAATTACGCTAGATTTGGACGGTACGGAGCGGAATGTACAGGTTGATGTGACGGATAATTACGGCGCAACTACTAGTAAAACTTATACAATTACTTCAACTAGTAGCGGCAATACTGGAGGCGGAACGGGCACTGGCGATTAGCCCTAGAAGAACTCTCCTGTGGCTAACGGGAGAGTTCTTACGTTGGTGGCGCTGAAATTATTTCTTGGCAGTGCGGGGAGATTTAGCTGGCCGACGTGGTGTGCGCGTGGATTTAGGATTACTGACGGGTTTGGCGTTTGACTTGCTGGCGCGGACAAGTTTAGCAAACATCATGCTGCCGGCGGCAGTCTGGTTGAGGCGAGAAAACTCAACCTCGACTTCTTCGCCAACTTTTTTGTCAGCTTGGTCAACGACCACCATCGTGCCATCCTTGAGATAGGCAATTCCCTGGTTCGGTCCGCTACCAACGGCGATGATTTTCACTTTCGTGCGTTCTCCAGGAAGATATTCGTTACGCAGGACAAGTGCTAGCTCATTCAGACTGATGGCATCGATATGCTCAGCAGTGGCGAGCTTTTTAAGGTTAAAATCATTCGTGAGAATCGAACCGCGATTAGCTTTTGCAAGCTCAAGCAGGCGATTATCAACCGGAGTATGATCTAGGTCGTCATCCAGAATAGTTAAGTCAAAGAAAACTACACGCTCAAGCTCGCGCACCACGTCAAGACCAGCGCGGGCGCGTTGACGTTTGTCCGAATCTTTACCATCGGCCAAAAGTTGTAGTTCGTGCAAGACGCTGCGCGGGATAATCACATCATCGCTAATAAAACCCGTCTGGGCGACCGCTAGTAAACGCGAGTCCATTAGTGCTGAAGTGTCAACATATAGTTTGCGTTTCTGATGATTATTGATAAGTGGCTTTTGACTAGTTTTTACTGTGAGCAAAGTCGTCTCTGCCAAGATTGCTAAAATTAAAATCAAGTTGAATAATTCCATGATTGATATTATAGCACGAGTTAGTAGCCTTGGTTACTATCTTGTAACACACCTTGCTGGATAGCCCGCATAGCGTAGAATATAATACGTTCTATCTGATTGAACGCTAGCTGTGTTAGGATATACCGCCGTGGTGGCCCTCAACACATAGCGATATTCAGCGGTGGCAACTCCTGAAGAAAGATGTGCCTGCGACGCGCTGTTAGCTAACGCTACCCCATCTGATATGTAGCCACTACGGGTAAGGTAAAGTGGAGCACTAGCAATATTATAACCTGTGTCACTGCTTAAAGTACTGGCTAAGCCATAGGCGTCTAAAAGTTTGTAGAAACTGCCGTCCACATTATTATTTACTGTTGATGATAATGGCAATTTCCAGCCTTTTGGGCAAACACTTGCTGCAGCCTCGGCATTGTTTGTTTTAGCGTCTGCCCCACTTCCTGCAGTCAACCCATTCCACTGGTAAAAGTTTCCTACTAAGTAATGTTCGTCATAAGTCCCAGCTGTACAGATTTTACTGGCTCCTTCACCATTCCACTCCGTGCAGTTAACCGCGACGAGAGTATTTGCAGTTACAGTGCCGCCGCTCCAATCACCGGTAGTAGCCGTATATCCAGAACTAAACTTACTATTGTCGCTAACATCTACGAAGCCATAGCGCGTACACCCTGTGAAGGTCGTATTTTGATTTACACAATTTGTACTTAATAATGGCGTAGCTAAGACATACTTGCCTAAGTTGTAAGACCCGGTAGCCGTAGCAACTTTAGTGCCTTGGTTTGCTGCAGAATAAGTTCCAAGTGGCGGATACTCCGAACTCTCATCCCACGCTGTCGATTGGGTAGCACCATTGACAACCTTAAGCGGCAGGTCTGTATTATCACTCGTGA
>CAYYWU010000018.1:0-14399 GCA_964475445.1 uncultured Candidatus Saccharibacteria bacterium | reverse complement strand
TAGGCACGCCGCCAGCATTCATCCTGAGCCAGGATCAAACTCTCCATTAAAGTGTCTTCAATAGACAAAATTTGAACCAAAGTTCATAAAAAACTGACGATGATAGAATTGTAGATTACGCCAAATTCCTTCGACGACACATCTCCAATCCATAATTGCACAACTAAATTGTTAATCATTTCTCTAGAGAACCAACATCAAAACTCAATAAAGTGTCTCGCAGTTCCTTAGACTATCCCCATCTTATCGCACAACATTAAAAATGTCAAGACTTTTTTGCGATTTTTCTACGATTTTTGCCACTTTTTCAACTTTTTGGGGGCATTTCCCTGTTTTAGGCCAAAAAACCGCCTGTTAACCAAAAAGTTACTAGCCCCACTACTAAACCAATCACCGCGCCTACAACCACTTGTGGCAAGGTATGCCCCTCTACCACCGGTAATTCCGGCTTACCATCCTGGTGTAACAGTTCATTTAGAGCCTTTCCCTGTATGCCCACCGCATAACGCACATGAATCGCATCGTAAACCACTATCGTCCACATACAAGCTGCCAGAGCAAACAAGCCTGAACCAAACCCTAAAGTACACCCCAAATACACGCAAGCCGCCGTCAAACTCGCTGTATGCCCCGAAGGCATCCCACCCGAACGCGTGAAATAGTCAATCACAGTGGCCAAATTCACAGCTTTTCTCTCTTTACGATTCCCCAAAAGCCCCAAAATTGTCTTGCTCACCTGCGCAATCAACCAGGCCACCACAAACGCCACTAATGCATACCAACCTTCCATACCTCTATTATAGCATAAATACTATCTTTTTCGCTACTCTAACTTCTCTGTTTGCGACCAAATAGTCGTTTTACACTATATCCCACCATACCACAAGCCAAAATTATTGGAATAATCCACCACCATACATTATTGTTTGTCTCAATTTCGCCCAAATCTGGAATCTCAACCGTTTCCCCTAAATCTGTTGCATCTGTCATTTTCGTCATCTCACCCTCCGTCTTAACTAACTCTTGTTTTTGACTGTCCGCCTCTTTTATTGTTGGTTTTTCATTACTAACTGTTGGCGCAGCCTCCGTATGCTGACCAGTCTCCACCACTTTATAAGTTACACTTGGACGAGCAACTTCAACCGTAGTAACCTGCGATTTTACAGCTTCTAGCTCTTTAGCCAAAGCTTCTTTCTCTTGGTCTAGAGTCTCATTCTGCTGCCGCAGACCTTCTTTCTCTTGAGCTAGAGTGTCATTCTTTTGTTTTAAAGCTTCATTTTCTTTTTCTAATCCTTCTCGAACCGCACTTAGTTCCGCCCGCTCCGTTGTCCAATCTTTCCGCTCCTGTTCCCAAACTGTCTTTTCGTGTCGCAAAGTCTCAAGTTCTTCTTGATCCCCCGTCACACCAAGCGCTGCGTAAGTTGTCTGCAATTTTGCAATCAGCTCGCGCGTTATCCTAACATTATATGGAATCAGGCCGTCTGCGTCCTCGCCCACTTCCTCAACCGCCAATTCAATTTTGTCCAAACTATCTGTCGCTTCACCAATAAACTTCGTCGCATTCACCAATTGATAACGCAGCGTATCCATCTTTTTGTAAGCCGCCTGTGCCCGCTCCAGCTGTAACTCTCGCCATTCGTCCGCCCAACTTTGCACAACCTCCCCCGCTGGCAAAGTCACTTCTACCCCCGATTTTTCTGGTGTATAAAATATTTTTCCATCCGCCGCCGGCCGCACCGCACATGCCATAGTTTTGTTATCATAAACCTCCGAATGCCCACAATTACGATAGTCCACCTTACCTTGCACCCATAGCGATTTTGTTTCTGACCATTCTTCCCGACCAGAATTATTCATTACCTCCGCAAACTCCACCGCATAATAAGCTTGATCCGTCTTATTGGCTGTTAATAACCCTATTTTTACCGCCGAACCAATCGTTGGCGCACTCATCGCCGGAGTTAAAGTCCGATCTACCAACTTTACACCCCAATCATTCATCTGCTCAACACCAGTTAATGCAAATTTTTCATCTGCCACCTTCTCAGTGATATTATTTTCATAATCCCGATAATAAACCTTAATGCTTCGCACTTTCCACCCCTGATCCGGCATTTCCAGCTCAAAAGTCACCCGGTTCGCCACCGGGTCAATCCGCGACAATTTCACATATCTGGTCACCTGATTAGCAATAATCGGGTCCACATTTGCTGTGGTATAAACCGTCGCCAAATTCCTCGCAGTTTCTTCAAGTAAATTTAGTGATTCCGTTTCCGACTGAGCAATCACCCCACTCTTATCTAATAAATCTACCCCTAAAAACGCCGTCCCCACACCTGTTAGAACCAGTGCCGACAAATAAATTGGTATTTTCTTCATATCTTCCTCGCAATTATTAAAATTATTTTATGTAGGGCCAGTGTAACAAAATTTTTTCATCATTAACAAGCATAATTGTGATAAAAAGATTTTTACAGGGGTAATTTTTCCTAAAATATGCCCCTGTATAAAAAATTTATACAGGAAATTCCTTCGATTTGGCTAGTTGTTGTGCGCAGCGGGTATGTTAATTCATCAGCGGACGCTTGAGGGTCTCTGGCCTGAACGGCTACTGGTGGTCGCTCACGGCGGGCTATTATAATTCTGACACTGATGCCCGCGCGTCCTACCTCCTCTTCCGTGCTGATGGTGTCAACCCGTCAAACGACGCCGATCGCTGGAGCGGTTTCTCCCTCCGCTGCCTGGCAGACTAGTTATATATAGTGAGAAGTTTGCGGGCAGCGGAGGGGGAAGCCAAGCCACCGAAGATAGCAACGAGATGGTCTAACTTCATTGGGGCCAAAATCTGTGAAATATGCATATGATCCTAGGTAGTCACCTTCAGTTGAACCCGTGCTTGACCATAAGTTGCCATATTCTCCGGGATATCTATATGCTCCATTAGCCATATCGATATGTCCGCTGCGCACAAAGTATAATGGAGCTTTAGCTATATTGTTGGCCTTTTATGTCAAGCACAAAAGGAAAGAAAACATAAACACTTGTGCTTGACTATAATAATGCTAATAAGGTTGTAGGAATAATAAGAAGAGCCCTTGCTAGACAATCCGCAGCGCCACGAGCGAGGGATAGGCGCGGCTCACCCGCGACGGCGGGCTGAGACGACGCCGTGTCTAGCAAGGACGCTTCTTATTATTCTTGCATCCTCACTATATATAACTAGTCTGCCAGGCAGCGGAGGGGGAAACCCGTCCAATAGGCACTACTATATGATACTACTACGCTGGCGTCTTCTCTAATATATAAATGCCAAGCAAAGTAGGCGATAGTGCTGATGGTGCTTGACCACCATGTACCATCAGCGTTCAGGTGTCTTAAAGCTCCAAGAGATAAATCAATAAATCCGCTGCGCACAAAAATAATACATTGTATATACAACGTACATACAATGTATTACATGCCCCACAATCCCCTAGTCCTACTCCGCAGCCTCTTCCTCATCCGGCAAAACAATTCCCAAGCTTGCAACTGCATCGCCATCATTCATCTTCATAATTCTCACCCCCTGCGCCGCTCGGCCAAGAGTCGGGATTTCTTTCACAGCTACCCGAATCGCTTGTCCCTTCGTTGACATCATAATCACTTCTTTCGCCGCTGGGTCCAGAGTATGCACTGCCACAATCGGACCAGTCTTCGCCGTTACACTTGCGACTTTAATGCCAACCCCGCCTCGCTTATGGGCTGGGAAATTCTTCGCCTCTGTTGCCTTGCCGTACCCATTTGCTGACACTACTAACAACTTCTGTTTCTCATCCTTAACGACGTCCATACCCACAATCTCATCCTTCGGTCGCAGCCTAATTCCCCGCACTCCGCGAGCGCTCCGCCCCATACTGCGGACATCCTTCTCATTAAAGCGCATCGCCTGACCCGCCGAAGTCGAAATCACTACATCATTCTCGCCAGTCGTCTCCTGAATCCACTTCAGTTCATCGCCTGGATCCAGTTTGATCGTAATCAAACCATTCGCCCGGATATTCAAATATTCCTTTACTGCCGTCTTCTTGATCGTCCCCTTCTTCGTCGCCATAAACAGGTAACCTTCCGAGTTCTCGCCCTGTTTAATAATTGCTGTCACCTTCTCATCCGGATGCATATTTAGTAGATTCACCGCCGCCGTACCCTTGGCTGTCATCGAAGCTTGCGGTACTTCGTAAGCTTTCATCCGGAAAATTCGCCCCTGATTAGTGAAGAACAACAAATAATCATGCGAATTCGCCGTCACAATCTGCGCAATCACATCCTCTTCCTTTGTCGTCATTCCCCGACGGCCCTTACCGCCACGATTCTGACGCTTGAAATCGCCTTGCAAAACCCGCTTCATATAATTCTCAGTTGTCAGCAAAATCACGCTTTCTTCATCTGGGATCAACTCCTCTTCCGAGAACTTGCCCACCTCGTGATTAATAATCTTACTCTTACGGGCGTCGCCATATTTCTCTTTCATGGCCAGCAATTCTTCTTTCACGACGCGTAGCACTTCTTTCTCATCTGCCAAAATCGCTTCCAACTTCTTGATCAGCTCGTGCAACTGTTTCAATTCATCTTCAATCTTATCGCGCTCTAGTCCTTGCAACCTGCGGAGCTGCATCGCCAAAATCGCCAATGCCTGAATTTCGCTCAAACCAAATCGCTCCATCAACCGCTTATCTGCATCATCATAACTCTCGCGAATCGTCTTGATGACTTCATCAATATGGTCAAGTGCAATCTTCAACCCTTCCAAGATGTGAGCGCGTTCTTTGGCCTTCTTCAGCTCAAACTCCGTCCTTCGGCGAACAACTTTTTGGCGATGTTTAATAAATTCCGCCAAAATCTCTTTCAGACCCAAAATCCGTGGCTGCACCCCATCCACCAGTGCCAACATATTATAATGGAATGTCGTCTGCAAACCAGTCATGCGATACAACTGATTCAAAATCTTCTTCGGGAAGGCATCCTTCTTCAGTTCCACCACCACGCGAATCTTCCCGCGCGCACTTTCATCGCGCGCATCGGCAATATGGTCTAACTTCTTCGCCAGCACCAAATCACGCACCTTCTCGATAAAGCCTTCCTTACTCATGCCATACGGCACCTCAGTAATCACAATCTTGAACCGACCGTTCTTCCCCTCTTCAATTCCAGCTACCGCCCGAATCGTCACGCTTCCCTTACCAGTCGCGTAAGCTTGTTTCATCGGTGCACCACCATAAACCTCCGCCCCCGTCGGGAAATCTGGACCCTTCACGTGCTGCATCAATCCATCCAAGCTAATCTCTGGATCATCAATCTGCGCCACCGTGGCATCAATCACTTCCGACAAGTTATGCGGCGGAATATTCGTTGCCATACCTACAGCAATACCCATCTGGCCATTCAACAAGATATTCGGCACCGCCGCCGGCAACACCACCGGCTCTTGCTCGCTACCATCAAAGTTATCCCGGAAATCCACCGTCTCCTTCTCAATATCCGTCAACAACTCCGCCCCCACCTTGTCCATGCGCGCCTCTGTGTACCTCGAAGCTGCCGGATCATCGCCGTCCATTGAACCGAAGTTACCTTGCCCTTCGACCAGAGTATAACGCATCTTCCATGGCTGCGCCAAGTTCACCATCGCATCATAAATCGACGAATCACCGTGCGGGTGATATTTACCCATCACTTCACCAACGATACGCGCCGACTTCACTGTCGCGTGCGGAGCTTTCCAGCCGTTCTTGTTCATGGCATACAATATCCGGCGGTTCACTGGTTTCAAACCGTCACGCACATCAGGTAAAGCGCGGTCGATAATCACCGACATCGAATAACGCAAGAAATAACTTTCCATCGTGCTTTCAACCGCACGCTGCTCGATGCCGTCAACCACCTGGCCTTCAACCGTCTGACCGTCGACCGTCACGTCTTTCACCATCTCTTCTCCGTCTGCATTCTCTTTCGCACTCACCATCTTCTACTCCTTTCCTTAAAAGTCCAGCTCATCGAGGTCGACCGTCGCCGCACCCGCCTGAATAAAGTTTTTCCTCAGATCAACTTGATCGCCCATCAATTTTGTGAACACAGCGTCAGCTTTCTCCGCATCATCAATGTGCACCTGCACCAAAATCCGATTCTCTGGGTCCATCGTCGTTTCCCAAAGTTGCTTCGCGTCCATTTCACCTAAACCCTTAAAGCGGTTCTGCGCCGTATATCCAGCTTGCTTAAACCTTTCCTGCGTTTCATCAATCTTTGTCCCAGCTGCGCGCCGCTCTTCAATCTTCTCAGTCAACTTCTTCTCTAATGCCACCTCATCATAGACATAATCAATCTTCCGGTTCGCCCCCGTACCTTTCGTCAAACCAAACAGCGGCGGCTTCGCCAAATACACGTGCCCCGCCTTAATCACCTCTGGCATATACCTAAAGAAAAATGTCATGAGTAGTGTCGCAATGTGCAAACCATCGACATCGGCATCGGTCATAAAAATCACTTTATGATACCTTAGACCAGCAATATCGAACTGATCACCAATCCCTACTCCGAGCCCCTTAATCAAGCTCACCAGCTCCTGGTTCGCCAACATCTTGTCCAGCCTTGCCCGCTCCGTATTCAATACTTTACCACGTAACGGCAAGATCGCCTGAATCTTCGGGTTGCGCCCTTCTTTTGCGCTACCCGCCGCCGAGTTACCCTCGACGATGAACAGCTCACATTCGCTTCGGTCCCGACTCGAACAATCCGCCAGTTTGCTTGGCAAGTTCAATCCTTCAAATGCGCCTTTACGAATCACGTTATCTCGCGCTGCCCGCGCTGCTTTCCGCGCCCGCGCCGCCAACGTCGCTTTGCCAACAATTTTCTTCGCAATCGCCGGATTCTCTTCCAGATAATAAGCGAAGTATTCGCTCATCACCTTATCAACATAGCTCCGTACCTCTGGGTTACCCAGCTTATTCTTCGTCTGCCCCTCAAACTGCGGATCCGGCAACTTCACCAGAATCACAGCCGTCAAACCTTCCTTAATATCATCACCAGTCAGGTTCGGCTCTTTTTCTTTCAGCAGACCATTCTTACGCGCATAATCATTAATCACGCGGTTCATCGCCGTCCGGAACCCCACCACATGCATACCACCATCCGGCGTCAAAACGTTATTCGCGAACGGTTTAATTGTCTCAGCATAGGTGTCATTATATTGCAGAGCCACCTCAACTTCCGAATCCTCAATCTGTTTTTCTACATAAAAAATATCATCGGAAATGACTTCCTTACCCTCATTCAGCTTGCGCACATAACTCCGAATACCGCCTTCAAAGTAAAAGCTCTCGCGCGCACCCGTCCGCTCATCCTTAACCGTAATCAAGATTCCCTTGGTCAAATATGCCTGATGTCGAGCATAATTCGAAATCCATTCGTAATCAAAAGTCGTCGTCTCCTTGAAAATCGCTGGATCCGGATAAAACGTAATCGAAGTCCCCGTTCCCTTCGTCTCGCCAGTGACTTCCAAACCATTACCCTGCGTCTTACCCAGTTCGAATTCAATATGATGCACCTTACCATTCTTGCGTACTTCCGCAATCATTTTTGTACTCAGCGCATTCACCACCGACGAACCTACGCCGTGCAAACCCGAGCTGACTTTATAGCCACCGCCGCCAAACTTACCACCAGCGTTCAAAACCGTCAACACCGTCTCTAACGTCGACTTTTTCGTCTTCGGGTGAATATCCACCGGAATACCACGACCATTATCATCTACTCGGATACCGCCATCCGCCAAAATCGTGATGTCGACCCGCGTACAAAATCCCGCAATCGCTTCGTCAATTGAGTTATCCGCAATTTCCTTCAACAAGTGGTGCAGACCATCAAAACCCGTTGACCCGATATACATACCCGGCCGAATGCGCACATGCTCCAACCCCTCCAAGACTTGGATTTGTGAACTATCGTATTCTTGCCCATCACTTGTTTGTTTTGCTGCCATTAGCGGTGCCTCAACTTATTTACCTCTATATTCTAGCGCACCTTCCCCGCAAAGTCAACCCAACGGAGACAACCATATATATTATATATAAGCGCCGTTAGCTTGGATAAGTGCGCGGAACAGCACCAAAGCAAAAGTTTGTATTCTCAGCGATGAGATACAAGGAAAGCTTGAAGCACGGACTGAGACGTATTATACATACGTCGAAGGAGTACTGGAAAGCTTGACACCGTAGCTCGCGCTGAGAATACAAGCTAGAGTTCGTTCCAGAGCTCTTCTAGGGCAATATATCCTGAATTATCAGTCCCATCACCCCCACTCGTCTTCGCAACCTCACTTGCGCCCGGTTCAGTCTTGCGTTGCGCGCTCGGCGTAAACGGCATTCCCTTCTCCCGCACCACCTGCGACAAAAACATATTAATCGCCGCGCTCGTGCTAATCCCCATGTCTTCAAAAATCCCTTCGGCCTTCTTTTTCAGCAATTGTCGCGTCCGAAAGCTCACAGTCGTCATTTTTGCCGTCGCCGGCACTGCTGCCGTCGTCGCTGGTTTTTTCGTAGTTTTCGTTTCCGTCTTCGCCCCTGTTTTTGCGCGTGCTTTCATTGCCATAACAGATTAGATCCTTTCTACCTCTTCTACTTCAATTGTAATACATTGTCATTACAATTACAATACAAAAAATATAATTCTGCATTACATTGTATGTATTCCGTCCATACAATGTATATACAAGCCAAATTTTTCCCCAATTTCAACACTCAATTTTGTATATACATTGTATATACAAATTACATACATATGTCTACATTGTATATACAAATGCCATACAATGTATTACGCCAATTTTTGCCAAAAAACTTACGTTTGAAATTCAAAATTTTGTGCACAACAAAAACACACATTTCAAATTTTTATAACCACAACTCAAAACCGAATCGTGAATTATTTTTCCAATCTCCAAACTCTGTTTATTTGTCTCTATTGTAACATGCTTTTTCTTATTTTTACGAAAATCTTTATGTTTGTGCGCAGCGGATATTTAGCTCTAGGCGTCGGCAAAATTGGCCACTTTGGCGACTTCTCCTATATTTGGTCTGGCACTACCAATAGTTATACATCGTCAACCAGCGCCACAGCCTATCACTTTTATAATATGGGCCTAGACATCAAAAGCTCATACTCTACTGCACGTTCGCAAGGTCTCCCCCTCCGTTGCCTGGCAGACTAGTTATATAGTGAGGCTAATGCTCAATTCCCTTTGCCAATTGCAACAATTCATCAGCAATATCAATACTACAAGCATGGTGCATAGTCGCAAGTTGAGAAAGCTCCACCCAACGCGCCTCGCTAGCATATTCCTTTTCATCAGTATCAAAACCGTCCGTCGAAATCTCTCCGCCAACAATCTTTACAGCATAAAAAATCAAAAACGATTGATAATCCTTGTTACGCTTGAAATGATGAAAGAAACTCGTATAAATGCCCAGCAAATGTATCAACGGCGTCAAATTCGGGGCTGGAACTTCATATGTACAACCATAAACATTGGTTGTCGTAATCATCTTCATAGTTATATTATACACGACAACTGTGCGCAGCGGGTATATTGACCTAAGTAGTGGGCGCCAAAAGGTGGCTGGTAGTTATGGCTATACTTGGTCAAGCACAGCCTCTGAACTAACTGGCACCTATGGTGCTCGAGCGCAGTTTATGTATTTCACGGCCGATGGCGATGTCAAACCGTCATACCAAAATCCACGCAGCATGGGTTTCCCCCTCCGCTGCCTGGCAGACTAGTTATATATAGTGAATAGGCGCTAGCAGGCAGCTGAGGGAGAAACCCGCCCAACGATTATTGCTACCTGACGGCGTAATCTCACTTGCGGTAACATTGATATAGGCCGATCTGGCCTCCGTAGACGAGGTGTAAGTGATAGCTGAAGCCGACCACAAACGGCTTTCGAGACCAGCGCGCATCCAATAGCCCTCTTTGACGTAAGCAAACCCGCTGCGCACAAAGTATAATGGAGCTTTAGCTATATTGTATCTAAATCAGAAAGCCCGGTCATCAGACCGGGCTTCTTTAAGCTTTCGCCAAAATCTCTTGTAGGTTGGTAAATTTGAGCATAGCATCCAGATCTTCATCAATTTCATCACCATAAACACCCATTGCACTTGGCTGGACAATAAAAATGTCGTCTGGGCTCGTCTTTATCACCTGTTTAACTTCAGCAACATCAGATGGCCGACCATAGCCATCACTCCAATCGTTAGTTACCGGAGTAACTTCCGTCAGGCAAAAGTTCAATCGTCTTAAAAACGAAGGATGACATAATGGGAAATACGTTTTCTTGATATTTAGTTTCTCACCATCTCCCTTTAAGTTATAAAAAGAAATCACCATTTCACCGTATCTTGTAGAACACTCAAAAATCTTCAGTCGCACGCTATAGCCTCGTTCCTGCAGAGCGTCAACTAGGCTCAAAGCTATAACCCCCCTATTAAATATCGCACCGTGTCTTGTCGACGAACTATAGCTAATATTCATATAGATAGTAATAAAGGTGGGAATCTCAATATTGGCATGATTCCACATATTCAGCGGATTCCCTTGTAAATAATCTGGCACTGATGGATTATAACCCACAATATCAAGAACTTGTTTTGGCCTGACGATAGTCTCCAATAGTTTCTCATCAATACGTTTTTTCATCCGCAAAAATTTCTCAAATCCCTCCGACCAGCCTTTAGTGCAAAGTTCAACCGCTTCTTCAAACGAATCGGTTCCCGTCCAGCTGCTACCACCATCATGACTAGAACGCGAATATTTACTAAACACTTGTTCGTTCACTGGGGCAGTCTGGATATACGACAGAAACTCATACAAAGTTTCAAAATCATAATGAAAAACATCATACCCTCCACTCTTATAGCGCCTCAAGCACATCACCTCCTAATATTCGTCCAGCAAATCGTAAAGCTTCTCGACATACTCGTTATCATAACGACCAAGATCCATATTACGAACCACGGTGTTGATATCGTCAGCATTCATACCTTTAATTACTACACTCCGCAAAATCGTATCCAAATCAAACCCCGCTTCTTCCATCTCATAAGCGTATTTTATCGTACGTGTAGAAAAGAGATGTCTAATTTGGTTCTCAAATGCCGTCTCACGAGCCTCCCAAACGAACTGCAGTATGCGTTCATTCGGGAACAACGCCCGCTCAAGATCTTTGTCATAATCAAACCGTAATGACACGAAACGATCAAGGCTAGCCGCATCCAATGCATTTCGTCCTACATACTGAGAATCTCTACCATTTCCCCATGTATTTGCCGCCGCCACACACCGAAAATCTGAATGACACTCCACCTTTTCGTGCGGGAAAGCTACATAGCCATTAGAAATCGCCGAGTTTAGAATGATTAACGCCGACGGATCACTAGAGTCAATTTCATCCAAGAAAAAGACCCCACCATTTTTAAAAGCCTTGTAAAACTCAGTTTCATGATAAATACCACCTGCATCCACAAAGCCCGTAATCTTAAACTCGTTACTTACGTTATTCGTGTAATACATCTCTAAGCCAAGTGTGTCTGCCACCTGTTTAATGCAAACATTCTTGCCACTCCCAGCCGGCCCCACCAGCATCGTCGGAATTTTACAGTTCACTAGATTTAAAACTTTCTCGAAGTCTTTGTGAAACAAGCCGCCGACCTCATGCACTACCTGGTCATTCACCACCACTTGCACCGTGCGCAAAGCGACGCCCTGCTCAGCCAAATGGTTATTTAAGGCTTCAATCATCAGCGGTTTCATCGCCTCAATAATAGCCTGCTCTAACATTTTAATACCCCCTTATCAAAAATGTATTTTTACCAACATATTAAAAAACAATTCGGCAAATATGCCAAATCAAGTCCAATTATAGCACCCCCCCCCATTGTCAAGAGGGATTTTCAAAATTGGCCAATTTTTATCACAAAATGCTTGACATAATTTTTTATACATGATAAGATAACACGCAGTGCTTAGTTTTCCCACAGGAGTTTTGTACTTCAAACTAAGTACGGTTGTAACTTAAAACCTAGATGACGAAGTTTGTCATCGCCCATGTTAAAGGAGAGGAATATGCCAAGTAACTTATTCACCAAGTCACAGAAAACACGTCGTATTCGCTGGGTATCAGCTTGCTGTGCGTTGACGCTCAGTTTACTGCTCAGCGCACAGCCAACCACTGTCCACGCCGCCGACGATATCCGGTCAGGAATAATCGGCGTCTGGCTCGACTGGACCGTCTTCGAAAGTGGTAATGCCTACGACTCAGTCAATAGTGCCGAAGGCTACTACGGGCGTTTCCAGTTTGCTACTGGATATTGCGTAGAGGATTTTGTACGGTTTTGTCAGACCGAAAATCCCGAGCATTTCAGTATACTGGACCTGAACAACCTCGCTGCTACCTGGCAGCAGGCCTATGATTATTATCCTCAAGAATTCGCTCTGCTCCAGGATCGTTATGCTTTCGAGCATTATTATCTTGCAGTACGTGACGGCTTAAGGGATCTCTATGATATTAACCTTAGAGATTATAGTGAAGTAATTCGCGGCACGGCCTTTAGTATCGCTATTCGCGACGGACGTTACGTCAGTCTCAATAGTAGCGAGAATAACCTGCGCGCATTCACTGATACCTATTATCCCGGTATTAGTGAAGAAGAGTGGATTGCGGCAATCTATGACGCCGAAGCTGACCGCCACCCCAAACAGGACCGGCGCTGGCGCGACGAACAAAAAGCGATGGCCTTGGAAGCGTTGGCTTCCTTGTAACAGATTTCCTCATCAGTACTGATGAGGGGGACACTTGTGTCCCCCTCATTTTTTATGCCTCTCTATAGTTTCACAACGTCTTCAGATTGTGTATCCGTATTCCAACAGCTCTCACCCAAGTAAGCCTTTTTCAAATCATCAGTATTATACTCGTTACAATCCACAATTGACTGCGCACCAGTAAACCATGTCCACGGGGCATCCGGACTCACACGATACCATAAACCCATGAAATTCAGTACTGCATTTTGCATCGTTTGATATGGAGCATACTGACTATCCTTAATATTGAGATCTTTCGTCTGGAAATTCAAAAAACCACCTTCTGGATAGCCTGATTCCAGAGCAATCTGATTACTAAACTTTGCCTGTTCCGCATCATACCACGTAATATGCCCACAATTCAATATCAATTGTGAACCGACTCCACAAAGAATCCCGGTGTCATAATTAATATAATCGTAGAGGTGACCGTCATCTGGTTTGTAAGGCACGAAACCCCGCCCCTGTAACCAGTTACTTACCTTACTACTTAAATCTTCGCCACTCTTTACTAGTAGCCCATAACTTTTAGTTAGTGGGACACTAATATAAAGTCCTTCTGGCTGGTAGATTAAGAAGCCATCAAAGCCATCCGTTATATCATACACCGTCAACACATCCATATAGCCAATCCGTGTCCATTCCGTAACCTGAGAAGACAAATCTGTTAATAACTCTTTAATACGCTTATCATTCTCACCCTCACTCTCAGTCTCAATCGTTATAGTTTCACCATTTTCACGTATAACTTCCGTTTTCTCAATCACTTCTGGTTCTTGGCCACGCAGTTTCCCTACCTCTTCTTTCTCCTGCCACCACAGTACCATCCCGGTCACGCCAAAACCCACGCCAAGCAGCGTCAAAAACACCAAAAATCCAATTAATACGCCTTTTCCGTGCTTCTTTTTCACCTTGCTGGCCGTCTTTTGCTCTCTAACACCATTATCAGCCTCTCTCAAGGCTTTTTCTTCCAAACCGCTCGTGTTTACGTCTTCCACCGGCAAAGCCCCTTCCTGAGCCTCCTGCGGGCCTTCTACGCGATTTCCCGCATCCACATCTGCGCCCGTATCCGCACCGATTTCGTTTTTATCCATTTTTGTCTCCTTTCTTTATCTTTTTACCTTAAATACCGTTTCCTCGGCCGCACCGGCCTCTTTATTTACCCCTAAACCCTCTTCAGAGCCCACAGCAACCACTTCTTTTTGTGCCTCGACTACCTGGGCCTTTTTCTGTTTCCAGGCCTCCAGGAAGCTCCCAGATGCCTTCTGAGCGCTATCTGGCGCCTTCGCTACCGTACTACTCCCCCATCTCCGCTTAATTTCCTGTTCCACCTCTTTACGGGTCTTACCAAACCGCATTGCCGTATAGGCTTTCATTCGCTCCATCAGCTCCGCATTTGCCTCACCCATCGGCGGCAACAACTTCATCGTAAACGGTGCGCTCGGCAAATTATTCATCATCACCGTCGCAATCGCCTGATAATTCCCCTGTTTATGCAAATCCTCCGCATTAAACA
>CAYYWU010000017.1:0-14640 GCA_964475445.1 uncultured Candidatus Saccharibacteria bacterium | reverse complement strand
AGACTAACGATTTAGCAAACCGTCCCCTTCAGCCACTTGGGTAACCCTCCAATAGAGACATTGTAACATAATCTGTCTGAAAAAGAAATCGCCATTTTTGGATAGAGCATGGTATAATATGTTTATGGCAAAGGACGTGGTGAGTTGGGAAGCGGAAGAATATATCGTTCGTGATAAAAACTCTTGGTGGTATGTGGGTTTGATTGCGGTGGGTTTGTTGTTGTCGGCGTTGGCGATTTGGTTGCAGGCGTGGACATTCCTGGTAGTGGTGATTTTGAGCGTGGTGGCGTTAATGATTTATGCGATGCGTCCGCCACGAGTGTTGCGCTATACTTTGAGCGATAAGGGGCTTTCGGAGGGGGATAAGCTGTATAATTATGATGATTTTAAGGCGTTTGGGATTTTGCGTGAGGGTGATCATTTTGCAATTGTGCTGACACCGCGGAAGCGATTTTCTCCGCGGGTGACAGTGTTTTTCCCGGAAGCGCAGGGTGAAGAAATCGTTGATGCGTTCGGGATGCGGCTACCAATGGAAGAAGTAAAATTGGATATGCTAGATAAATTGATAAAGTTCTTGCGTATTTGAAAAATGTGGTATAATGGATAATATACGTTAATGTAAAGTAATAATAAAGAAGGTGGGTAATAGAATATGAACCAAAACCGTAAAGACAACGATTTGCAGCGTGCAATCGATGAGATCACCCAGAAGGGTGGTTCTAACACCAAGCCGGCTCAGCCAGCTCCACAAATGCCGGCTCCGCAGCCAGCTGCTCCTACGAGCACGATGAAGTTGCCAACTGCTCCAGCTCCAGCACCAACTCCACAAATGGCGATGCCAAGTATGCCGATGGGCGGCGGTTATGGTCGTCCGATGAGCTATGGCGCAGACATTTCCAAAGTGAAGGAAGCTGCTTTGAAAGAGTTGTTCCCGATTATGGATCGCGTCGAAGTTGAGCCAGAGAAGCGTTTCTTGTTGTATCAGGAAATGTTGAATACGATGCGTGATAAAGCAGTGATTGCTCCAGCTTATGAAGCAGCACGCCAGATTCGTGACGACAAGGTTCGGGCTGATTCCCTACTTTACCTCATCAATAGCATTGACGAAATGAGCTTGTAAAAAGTAAAAACTGTAAAAAGCTCCCTGTGAAGGGAGCTTTTTTAATGTGCGTTTTGTGATTACAGAAAGTTATCTTCTGGGCCGGTTAAAACTGTGTCCCAGACCATGGTTGGGAAGCCGGATTCGGTCAGACCTTCGAGCGCAGCCTTGAGGTCAATGTAAGTGAACATTGCGCCGCTGGTGTGCCGACCAATGTCATGATTGCCGTCCGGGCAAAGTTGTTGCCCGATGTTGATATATTCTTTGTGTAGACCGGAGCCAGGATTAGCTTTGAGAATACTGCGCAAAGCAACAACATCGTCGAGCGTGAGCGTAAAACGGTAGGCTCCAGTGTCATCTTCAACATCATTGACGTCAAGCACAATGGCTCCGTCGAGATCGTTTAAGAGGATGTCGTGGGCGTAAGCTATAAGATCATAGTTAATGCCTTTCCAGAGAATGGTCTCGTCGGTAGCAATTACAATTTGGTCGCAAACTAAGAATTCCGGCACGACCATGTAGTCGTCAAAATTCTTGGAAGTGATCTCGTTCTGTGGTGGTACGGCAGCGACGTTGGACTCAACTGTGTTGGTATTGTGAGCACTTGAATGATTTACTAATTATAACATATTTCTTAAATTAAATAAAGAGAAAACTAACCTCCCAGATAATTTGGGAGGTTAGTGTGACTAGTGGTGGATGTTTTTAATACATTCCGCCCATGTCTGGAGCAGCCGGAGCGGCCTTTTCTGGGATGTCGACAATCAGAGCACCCATCGTGATGGCGGTAGCAGCAATGCTGGTAGCACTCTGGATAGCTTCCTTGGTGACCTTGGCTGGGTCAATGACACCAGCTTTCTTAAGGTCGATCAGGCCTTTTTCTGGTTCCATGACGTTGATTCCCTGGCCAGGCTTGGCTTTCTCGACTTCGGCGAGTAGAGCTTGGCTATTGAGGCCGGCATTTTCCATGATATGGATGAATGGAGCCTGAAGAGCTTTCTTGACGATTTTGGCACCGTCATTGTCGGCTTTGAGGCTATCGGCAAGGTTTACGAGAGTGACGCCGCCGCCGGTAACGATACCTTCGGCGAGAGCAGCCTTTGTTGCGGCAACAGCATCGTCAACGCGGAATTTCTTTTCATCGATTTCGGTTTCGGAAGCACCGCCAACTTTGATGATGGCAACTTTGCCGAGGAGAGCAGCTGCGCGCTTCTCGAGTTCTTCGCGTTCATAATCAGATTTGGCGAGTTTAGCCTGGCTCTGGATAAGTTCAATGCGGCTAGTAACGGCTTTGTGATCGCCGCTACCTTTGATGATGGTGGTTTCATCTTTGGTGGCGATGATTTTGCCACAAGAACCAAGGACTTCCATGCCGACTTCTTCAAGCTTCATGCCTTTGTCGGCAGAAACGACGGTGGCGTCGGTGAGGATAGCGATATCTTCCATGATTTCTTTGCGACGGTCACCAAAGGATGGAGCCTTGAGTACGAGAGTGTTGAAAACACCTTTGAGCTTGTTGAGCACGAGCACGGAGAGAGCTTCACCTTCGACTTCTTCGGCGATGATGACGAGATCTTTGCGACCAGATTGAGCACACTGTTCAAGTAGAGGCAAAAGTTCCTGAGCGCTACTAATCTTTTTATCGGTAATCAAGATGAGGGGTTTGTCGAAAACAGCTTCCTGGCGGTTAGTATCGGTAATGAAGAATGGTGAAGAATAACCCTTATCGTAAGTAAAGCCTTCGACAATTTCTTGCTCCATTTCAAGACCTTGACCTTGTTCGACAGTGACGACGCCGTCTTTGCCGATTTTGCTAATGACGTTAGCAATGAGTTCGCCGATTTCTTTGTCACCGGCAGAAATCGAAGCGACTTCGGCGACTTTTTTGTCGTCACCAGCGATTTGTTCAGCGGACTTTTCGATACCTTTGATGATTTCGGCGCCAGCAGCTTCGATTCCCTTGCGTAGTTCCATGGGGTTGACGCCTGCTGCAATCAGTTTGTTAGCTTCGGCAAGAATATTGTAAGTCAAGACAGTGACAGTGGTGGTGCCATCGCCAGCAACTTTATTGAGTTTTTGGGCGGCAGTTTTGATGAGTTTGGCGCCGATTTGTTCGCCAAGATTATCATCGGTGGCGCCGAGATCGACGGCTTCGGCGACGGTTACGCCGTCGTGGGTAATAGTTGGGCCGCCGTAAGACTTTTCGATAACGACGTTTTGGCCTTTAGGCCCGAAAGTGACTTTGACAGCGTCATAAAGTTGTTTGGCGCCGGCG
Source organism: uncultured Candidatus Saccharibacteria bacterium (assembly GCA_964475445.1). GTDB lineage: Bacteria > Patescibacteriota > Saccharimonadia > Saccharimonadales > Saccharimonadaceae > Nanosyncoccus. Next base: position 11,266 of record CAYYWU010000017.1, on the reverse strand, counting down.
AGAACTTTTTCGCGCGCCGCATCGGCGTAAAAGATTTTCTTTGCCATTTGATACTCCTTGATTAATAATTATAAGGTTGCTAAGACGTCTTCCTCTTTGACGATGATGTAATCCTTGTCGTCGACTTTGACGTCGGTAGTGGAATAATTCTTGTAAACGATTTTGTCGCCTTTCTTAACGATTTTGACATCTGGGCCAACAGATTCAACAACGGCATAAGCAGGAGCTTCTTTGGCCTCGCCGAGCAAAATGCCGGATTTGGTGGTCTCCATCGGTTGTTCTTTAAGAGCTACCACACGATCTTGTAATGGTTTTAGTTGCATATTAACTCCTTTCGTAAGACCATCTTAGCGCAGAATTTTAGCACTGTCAATAGGTGAGTGCTAAGAAAATTGAAAAATAACACAAATAAGTTTGACAACTATAAAAAATTTGCTACTATTTTTATAGTATGGCAAAAATTGATATTAATACCCCCTATAATCAGTTACCATTATTGCCTCCAGATGTTAATTTGAAGGATACGGATTTACTGTTGGCGACAATTGAGGTGGAACGAGCGATTGCGCAACTAAGGACGAGGTTGACGTTAAATAAACGAACAGTAGCAAATACTTTGGATTTATTATCGCCTCTATTTGTTCCTGAGGCAGTTGCGAGTTCTGGGGTTGAAAATATTATTACGACAAATGATAGTGTTTATGTGGCGAGGCTGAAGGCGGAACGGGATCTGACGTCGTCTGAGAAAGAAACGATGCGCTATACCGACGCTTTGATGCTGGGTGCGCATTTGATTAACGAAAAAGGATTTTTGGCTACAAATGATTATATAAGAATTCAGTCTGTGTTGGAACCTAATAGGAGAGGCATTCGTAAATTGCCTGGTACGCAATTAAAAAATCCAGTTACAGGTAAAGTTTACTATACTCCACCCGAGGGAGAAGATTTGATCCGAAATAAGATGGCAAATTATGAACGGTATTATAATGAACGATCACCAATGTATGAAGTATATGCGCGAATGGCAATTTTGCATTATCAAATGGAGGCAATTCATCCTTTTATAGATGGTAATGGCAGGACGGGGCGGATTTTGATGCCACTTTACTTGACTTTGCAGGGTGAATTGCCGGTGCCAGTGCTATTTATTAGCCAGTACATCTTGAACCATCGTGATGAATATTATGAGAAGTTGCGAGGTGTGACTAACCAAGGTAGATGGAAAGCTTGGATTTTGTACATTTTGGCGGCAACAAAAGCGCAGGCGAATTATACAACTCAAGTTTTGGACGAAATTCAGAAAAACTTAAGTGAAGTGAAAAACATTTTGCGTGAAAAGTATAAAAATATGTATTCTTCGGAGTTGTTGGACTTTCTATTTTCGCGGGCTTATTTTACGGAAAAGCAATTTGAGAATGAGTTGGGAGTTAGCTTCCCAACAGCAAGAAAATATTTGGAGTGTTTAGAGAAAGAGGGCATTATTAAGAAGGCTATGCAAGCCGGTAGAAATAGGTATCTTTATATCAATAAGAGATATACGACGATTTTGTTGAAGGTGTAGTACTATAAAGAAAAATGGAAAAATTTTATAGTACTATAAAAAAATTTGAAGTTTTTTTATAGTACTAAGGAGTGGTATAATATATCTATGAGTTTGAAGGCAAAAGTGGAGAAAATTCCGGGTTATAATTCCCTGGTGAAGCCGTGGCATTATGCGCAGGCGCTGGCGGCGGGGGTGAAATATGGTTGGCCGGCGAAAAAGGTGCGTGTGATTGGAGTGACGGGTACGAATGGCAAGACAACGACTTGCTTTATGATTTGGAAAATGTTGAACGAGGCGGGGCATAAAGCAGGGCTGTTGACGACGGTAGCTTGGGGCGGAGTTTCGGGTAGCGAGACGGAGATTGCGAGTTCGGGGATGGACGCAATGAAGTTGCATCAGCAGCAAGAGCATATGACGACGGAGCGCGTTGAGGTGCTGAATCGGCGGATGCGGGCGATTGCGGATGCGGGAGCGGAGTTTTTGGTTCTAGAGGTGACGTCGCACGCTTTATGCCAGTATCGGACGTTGGGTGTGCCGGTGGAAGTGGCGGTGTTTACGAACTTGACGCATGAGCATCTTGATTATCATAAGACTTTTGTGAATTATCGGAAAGCAAAGCTGAAATTATTTAAACAGGCGCGGTTTGGGGTAGTGAATGCAGATGATAAAAGCGCGGAATATTTTATTCATGAATATTCGTCTGGTGATATAATTACTTATGGTATAGAGCAGGGTGATTTGCGTGCGGAGCACATTCAGTTGGAAGCTAGTGGCGTTAAATATTTGTGTCATGATATAAAAACTGGAGAAGATTTGCAGGTAAAAACGCAGATTCCGGGTGAGTTTAATGTTTATAATTCCCTGGCGGCAGTGGGGGTTGGTCGACGGGTGGGATTGACGGATGAGCAGATTGCGCGAGGAATTGCAAAGTTGACGGCAGTGGAAGGCCGGATGACGCGGATGCGTCAGGGGCAGGATTTCGAGGTGATTGTGGATTATGCGCATGCGCCGGATGCGCTCGAGAAGGTGTTTGCTAGTGTTGGGCATGGCGCAGGGTTTAAGGGCAAAATTATTGCGGTGCATGGGGGCGCGGGGCGGCGTGACCCGTCGACACGAGCGATTCGGGGGGAGATTTTGGGGCGCGAGAGCGATATCGTGATTATCACGGAGGACGATTCACGCGATGAGGACCCGCAGGAGATTGCGCAGATGTTTGTTGATGGTGCCCTGAAGGCGGGCAAAGTTTTGGATAAAGATTTGTTTGTGGAGCTAGACCGCGAACAGGCGATTCGCAAAGCTTTGAAGATGGCGAAATCTGGCGATATGGTGCTGATTTTGGGTAAAGGCCACGAAAAAACGATTCTTCGGGCGGATGGGGCGCATGAGTTTGAGGATATTAAGGTTGCGGAAAAGATTCTGCGGGAAGAATAGTTTTTGGCCTTTCACTATATATAACTAGTCTGCCAGGCAGCGGAGGGGGTAACCCCAGTAGCGGGCGCTGTTGTATGATGAGTTGACTATGGAACCTTGAGCTGAAAGGCGAAATGCATGGCTACTATCACCAGATGATTTTGACCGTGCACAAGTCTCAGTACCTAGGGTTGATATGCGCCCGTTAGTTTGATTTACTGTTCCGCTGCGCACAAAGTATGGGTGGTATAATATATTTATGATGAAGTCGACGGAGAATCTTTCTACCAATACTTATTCGGGCGAGGCTAATGAAAATCTTAAAGAAAAGTGGGCGACGCGTACGGTGTTGTTTGATAATGAGGGGAAAGTAGCGATTATTAACGTTACGAAGCATGGGTATTATAAGATCCCGGGTGGGGGTATTGAGGATGGTGAAGATTGGGACTTTGCGGCGCGTCGGGAAGTTGCAGAAGAGGCGGGATGCGATTGTCGGATTTTGGACCAACTCGGGGAAATCCGAACTGATATTCCAGTATTTGGCTTGCGAGATATTTCGGAGGGGTTTATCGCGGAAGTAGTGGGCGAAAAATCTGCGCCTAAATATGAGGCTTGGGAGCAAGAACGTGGGTTTCAGGTGGAATGGTTCCGTGATTTGGACGAGGCGATTCGGGTTATTGAACAGAATGAAGTGAAAGAATCTGGAATGGAACGTATGCAGAGTCGAGATTTGGAATTTTTGAAATTGGCGCGAGAGAAATTGCGGGCGGAAGCTGCAGAAGAATTATAGGCTACAATATAGCTAAAGCTCCATTATACTTTGTGCGCAGCGGGTACGGTTTCCCCCTCCGCTGCCGGAAGAAAAAGTAATACAGCATATATACATTGTATATATGCTGTACGGACAATGTATATACAATTAGACGGTTGGCGGAGTTTGAGGCTCGTAGGTGGCGATGCCTTCGGCGATCGTTTGGGGAGCAATATTGAGTGCGGTAGCGATAGCGGCGGCGCAAGCCATATGGGAAACGGTTGGTTCACCGGTGAGAAAACTGGCAACAGTGTAAGCTTGGTGACCAGTGACGAGGCTAGCTTCGGTGCCTTTGCGATAGAGCTTTGAATAATCAATGCGCAGGTCGGAATCGGAAGAAGCGCCATAAGTAATAGTCTCATTTTTGCCACGGAATCCGGCAAAATCTGGATAATGCGCATCATCGCGGTTCAGAACAACAATTTCTGGGTCCATGCGGAAAAGCGTTGATTTGGATTCGAGATAAGTTTGCGGGTCGGTATCTTTGAGGCTGGAAGGAATAAAATCGGTGAGTGCAGCGACATAGATCGGTAAGCCATAGAAAGTTTCGTTGCCGAGAGCTGCGGCCGGAGCGGTGATAATGGCATAAGTCGCCTTGGCTTTCCAGGCGTCGTTGAGAAACTTGTGCAGGACGGAAGGCTTAATATCGTTATCAGAGGCGAGAATAGCAACGGGCTGGCTGGCGGCGCGCAGGATTTCGTGCACAAAGTGCGCAACGGTCGACTTGCCAGTGGACCCAGTAATACAAATAAGACGTAAATCTCGAGCAGGATGTCCGTAGTAAGCGGCAAGGAGTTTAGCCTTGGTGCGTTTAAGATTGAACTTAGGACGTTTTGCTGCAGATTTCGTATTACCTTCCATAATACTTTCATTGTAGCACAAAATCTCTGATGTAAACCCAGAAAGTTGGGAAAAGGGCGTTTTTTCTAGAGAACATAAACATTTTGGACGATTCTGGACGGAGAAAAAGCTTAAAATTCGAAAAAATCTTTTATAATCCTGTTACAAAATGAAAAAATGTGGTACAATATGAGTGTTGCGCATCTGTGCAATGCTCATTTTCATTTTAGGTGGATAGGAAAGCGTTTTGCGTCGGAATATCCACATATGTGCCCGTAGCTCAGTTGGATAGAGCGTTGGCTTGCGGAGCCAAAGGTCGTAGGTTCGAATCCTGTCGGGCATACCAAATTTTGCATCAAAATGGGCTATTTTGGATTTTTTCTCCTTCCCTCGTCATGAGACGCGGTTCAGTCGAAGAAAATACCAAACTAGCCTCATTTTGTTTGCAAAATTCGTTTAGCTAGGAGACTTTGCGACGAAATTTTTGGTGTAAAGCGGATGAGTTCGCTTTGGTTCGTTATCCGCCCGGTCGCGTAGTGACAACGGTGCGGATTGATATTCCTGTCGGGCGGAGTCTGTCATAGATATGCTACATCTATGATATAATTGACATATGTTCGGGAGGTTGAAACCGGAGAAGTCAGGTGCTAGGAGTATAGATGGCATGCGCAATTCGCGAGCGGCAGAAAATGTGGCGGCGGTTTTGGATGCCAAGGTTTTGCCGTGGAAGGCAGAGGCAGAGATTGAGGATAAAACGACTGCGTCGGGTGAAGAGCAAAAGGCGGCAATGCGACGACAGAATCGAATCGTGGCATTTTTTAGTGTGGATGAGAAGACGACGGTTACGCCTGAGGAAATTGTGAATTCGAGTTCGCGGAGTTTGAAGGAATTGCAACGGCGGCGAGCGAATGAACTGCGGCGGGCAGTGATGGCGAGTGAAGATCCGGAAGTGACGGTGGAACAGCAGAAAAAGGTGCGGCAGAAGCTAGCGAAAGGCGAGATCAGCTTAGAGGATGAAGCGAATTTCTTATTGTTGATTGAGGGGCCGTTGCAGATGGTTGGTGCGGAGAAAATGTTTACGACTTTGTCGGCTGATCCGCGGCAAACGCAGATTTTGGCGGTGGCGGTAGGCATGAATGCTTCGAATTGGCAAGAAGTGAATCAGGCGGCGATGGAGAAAATGTTGACGTCGCTACAAACGGATGGTGATGATTACCGGACGCCAGTGGGGTTTGCGAGTTTGAAGAGGCACTTTTTGAAAGGGATTCGGCCACGAGCGAATGAACGAATTTATCAACATTATGTACGCTCAATGCAAGAGCTGGAGCGAACCTTGTATGGTGAGCGCGTGGATTATTATCAGGAGTTTGAAAAGTTACGCAAAGAATCGACTGGTCAAGTTGCGACGTTGACAGAGGAAGCGAGCGGAGCGGTGACAGTGGCGCAGCCAAAGAAGAAGCTCGTGACTGTGCCGGCGCTGCGGAGTGGTGAGATGTTGGGGCGCGCGGTGATTGAGGGCGATGCTTGGAGGCATGGAAATGCTGAGAAGTATTTGACAACGCATGACTTAATGGAAGCAAGGCTTGGACCGACTTATGAAGTGGAAGTAGGCGGCGTGAAGGTGTGTTTGTCGGAGATCTTTGCGTTGGCGAATGGCGATGTGGCGGTGATGGCGTATGTTGCGGTGGGTAAGGCAGTGAAAGTGCGGGCGTTCTATCGGGCGGTGCGCCAGACTTTATGGCGGTATTTGCCAGATTATACACGCAAGGCGGATGGTGGGATTAACCGTTATTTGTTGGGGGTTGGGGTGGAGTCGGTAACTTTGCCGATTGAGCTCCAGGAAGCTTTGGTGCGGATTGAGAAGAAGCAGGGCGTGAAGGCTTGGGCGACGCCAAATTATGCGCCCGAGTTTTTTGTGGCAGGGACGGCTTGGGGTTATGATTCCCTGCAGGATTATCAAGCTGCCTGGCATTATGGGCGCCTAAAAGGTGATTATTATACGGAAGTTTCGATGGTGGCAAGTAATCATGATTATGGCGTGAATGGCCCGAAGCAAAAGAAAGCGCCATATACTTTGGCGATCGATGCGGGACGGGCGCCGGATTTTGGGCAAAAGTGGGTGGAATTTGAGCTGGAAACGGCGGATGCGGGCGTGGTGCGCGCGGAAGGGTTTAAGTCGCATGATGAGCAATATTTGTGGTTGTTTGCGCGAGATCGTTTGGGCAGGGCGTGGGTGTTACAGGTTGAGGCGGTGTCGCCGATTACGTCGACTGGTTTGAGGCGGGATTGGTTGGAGATGGGCGATTTTACGACGGCTTTGTATGAGCCGACGAAAGAGGCGGGGATTTATGGTGATCGTGATGATACGAAGGGGGCAAGGCAGTGTATGTGGAAGAATTATTTGAGCAATATTCCGTTGGTTCAGGAGTATGTGCGACGGAGTAACAGAGAGTAAATTGTTGTGAATTTGTAAAGGCGTTACAAGTTGCCCTGGGGCGGTAGTATGGTATAATTATAGACGGAAGCGTGGCCGAGTGGTTGAAGGCGCACGACTCGAAATCGTGTGGGCAGAAATGTCTCGGAGGTTCGAATCCTCTCGCTTCCGCCAGAAAATAACAGAGGTCAAACGGCTTCTGCTAATAAAAAATAACACTCTCGTTTGAGTGCTATTTTTGGTTTTACTCCAATTTTTACTCCATTTCAGACGCAAATTCCCGATTTTTCGAGATACTCTCGATATTGAAACATAGCCTCGGCTTGGTCATTATTATCGCAATGCTGATAAATGTTTTCTGTAATAGCGACCGTAGAGTGGCCAAGAACGCTTTGTGCGTCCTTTGGGCTAATGCCCGCTCGTTTGAACCCAGTCGCCACAAAGTGACGTAGGCTATGGAGTTTGACATTAGAAACACCGCTTTGACGTTTTAGTTTTCTGAAATGATGTTCTAGACTATTGGGGTTGATATATTTGCCATCTCTGGACAATATTGGGGCATCTAGGCTCTGGTTGGGTTTTTCTCGTAGTAGATTGACTAGAATTGCTTCAATTTCTGGAAGTAACGGTAAGGAACGGATGCTCTTTTTGGTCTTTGGCGGACAGATTTGCCACCCACCTTTGCCATCAGAGGTATATTGCTGGCGAATATAGATAGTTTTTCCTTCGAAATCGATGTCTCCCCATCGCAAACCAAGAGCCTCGCCTCTGCGGACACCATATGTAATAAGCATAGCAAAGAAGAAATAGTATTCATCCTGTTTAGCGAGTTCCATAAAACGAATGACTTCGTCTGGTTTCCAGATGGTAGTCTCTTTCGGGATATACTCTTTAAGTTCCACGTTGACGATGAGATTATTCCTTGCCAGGCCTCTGCGTTCAGCATCTCTTAAGGCTTTAGATAGAATGGCCTTGAGAATTTGACAGGTGCGTGTGACTTGAGGCCTGCCAGACTCTTCTCCTTCCATAGTGATATCATCAAACATTTTTTGGAGTTTATCGGTGGTTAGGCGGCAAAGTTTTTCTTGACCGATTTTTGGTACGATGTATTTATTGATAACGCCACCGTATTTGTTTCTCGTGGACTCACGAATTTTCTTTGCCGTAGGTAGCCATTGGTTGAGATATTGTTCAATAGTTAAGTCACGTTTATTGAGAGGGTTTTCCTTTAAGGTTTCGGCAATTTTTCTATCCAGTTTTTCTTTTGTTTCTTGAGCGGTTTTCCCATAGACGGTAACTCGTGTTCGAGTTCCGTCAAGGTGTGAGACCATACGGCGGCCAATATAACGGTCAGTTGCTTTGTGATAAGTGACACCATTGCGATTAGCCATAGTAGTTTTCTCCATATTCACTTAGGCTTTCGATGTAATTTTTGACATCTTGCGGACGAAATAGTGTTCGCTTACCAATTTTGACCGCTACAAGTTGTTTGCGGTTGATGAGATTATACAGAGCAGAACGGCCAATTTGTAATAGACCTAGCACTTGTTCGATGCTAAGTAAGCCTAGGTTATTCATTTCGATAACGTCTTCTTTCATAATTCTAATCCTCGTTATGTTATAATGATAAATAGTATTTGTCAATAGACTTGACCTCTGTTATTACGGCATTTTTTCGCCAAAATATACAGACACAAAATCCTGTAGTTGCCGTTCGATTTCATCCAAAATTTTGCTTTCTTTGGACGGTAATACCTTCAGTTTGCTCAATAATTCTTCTCGCCTACACCAAGTAGAAGGAGATATACCGAGTAGGGTACGAACATCTTCTTTATTGCCAAGTTCATTGGTTAACTTAGTCAATAATGACGCATTGACGATTTCCGCTAAGGTGAGAGTTGGGTTGTGGGCTTTGACGGATTTTACGATACTCGATAGGCTACCAGTATATTTGAGCGGTGGAAGATAGGTGCGAAAGACCTTAAATTCCTTCAGTAATACAGCCTGAGAAATATTTGAGTCGAAAAGTGCTTCCAGAGTTAGCGGTTTTGGTACAGGTAAGCCAGCCCAGGCAAGGGTTTTACGGATATTCAATGGATTGCCGCATCTAGACTCCATACGCAACGCATCAATGGCTTTGGGGAGTTGCCAAGCATCAGCATATAACTCATTAGAGATACCTTTGTTTTTGCGGCTTTCTGCTTTCTTATCGTAGAAACAGAGCCCATGTCGCTTAGTATAGATATATACGCTTTGGCCGCCACCAGTATAGGATGAATATCTCTCATAACGATAACCCTTTTTGCGTGGAGGTCGAGCCTTACGCAGAATACCAAAAACTTCTTCGATAGGCTGACCAAGAAGCAAGAAGTTTTTTGAATAGTGAATTTGGCCTACGTTGGCAGTTTGTAGGGTTTTTGGAGATACGAAGATGCCCATATCTCGTAGGTGTTGCGACAATCGTTCGCAAACCAACCCAAGATGATGGTTTTCTAACTCGTTGAAGTTGTTATCAAAAATAAGTTTAGGAGCAGAGAAAGTGATGTAAAGAAGTTGTTGAATACCGCCAGGTCTAATAACTTCAAGTAGTTTCACTTTTGGAAAATACTCACCACTTTGTTTTTCTTTGTCGAGTAGCGGACGGTAGTGGCAAATGCAGGTTTTGCCATACATTTTTGACCGACCGCCAGCAATAATATGCCTAATACGCGGACTCCATTCATAGGCTCGCTTCGGGTCAAAACGAATCGGATTTTTAGGGTCACGAATATTTAACGATAAAGTAATTGTATCTAGCATTCGATATGCTCCTTTCTTGGAAATAAATTAAAATATTTCATAGCCATATCTTCTCAAGGTTGATAGGTTGAGAATTCTTAAGAAAATAGCCCCTGTTAAAAGGGGTATTTAGAAATATTTGGAGCGGTTCTGCACAAAAAGACACTCCCCTTAAAGAGTGTCTTTACATAAGCATTTTTTGATTTAGGTGGATTAAGATTTTTCTAAATTGAGTAGTTTGGGGTTGATATAACAACTGTTATCTCTGGCCTTAAGAAAATCTTCTGTTCCGCCAAGAGCCTTCCGTACTTTGTTGTTGATGTTAGTGACCGTATTTCTAATTTTATGGATAAACTCCGCTCGTTCTTTTCCATTATTAACTTTACCAAAATCATCCCAGTCGAACGGGATGTGCTCTTGTTCAGACCAGAGGTTATAAAAATCTTCAAACTCTATTTTTGGTCTATTTTTTCCTCGCTTGCCAAACATAGCACGCAAAAGGAAGAATTGCTCTGCGGCTTTACTGAAATCTATCTTGGTATTGTTTATAAGTAGATAAGCGTATTGGAGGTTCAATTTGATGTCTTGCGGGTTGATGTAGGTTAAAAAACATTGGATATCAGTAACGCTAAATTTCTCTGGAGTAGAGCCTTTCTCTTCCAGAATAGCCGCCATTCCGGAAACATCCTTTTTCTTGCCAGATATAGTAGTATCAAGCGTTTGATAACCGACAAGAGTAATATTACCGAGAGAGCGGCGAGTCTCTTGTTCGATAACGATAGGTATCTCCACTTCATCTGCATCGGAAGCGTTGGATGCCAGTAAGTGGCTGAAAACATTTTTCCCAATAGATATACGATGAATAACTTCAGAAGCACTAGCAACAACTCCACTTGTCGTTGAAACGCTAGCATCGACTTTTAATATTCCTGCGGAGATAGAAACGTTTAGATTATCAAGACCCTCATCCTTCTCGTTCCAGACACCTAATAATGATTGAAGGTCGTTAATAGGGGTTAAGGGATTTAAGTTTGTTAGACTGCCATCAAGTAAGCCAGACTGTGCTGATAGCGTTTTCTGTATGATTTTAATGGCTTGCGTTTGACTGGGGCTAGTAATTTTTGCCACATAGGATGATAATTGAGAATTTTCCATTTTTTGACTTATTTTTTGTTTTTTATAATAGTTATGTTTATATTTTATCACATTTTTGCCTTATTTTATACAACTACCAAATGAATTACCCCTGTGTCGCAATATAAAGCATTTTGTGGGGCTTTTGGAACAAAACTCCTATGTTTTCCTATCTTTGCGAAAATGATACGAAATAGAGCCTCGTGCGGCCTCGTGTGCGATTTGGATATTAAAAAGTGGAACGTTTTATGATATAATAAAGATGTCTACTTATAATTAAACCAAGAACGTTTTGGAACGACCCATAGCCTGGGTA
>CAYYWU010000016.1:0-17142 GCA_964475445.1 uncultured Candidatus Saccharibacteria bacterium | reverse complement strand
TCTCGACCTCTTCCTTGGCAAGGAAGCGCTCTAAACAACTGAGCTACGCCCGCAGGATGTTCTTATTGTAGCATATAGCTCCGCGGAGTTCAAGGTTTTTGTGCGCAGCGGGATTCTCATTATTGCAAATGGCCGAATAGGCTGGTCGGGGCTTCGTGGTTGGTGCTATTCGTCAATGGCTGCAGAATATACGAACAATACAGCAGCTGGAGCTATTCACTTAGCATTCGATGCTAGCAGCGTAACCACTTCCAGTACCCATCCACGTTCCAACGGTCTCTCCCTCCGCTGCCTGGCAGACTAGTTATATATAGTGAATGGACAGTGTTATAATAAACACATGTCTTCTCAGAAGTCCGATCAAAGTAGCTTTATCAACAGTATGTCTTCTTATTGTATCATACTTGAAGATATTTGTCAAGAGGAAAAGGCTACGATTGCCTGGCTGTCGAATAGCTATCTGGGGATTATCGAGAAAAATGGTCGTGTTGGGCGGGTAATGGGGCACAAATTCGACCTCAATCCGGCCGTAGCGTCGTTGACGGCGGATGATAAATATGCCACTTTTGATGTTTTGCGCACGCACGGTATTCCTGTCGCGGAGCATGCTTTGATTTATGAGTTTCGGAATCATGCTGATTTTGCAGAAGGGTGTAATTCCCTGGATTATGCGGAGCAGTATTTGTGCAATCACGATAATCATATCGTGATTAAACCTAATAATGGCTCGCTGGGGGCGAAAGTCTTTCAGGTTAAGACTGTCAGCGAGCTAGAGCCGGCTCTGGCTCGGGTCTTCTATCAAGCGACGTCGGCAAGTATGTGCCCGTATTATGAAATCCAGCATGAGTATCGCATAATAGTCTTGGATGGCGAAGCGCGCCTGATTTATGGCAAAACGCGGGGTGATGACTGGCGGTTTAACCTTTGCCGTGGGGCGCAGTCGTTTAAAGTTGAGGATTCTGGGCTCCGCAATGAGCTGGAGCAAACCGCACTAGCGGCTGCCAAAGCGATTGGGCTGAGATTTTGCAGCGTTGATATTATTAATACAATTGACGGCGAATATCTAGTGTTGGAAGTAAATAGCGGCGTAATGATTGAGAAATATTTGCAACAGCATCCGGAGGATTATGCGCTAGTCAAAGAGATTTATCGCGACGCCGTCCGAAAGATGCTGAATATCTAGCGACGTTAGACGAGTTATGATAGAATAAGACTATGGCACTGTGGCGGAGTGGTTACGTAGCGGTCTGCAAAACCGCGTACACCGGTTCAATTCCGGTCGGTGCCTCCATTTTTGTGTTGAGCTCAATATGAATGAAGGTGCTTTTATCGCTAGCCAAGCCAAAGAGATTATTACTTATGTTCATAAGAAATATGGAGATAATCTGGAATTTCTTTGGCAAAGGTCGCCGAAGAACGCGATTTGGCGCAACAAAGATAATCGTAAGTGGTATGCTGTATTATTGACAATTTCGCGCAATAAGTTGCCCGGACAGACTACTGATGAAAAAGTTGAAATTATTGATTTACGTTTTCAGAAAAATGCAGCCTTAGATTTCGCTGAAAGCCAAGCTAATGTCTTCCCTGGCTATCATATGAATAAGAACAACTGGATTACGATCATTTTGGATGGGAGCATGGAAACGGCGCAAATTTTGAATTTGCTCGACCAAAGTTACGAAATTGCTGCGCAAAAATTGTAGTGTGGCGATCACTTTGTGCGCAGCGGGGTCATCAATATTAATCTTGGACGCTTGAGGAGCTCTGGCCTGAACGGCAACTGGTGGTCGCTTACGGCGGGCTATTATACCTCTGTTACTGATGCCAGATCGTCGGACCTCAGCTTCAATGCCGCTGCTGTCGACCCGTCAGTCAACAACGATCGTTGGTTCGGTTTCTCCCTCCGCTGCCTGGCAGACTAGTTATATATAGTGAGTATGCAGGAATAATAAGAAACGTCCTTGCTAGACAATCCGCAGCGCCACGAGCGAGGGATAGGCGCGGCTCACCCGCGACGGCGGGCTGAGACGACGCCGTGTCTAGCAAGGGCTCTTCTTATTATTCCTACAGCCTTATTAGTATTATTATAGTCAAGCACAAGTGTTATTATTTTCTTTCCTTTTGTGCTTGACATTAAAAGGCCAACAATATAGCTAAAGCTCCATTATACTTTGTGCGCAGCGGGGACGTCAATATTAACGGCGGCCGCTTGAGGAGCGCTGGCATCTACGGCTACGGCTGGCCGTCTACCGCCGCGGTTTATACTAATACTACTACAGCTACTGCGTACGACCTCTACTTCTATGCGACGGATGTTTACCCGTCGTACGGCCCGGGCAATCGGTGGTACGGTTTCCCCCTCCGCTGCCTTGAACTTTATGAATAAGAAGAACTAGAGTAAGCCTAAATCTAACCTGCAGGGGGTGCGGAGCTTGCTAGCGAGCATGCAGCGCGCGAACCCCGTGAAGACGGGAGTGAGCGACGCGTCCCTGCAGGTTAGGTTTAGGCTTACTTTGGCTTTTCTCACTATATATAACTAGTCTGCCAGGCAGCGGAGGGGGAAACCAAGACAACGTGCATTTGGATCATAAGAAGGATAAACATCTGCAGAAGTAATCCCAAGATGACTAGCATTGGCGTTCAAGTCATTTGTATATATTACTGCAGAGCTAGACCAATAGTTACCACTTCCACCTGAGTATCGCAATGCTCCATTATAAATCACGGTCATCCCGCTGCGCACAAAGTTGGTTAATATTAAATTTATGCTTGCATTTTTACTCTACACCGAGTACTGTAAGCAGCTTTTCATAAGCACATGCGTGTGGAACCAGCATTGGGTCTTGGCGTTCAACCATAGCTTTGAGTTCTTGTGGTTGGAAAAATCGTAGCTCCGCAACTTCTTCCGGCTGTGGAGTGAGATCAGCTAAACCCTTATCAGTATATAAAATATACAGATCTTTAAACGAATTATTGATAAATCCTGGTTTCGGTCGATCATTAACCGTCCTCCAGGTAAGCAAATATTGTAGCTCCTGCGGCTGAACGTCTAAGCCCAGCTCTTCTTTAAGCTCATTAATAGCGGCAGACAAACTATCTTCGCCCGCGACGACATGCCCACCGCAAGAAATATCCCAGTGGTTCGGATAGCTATCTTTCTCTAGCGAACGTAATTGTAGCAAAACTTCTCCTTGCCGATTGACTACCCAAATATCAACGGCGCGGTGCCAGTCGCCATCACGGTGTACGGCGCTACGCGGTTTTGTGCGGCCAGTTTTGTTGCCTTGCGCATCCAGAACGTCAAAGCGTTCTTCTAGATTCGCCCCCCCCCCCGAGTCGTCAAAAGCCTGCCCTCCTCGGGGCCTATATTTTCATTGTAGCACAGATTATCCATTTTGTCAATACTCCTAGTACTTACCGTGGATTTTGAGCTTGTCTTTGATGGCATTATTTTCTTCCAGAAAGACTTTGCGAGTGATAAAGTTAAAGACCATACCACAAGCCGTGGTGACAATTTTGGCAAGCATCGGATGCCACTCAAGCGATACCAGCCAGGCCAGCAAAGCTTCGTCAAAGACAAGGAAGGCGATTCCGTTAAAAACCGCGAATTCGATAAAGAGCCGGCGGCGAGACTTCTTGCCCGTAGTATTGAACACCCAGGTGATACTCGCCCAGAAATTGAAGATGGTCGAAATCGCAAAAGCAATTGCGCTCGCAACAATCGACTTCGTGACCTCATCGGGAATCGGCAAAATTGCCAGTGCCAGAGCAAAAATTGTCCAGTTAATGGCAGTATTGGTGCAGCCCACAATTACAAATTTTGCAAGCTGTTGGAACATGGGGGTATGCTTATCCAAGTGTAAGATGCCACAGCCCCAAGCAACTAGTTTATCAACAATATCTTCTTTTTTCTTCGTCATATCTATCATTATAGCATGATTTCTGGGCGGTCTTCTCTTGTAATTTTGCGCTATCTGTGGTATAATTATAAGCATTATAGCTTGAGACTGCGAGATTTTATGAAGCTAGGGAGAGTTTGGGATTATGTGATGCGCCGCAAGAGGTGGTTTGCGATTTTGTTGATGGCGTTAGTGTCTGTCAGTATCATCGGTGGGAGACTTTGGTCGACGCACGGCGGACTTTTCTTGGCGAGTAATCCGAGCGGCGTGGTTGAAACGCCAGTATATGATAACAGTTTGATACTAAAGATTGCCAGCTCTGCTGCGAACGCTCCAAGTTATCAGCTGACTTTTACGAACAATTTTCGCCATGCGACTGCGAAAATTAGTGATTCCCCGCTAGAAAACGAGGCTTACGTGCGGATTTTTGACGCGAGCGGTAAACTCGTGCGCGGCGAATACACTCAGATTCGCGAACAGACGGTGGCACTAGCGCCAGATCCAACACCAGCACCGTCCGAGCAGCTGGACGATACGGCAGAAGATGATGCCGATAAAGATTCTGTAGAAAACGTTCCGGACGCTCCAGCGGTGACTGCGGTGGAGTACGTATTTGCGAATGCACCGCTAACCTATGAAGTTGAGCTCGCTCCCGGAAGCATAATCGAAGTACATGCCGCTGAAGCGAAGTTTTATAGTACTTTGGATAGCGAAGAGGCGGAAGCATTCCGGCCAGCCACTACGGAGCGTTACGTCGTGACGACGAATGGACTCCGAAAGGAGACCTGGAGCGAACTGGAAGGCGAGTTACAAATCTATGCTTTGCTGAAGCGCCAGATTGTGCATGAAATTGAAGCCTACCAAGCGCAACTATCCGATGCGGTGCTAAATAACCGACATCTTGACGTCGCCAACAAAACTCGGGTGACTTTGGCTTATCGCCAGCTGCAGCCAGCCGACCAAGAAACTTATGCGGACTTTATTGAACACTTGGCTCGGGGCGGGGTGCCAATCTTGAGCTATACAGGTACGACTGAATTTGTTGCTGGCAGCACCATGCCAGATTGGCATAACAATTGGACAGCAACAGATGGCGAAGACGGCGAGATTGACCCGGCAGAAATTATTGTTACTGGTGAAGTTGATTTGAACCAAGCGGGCGAATATATTTTAATGGCGCGCGCAGTGGATAGTGATGGCAACGAAGGCACAGCTGAGGTAAAAATCACCGTAACAGGACCAATTAATCCACAGCCGCTACCACCAGTCGAAGATTCGGAGCTTAATAGTGACGAGAATATTGACCCGCCGATTGATTCTCCATCTAATGATCCACTATTTTCTGCGAGTAGCCAAACTGCCTCTGTGGTTGGTGGCGGAAGAAATGCGGAAGATGCTGCTCCGCCAGTTGTCATTGAAAACCAAGATGAGGTCGCAACGCAACCCAATACTCCACAGACAGAAGTTCCAGAGACAAAAGTAACCAGTATAGCTCCGACAATGGCTACAAATAGCCAGGGAACTCAGACCGAAACGCCAAAATCCGGCTGGAAATGGCAAAACTTGCTCTGGATTGGCCTAGGCATTATTGTAATCCTTGGTTTGGTACGATTCATCTGCGACCACTATATTCGCTAGGCAAACCATGTTATAATAAATCTATGAAGAAAATCAATACTGCGCCGATTAGTGGCACCCAAGAGTTAACGCCGAGCCTGCAGGCGGAATTTGACCGATTAAAGACTGGAATTATGTCAGCGTTTAGGGCACATGGGTTTTTGCATATCGAGACGCCAGTGATTGATCGTACAGAAATTTTATTGGCAAAAGCGGGTGGCGATACCGAAAAACAGATTTATAAAGTTGTCAAGACGGCCGAAGATAGTGCTGACGCTGATCAAGCTTTGCGTTTTGACCACACGGTGCCGCTGGCGCGTTACGTGGCACATCACCTGAATGATTTGACTTTCCCTTTTAAGGTCACCCAGGTGGCACGTAATTTCCGGGGTGAACGTGCGCAAAAAGGGCGATTTCGGGAGTTTTATCAGTGCGATATTGACGTGATTGGCTGGAATAGCCTGCCAATAGCTTATGATGCCGAGGTGATTGCGACTTTAATTGAAGCGCTAAAGGTTTTGCCGTTACCACAGTTTGTGGTGCGCGTTAGTAACCGCAAGATTTTGAATGGCATACTGGAAGAGCTGAACTTGCAACATGCTGCCAGCGAGATTTTTGGGATTGTGGATCATGCGGAAAAGGTTCCGGTTGAGAAAACTACCGCCGCACTGGAAGAACTTGGAATTGATGCAGAAAATGTTGTAAAAATCACAACATTCATGAACTTGCATGGTAGCGGTGAAGAAGTTTGTCGAGATTTGCGTAGTTTCGGGTTTACGAATGCGACTTTCCAAGCTGGCGTAGACGAGCTGGAAGAGGTGTTAGGAGTTCTAAAGAAACTTTCTCCCGATGCCAACGTGATTGCCGATATGTTGATTGTGCGCGGGCTGGATTATTATACGGGCACGGTGTTTGAGACTTTTGTGCCGGAGCACCGTGAGATTGGTTCGATTTGCTCGGGTGGACGCTACGAAAACTTAGCCTCGCATTATACTGAGCAGGCCCTGCCAGGTGTGGGCGGATCGATTGGCTTAACGCGTTTGTTCTGGATTCTGAATAATTATGGTTTGATTCAGACGAGCGAGAAGGCGCCAGTTGATGTTTGCTTGTTACCGCTGAGTGCAGATGAAATTGCTATTGCTGAGCGGATTGCCGAACAGTTGCGCAGTAGTGGCAAAAGTGTTGATATTGTGCTGACGGAGAAAAAACTGGGCGATAAGCTGAAATACGCTGGAAAAGTGGCACGATATGCGGTTGTGATTGGTGAAGACGAAGCGAGAAGCGGCAAGATGAAACTTCGCGACTTGGTATCGGGAGACGAGAGCGAATTCGTGTTGAGCGTGAGATAGCCCTGTCTTATTTCTTGGTTAGGCCAGCGTCAAGATACATTTTGACGTAGTCCCAGCCCCAACTATTATCAAATCCGGAAGTCGTGAAACGATTAAACTTAAAAGACGGCATACCTTCGGCGGTTTGCATAGCCCGGCGCGTGTTGTCTTCGATGACTGCGACAGTTTCATGATTTTTGACGCAGTTGTCAAAGCTGTCGCCTAGTCCAGCTTTGTGCCCAACTTCTAGCCAATAATCATCAGGTAAGTTTTTGATCGGTGTGGCAGTTTTGCTAACGCCAATACCTTTGGAATGATAGTCGTCCCAGAGCGCGCCAAGAGCACCGTGATAGAACTCCCAAAACTTATCCTCGCGCGCGGCGCAATAAGTCGCTTCGGCGGCATCACGCGAATATTGAATACCGCTGCCTTCATAAAGTGCATCCGTCAGGCGAATCTCGAATAAAATATCATGCTCGTCGAGATAAGCTTGAAACTCATCCCAGTGCTCCATAACGGCGCGCGAGAAAACGTCGCAGTATGGACATATTAGGTCGGTATACATAATATAATAATTGTCCGCGTCGAGGCTGCCGATGGTAGTGTTCTGGTCCCAGACTTGTTCCGATAGCGACTGCTTGGCCGACATACTAGTAATAATTAGCGCAAAAACTGCAACCACAACTGCAATAATCGCGACTGTTCGCAGGGTGCGTTTCATAGGTTCTCCTTCGTTTGACTTTGGTGTTTCTTCATAAAACGTTCGCTGACGATTAGCGCATAAGCATCTTTGCCAATGCGTTTAAGGGTAAATAATGCAATAATAATGGCAGCCGCCGTCAAGATTCCCGACACAACGCCAGCTAGCGCATAACTGCTGGTGCTAAATAAAGTTCCGAGCATCGGTGCTAACAAAGTTGTGCCGCAAGTCGGGCAACCTGAGCCGAGCACAGCTAGACCGGCTGCTAGCCCGGCACTCTGGACGTTGTCGGAATTGGCGGCAGTTGCAACTACCTGGTCTTTTTTGCTACGCTGGCGCTTTTTCCAAACTAGGGCAACTAGCCCAAATAAAATACTCTGTAATAATGTCACGACAAATAGCAACAGCCAGTCCCAGAAGTTTTGGCCGACACCAAAAACTCCGAGAAAGCTATCGCCAATAATTTTGAGTTTTTCCGGCCAGCTGACACTCCAAATTAAACTGAGACCGGCAGTACTACCAGACAAAAGGTTCATCAAAGTGCCGAATATTACGAAAGTTATCAGGAAAACAATAACAAAGCGGCGCTCGCGAGTTGCTAAAACGACACCTTCTGCAGCTAAACGCCACTCGTCCAGCCAATGCAAAAGTTTGTACTTAAAAGTTTTGCCTCCACTCGTCATATAACGATTGTAACATAGATTTACCGAATTGGCGCCTTTCTCACTATATATAACTAGTCTGCCAGGCAGCGGAGGGGGTAACCAGCCCAGCGAGCGGCGTTGTTGTTCGACGGGGTGACATCAGCAGCATTAAAGTAGAGGCGTGACGACCTGGCATCAGTAGACGAAGTATAAGCTAGGGCCGAAGTAGACCACCAGTAGCCGCCCAGGCCAGAGTACCCCAAGCGTCCGACATTGATACCGATATTCCCGCTGCGCACATTTTAAGCTTTGTGCGCAGCGGAAGACTACGCGTTCAGCCTACATCAAATGACAATTTACGCGACGCAGGTAAATCTGGCTATGCTTGGTCTAGAACTGCTAGTATTTACACTTCATCAGTTGAAGCTAGCGCTTATAATTTACAACTTGATACAGCAGCTGTTAGCGCTTCAACAAATTTTGTACGCTTTAATGGCTACCCCCTCCGCTGCCTGGCAGACTAGTTATATATAGTGAGAATGGTTGCATAATACTACAATATAGCTAAAGCTCCATTATACTTTGTGCGCAGCGCATGGGTAGCTATCAGCATTGGCAGACCGCAAAATATCGGACGCAGTGCATACTATTGGTCTAGCACCTCTAGCGACTATACTGATGGCTTGACTGCGAATGCTTACTATCTCGATATCGGCACAACGGAAACGGATCCAACAATGAACTATGTACGATGGGTTGGTAATTCCCTCCGCTGCCTAAGTGGTAAAATGGCATGGACGTGAAATCCATGCCATAACGGGCCCGTTATACTTTTTTATAGAATATATGAAAGACTAACAACCCGCCGTGTAAAGATACTGTACCCAAAAAATTAAAATCGTCGAGGTCATCCCTAAGCTGATGTCCAGTTCCATAAATACGAATTTCGTAACGATCGTCCGCGCCGGACACCGCTGCGGTGTTCACTTCTGCATAGAGGCACACTGCTTCATTTTGCGTAATGATCGACAATATCTTGGCACCTTTCGGCAAACATAATATCTGCGAGTCGGTCGGTGCTAATGGGTACTTGTAAATTGCTCTTGAACTCATAATAGTTCATGCCCCCTTGTAATATTTTAGGCAATATAAGCCTATACTTTCATCGTATCACACATTATCAAAAATGTCAATACCCTTCTGTTCGGTTTTTGTGATTTACACCTGTAATTTTCATGATTTTCCAAAAATATTATTATATCAAAAATCTTAAAAATCAATATTGACGGGTATACTGGTCGTGGTAAAATAAGGTTAGGAACTCGGACGAATCTGACGTTGAGAGACGCCTGTAGTTCTGAAAATAATAAAGTTAGCACCGGGTGTTCGTATATGTGCTATATCTTATAAAATCTACCTGATGAGGGTAGATTTTTGTTATGATGGTAAAAATTATTAATCATACCAAGTAAGGTTCCGCCGACCCAACCAGTGGGTTTGGGGGCATCAAAAAAACTCTAGCCGCATGCACGACTAGAGTTTCGGAACAACCGAGGCTAGCTTTCGCGTTTCTCGAAATAAGCCTTGCCGAGACCGCAAAGTGGGCAGATGAAGTCGTCCGGCACCTCATCGCCATAATAAATGTAGCCACAAGCCTTGCACACCCAAGCGGTTTTTCCCTGCTCGGTACTGGTTTTTGTGAGGTCTTCCTTATGCTCCTGATAATAAGCATAAGTCATCGGCTCAGTGTCTGGTTCTTCTAGATCGCCTTCCACCAGCTTCCCGATAAACACTGTGTGCGTATCGTTCTCAATTTGGTCAACTTTCTCAAAAATCATATAGCCAATCGAGTTTTTTAGGACTGGTATGCCTTCAACTTCGATAGTCTGACATTCAGCACACTTATCGACGTCTTTTGAAGACTTGAAACCGAAAGTTTGGATAATCTCAGGGTCAACATCCATACCGAGGACCGAAAGGGCGAACTTTGGGCTTTCGCTGAGCAATTTGTGCGAATGATTAGTTTTTGCCACGGCCACGGAAACCAAAGCCTGGTCACCACTACCACCCACGCGCGAGACTGCGTCAACGATGCAACCACCGCCGACGGTCGTCAAAACATACATACCTTGAGTAATCTTACGAGTAATTTTAGAATTTTTCATTGATAAATCTCCTATTGGTGCCCGGTATGAGACTTGAACTCATATGGATTTCTCCATTCGATTTTAAGTCGAACGCGTATACCAATTCCGCCAACCGGGCGACCTAAGTTGATTATAGCACAAAAGGGGTTACTTTTTGCCAAAATTATGCTATACTGATGCTAGTTGGTTCTGTAGCTCAGTTGGTAGAGCAGAGGCCTGAAGAGCCTTGTGTCGCTGGTTCAAGTCCAGCCGGAACCACCATATTGAATAGACAATTTAGAGACACGAAGTGGAAATATCCAACCAAAAGAGCACGCCGATTAAGAAGTGGCGTGTTTTTGGTTTTATTGCCTGCGTTGTAGTTTTTCTTGGTCTGGCAATTTTAGCAATCTGGGCAATTTGGATGTTTGGCGCTGCAGAGCTGACCGCAAAGTGCGATAATGGCTTAACTGTTTGGCGGAGAAATCCCGGCGCTGCTTCGAGTTATATCTACGAAGTCCGAGATGGTATTACGATAATTAAATCAGATTTGCGCATGAAAGAGCTCCACGAATATAGTTGCGTTTTTCTGGGCGGGGGTTAGGGTTTGGTTTCCTGCCCACGTCTTGCAGCACGAAACTGACCATCTCAATGGAATCTTGTTTACGGATTTTGTTGACTGGGCGAAAATGCTTTCGTATCAAGAATATATTGGAATGGTGAAAGCCTAAAACGCCCCTGCCGGTTTTCCGGCAGGGGTGCTTGTTGTTGCTTAATCTAGATCACCCATGATACAAGGTCATCCCAGATTTCGTCGAGGTCGTAGAATTCTCCTTTTTTAACCGGTTTTTTCGCCATCACCCTAGCGATGTCCAGCACATCGTGCGCAAGTTTATCGAAACCTACAGTATTGCAGTTCAAGCCATTCCTTAGTTCTGTACCTAAGTCCAGCCGCCACTTGCAGGGCAAATTCTCCTTAGGCAAATTTGCTTCGGAATATACCGTAACCTTTTTACCAGTGGCTTCACTGATTCTCCTTCGTATCACCTTTGACGTTTCACTCGGCAAACTCTTGCCTTCATAGAAATTTTCATAGAGTGTTGGAGTGCCGTCGGCCATCATCGTCAGCCTTAACGCTTCGTCAATGAATTGCTTCACCTTAAAACGAAAGTTACCGCCGCGAAAGACCGGTATACGATTTGTGGCATCATAAAGTGATGCCATTTGTCTAGCAGACAAACCTGAAGTCCCGCTGACCAGTGGTTTTCCTGTGCGAATTGCCAATTCCAGCACCCTGTCAAAGACGTCGGGGTGAGAAAAATCAACGATTATATTGATCCCTGCACGTTCGGTCATTCTAATCAAACCATAAATCCCCTGCATACCAGTAGCATAATCAAACCAGTCTACTTGTTTAAAAATTTCGTCTCCCAGTCGGACACTGTCGGTTTCCGAGACATGTCGTTTCATCCCAGCAACAATCTCTACACCAGGAATTATCGGTGCCTGTTTGATTGCTTCCCGTCCGGTGCGGCCAGTCAAACCACTCCATAGAATTCTTGTGGTCTCCATATTTACCCCTCCCTTTCTTCTTCAACCACGATAAAACAATCCAAGCCATCGGCAGTCGGTGGGTGGTTTAATAAAGCCCAAGACTGAGCGTTGGCAAGATCCTCATCCGATTTCTTTCTGTCGCCAAGCCAAATAGGCTTATATTTCGCATAAATTCCGATCACAGATTTCGCCCCTAAATCTCTTAGAGCCTGCACAGTTTCGTGTCTTTGCAAGTGATCTCCAGAGGCTTGTCCATGCATCATGGTCAGAACACTACGGCCTTCGCTAAAGGGTTGCTTTGCCGCACGGAGACTCATATTACCTTTGCCGCCATACCCAGTTGCGAGATTCGGAATTTGCTCTACACAGTTCATATAGACCTCATCTTTTAAATCACAGTCAGCACCGAATAAAACGATACCGATTGGCTGAACCATCTCCTCCTTGATCTCCTCGAAAATGCGCTCAGGTGTGCTTACTCTATTGATTTCCCATTTTTGGCTCATAATTTGCCCCTCCTTATGAATTTTGTGGAAATTGTAAAGTATCTACTTACATTGTAGCATACATTCCTATTTTTGTCAATAGAGCATTGGCTTACCAATACACAACACTAACAACTTCTTTGCCATCACTTTTTAGCCAATCAAGCAGAAAAGCCCCCATATCGGGGGCTTAACCTTATAAACTGCTAATTCCAAAACTCATTTTCGTTTACTGTGCCTGCTGCAGGAATTCCTCCTGTTGTTCAGGAGTCAATAAGTTCCAAAACTCCTGGAATTTACTGTCATCCATAATCGCCGGGTCGTCCTGAACTTCTTTCAGCCGTTGCTGGTATTCATCGGCAGTGACAGCCTCTTCGACCTCACTTAAAGTTTGTTCAAACTCTAAGTTATCAAAGCTGAAGACTGTCCATCCCGAATTTTCAGTAGCAATGACCTCCAGTTTCACCCGGTCGCCTTCGCGAGTAATTGCTGCTTCAGCTGCAGAAGTATCCGTTAACAACAGCACCTCTTCGTGACCTTCTATCACGAAGAGGTAATACGTATTACCTCCCTCTGTATAAGCACCCCAGCGCAAGACTTTACCGGTGATTTCAAGCAAATCAGCCGACGGAGTATAGAGCGATGCTGCTCCAGACTCACGCAATTTAGCCCGATAATCACGTTCAACTTCACGAATCGTCGTGCCAATACCAACTGTCTGATACTTTTCAATGTTCACCAAAGCAAACGTCTTGATAATACCGCTGTTCGGATCCGATAACGGGATAAAGTATGTTGGTTGGCCTTCAATCATAGTCGGAATCGGAAAGACTGCTGCATAATTCTGGGCTTTAACCCGTTCATCACCAAGTGCTGACTGGCACGCCGCCCATTCAGTAGCTCCAGCTAAGCTGAAATATTCCACTTCTTTAGTGCGAGTATTGGTAAGTACAAAGCCAACCGTGCTTTCATCAGCGCCAGCATACGAGGTCAAAGAATCGAAAACATAGCAATCGTCACCGGAATAGACTACGACATTGCCTTCGTCTGACTGCAATAAACCAGTCTTCCCAAAAAGCGTATTCCAAAATCCTCTGGAATACAGGCCCCAATTTTCCAACTGCGACTCAATCAGCCCTGACGGATAGATGCGGTCAACCCACTCCGGAACATTATCCACACCATAAACGTGAACATTGTTACCATTCGTAGCGTCAACCAGCACCACTTTGACGATTTCTTTACCGCCCCATAAACCAACTTGGTTTTCATAAATCGGGACCACCCACCAAGGATGTAATTCATCGTCAACTTCGAACTTATACTCATAACGGAGACCAGATGGAACAGCACCCTGAACGATACGTTCCAGTTTGTCACCCCAAGCAGCATGGCCGCTCGGCTGGACGCGAATCTTAAAATCTTCAACCAGACGCACATCGTTGTCGTCGGTCATAGAAACCATGATGTAACCGGCAGTTCCTCCCGGATTGGCATTATACTTCCAGAAACCGGAATGCAAGATTGGCGCTACGAAGAAGAGTTCTCCAGCTACGTCTTGGCGGACGAATTCGCCCAATTCAACACTTGAGCCTACTGCTCCCAACGTACCAATCAACTTATCGCCCAGCACGCCAGCGTACTCTTCGCTAACCCACGGTATCTGTGTGGGATCGAAAGGCGCAATGTCGCTTTCGCCGAATGGAGTTGGCTCTGGTATGCTAATTTGCGATGCATAAGCATTAGCATTAAAAAGTGGACTAGAAATAACACCGCCAATAGCTGCTACAAGGATTAAAAGTGCAGCAGGTACGTAGACAAACCCACTGGGTTTGCCATAGCTGTCAATAGAGAAAGCAAAAATCCAGATCGTAAGCGGTATTCCTATAACCAGGATACCATAATAGAGAAATGCCCCAAAGCTCCCAAAGTTAAATGGAATATTAAACTTCCATAAGCCTAACCAGAGGAACAAAGCTGCCCAGAGCGCTCCGACGATAGTTACAGTGATTTTACTTGACTTATCCAAAATTACCCCTCCTTTTGAATTTTATGAGTTTAGGAATGTTAATCTTCGAGTATCCCTGAAAAATAGCAGGAATCTCTTATCCTATTGTATCACAGATTTTTATTTTTGTCAATAGGCTGGGACAAGTTTTGCAAGATTTTTCGTATTTTTGGCACTTTATTGTTATAATAGAGAAAAGCGGAGAGTAATAATATGGTTTAATTCCCTTTCAACGAGAAAAATGACAGTAAATGATGACAATGATGGAGGTATCATTATGGAAAAACAAGATCGAATTTTCGAGTTGATTGATTTGGAAGCTAAGCGCCAGAGCGAGGGATTGGAGTTGATCCCGAGCGAAAATTATGTTTCTGCAAATGTCTTGAAAGCCATGGGGTCAATTTTGACCAATAAATATAGCGAAGGTTACCCAGGCAAGCGTTATTATGGTGGGCAGGAAAATATCGACCAAGTGGAAACTTTGGCAATTGAGCGGGCGAAAAAGTTGTTTAGGGCCGACCACGCCAACGTCCAGCCGCATTCTGGCGCGAACGCTAATGAAGCCGTATATTTTGCTTGGTGCAAGCCGGGCGATACAATTTTGGCGATGTCTTTGCCGGCAGGTGGACACCTGACGCACGGCTCTCCGGTGACGCGTAGTGCGAAGATTTATAACTTTGTTGGCTACGGCGTGACCGAGGATGGCGATATTGACTACGACGAAATGGAACGGTTGGCGCTTGAGCATAAGCCGAAGTTGATCCTCGTGGGCTATTCTGCTTTTATGAAGTTGCCCGATTTTGACCGCGTGAAGGCGATTGCTGACAAATTGACGGCGGAAACTGGCGAGGAAGTGCTCTTGATGGCAGACATGGCGCACGTGGCCGGATTGATTGCCGGTGGTGTACATCCGAATCCGCTGGAGCATGGTTTCAACGTGATGACGAGCACAACACACAAGACCTTGAGAGGGCCGCGTGGCGGGCTGATTATGAGCATGGGTAAGGTTGGCAATCCGTTGAAGAAAGTTGAGCATACGCTTGAGAATATCCCGACCTTGATTGACCGGGCGGTGTTCCCGGGCACACAGGGTGGACCACTGGAACACGTGATTGCGGCTAAAGCGGTGGCGTTTGAGGAGGATTTGCAACCGGAGTTCCAAGATTATGCGCGCATGATTGTTGAGAATGCCCAAGCCTTGGCGGCCGAGCTGAAGCGCTTAGGCTTCAAATTGCAGGGTGACGGTACGGAAAACCACTTGATCCTGGTAGACGTGATGGGAAGCTTCGGGATTGATGGGAAGTTCTATGAAGTGGCCCTGGATAAAATCGGTTTGACGCTGAACGCCAACGCTTTACCAACCGACAAAGGTGGAGCGTTCCGGCCGAGCGGCGTACGTCTCGGGACGCCAGCAATGACAACGCGCGGGCTAGGCGTGGTGGAAATGATGAAGGTCGCAGACTGGATGAAGCGCACTCTGGATATTTGCGTTGAGGCGGGTGACGAGAAGGGCTTAGATGCCCACGAGGCGGAGCTGAAAGCGCTACGCGAAGAAGTGCGCGAATTAGCGCTGAAGTTCCCGGTTCCGGGCATTAGTCGCGAACAAGCATAGCAGGAAATTAACTAACGGCGTGGGCAGAATGGAGCAAAATGGCAGACAAACGCAGTGTGGGCAGAAAAGTCAAAAAGGTGGCTGAAGTTGATGAAGTCGCAAGAGTAGAAGCTGAACAAGCTGAGGGGTTGCCAACGCCGGAAGTTTTGGCAAAATACGAGAAGGTGTTGCCGGGCGGGGCGGCACGCCTGCTAGAGCTCGCACTAGAGCGCGAACGCCACGAGCACGCTATGGAGAAACGCACGCTCGAAACAGAGATCAAACTTGAAAAGTTTAAGCAAGTGGCGAAATTTATCTTGGCACTAGTGGCGGGAGTGTTTGGCGGAATATTACTACTAAACGGTAGCGAGCTAGCTGGACTGATTATTATCTTGGTGGACGCCGCGGCGATTGTCGGGGTAGCGGTGTGGAAGAAAGAGAGCTAAGTGGCTCTTAGATTACACTAGCGGTTTGCGTAAGACAAATTCCCAAGTGAATTTCTGGCGTTGTTTGCGAACTGTGAGATTTTCGCGCAGAATCACAACTTCCCAATTTTTAGTTAAGTGGTCAAATTGTTGTTGGTTAAATAGTCGTTTGTGCTGTTGGAGTTTTTGGTTATAATAAAAATCGGCTTCAATTTCTTGCCAATCAGCATCAATATAGTTATTTTTATCAGAGTTCACACGGCCAATTAAAATACCGCCAGGAATAAGTATGCGCTCAATATCGGCAAAAAGCTTTTCCGTGGTAGCGAAATCAAAATAGTGCAAAGATAAATTAGCACTAACTAACCCAAATGTGTCGTCACGGAACGGTAGCCCTTTTGCCATGTCGAAATGTAAAAGGTTTTTGTCTGGCACTACGCCCTTTAATTGTTGAGTAGCTTTTTGAGAGATATCACAGGCAGTAACGTCAAAACCTTGACTAAGTAGCCATTGTGTATCCTGGCCGAGTCCACACCCTAAGTCGAGTGCAGTCTTAGAGCTAATAGTAGTCAACAGCTCAGGAAGTTCAGAAATAAACCGCGACAAGTAAGTTTCTTTCAAGAAATCTTTTTCAGATTTCTTGAGGTTTGGATAGTAAACCTCGTTCCAAAAATATTTATCAGTAGAATCCATAATCACATCAAAATCTGGTGGTGGAGCAGATCGGACTTGAACCGACTACCTCAGCAATGCGAATGCTGCGCT
>CAYYWU010000015.1:0-18157 GCA_964475445.1 uncultured Candidatus Saccharibacteria bacterium | reverse complement strand
TAGTAACCGGCACTTAGGCAGAATTATTGTTTTACAAAGTTTGTACGAATATGAATTTCGTACTAAAGCTGGTGATGCTACGGCCGACATCGACACGATTGTCGCGAAAAACATCGAGCCATATGCCAAAGCCCTTGGCGATACTGAATTTGTTTATAGCTTGGCGCGGGACGTTTCCGGTCGCTTTGATGCGCTTGATGAAGTCCTGCAGCCGATGGCGCCCGAATGGCCCTTGAGCACGATCGCGGCGATTGACCGCAACATCTTGCGCATGGGCCTTTATGAGCTCCAGGCATCAAGCGAGACCGTGCCACCAAAAGTCGCTATTAACGAAGCCGTTGAGCTAGCGAAAGCTTTTGGCTCCGACAACTCATCGAAGTTTGTCAACGGCGTGCTCGGTACGGCTTATCGCCAAATTTATAACGAAGAATCAAACTCGGGGGAGGAGGAAGAACATCATGAAGAAGAAACACAAGCGGAACCAGCCGCTGATGGGGGCACAGAAGCAGCTGTCGTCGAAGAAACCGTCTCTGACACCAGCGGCCAAGCCGCAGAAACAACCGGCCAAGGCACAGCCGCCTAAGGTTGAATCGCCAAAGCGAAAGACACCGGTGCAGAATGAGCCGGAGGCAGAAGCTAAGCCAGTGAGCTCTGAAAAAGTGGTACGTAAGGTGCCGGAAGCCCTGCCTCTGAAATCTGAGCGCGATCGTACCAGCGCTTTCGCTCGGGTGACGGCACGGGTTTTCAAAAAACCGGCAATTCAGGAAGTCGTGCGCGAGCCGACCGCGGGTGGAATTGTCTATCGTCATAGCAAAGACGACAACGATATTGAAATTCTGCTGATTCAAGATTCAAAGGGTCGCTGGACAATCCCGAAAGGCCATATTGAACCCGGCGAGAATGCCAAGCAAACTGCGATTCGCGAAATTGGCGAAGAGGCCGGGTTGTTTCATATTCGTGTGCTGACTTGGCTAGGGAAGATTCACTTTCAATATCGTCGAGTAGACAAATTAGTCTTGATGACTACGCAGATTTATCTCGTGCGCGCCCTTGATGACCAAGAAACTCCAACCAAGGAACAGTGGATGAAGGGGATTAAGTGGTTCAAGTTTAACGATGCTATTGATGCGATTGAGTACGAAGACATCGAAAAATTAATGTTGGTAGCAAAAAATAAGATCCGACAAGGATTGTAAGGAGGTGGTATGAACGAGAATGATAAACAGAAATATCGAGATTTTGCCCGCGAAAAGCTGGGTTTCGAGTTTAATGACATTGACCTACTGATTACGGCTTTGACCCACCGCAGTTACGTCAACGAACATAAGCAGAGCGTGAAAGAACATAATGAGCGCTTGGAATTCCTCGGCGACGCCGTGCTCGAACTGGTGAGTTCAGACTTCTTGTATCGAAGCTACGATGAGCCTGAAGGCATCATGACGGCTTGGCGATCGGCGCTAGTGCGTACCGAAAGTATTGGTGCAGCCGGCGAGGAATTGGGCTACGAACCGCTAGTGCGTCTCTCTAAGGGTGAGCGTCATGGTTCAAGCCGGGCGCACGCTGTGATTTTGGCGGACTGTTTTGAGGCGGTCATCGGCGCGATTTATCTCGATCAGGGATACGACGTAGCGCGTGAGTTTATCGCTAAGTGGATTTTGGTAAAAATTGATAAGATTCTTGAAGAAGGCAGCTGGCGCGATCCGAAGTCGTATTTGCAAGAGTTAGCTCAGCATGCTGATGGCGCCACTCCTTCATATAGAGTACTCGAAGAGGAAGGCCCCGACCATGATAAAACCTTCACGGTTGGTGTGTACGTTGGTAAACAACTTAAGGGTAAAGGCGTCGGCCATTCCAAACAAGAAGCCGAGGGCAATGCTGCCGCCGAAGGGGTGAAACTGTATCTCGCTGCGCAGAAGCATACGCAAGAACACTAAAAATAGCAAGAAGGCTGCCCAGCGGGCAGCCTATAAGCTTATGATGCGTTCGAACACCTCGGGAGTAGCAACGCTCCATCCGGTTATATCGGACAAAACGTAATCGCGAGACAATTCGACTACTCTTACAAAATCACCCCATGCGGCGTCAATTTCGTATCCGCAAAAGAGTTTGCAAGTAGGCTTTTTACTGGTTTCCGGCACCGTAAAGACAAGCTCCAGCGGCATCCAATAGTCAGTCATAGTAAAACAAATTGTAGCTGCTGTAAACCCGCGGCCCATCGCTCTGTCCCGAGATCTAGTGTTGACATAAGACAGGGTTAACGCTCGCTGCGCCACCTGTACTCGCCATAGTTTCAAATCATAACAATCTGGGTTTAGCAAATGTCCCAAAATTATCGACGGGCTTTCAATGCTCTCGTCCTTAGTTGTTAAAATCACTCTGTCTGGGCACGAACGCATATGGGTGCGTAAGACAGTTTCTACTGACACGTTCGGATTTTTAGCGCCGATTTCTATGCCAGGAGCCATCAGCACCGTTGCCAGATCAGCTGACTTATCGCCGACGTTACGAAAATCAATTGGTAGTGCACTTCGTGTACCATATTTTGCCATTTTTACCTCCTAGGGGTCTAGATTTTAAAGAACATTACCCCGTATTTCTTCATTATAGCACACATTATAGAAAAAGTCAATAGAAGAAGCTCCATGTGGTCATAGGTATAGTTTTCCGAGCTTTACAATTTTTCTGAACTTTGTTATAATTACTAAATAATAATCTAAGGAGAGAAAATGCTAGCGATTCGCATGCAACGTAATGGCCGCGTACACGCTCCCGTGTATCGGATAGTCGTCCAGGAATCACAGCGCCACCCGCTTTCGGGTCGTGTTGTAGCCGAGGTCGGCAATTACAACCCTGAGACCAAGAAAGTGGTCTTAGATAAAGAAAAAGTTGAATTCTATCTTGAGCACGGTGCTCAGCCGTCCAGCCGGGTAGCTTTTGTCTTGAAAAAAGAAGGTATCAAGATGCCAAAATGGTACAAAGAAGCTCCCAAGAAGCAGGCCAAGGCTAAGCACGCCGACAAATTGCGCAAGAATCAGCCCAAAGAAGAAGCTCCAGCCGTAGAACCGGTCGCTGAAGCTACGGAAACTCCCGCTGAGAATGCAGAATAAATTACTTGTTTTATCGCGCTTGTGCTATAATTAAAGCATAGCATAATTAATAAAACTGGAGACCCTATGGCAACCATTGACCAACAATTTGTAGAATATATCGTAAAAACTCTTGTAAACAACCCAGATAAAGTTGTTGTTGACCGTGAAATTGATGAACGCGGCGTCTTACTCAGCTTAAGCGTTGACCCAGAAGATGTTGGTCGTGTGATTGGCAAACGTGGTGCAACTGCCCAAAGTATCCGCACATTGTTGCGCGTTTTAGGGACCAAGAACGGTGCCCGCTACAATCTTAAAGTAGTCAATACCGACGGTCTCGGCATGGAAGATGGCAGTCGAAGTGCTACT
Organism: uncultured Candidatus Saccharibacteria bacterium; assembly: GCA_964475445.1. Taxonomy (GTDB): domain Bacteria; phylum Patescibacteriota; class Saccharimonadia; order Saccharimonadales; family Saccharimonadaceae; genus Nanosyncoccus. The sequence goes on along the minus strand of CAYYWU010000015.1, from coordinate 14,702 downwards.
AGAGCGGAGACTCGCGAGGATGCGGAAGCGGTAGGCGAGCTACGTGCTGACGAGCTTAACGATGAAGCTCCAATGGACGGTGGCGAAAAGGAAACCGAACTCGCTGAGAAAACTCGCGCCGAACTAGCTGATTTAGACGACCTAGACATTTAGTTGAAGCGGTACTGATAGATAAATACACCTCATTATGGGGTGTATTTATTGTTAGGGCGCCAGGCAGCGGAGGGGGTAACCGCCCCAGCGAGCGGCGTTGTTGTTCGACGGGTTGACATCAGCATTGAAGCTGAGGTTGGACGCGCGGGCATCAGTAACAGAGGTATAATAGCTCGCTGTGAGTGACCACCAGGAGCCGTTCAGGCCAGAGTACCTCAAGCGTCCAAGACTAATATTGATGTACCCGCTGCGCACAAAGTATAATGGAGCTTTAGCTATATTGTTAGCCTTTTATGTCAAGCACAAGAGAAAAGAAAACATAAACACTTGTGCTTGACTATAATAATGCTAATAAGGTTGTAGGAATAATAAGAAGAGCCCTTGCTAGACAATCCGCAGCGCCACGAGCGAGGGATAGGCGCGGCTCACCCGCGACGGCGGGCTGAGACGACGCCGTGTCTAGCAAGGACGCTTCTTATTATTCTTGCATCCTCACTATATATAACTAGTCTGCCAGGCAGCGGAGGGGGTAACCAGCATAACGATTAGAACTATTGGCAGGGAATATTAGAAGAGGGTCTTCGCCTCCTCCAATACGCAGTGAATAAGCCATGCCAGTCGTGGTATTGCTATATGCTTCAGCTGTTGAAGACCGGCCATAGGCATCTCTGCCAGCATGCCATATGCGCCCATTATGTGTGTCGCTGTGTCCGCTGCGCACAAAGTGCTAAGTAATGCAAGCAAAGATAGAATAAATAATATCTCACTTGTGGTTGCGTTAGTTTCGAGTTTGTGCGCAGCGGATTTATCTATATGAACATCGGGCGTTTAGGCGCGGCTGGTTTTCAAGCGCCAAACTGGTCTCGATTGGCACTTTACTTTAGCTCTAGCACGGATGCGGTAGCAGGCGTTTTCTACTTTCAGGGAGATAGAGATAATATAGTCTACCCATCAGGTAATAATTACCGTTGGTATGGTTTCCCCCTCCGCTGCCTGGCCGACTAGTTATATATAGTGAAAAATCAACGTTTGTACTATAATAAAAGTATTACACGGTGGGCGGTTGTAACTTAATTTTCAGCTCGCCTTACTGAAAGGGGGTATCCGTATGGAACATAAAAGTTCCCAAGACGCAAAGCCTATCTTAGGCTTAATCCTGACGACGGAGCAGACGTTGGAATATCCAAAACGCATTGTTTCCGAAGTTAGTCGGCAACTTAATGGATCAAAAACTCCACATCTGATGGTAGAGATAGTTGACTTTGGTAAGTTTGCGGACTTAATAAGCGCCACAAAGTCAATAGACCAAACCACAGTCATGCAAGCCTGGAAAGAACTTGTCTACGTGACGGGGAGCGCGGCTTGTCGATTAGAAGACGCCGGAGTTCAAGCGCTTGCAGTTTACCCAAAGCTGCCTCGTTACATCACGGACCAGTTCAGGATTCAAAAAGCAGAAGTCCTGTCGAGCGACGATATTTCATATCTGGCGCAGTGGTATTGTCAGCAAATTCAGGGAAGCCCGGACTAAGCGCCGGGCATTTTCATGTTACAACTGTCCTGTTCATCCTATAAACGTTTACGAAATTAAAAAACTTAGAAAAAGCTCTTGCTAATTTTTCAAGCATGAGCTATAATAGAAACAGTTCGAAAGAACATAAGGCTAACTGCGAGCCAACGATAAGTTGAGAGCTTATATGTTCAAAAAGTCGCCCCAGAAGTTGAGCAAAGGGCGGTTTTTTGGTTTGGAAGTAAAATCACCACAGAGCTTATCCTTTCATTATATCACATATTATTCAAAAAGTCAATATAAAATCGCGATTTTCCACAAAAAATAGGCTTGTTTTTCTTGTTTAAATACGCTAAAATTAGTCCTAAGAAGTAGTGAGTGGTGTTTTTGGTATGCACTAGAAATGGCGGTTCTAGGGCAGGAATACCACAGTTAATCTTCGGCGCTACAAGCTTCGGCAGCCTAGCGAGGTGCCGTGAGTTTGACTCGCTTGGCGAGAGATTGTCAACACTAAAGAGAGGAAAAGAGTGAGTAAAGCAACCACTAGTGGTAGCCGGGTGTTCTTCACCGAGGGCGACCAAGCGCTTCCTATTCCGGATCTGATTGCGCATCAGACCGACAGCTGGGAAGATTTTGTCAAATCAGGTCTACGGGAGGTTTTCAACGAACTAAACCCGATCGACGACTATACCGGGCAAAAACTGTCCTTACGGTTCAAAGATTATTATTTCAAAGAGCCGGTCGAAGATGAAAAAACTGCAAAATACAACTTATCGACTTATGCTGCACCTCTGCACGTGCAGGTTGAGTTGACTAACAAAGTTACTGGTGAAGTCAAAGAACAAGACATTTACTTCGGTGATTATCCGTGGATGACTGACCGTGCCACCTTTATCATCAACGGTACTGAGCGTGTGGTAGTGAGCCAACTGATTCGTAGCGCTGGAGTTTTTTTTACCGCGGATGAAATTAACGGTCGTCGTTATTATGGTGCTAAGGTAATCCCTGGTCGTGGTGCTTGGCTGGAATTTGAGACCACTGCTAGTGGTTGTATCAATGTTAAGATTGATCGCCGCCGCAAGATCCCAGTAACCACTTTCTTGAAAGCTTTGGGTATTGCCAAAGATGATGAAATCCGCGAAAAATTTGCCGAAGTCGATAACGGCCCGATTAGTTATATTAATGCTACGCTCGAGAAAGATACTGCAACTGGCCAAGCTGCAGCCTTGCTGGAAGTCTATCGTCGGCTTCGCCCGGGCGATCTCGCTACCGTCGAAAATGCTAAATCCATGATTGAGCGCGCCTTCTTCGATTACCGTCGCTACGATTGTTCACGAGTTGGTCGTTTCAAACTCAACCGTCGTTTGGGTTATGACACCCCCAACGATGCTGCGCACCGCACTTTGCAGATGAAAGACCTGATTGCAATCATTAGCGAAATTATTCGCCTTAACAATACCCAAGAACCAGCTGATGATATTGATAGCTTGAGTAACCGCCGCGTGAAGCTTGTTGGTGAATTGGTGCAACGCCAGTTCAGGCTCGGTATGCTACGCTTGCAACGCAATATTCTCGACCGCATGTCGATGGTGAGTCCAGAGGACGTTACGCCATCACAATTACTCAACTCACGACCGGTAGTTGCGGCTGTAAAAGAGTTCTTCTCGAGTTCGCAGCTTTCCCAGTTGATGGATGAGGTTAACGGTTATTCCGAACTCGCACACAAGCGCCGTCTGTCTAGTATGGGTCCTGGTGGTTTGACCCGCGAGCGCGCCGGTTTCGATGTCCGCGATGCTCACCCGACTCATTATGGTCGCATCTGTACCGTCGAAACCCCAGAAGGTGGCAACGTCGGTTTGGTGCTAAACTTGGCCACTTATGCGCGCATTAATGAATATGGCTTTATCGAAGCACCATATCGCGTAGTCAAGAACGGTAAGGTGACTGACGAAGTGGTTTATGTCGATGCCGCTACTGAAGACGAGATGATTATTGCCGATGCTTCAGTGAAGCTAAATGAAAAAGGCGAGTTTGTCGAAGATTGGGTTTCTGCCCGCGTGAAGGGTCGCCCAAGTCAGGTAGCTTCTAACTTAGTGACGCATATCGATGCCGCTCACAAAGAAATTCTCGGTACTTCGGCAAGCTTGATTCCATTCGTTGAGAAGAACCGTGTTGACCGCTCGCTGATGGCCTGCGCCATGCAGAAGCAGGCAGTGCCATTACTAAAGAACGAAGCTGCCACGGTTGGTACTGGTATTGAACATGCTGTTGCTATGAACACTTCTCAAGTTGTGGTTGCTGAAGGTGCCGGCGAAGTTATTAAAGCTGATGGCGTTAGCGTAATCGTCAAATATAAAGATGGTGAAAAAGAGTATAAACTCGAACACTTCGAGAAGACCAACGATGACCGTTGTTATAACCAACGCGTGAAAGTAGTGCGTGGTCAAAAAGTCAAGAAAGATGACATCTTGATTGAGGGCGCATCGGTCGACAATGGCGAATTAGCTCTAGGTAAGAACTTGCTCGTTGCCTTCATGCCATGGCGTGGTTACAACATGGATGACGCGATTGTGATTTCGTCAAAGTTGGTTGAAGATGACAAGCTAACTAGTATCAATATCAAAGATTTCGACGTTGAAGTGCGTGAGACTAAGCTTGGTCCAGAACAAGTGACACGCGATATTCCAAATGTTCCAGAACGCAGCCTGCGCCACTTAGGTGAGGATGGTATTGTCGTGGTTGGTTCGGAAGTTCAGCCAGGCGACATTCTGGTTGGTAAAATTACTCCGAAGGGCGAACAAGAACTCAGCTCTGAGGAACGCTTGCTACGCGCAATCTTCGGCGAAAAAGCCAAGGATGTGCGTGACACTTCAGTGCGCATGAATGGTGCTAGTACTGGTAAAGTGGTTGGCGTGCGCGTTTATACGCGTGAGCAGGGCCACGAGCTCAAGGCTGGCGTGATTATGCAAATTAAAATTTATGTTGCCGAAATGCGCAAGATTAGCGTGGGCGACAAAATCGCTGGTCGTCACGGTAACAAGGGCGTGGTTTCGCGTATTTTGCCGGTTGAGGACATGCCGTTCATGGAAGACGGTACGCCAATCGACATCTTGCTGAGCCCAATGGGCGTGCCGAGCCGCATGAACCTGGGTCAGCTTTTCGAAGTTCACCTTGGTATGGCGGCCCGAGCCCTAGGTTATACGGTCGCTACACCGCCGTTCAACGGTGTTAGCGATGAGACCATTTCTGATCAGCTTGAGAAAGCCGGGTTTGCTCGCGATGGTCGCGTCCAGCTCTATGATGGTTTGACCGGTGAGCCATTCAATGAGCGCACTAGCGTCGGCGTGATGCACATGCTGAAGCTGCATCACATGGTGGAAGATAAGATTCACGCTCGTTCGACTGGTCCATACACTGCCGTGACGCAGCAGCCACTTGGCGGTAAGGCTCAGAACGGTGGTCAGCGCTTCGGAGAAATGGAGGTGTGGGCCCTCGAAGCTTACGGTGCCGCAACCGCTCTGCAAGAAATGCTGACAATTAAGTCAGATGATGTTTACGGACGCGCCAAGGCTTATGAAAGCATCATCAAGCGCGAGCCAATTGAAGGACCAAAGTTGCCTGAAGGTTTCAATGTCTTGGTGAAAGAGTTCCAAGGCCTAGGCTTGAAAGTTGACCTCTTGGACCATGGCGAGTCAACCGATGCTAGCGAAGTGATTGAAAAAACTTCACGCGAGATTGAAAAAGAGCATGATGATCGCTTAATTTACGCACAACATCGCAACCAAGAAGCAATTGACACTTTGGTTGATTTGGATGATGAAGAAACTAAGGAAATGTTAGATGATGAGGGGGTAGAAATAACGGAGGCAGAAGATTTCGGCGATGACGCAGAATCAACTGACCTCGGAGAGGAGCTATAAGATGGCTTGGATGGATAATTTTATCAGCGCCAACGACTTCGATTCAATTCGTCTCAGCGTAGCCAGCAAAGAAGACATTCTCAACTGGAGCTACGGTGAAGTTTTGAAGCCGGAGACAATTAACTATCGTACCCAAAAACCAGAACGTGATGGCTTATTCTGCGAACGGATTTTCGGACCAGTCAAAGATATCAATCCGCACGATTCGAAGCTTAAAGGTGTACGCTCAAGAGAGGCTGCTGTCGATAAAGAAGGGAATTTGGTTACCAAAAGTATTTCCCGCCGCGAACGTATGGGGCACATCACGTTAGCAGCACCAGTTGCGCATATTTGGTTTATGCGCGGTACTCCGAGCGCGCTCAGTGTCTTGTTGAATCTTACAGTCAAGAATATCGAAAAAGTGGTTTACTTTGCTTCATATTTGATTGTTGATGCCAAAGATGAAGAGATTGCTCAAAGGCTGACAGATCTTGAAGCTAACACTGTCGCTGCGCGTGAAGCTATCAAGCTGCGCTATGAGAAGCTAGCTGAGGACGCGAATGCGAATATTGCCGCCCTGGCTGATGAACAAGCTAAGGAAAGCGAAGCTCTAGAAGCAGATTACCTAGCGAAGAAGGGCGCCCTCGAAAAAATGCAAAAGGGTGCGGTCATCAGTGAACAAGAATATCGTAACTTACCAGAAGACTACGATGAATTGATCGAAGTCGAAATGGGTGCAACTGCAATCAAGAAACTGCTCGACGAAATTGACCTCAAGAGCATGATTGATGAATTGCGCGAAGAAGCTGACAACTCAAAGGGTCAGAAGCAAAAGCGCATTATGAAGCGTTTGAAAGTGCTTGAAGGTATGGAAGCGGCTGGGATTAAGCCAATTGACTTGATTCTGACTGTCGTGCCAGTTATTCCACCAGATCTACGCCCGATGATTGCCTTGCCTGGTGGCCGGTTTGCCACGAGTGACTTGAACGATCTCTATCGCCGCGTGATTAACCGCAACAACCGTTTGCGCAAATTGATTGAGCTCAACGCACCAGCTGTGATTTGTCACAATGAAATGCGCATGCTCCAGGAAGCTGTCGATGCCTTGATTGACAATTCAGCGGTTCATGGTAGCCGCAGCGCCAGCGCGCAAAACGGTCGCCGCAAACTTAAGAGTATCTCTGACTTGCTCAAAGGTAAGCAGGGGCGTTTCCGCCAGAACTTGCTCGGTAAGCGTGTTGACTACTCTGGTCGTAGCGTGATTGTCGTTGGTCCAGAATTAAAACTCAACGAGTGTGGTCTGCCAAAGCAGATGGCTCTCGAACTCTTCAAACCATTTGTAATTTCTTGGTTGATGGCTAACGAACATGCTGCTAACATTCGCTCGGCTACACGTATGATCGAAGCTGGTGAAGCGATTGTCTGGGATGGCCTGGATGAATGTATTAAAGGTAAGTACGTGCTCTTGAACCGTGCTCCGTCGCTGCACCGTTTGTCAGTTCAAGCCTTCCAACCGAAGTTGATTGACGGTAAGGCGATTCAGCTACATCCGCTTGTTGCTTCTGGCTTTAACGCCGACTACGATGGCGACCAGATGGCGGTCCACCTGCCACTTTCCGATGCTGCACAGGCTGAAGCTGGCGAATTGATGTCAGCCGGCAAGAACTTGCTGAAACCGGCTGATGGCGCTCCAGTGTTGGCGATTTACCAGGACGTTGTGTTGGGCATTTATTACTTAACTTACGACAAACCTGGCACCGAGACGAAAGAAGTCAAGCCATTCAGCTCCGTCTATGAGGCCGAGATGGCTTATGATCAAGGCCTGATTGCTTTGCAAACTCCAATTCGCGTGTTTGCGAAAGGCGAAATTCGCAATACCACGCTCGGTCGAGTGATTTTCAACGAAGTTTTGCCAAAAGATTATCCATATGATAATTCGGTTCAAACCAGCAAACAACTCAAGAAAGTTATGGCCAACATTTTCGACGATTTTGGCGCCGAAGTGATGGTGAAAACAGCTGACGCGGTGAAGAACTTAGCTTTCGAATACGAAACGATTGCTTCGGTCTCAACGGCTAAGGACGACTACCCAACCTATCCAGAAATTGATGACTTTATTGCCGAGGGTGATGGCAAGACGGCTTTGATTCAGGAGCAATTCGACCAAGGATTGGTCACTGAGGAAGAGCGCTATAACTTAACCGTTGCTAACTGGCGCGATATCGACAAGAAGATTTCCGACTTCTTGAAGAGCAAGCTCGCCGAAATGGATACGGACATTGCTATGATGGTTCAATCTGGTGCTCGTGGTAGTATCTCTAACGTAAAGTTGGCTTCCGCCGAAATCGGTATCATGGTCGACATCAACAACAACGAAATCGAGCTTCCAGTCAAGAGTAGTTACAAGAAAGGTCTCAACACTCTGGAAAGCTTTATCGCTACCCGAGGTGCTCGCCAAGGCCAGGTGTCTACTGCTCTACGTACTGCCGACTCTGGTTATCTGACTCGTCGTTTGGTAGATGTGGCACAGGACGTGTTTACGACCGACGAAGAGGCCCCAGATCCAGGCTTTGCCGTTTATAAGAGCGAAAGCGAATACATTGGTACGAGCTTTGCTTCGCGAATCGCTGGTCGCTACGCTGCTGAACCTGTTCCGGGCTATGTCCAGGCAGGTGAGTTGATTAGTCCAGAAATCGCTCAACAAATTGAAGACGACGATAAGATCGATAGCGTCAAGATCCAATCCGTCTTGACGACTACGGCTATTAGTGGCGTGCCACGCAAAGCTTACGGTGTTGATATGTCAACCCGCGCTCTAGTTGCTGCACATCAGCCAGTTGGTGTGATTGCCGCTCAGTCTCTTGGTGAGCCAGGTACGCAGCTAACTCTTGATACTAAACATGGTTCTGGTGTGGCTGGTTCTGGTGCAATCGCCCGCGGTCTTCCGCGTGTCGAAGAGCTTCTTGAAGCCCGCGCACCAAAAGGTCAAGCTTTCGTAACTCCAATTGCTGGCACGGTTGAACTCTGGGAAGATGGTAACAAATATATTGTCCAGATTACTCCAGAAACCGGCGAGACCATGAAACTTGCGCTTGAAGGCCGTGAAGCCCGCGTCAAGGATGGTGCTAGCGTCAGTGCTGGTGACGTCTTGGCGGATAAAGGTAAGGGCAAGGAACCATTAATTGCTCCAGTTGACGGTAACGCACAACTTACGAAAGATGCAATTATCTTGGTCGCTGAAGCTGGTGGCGCGGTGAAGATTGAGATACCGAACGACGCCGAAATGTTGGTGAAGTCTGGCGATCATCTGGAAGCTGGCGATCGGTTGACAACTGGTTCTTTGAACCTCCAAGATTTGTTGAAGCACAAGGGTGCTGAAGAAACCGCTCGCTACATCATGAACGATGTTCTTGCAGTCTATGCGGCTCAAGGTCATGAGATTTCCGCGAAACACCTTGAAATCATCGTTCGCCAAATGTTCAGTCGCGTGATGATTGAAGAAGCGGGCGATTCCAGCTTCGTCTCTGGTGATATCGTTTCTAAGGCTGCCATTATGGCTGAGAACCAGAAGCTTGAAGCTACTGGCAAGGAGCCGGCAACTTATGAAAGCCTCTTGCTTGGTATTACCAAAGTTTCAATCTGGTCTGACTCGTTCTTGTCGGCGGCATCCTTCCAGGATACTACTCGCGTCTTGATTAACGCTGCCATCAATGGTCGCGTCGATCACTTGAATGGCCTGAAAGAGAACGTGATTATCGGTCGCAAGATCCCAGTTGGTACTGGTGTTAAGCCGCTAGAAATCACTAATCAAGAAGACGCTGAAGTTACAGCCGAAACTGCCGATATGGCAAGCGGCCCAAGCGCCGACGACGTTGCGGAAATGTAACGACGTCCATGGTAAAAAAGTAGCTCGGTGGGGAGCTACTTTTTGGTGGTATATACTATCCGAATATATATTATTTGCTAAGGCTACAATATAGCTAAAGCTCCATTATACTTTGTGCGCAGCGGGTACATCAATATTAGTCTTGGACGCTTGAGGGGCTCCGGCCAGTACGGCGGCTGGTGGTCTACTTCGGCGCTTACTTATACCTCTGACACTGATGCCAGCTCGTCGAACCTCGACTTCGCTGCTGATGGTGTCCGCCCGTCAAGCAGCGCTCGTCGTTGGTACGGTTTCCCCCTCCGCTGCCTTGAACTTTATGAATAAGAAGAACTAAAGTAAGCCTAAACCTAACCTGCAGGGGGTGCGGAGCTTGCTAGCGAGCATGCAGCGCGCGAACCCCGTGAAGACGGGAGTGAGCGACGCGTCCCTGCAGGTTAGGTTTAGGCTTACTTTGGCTTTTCTCACTATATATAACTAGTCTGCCAGGCAGCGGAGGGAGAGACCTACTCCGCGAGAGTGACCATATGATGGATCATCATTCGTTGCAGTAAAATAAAGGCTAAACGACTCTGCATCAGTAGATGATTTATAAACCGAGGCTGCCATGCTCCACCAGCGCCCCTCAAGGCCAGAATTCCTTAATCGACCAAGATAGATAGTAATATACCCGCTGCGCACAAAATATTGTATAATTCATACTATGAAGGAGTTTTATGCAGCCTGATAGCCAAAGTGTCCTTGCCTTACTACGTAGCCTCATGCATAATCCAGAAAGTAGAGTTCTAGAGCATATGATTTGCGTTGGCAACACTGCTGCCAGAATTGCAGAAGCATTATGCGACAAAGGTTATGGGCTCAACATTGATAAAGTGCGTGCGATGGGGTACTTGCACGATGTCGGGCGTCTAGTTGGCCCGCCCGACATGCATATTATTAATGGCTATAATTATCTCAAATCTCAAGGTTTCGCCGATGATTATTGTGCTATTTGCCTCGTACATTCATTTCTTAACGGTAATCCAGATTGCGCTCTTAGCATTCCACCCAATCCTAAAAAAGATCAGTTAATTTTCGACTTTTTAGCTAAACATCAACTAACTCTAGAAGAAAAGATTGTCACGCTTTGTGACTTAATGTGTCGTTACGAAGTTACAACTATCGACAAGCGTATGATTGACGTCATTAGTCGACGTGGCACCTGGTCCGGCACCCAGCGTTGTGTTTTAGCAGTACATGAGTTGAAGGCTGAGTTTGATAATATGTTAGGCTATAATCTTTATAAACTTTTCCCGGAGATTTGTGATAATCTCTAGACTTTAACTGCGTGCACAAAATTTTTCCAGTGATTTTTGGCGATTGTAGTATAATATATATATGGAAGTTAATCAGGAAACTATTGCGCATTTGGCGCAGTTGTCTAGCATTGCTTTGACGGAGAGCGAAAGTCAGCACCTTGTAGGTGATATTAGCGAAATTGTGACATATATTTCGCAACTCGACGAACTCGACACGAACAATGTGGAACCAACTTACCAAGTTTTTGAAATGGAAAATGTTTGGCGACCGGATGAGATTTTGACGCAAGAAGCTGACCGTGAGCAGCTATTATCTTTGACGACGGAAGTGAAAGATTATCAAATTAAAGTTCCGAAGGTGTTATAAACATGAAAACTGCGAATAAAGAAGTTAGTGCGGTCAGCTTGGTGCAAGAAGCTTTAGATAAAGCCCATCATTATCAGGACGAATACCATGTTTTTACTTGGATTAATAATCAAGCCTTAGAAAAAGCCAAAGCTATCGACGAACGCATTGCTAAGGGTGAAACAGTTGGGCGCCTAGCCGGCGTACCTTACGCTTTGAAAGATAACTTTTTGAGCCCCGAAGGTGAGACCACTGCTTCGGCGCACATCCTCGAAGGCTTCAATAGCCCAGTCACGGCAACTGCTGTCAAAAAGTTAGAAGACGAAGGCGCAATTATGATTGGACGCACCAACTTAGACGCCTTTGCGCATGGTTCGAGTACAGAGAATAGTTATTTTGGCCCAACAAAGAACTCCAAGGACTTGGAGCGGGTCGCTGGTGGTTCAAGTGGTGGCTCAGCGGTTGCGGTGGCGCTCGGAATTGTCTCCTTTGCCACGGGTACTGACACCGGAGGCTCGATTCGTCAACCAGCCAGTTTTAATGGTGTCTATGGCTTGAAACCAACTTATGGCGCAATTAGTCGCTATGGTGTGGTTGCCATGGCGAGCAGCACGGATTGTATCGGGTTCTTCACGCGTGATGCGGAAGATTTGGATCTCTTGATGCAGGTTTGTGCCGGGCAAGATCGTAATGATTTAACCACGCTACCGGATTTTTATGGTCAAACTGAAACCGCGGATAGCCCAAAACGGATTGGCGTGATTAAAGATTTTGACAACGACGCTGTTGACTCAGAAATTCGCGATGCCTTGAAGCAACAGTGTGCAAAGTTGCAAGCTCAGGGCCACGAAATCATTGAACTCGAAATGCCGACCCTGAAATACGCCTTGGCAGCATATTATATTATCGTGCCCGCCGAAGTTGCCAGCAACTTGTCGCGCCACGATGGTGTGCGCTATGGCTTCAGAAGCGACGAGTCGAAAACTTTGGGCGAGCTGTGTGAAAACACACGCAACGAAGGTTTCATGCCCGAAAACAAGCGTCGAATTATGATTGGTAACTTTGTGCTTTCGAGCGGTTTCTACGATGCTTATTATCTAAAAGCCGCCAAAGCGCGCACACTGATTATCCAGGAGTATCAAAAGGCTTTTGAGAAATGCGATTTCATTTTGGCGCCAGTCAGCCCGAACCCAGCATTTAAGCTAGGCGAAAAAGTTAATGATCCGGTAGCAATGTACCTCGAAGACGTGATGAGCGTTCCGTTGAACTTGGCTGGGTTGCCAGGATTGAGTGTTCCGGTCGGAAAAACCAGTAGAGGCTTAGATATTGGGTTGCAACTAGTTGGTCCGCGCCGCAGCGACCAAGCCTTAATTAACTTTGCTAAAGAAATGGAGGAAAAATAGATGGGCTCTTCATGGGTATTCTTAATTATTGCAATTGTTTGTGTAGGGCTGCTGATTCTGGTCGCCATGACCTTGAACAGCAAACATCGCTATACGTTTGATGTCGAAGCCTACCAAACGCGGTGGTTGAAGATTGAAAACAGTCTCGAGAAGGAAGATCCGCGCAGTTATGAACTAGCCGTGATTGACGCTGATAAGTTGCTTGACCGTGCTTTGAACGAAATGGGCTTGCCGGGCAAAACTATGGGTGAAAGATTAAAGCGCGTCGTGGATCGTTTTGAAAAGCCCAGTGCAGTTTGGGCAGCTCATCGTTTGCGCAATCAAATTGCCCATGAACATGATTTTGAAGTTGATTATAGCCAAGCCAATCGTGCGCTGGCAGCCTTCCGTCAGGCCTTGAAAGATTTAGGAGCGATTTAGATGAACGAAAAATATTTACCCACCATCGGTATCGAATGCCACGTTCAGCTTTGCACAAAGACGAAGTTGTTTTCTGAAGTTGATAATGACGCGCGTGGCAAGGAGCCAAATAGCTGTGTATCACCGGTGGATTATGGTTTGCCAGGCATGCTGCCGAGATTGAATCAGGATGCAATTATTTATGCCGTGCGGGCGGGGCTGGCGATGAACGCCGAGATTAACCTCGAAAGTCGTTTTGATCGCAAGCACTACTTCTATCCGGATTTGCCAAAAGGTTACCAGATTACCCAACTTTTTCATCCCATTATCGGCGCTGGCAGCGTTGAATTGCCCGATGGTAAGATTGTGCGGATTGAGCATGCGCACCTCGAAGAAGATGCCGGAAAGCTGAGCCATGAAAGTAGTTATAGTTTGGTTGATCTGAACCGCGCCGGGACGCCACTGGTGGAAATCGTCTCGCAGCCGGACATGCATAGCGCCGAAGAAGCCCGTGCCTATACGAAGGAGCTCTGGCGATTGATGACTTATGCTGGCGTAACTTTTGGCGATTTGTATAATGGCAATATGCGTTTCGACGTTAATATTAGCGTTTCTGATGATCCAGAAAAGCTGGGCAAGCGCACGGAAGTTAAGAACTTAAACTCTTTCCGTAGCGTTGAGCGCGCAGTTGACTACGAAGTTAAGCGCCAAATCAAGTTACTTGAAAAAGGTGAGGAAGTTATCCAAGAAACTCGCGGCTGGAATGATGCCACCGGCGAGACTACCGGCCAGCGCAGCAAGGAAGCCGCCGCCGATTATCGTTATATGCCCGAACCTGATATTCCGCCAATTAAATTAGCTGCTGAAGTGGTTGAGCATGAGCGCCAAGAATTGCCAAAAATGCCGAAATGGTATCGCGAAAAGTTCCAAGGTGTGCTGTCTGGCGATACAGTTGAGAACTTGTTGGACTATCCGCAACTGATGGCGAAGCTAGCTGAGCTTGAAGATGATGCTGCGGTGAAAAAAGTCGCGAACTTGTTTGGATCAGTCTTGCTGGCTGAAGAAAATGCTAGCTTATTGAATGATGAGATGCCGAGCCGAGCGCAACTGCTGGACTTGGTAGAGATGAATGCTAAGAACGAACTTTCGAGCACTGCCATGAAGGAAGTCTTTCTGAAGTTCTATGATCCAGAAATGCATTATAAAGATACGCGTACGATTGCGAAAGAGCTAGGTGTGGTGCAAGAAAATGATTTGGGAGCGCTTGAAGCAATTGTCGATTCCGTGCTCGCTAAGCCCGAAACGCAGCAGGCACAACAAGATTTTCGAGCCGGTCAAGAAAAAGTCCTAGGATTCTTGGTCGGTCAGGTGATGAAGGAGTCCAAAGGCAAGGCTAATCCCTCTGCTGTGCAGACGATTCTTCGCCAAAAGTTGGGAGGAGATCAGTAGGTTCAGTTTTTCGAGCTAGCAAAGCTGGATCGAAAAATGGTTATGAATGTTGTGCAAGCGGTGCTGAGGGTGAAGATTCTGACGCCGTGCGACAAGTGCAGAATTGGTTTGCGCAGCATGTTACCTTAGATGACAAGCCATATACGCTGGATTTTGATCAGGCCCGGGCGGTGGCGGATAATCACAAAAATACTCTCGTCACCGCCCGGGCCGGTTCTGGCAAAACCCGCGTCATCGTTGCCAAAGTCGCCTATCTCGTAGGCGCGGGTTTTGCCAGTCTTGACCGAATCGCTATTTTTATGTTTAACCGTACCGCTGCTGCCGAAGTCAATCAGCGTCTCGCTAATGTTTGCATTGACCGCCAA
>CAYYWU010000014.1:5534-19272 GCA_964475445.1 uncultured Candidatus Saccharibacteria bacterium | reverse complement strand
CGACAATATTACTGTTACCGCTATTACCGATACGAATGATCCCGCTGCGCACAAACCTAGAGATAAAGCAACCACAAGTGCAATAATATTGATTCCACTTGCGCTTGCTTTTTGACATTTTGCTTCACCAAATACTTTGTGCGCAGCGGGGACGTCGCGATGTCTAACGGTCGCTTGTACAACTCTGGCCAGTACGGCTACTGGTGGTCGCTTACGGCGGGCTATTATACCTCTGTTACTGATGCCCGCGCGTCCAACCTCCGCCTCAATGCTGATGGTGTCAACCCGTCGTACAGCAGTCATCGCTGGTACGGTTTCCCCCTCCGCTGCCTGGCAGACTAGTTATATATAGTGAGATGTCAGAAGCATTAAACTTATGCTTGCTAATTTCTTTTGAATTTTGTTACTCTGAAAATATGGACAACTAGGTCCCCAGACGCAACTTGACAAGAGTGTGGGTTGGAAAGGAGAAGGCCATGACGTTGAAGCGATTCTTTCTCAAGACAGCTCTCTGGTTCTTATCTATCGAAATGAGGGTAAGAATTAAGTTGTTCCGGCCAAAAGACTGGAACAACTAACAAAATAACCTAATCCTATCCTAGCAAGTTTGTAACAAAATGTCTATACTTAGTTGTCCGTAAAGAGCAAGAATGCTCGCAAAAATATACATTCTGAGCTTTTTGTGGTATAATGGAAGATAGCTTGGGGGATTGTTGGGGATTCGCCAAGTGGTAAGGCACCGGGTTCTGGTCCCGGCATTCGGGGGTTCGAATCCCTCATCCCCAGCCATTTTCTATAAAGGTCGGCAAGATATTTGTAGAAAATGGTGATCCCCTGATAAAAATAGGCTTACGTTGGTAAGCTTATTTTGTTTGGTGAGGGATTTCTTGAATATGCTCCAAGCGAGTGATGGTGGTAGGGTTGACACAACTTGCGAGTAGCTTTTGTTTGATTTCGGAAATTTGTTGCTCCGACAGTGCTGGTCGGTTGCTTCGTATATTTTGAAGTGTGGAACGAAGATTAGTTTGTGTGCAAATGTAGCATTTGTTGGGAACGTTGTCGATAATTTTTAGCGTAGCTTCGCGGCCAAAAACAATCACAGAATAAGTTGGCACCAGATTGCCAAAAATGGTCGCGATTGCTTGGACATGAGCCAGATTTTGGCGAATGGGGTTATAAAATTGGTGTTTATTCTGTCCATAAGCGGAAACTTGTGTCCAATGCACGCGTTCGCCGTGACCATAAATCCAACCGACGTAATCTTTGGATTCAAAGACGAAGATTCCTCGCTCGTCGATAGCCAGACAGTCGACTTGGAGCAGGTTGGCATCACTCACGGTTTGATTGGCACGCAGATTGGGCTTGGGAAAATAACAATCAGCGAGAATATTTTGCGGAGAAAAGATTTTTTGGAGGCTGAAGATGAGACGATGTTCGGCTGGTGTGAGTTTGGGCGGATAGGGTGAGAAAACTTTTGTTCCGCGGATTTGATATTGGCTTGGAGAATCCATAGTTTAATTAAAGCATAAACGTATTATTTATGAAAAGCCTTGTCTATATATTGCAGGCTACAATATAGCTAAAGCTCCATTATACTTTGTGCGCAGTGGAAATGTGAGAATTAGTGGCGGAGTTATAGGATATTTCGGGTTAATTGGTGGCTGGTGGTCAATAGCAGCAAGCAGCTACACTAGCTCAACGAGTGCACAAGCTTATAACTTGTTCATTCGTGATAGTATAGATACAACATATACTAGTGACCGTTGGCGAGGTTTCTCCCTCCGCTGCCTTCAACATTGTAAAGCATAAAGTAAGTAGGAGCTGGGCTTGTTTAAGACCATCCATAGCGCTAACCTTCAGACGCCCATCGTTAAGATAGATATACCCGCTGCGCACGGAGTTATTTTACATAACGTAAAATAACTCCACATATTGTCAAATTTTGGTGGTGGGTTTGTTATATGCTGGAATAAAGGAGAAAAAAATGTTAAAAATTGTAGTTTTTGATAGTGGTTGGGGAGGTGAGTTGGTGGCGGATTATTTGGAAAAGGAGCTTGGAGTAGTGGAAGTTACGCGCGTAATTGATTGGGCAAATGCGCCGTACGAAGGCAAGACGGTTGCGGAAATTACTGATTTGGCAGAATGCCAACTGAAAGATTATATTGGTAAGTTTGATGTCGTTGTGTTGGGTGGCTATTTGGTGTCGTTGGCACTGGATACGCTTAAACAACGTTATCCCGGGCAGAAGTTTGTGGGTTTGGGTGTGAATTATGATTTGATTCTGCGTGGGCGAGGTTATCCTGAGCGGGTGGTAGTTCTGATGGATGATTTGCTCAATAATTCCACTCTGCGTCAGGAACTGCGGCAAAAACTTTTATATTCAACGTTAATTTTGCCGGATTGTAGCGGTTGGGAGAATTTGATTAATTGTGATGCGATGACGGCAGAAATATTGCGCTCGGAGCTGGCGTGGGATTTTAGGGTTCTGCAACGGCGCTCGCGGCGGATGAAAAAGGATGGAGATTTGAAGTCAAAAATTACTCTGCACGACAAAGCAATTATTCGGGCTGCTCTTAACAATTTAAATCGTTTATCGGTAGCAGCAAGTGAAGATGTGGATATGATAGCGCCCGATGATACTGGTCGTCAGCAACCTGCTAGCGAGAAAATTAAACCAGACTTGGTCTTACTTTTGAATACGCACTTTTGGGAAATCAAAACCGAGATTGAAGAAGTGTTTGGTTGGAATGTGCGGGTGCTAGACTTTCGGGAAAAGTTGTTGCACGACGTTTGCGCATCATTGAAGCTACGCGGTGTGCATGGCCGACGGAGTAAATAATTTACTTTTCTGGGATATGTAGCTCTTCGATCGCCTTGCCGTCCATGATGCCGGTAATATAATTATGAGCAGCTTGGACGGTGTCGGCGTTTGGCATCATGACATAGAGCATTTGTTGACCCATAGAATAAGTGTAGTCGTGCGCGTCGGAACCATTAAGACTGTATTGAGCGATTTTCCATGATGGCATGTCTTGGAGCTGGAGTTTAATCAGATTAGAAATTTCGTCTTTGCCAAAATTAGTTTCCATGCAA
Organism: uncultured Candidatus Saccharibacteria bacterium; assembly: GCA_964475445.1. Lineage (GTDB taxonomy): Bacteria > Patescibacteriota > Saccharimonadia > Saccharimonadales > Saccharimonadaceae > Nanosyncoccus. The sequence goes on along the minus strand of CAYYWU010000014.1, from coordinate 16,179 downwards.
CCAGCAAGGTCGTTCAGAATCTCGGAATATTTAGTCAAAATTACCGTGGAGCTACTAACTTTCTTGAGGATGGCAGTGAGTACGTCTTGTTGGTTTTGAACACGGTGGCGATCACCGGTGCTATAAGATTTGCGTTCGCGGGCGAAAGCAAGAGCAGTGGCGCCATCCATATGAACATTGCCTTTAGGGATGACAATATTCTGATTGGTCCACGGCCGAAACTCTTGGTCGGAATAGACATCGATGCCGCCAATAGTGTCGACAAGATTTACTAAGGTTGAGAAATTGACTTTGACATAATAATCAATTTTGATGTCGAGTAAATCGGCGATTGTATTAACGGACATCTGCACGCCGTAAATGCCGGCATGGGTGAGTTTGTCTTTGCTGCCAGTGGTGTCATGTAGTTGAACGTAATAGTCGCGCGGAATGGAAATCAGTAATACTTCATGAGTTTGGGGATTGACAGTGGCAAGCATGTTGACGTCACTGCGACTGCGATCGGAAAGATTTCCATACGCATCGGAACCGCTGATGAAAATCGTGAATGGTTCGGCGGTGACATCGATGTCGGGATGGGTAGTTCCCTGCTCGGCCTTGACTTTGATTTCGATGGTGTAGATAATACGTGTGCTTTGTTCAAAGCTACCATCTTCTTCGGTAATGACATCTTTGTGGACAGCGCTGAGCAGGATTGCATCAACTTTGTGGTTCGCGAGGGCGGTTGGCAAAGCGTTGATGGAATCAAGGTTTTGCAGTTGAACCTTGGTGTTGGATTGTAACTTTTGCAAAGCTTGTTGATAGATTTCGATACCCTCGTCGAATGTGCCAATAGTTTTGCCGCTAAGACTTTTGAGATCTTGATATTCTGAATCTTGGTTTACCAGGACGTAATACTTTTCGGTGATATAATCTTGACCTTTAAGGCTGTCGAAAAAGCTAAAAGTTTGGTTGAGATAAATAATACCAACTAAATAAACGCCCGTAAAAAGTAGCGAAATAATGAAGAAGGTTGTTTTGATGGCGTATTTGGTTTTTGGGTGGCACATAATGATTGCAAAAGCAACCGCAAGCACGATAATAATTGCCAGTACCGGAATGAGGTACATGGTGGGCAAGAAATTGCTCATGATAATCATGCCGCAAAGTATGAAGCTACTGAAAACGAGCAAAATTGAAATAATAATTCCCAGGATTTTGAAAACTTGTTTGGTTTTGGAAGCTTTTGCAGGGCGTTTGAAAACTTGTTTGGCAGATGCGGGAGTTTTTGCGGATTGTGAGTCGGCAGAAGCTTCGGTAGTTTTAGCAACTTTCGGCGGCATTGGCAGTTTGAACTTGTGATTTTTTGGCAGAGCTTTGTTCGGAGCTGTAGTTGATTTTGGTTTCTGTTCGGAAGTAGCAGGGCTTTTGGTAACTTTTGGCTTTACGATGTCCATAGATTTGGATTTGGTCTTAGCCGTGGAGTTAGCTGAGCCTTTAGAAGGACGATTTTTCTTTGCCGATGTTGTTCGCGTGTTAGCCATATTACCTCGCATAAAGTTGTTGAAAATAACTTATACCATTATAGCGCTTGGGAGGGGTTTTGACAACTTATAATGATTGTGAGTTTTGCATTGTATTAGTTATGGCTATGAAGCGAATACCAGGTATAAAGAAACTAGTACCATAGCTTTGATTCTAGCGAATTGGTTTAAACTCTAGTTGAGGCTTATTATAGCAAATAGTTGCTGCAGGAATTTGACTTTTTATGGTGGTATTAGCGCCGATTACAGCGTTATGTTCTATGTTTGCACCACGTAAGATGTATGCTCCGCTGCCAATCCAAACGTTATCGGATATTGTGATGGGCGAGCTTTTGTATTTGCTCCAGTCTGATTTTCCAGATGACTGCACGATATGATCGTGGTCATAAATGGAAATATTGCTACCGAAAGCGCAATTATTACCTATCATGATTCTGTCTAAACAGACAATTTTGCTGTCACTATTTATAAAGCTATGCTTGCCGATGTTCAACGCTGCGTTTTTGCCAACTTCGAGGTAACAATGGTTTTGGAGTGAGACAGTGTCGCTCAATTTCAATGTACCATTTTGAAAGATTTTTATGCTACAGTCTTTGGCAATTATGATAGAATGGCCGAGCAGTAAAGTGGAACCATCCTGCATCGCGATGCGTGATTGGGGATGGAAAGACGTATGGAGATTAAATTTGATATGATACCTTCGTAAAATACGATAATATGATAACTTGATTATGCCCGCTAATTGCAAAATTTTGTTCATAAGTTCTCCTTTTTAACTAGCTTTGCTTTTAGTAAATTGATAAAATATTTAAATTCATGCGTGCGAAATGTGAACACTAATAGCACGAAGACGCTAACGGTTACCGTGATAATGCTGTTGATAAGTACACTAATGTACGGATTGCCGATTGAAATAAAATTGTTCAGAAAAAGGATTGCCACAATCATGGTGACATAAATAAAGGCAGACTTAAGATATATCCATAGGTACTCTAGCACTGAGCGTTTAAATCCGTATTTATAGAGTACGTAAGTCTCCCATGGCACGCATACTAATAGCATAGATAAGACTGTCCCAAGAAAGATACCAACAACTCCAAACTTCCAGGTGAGAACGATTGAAAGGACGAGGTTTGTAAGAGCTTCAATTACGGGCTTAAGCTTGCTTTTCATGAACAGACCCATGGAATCAATGAAGCATAAGCTAGCTTGGCGCATGCCGTCAATATAAAATGTAGCAACGACAACAATGACGCAGGCAAAACTAAATGTGTAGCTTTCGCCAAGCCAGAGTTTGATAAAAGGATTGATGAGGCACAGTAAACAGGTTGCGCAAAAGGCGGTAATGATGAAGTTGCTATAGAATATGCGTCGAAAAACGGTGTGCATCTTTTCAGTATTTTCGGTGACAGTAAGGTTACCAACGGAAGCTATGATTGACGAAGAATACATTGAAATTATTTTTTTGACGGCATTGATAATGAGGAGATAGTTGGAATAAATCCCCACGGCGTCAAGTCCGACCATCATTGAGATTAATAAGTTGTCGGTGCCGCTCACTACGACTCCGCCGATTCTGTGCAACATCATAGCAAGAGTGCTGTTTCTAATATTGCGTTTTTCGGGTTTTGATAGTTCGGCGGTTTTGCAATTTTTGATGTATGGATATAGTTTCTCAGCAACGTGTGAAAGATAAAAATTTGAGGCAATCGAAAAGATAATTTGCGTGAGTAAATAAAGGAGAAAGTTGTGCGTTAGCAACAAAACGATGATCATGGCGAGATTGGCAACGACAGTAAAGAGTTGCTGATTGAAAGTGACAATGTAGCTCTTTTGGTCGGCATTGATGATGGAGATTTTGTAGACATATAGGTATGAAGAAACTGTGTTGGCGAGGTAAAGTAGATAGATAATTGTCAGGTTGGGGATGTTGGGCATGTCTTTAATTAAAAAGCGCAAGAACGGCACTAGACATACTCCGGCAAGCAAAATTGCTAAGGCGATGCTGTGATAGATTTTGCGGTAGGTATTAACAAGTTGACGAATCTTGTCGTGGTCATGTTCGGCGAGAGGTTTGTACATGGTGTAAACTAATACGGTTCCTATACCCATATCGGCGAGTGAAAGAATTGTCAAGATATTACCAAACAAGCCATTAAGCCCGAGATATTCTTTGCCAAGAATTTGGATAAAAATTGTGCGGCTAATAAATTGCACCATGAGATTGGCGATTTGGGCGAGAAAACTATATTTGGCGTTGCGAATAGAGTTGTCAACGCGACTTGCTGTTGTGGTAGGGTGTAATTTTTGTTTCATTTTGCTAATCCTTAGTCTTGCTTTGTTTGAGGATTTTGGTCCACTTGTGCTGATAGCGACGAATAAGACGTTCATGGCTCAGTCTCGATCGGAATTTGGACCATAGGTCGTCATGCGGTTGAGATGCACGAACAGAAAAAGTTTGATCGCTAAAATCTTGGATTTGTGAAAACCACGAGCTCTGATGCAGCTCGCAGAGTTCTGGATGTTCCCTTGCGATCATGGTTAAGAGAATTTGGTCATCATCAATCAGCCCAATTTCGTTCAGAGCGAGCATTTTTTGTCGTATTAGTTCCCATAGCTTGTTCCACAAGCCCGCCGAAGCAACGATTAAATCGCCTTGTATATAAGTATTCATGCGACGAACGGCTTCAAATATTGGTAACCCGTCATCGCTATCAATTTCAAAAAGATGAATTTTGTCCGAAAAGTCGAATTGCCAACAAAAATCAAACTCTTCGGCTTTCAAATAATAATCGCCACCATGATTAAAACCAAAATCAATCCAAGCAGCTGTCTTGGATGTTAATTCTTTTTGAACAGCGTCTTGCACGCACCACTCTTTCAAAAGCATTAAGTAGTCATATTCGGCGTTCCAGCTTTCGGGGTTTTGTGGTAAAAGTCGAAAGTCACGCGCCAATTGATTTTGAGAGGCTTTTTTGATGCTTTCGTACAGTTCCTGATCAATCAAAAATGGATCTTCAATAGTTATAACAATAGTATTATCTCGACCGAATTTATGACGAATATCAAGGATTCTATCTTTGAATTCCGGAACGGTATAGACGACGAGATCATTTTGAATGCGTGCCCAAAACTCAAAGTATTGAAAATATTTATCGTCGGAACGTGCGAAACACCCACCCCAGATTTCGCGTTGAATTGGGAAAAAGGCTGTGACCAATGTGATTGTAGAGTTTTTCATGTTAGACCTTACCTCCTTTTTGAACTTCTTGATTTAACAAATGATAAAATTCTTGAATGTAAGCTTCTTCAGTAAAATCCTCAGAACGTTCAAGTGAAGCTTGGGACATCGTTTTGCGCAATTCTGGATCATTTGCTAGCTTTATCATTGCGTCTGCAAGTTGGTCGACGATGTCTTTACGGTCAACGAGGACAGCATTCTTTGCAGTAACTTCTTCGGGGATGCCACCGCTCAATGTAGCGATTTGTGGTAGACCCATAGTCATGCCCTCAAGAACTGCTAGTGGGCAAGGGTCATCGAACATGGATGGAATAATTTGAACATCAGCGGTAGTATAGATCGTGCCCATATTTGCATGGTCAATATATCCAGTAAAAATGATTTTGTCTTGATAATTTTGAGCTAGTGCTTGTAGCTTTTTGACATATGGAGTGGCCTTTGCGCCGTCGAAGAATGAGCTACCAACAATCAAAAGTTTAATGTTAGGAAGTTTTTCTTGAGCTTTGATGAATGCCTGTAGCAGCTCGTATACACCTTTGTCTGGACAAATACGTCCACCGAACATAAATACAACGTTGCTCTCAGCGAGACCATATTTGGCGCGCATAATTTGGCGAGTATCAGCTTTGACTGGGCGACGCAGAGCTTCTTGGTTGATGCCATTCATGAGAACTGTAGTTTTGCCTGGCCCATCAATAGTTTCGACACGGTTTTTGATATAATTGCTGACAGTATAAATATGATGACAATCGTCGTAGATTTTTTTGCTGTTGCGCGTATTAATATTCAGATCGTCATTATGCAGATGGAGTAATATTTTCCCATGAATGGCTTTAGCAAGCGCTGGAATGAGTGTAGGGTTATTTTCTATGATGATAGCATCATAATAATTATCTTTGTCCTGCATTATGATTTCGTCGATGACTTTTTGGATGAATGGTGGATTGATTGGTATCCGTAGTATGCGACGGCAGAAGGCACGGACATAACGTTCAATTTGGAACTCAAGCTTTTCGTTATGCATATAATAGAATTTAGTGTTGTGGTACGTATTTGAATATTGCTCGACATTTTTGGCATACGAGCTATATACTTCAAAATTGTATTGGTAGTTTTTTTCGTTGACTTTTAAATAGCTTTCGAGTAAAGTTTCCACTGCGCCGCCTTTAATAGCCGGGATTGGTAAACCTCCGCTAGTCACAACGAGCACTTTGGGTATAGTATTATTTTTTATAAGATTGCGAGTTTGTTTTTCGCGAGCTTTGTAGATTGTTTTAGTATAGTAAGCCAGTATGAGAAATATTTGTAGCATTTGACTATCGTGATAGACTTCGGCTAATCCCGTAATGAAATAAATTAGAAAACCAAATGATAAAATGTTGGCATATTCTGTAGAAATGCTTTTTTTAATTTGGTTCCAAATCACACGAAATATATTAAGGTAAGCTAGTAGTCCTAATATACCACTTTCGAGTAGAACATTGAGGAGTGTACAGTGGGCATGATAGATTCCAATGATACTAAAACGCGTGGCATATTCTTGTACTCCAAGGCCAAGTAAGGGATGATTCTGGATATGGAAAAGGCAACTATCCCAGATGAAGATCCTCCCACTTAGAGTAAGCTCTTTGTGTAGGATGTCCTCAATAATAAAACTGAATAAATCTTGGCAGTGAAAAATGACAATGGCTAAGAAAAGGACAAGAGCAAGAATAAAGTAATTACGTAAATTAAAAATACGTGGATGTTTGTTGCGTTTGTAAAATATGCATAAGAACATGTCTAATATTGCTATGGCGATTAGCCCGGTAGCTGGTCTGGTGACTAAGAAAGAAATATTTACTAGAATAGTGGTGAAAATCGGAAGAAAAGTCAGCCGGCGATAACGATAATGGGAGTAGTAGACATTGAACAATGTACCCAATACCATTGTTAGTACTGTTGTATTGTCGTTGCCGAGGAAATATACATATAATTTTGCTGATGGATCGGCATCAATGATACCGTAAGGAAATATGATAGTTGACAGGGCTTGCATGGTTATAAGGACAGCAAGAAAGATGTTGAGTATTTTAAAAAATTGATCACGTTGTTTGAGTACTAGAAGTTCAACGTAAAAACTCATTATGATCCAACGCCCATAAATGCGTATTAGGGTGCCAAAATCTTGACTGCCAAACATAGTTGATAGCGATAATATCGATATATAAATAAGTAAGGCGATTTGTATTTTGGAAATCTTTTTAGTTTGATAAATATTTATAATATAGCTAAGCAATATAAAAACGGCAAAAAACGCCATTGCGAGATTGAATGCTGTGTTAATTGGCGGATAGTAATAAAATAACAATGGCTTAAAAAAGATGATTAGGAATAAAAATATGGTTGTCTTATGAAATAGGATTTTTTCTAAATAGTAGTCGAGCTTTCTAAACATTATTATGCTCCATGAGTTTAACATAGTAAGAGTCGAGATTCTTGGAGCTCCGCGTTATGTCATACGATGAAAATTGGGAAGATATTCCACGAGATTGCCTTTGTGCTAAGGGCTCATTAATGATAGCATTGGCCCATAATTCTGCACTATTTGATAAGCTGAGAAAATGTAGGTTTGGAGTCAGTTTAACTTCATGTGCTGTTGTATCTGATACGAAACAACCTAGACCATTGACTTGAGCTTCTATCGCGACGATGCCTAATCCTTCGTAAAGTGAGGGAAGAATAAAGATATCCATAGCATTGTAATAATCTGAAATTTGGGGGGTGCTGTCAATAATGATGACATGATTCGTAAGCTTAAGGTTGTGCACTTTTTGGAGAATTTTCGGATATTCATCACCGCTGCCGATTATGAGCAATTTTGAATCTGGTTGTTGTTGATGGATATTGTCAAAAATCTCCAGTAAGAAAAGTTGATTTTTCTGATGATGTAGGCGTCCAATATTACCGTAGACGACGGTCGACGGTTTGATATGCAGGCGGTTGCGAACAGTATCTCTCGCTACTTGGTTAAATTTGAACTGTTTCAAATCAATTGCATTATGCGCGATTGTGACATTTTTAGTACGTCCGTAAAGATACTTTGCAGCAGTTTCACCGCAAGCGAAAAAGTCAGTCGCGTAGTGCTTGGTCAATATACAAGAAATCTTTTGCATGATAGTTTTTTGAGGGTACGCTAAATGTGCGTGGCTGATGCGATTTTTTACACCACATAACTTTGCAATGATGAGCGCAATATAGTTTGAAGAAGTTAAATGGCAATGGATGATGTCTGGGTGTATAGACTTAATTAGCTTATACAGACTTTTAATGTTGCCGACAAAGGTCTCATGTTTGGATGGTACATGAAAAACTTGAAATCCTAATTCTTCAAAACGTTTTTGGCACTCCGGGCAAGGCTCTTCATGGGACACTATGCTCAGATTATAAGTGCCACGATTCACATTTGAGAAATGATTATAAATAAATGTTTCTACACCACCAAAAGCCAATCCTCCTGTGACGTGCAATATTGAGATTTTCTTAACATTTTCATAATGGATTACAATTTTGCGAGCTTGACTATGAATACAATATGGAGGCTCTTCGTCTTGTGTGGTTGTTTTTTGTCTTTTGGCCGGAGTGGCAAGGATTGTTTTTACCCATGGGCTAATTGCGTTTAGCGATAGACATGAGGTGTTGCTAAGTTTTTGTATTTCTTCTGAAACGGTGTCAGTTAGGATGCATGGTAGGCTAGCTACGTGAGCTTCTATTGTTGCGACGCTTAATCCTTCAAATTTAGACGGAAATACAAAAATATCCATTGCTGAATAGTATTCTTCTATGTTGCTTTTTTGTCCTAAGAATACAACGCAATCATGTAACCCTAGGCTATCTACCTTTGTTTGTATTTTGGGGCGTAACTTTCCATCTCCGATGAGTAATAAAATTGAATCAGGTTTTTGATTGTGTACCTCTTTAAAGACATCAATAAGGAAAGTGTGATTTTTTTGCTCTTCGAAACGTCCAACATGACCAATAACTAACGTATTATCGGCTATGCTCAGTTGTTTCCGGATTTTTTGGCGTGTACTAGGGTTAAATTTATATTTATCGATATCAATAGCATTTGGTATGACTGAAAAGCTAGCATTGTTGCCAAAGAACCATTCGCCAGCTTGTTTGGAGCATGCCCAGAGCGCGTTTGCGGTTTTCGTTATATGTCGTTTATTGAGGTGGTGTAATGTTTTGCGTAGTATGCCTTTTGGAGTGCCAGAATTATGTGCGTGGACAATTAATTTTGCATTGGCGGATTTTGCGGCTAGAACAGGGATACTGTTAGCTGCGGAAAGCATATGTATATGTACGATATCGTAGTGGTGTTGCTTAATGATTTTTTTGATAAGTTTATATTGTTTGATGGGGTGCTTAGCGGTCGGTATCGTATATATTTGCCCTCCGCGTTTTTGTATCTCATCACGGAAAGCTAATCCGTTATGCATATCGATAAAATCAAACCGCACTTTTTGTGTGTCGATGTGACGGTAATAATTCATGACGCAAGCTTCAATACCGCCAGGCTGATCGTATAATCCTACTTGTAGCACTTTCATAGTTTCGTGGTTCCATTAGATATAGTTTTGTATGCGTTGAATATGTAATGATATTTGTGAAAATAATATATTAAGCCTTTGACGTGCTCTAGATTGATTTTGCTGAAAAATTTTTGTTTGGAAAGTCTTTGGTATTCATGAATGATGACGGCGTTTTGCACTAAACAACAACGTTTACCTTTTAGCCAAATGCGCCTGCAATAGTCAACATCTTCTGGGGCGTAAAAAATCTTTTCATCAAATTCACCGATTTCTTTGAAAGTATTGCTACGCATTAGCCAACAGGCGGATAGCAGATAGTCGGCGTCAACGATGTTCTGTTTATTATTGAAGCTATAGTGCTCCCATTGTTCGCCTAATGATTGTGCTTTTTGAAATGGTATAGCTTTGGCTAACTTGATTTGTAAATTTGGAAATTTACGGGCGGTAATTTGTCGAGCTTTTTGATTTTGGTCGTTGTACATAGTGGGGCCAACAAGAGCGATTAATGAATCACTATCCAGCGCCTGAATTAAATTCATTATGGCGTTTGCGTTGATAACCGTATCCGAGTCTAAAACGCATATGTAGTCCGGATGTTGTGAAAGCAGCTTTTTGATTCCGATATTGCGAGATTTTGTTGTTCCTAGATTTTTATTAAGGAAGATGCAATGAGTATTTTGATGATTTTGCAATTCGTGCAAGAATTGAACCGTGTAATCAGTTGAGCCGTTATCCACAATGACAATAATTGGCGAAATATTTTTACAGGAGATGATAGAGTAGTAACACTGTCTTATATATTTGGATGAATTATGTGTTAATATTATAAAACCTACTACCGGTTTAGGTTTGCTCATTTCGCCCCCTCTTGTTGAATCACTTTCACAATGGTGCGGCCAAAACATCGGAGGTCGAGCAAAAAGGAAACATGCTCGCAATAATATAACTCTAATTCGCGACGTTGACGGTCGCTGGTGCAACTGCGACCGTTGCAAGCCCACCAGCCGGTCAATCCGGGGCGAAGACTTAGTAGTTTTGTTTGATTTTTGCCGTAGCTTTCAACTTCGGGGCGAGTGATTGGACGAGGGCCAATGAGCGACATCTCACCTTTGATGATATTGAGAATCTGGGGGAGTTCGTCAATGGAAGTTTTGCGTAAGATTTTTCCGATTCTGGTGATGCGGGGATCGTTTTCGAGCTTATGGCAGGCTTCCCATTCTTTTTTAAACTCAGGATTTTTCAGTAGCTTGGTTAGCGCGGCGTCCGAGTCAGGCACCATGGTGCGGAATTTATAAAGTATAAATTCC
>CAYYWU010000014.1:0-5434 GCA_964475445.1 uncultured Candidatus Saccharibacteria bacterium | reverse complement strand
GCACCATGGTGCGGAATTTATAAAGTATAAATTCCCTGCCGTTTTTACCGACGCGTCGGTGTCGAAAAATCACCGGTGCATAATCACCGGTGCAGAGGTAAAGCAACTTAATAAGAATGGCGACTAGGGCTAAAAGTGGAAGTAACAAAAAGGCCAGCGTAAAATCAAAGAGATGTTTGAAGGCAAAATATGCCTGTTGGGTTCTCCTTGTCTTTACGCTAGTAATATTATCTTCTGCTAGCGCAATGGTTGAAATCATGTCGTGATTGTTCATATATATATATATATATATATACTGGATTATTGCCCACACTCTATGGACTTTAATATTATTTTCTACTTGTTTAGATTATATCACGAAAACTTGATTTTGGGAAGATTTTTCTAAAAATAACGTGGCTATGCTTGCGAAATAATAAATAGTGTGATTTTTGCCGGTGGAGCTTATTCGGATTTTTGATGACTATTTTGCCCGAGCTTCCAGACGATAAAGTAGCTCGAAAACAGCAAAACTGCAACGCAGGCGCCGGCTGTATCGATGAAGACGTCTAGCATTTGTCCGGTACGCCCGGTAACAAAGGTTTGGTGATATTCATCGGTGAGAGCGAAAACAAAGCATAATAAAATTGTGGTAATGCAGGAAAGTAAATATTTTTTACTACCAAAAGCAAGGCGGCTAAGGCTGAGCAGTAGAAGCGCAAGCACAAAATATACTGTGGCATGGACAACTTTGCGCAAAGGAGCATTAAGCAGCTTGGTGGCTTTGGTAAGCTTTTCTGGGTCGGGGTGCGAGTCGGTAATGCCAGCTTCGTTGGTGGCATCAAGTACTTTACTAATGGTATGCTCAACAATTTCCGAGCTAGCGCTATTGGAGCTGTCGGAGTTCATGGCGGAAAATTGGAAAATTGCGCAGCACCAGATAATGACAACTACGACTATTGTAATTAATGCAATGGGTTTGTTTTTGGAGAGGAGTTTCATTAAGAATACTTTCTAATTAATAGTCTTACAACTTTGTCCGATTTTCCAGTGCGGCAGACAAAGTGATTTGGTCGGCATAGCTTAAGTCGACACCCAGCGGCAGGCCGCGGGCTAAGCGTGTAACTTTCACGTCCGGATATTCATCGTGCAGCATTTTTTGCAATAACAACGCAGTTGATTCCCCTTCGACGCTAGGATTAGTAGCGATGATAATTTCCTTAACGTTGTCAGGCTTGATTCTTTGCAATAGCTCTTTGATATGCAATTGTTCGGCAGTGATGCCATCAATTGGGCTAATCGCACCGCCAAGCACATGATAGGTGCCTTTGAATTGTTTGGTTTGCTCAATGGCATAAATATCGAGCGGTTCTTCGACGACGAGTACAGTACTTTTATCGCGGTTGGGATCGCTATATAAATTTGAAGTCTCTTCGTCGACGTCGATTAAGGCAAAAGTCACAGGGCAGCTTTTCACGCCGGCATGTAAATTGGCGAGGGTTTGGGCAATATCAGTGCTAATGCGTGGGCTGCTTTTGAATAAGTAATAAGCGTAGCGCTCCGCAGTGCGCGCACCGACGCCGGGGAGATGGCCAAGAGCTTCGATTGTATCTTGTAATGCTTGGGGTAACATGTTATTCTCCTGATTCTAGAAAAGCTGAATCGTCTGTACGTTTGATGGTTTTCGTAGGATTAACTTTTTCAAGAGCGGATAGCTTAGCAGTTGCGGATTCTTTTAAGATTTCGAGCCTTTCTCTGGGTGGGAGTTTTTGTCGAATTAGTTCCGCACTTTGTAACTGCAATGTGTCCAATACGGTCAGTTCATTAATACTGGCCGAATCGCGGAGGTTTTCGCCATTTTTAGCTTGTTCCGGATTTGCATCACGCCATTCTTTGGCGGTCATTCCAAAAAGCGCTAGGTTAATAATGTCAGCTTCACTAGCGTATTTGTAGCTGGTTTTCCAGGGTAATGTCTGAGGGATTAAAACATCCTTGATGGCGTCAGTATGGACGGCATATGTAGTACTTGCTAATAATCGACGGACATTCCACTCTATGTTGTATTGGTTAGATTCGATTTGCTTTAGTCGTTCGTAATCCTTGATTAGGTGTAGTTTAAAAATTGGGCTAATCCACATTCCGAATTCTAAGGCGATTTCTTTATGAGCAAAAGTACCACCATAACGCCCGGCGATAGACTGCAGGCCGATAGCGTTAGTACGGTCAACCCATTCTTTAACGCTAATTTGAAAACTATTTAATCCGGATTGATTCCTAATTATATCGAATTCGATATAATTAAAATTCGGATTATTGATGGATTCCCATGCACCTAGAAACTCTAAAGTGTCACGATTCCTTAACCAATTCCAGATGAAGAACTTGCCTTCTTTAGCCTTAAGCATGTCTGTTAGTGAGAAAAAATCTTCTCCATTAATACTTTTAATGGCGACCTCGGTGTTTTGGACTTTTAGCTGGCGTTTACGTTTAAACATCTATACCTCTTTACTGCCTATAATTATACCACAAAAACTGGCCCCAACCTCGGTTGGAACCAGTAATTTTGCTCGAGAGTACGAGTACGATTAACGCTTTGAGAACTGCTCTTTCTTGCGGGCAGAGCGCAAACCGTATTTCTTGCGTTCTTTTTCGCGTGGGTCACGCTTCAAGAAACCAGCTTTCTTCAACACTGGGCGCAAGTCGGCCATTTCGGTAGTCAAAGCTTTGCTGAGCGCTAATTTAATAGCATCAACTTGGCCGGCTAGACCGCCACCGGCAACGCGGATCGAAACATCATATTCATTCTGCTTCTCAGCGAGTGCTAATGGGTCGGTGATTTCGGCGAGCAAACTTTTGTTGCCCGACAAATATTCCAATGCTGGCTTATCGTTGATGGTAATTCCGCCTTTGCCCTTGTACAAACGCACGCGGGCGGTAGCGGCTTTGCGGCGACCAAGGCCGTAGATATAACTATCTTTCGTAGCCATTATTTAATCTCCTTTGGATTCTGGGCGGTGTGGGTGTGTTCGGCACCGTTAAACACCCTTAATCTTGCCAAGCGGTCGGCAGCCAATTTATTCTTCGGTAACATACCTTTGACGGCATGTTCGACGGCAACTTTGGGATCTTTTTCAATCACTTCTTCAAGCTTAAGTTCGGTCAAACCACCTGGGAAACCACTGTGACGGTAGTACATTTTGTCGGTCAGCTTATTGCCAGTAACTTGAATGTTCTTAGCATTGATGACTACGACATAATCACCATTATCGACGTGTGGGGTATAAGTAACTTTGCTTTTGCCCATCAATTTGTCGGCGATAACGACGGCAAGCTTACCAAGTGGCATGCTGCCAGCGTCAACAATCCACCATTCGCGGTTAACTTCGGAACCTTTTTGGCTGTAAGTTTTAGAAACGCCTTTCATTTATTTTTCCTCCTTTTTTGCTTTAGGAGTTTTAGGGGTTTTAGGGGTTTCGGCAGGTTTGCTTAAATCGATATGATCAACAAAACTAATTGTTCCCATTTCGGTATTGTCACCCTTACGGAAACCAGCTCGCTCAATGCGGAGGTAGCCAGAGTCGCGCTTGATTTGCGGAGCGATGACGTCCACCAATAAATCTGCGGACTTAATATCATCTAGCCGTGAAATTAGCAAACGACGATTTGCTAAGCCGTCCTTCTTGGCGATAGTGATAAGTTTCTCAGTCTCGCGACGGATTTCTTTTGCGCGAGCCAAAGTGGTAGTGATGCCGTGGTCGGCATTTTCGATCAGCGCCTTCATTAGCCCACGTCGTAAGGCACGTCGCTGGTCGGTCTCACGACCGAACTTGCGACCTTTGTATCCATGACGATGCATTATAACAACTCCGTTAACTTTTCTTTAACTTCGTCCAATGCCTTGCTGCCGAAGCCTTTGAGGTCTTTCAAATCAACCTCAGACAACGCCACCAAATCGCGGACGGTTTTAATATCATTGTTGACTAGCGCGTTAGCGGTACGAGCGGACAGGCCTAGCTCTTCGATTGGCAGATTCAAGCCGGAATCATCAGCTTCAGTTTCAACACCCGGAGCTGGAGCACTCTCAACGGTGGTACCGTTAGCAAGTGCTGTGTACTGGTTGACTAAAATCGCATTAGCTTCCTCGAAAGCTTCTTGTGGTGTAATCGTACCATCGGTGTCGACGGTCAAAGTCAGCTGTTGCAAGTTGGTATCTTGACCAACGCGCGTGTTCTCGACTTTGTAGCGTACGCGCAAAACTGGACTAAACACAGCATCAAGAGCAATCATATCGCTATGAATGCGATCAGCGCTAGCTTTCTCAATGCTTAAGTAGCCGCGGCCGGTTTCGACGATGAAGTTCATCTTTAAAGTGAAGTTTGGATCGTCGATGTGGCAAATAATTTGCTCTGGATTACCAACTTCGATACCAGCTGGGAACTTAATATCGCCAGCGACTACAGCGCCATCTTTGCCGGCATCCTTGCCCTTAAATTCGAAACTAACTTCGACGGGTTCGTCAGTCGCCGATTTGAGGCGGATGTTTTTGAGGTTGAGCATGATGTCAACCACATCTTCGCGGATACCAGCGATTGAGCTGTATTCGTGAGTTGCGCCTTCAATGCTGAAAGCCGTAATTGCCGCACCCTTAATGCTGGAGAGTAAGACTCGGCGGATTGAGTTGCCCAAAGTGTTGCCATAACCATAGAACAATGGGCGGATCACAAATTCAGCACTGTTGTCAGCGATTGGGTTGACTTCGGCTAAATTGGCCTCGTGAATAACTTTTGTAGTCATTTTCCTCCTTAACGTGAGTAATACTCAACGATTAATTGTTCATTAATACCAGCTTCTGCCTCTTCGCGCTTTGGCAAACCGGTAATCTCGATTTTCATTTTCTTTGGATCTGACTTAAGCCAACTCAGAGGAGTTGTTGAGCTACTGCTCACAACATTGTCGAGGTTCTTGAAATATTCAGATTTTTGTGACTTTGGACGAACTTCCAAGATGTCGCCAGCTTTGAGGCGGATGCTTGGAATGTCAATCCTGCGACCATTGAGCAAGAAGTGCCCGTGTGACACTAATTGGCGAGCTTGGCGTCGAGTAGAAGCAAAGCCAGCGCGATAAACAGCGTTGTCAACGCGACGCTCGAGGTATTGCAAAAGGTTTTCACCAGCAAGACCATCAGCTTTGGCAGCTTCTTTCATCAACTTCGCAAATTGCTTTTCCAGAAGTCCATACAAACGACGAACTTTCTGTTTTTCGCGTAACTGGGTCAAGTACAAACTTCCACCACGGACGCGCATATCGGCATGCTCTCCTGGGATGCCGGACTTTTTCGCCATCACTTTGTGCGCCTTTGGTGCGAGGGCATAACCTTCGCGGCGACTCTGCTTGACGATCGGAGAAGTATCTCGTGCCATTACGGTTTCCTTTCTCCCTTAGGACGCACGCCACC
>CAYYWU010000013.1:0-20374 GCA_964475445.1 uncultured Candidatus Saccharibacteria bacterium | reverse complement strand
TCTTGCGTGGACTACTCTGTTTTTTAGGTTCAGGCATAATGCTCCTTGTTAATATAAAATTCTGTAGTTCATTTTATCACATTTTTTACTGCCTCGCAAGAGGTTTTTGTCCGAGAAAACGAAGATTTCGGTCTATTCTTCTATAGTAGCATAGATTTCTAAAAAAGTCAATAGCAAAAGCGCCCTGAACGCTAAAATGGCGCCCAAAACAGGCGCCATAATAGTGGTTCGAAATTAGTCCTCCGAGCTGGCATTATCGTCAACCCCGTCTTCATCCTGTGGCTGTTCGTCATCTGTACCAAGCTCCATGGCGTCCAAAAAATGTTCGATGAAATTTTCCCACCACAACTTGCGTCCGGCACGAAAAGTATCGGTACCATAATGCCGTTTGGCCCACAGATTAATGACAACAAAGTAGCCTAAGAACAGTACTCCAATAACGACAGCTAGCATGATCCATAGCGTGTCATCCTTAGACTCAGATTCGAGAAATATGATTTCTCCAGATTCATTCATAGCAACAGCATAGACTGTCTGGGCAGGCGCTGGGGTGACTTCAAAATCTCCCATTAAATCACGGCTCGCCCAGTAATCTAAAGCTATTTCATCACTCTGAGCTTTACCTTTTAACGGTGACGCATAAATTAGAAAGGAAATCTGAACATAAGAAAGCCGCAGATCGCCAAGGTCTACCGAATCATGCAAGAGCTCGCCAATCGGTGCTCCGTCGGCATTGCTGAGTAGAGCTAACATACTCTCATCATGCGCTGCACTGTTACGTGAGTGTAGCGGTTCGATAATGTGACCGGACCCTACTACATAGCTGAGACGCAGATTCTGGTCGGCGGTCAAACCAAAGCAAAAGTCGCTAGCCTTAATTTCTGAACCGAACACCGCCGAACCTAATGCATTGACATCATGCGCCAAAAGCGCCTGCGGGAATCGTACCTGAAACCACGCATCATCATATTTCATGGGACGTTCCGAGTCATGCTCCGCCATGATGTCGATATTCACTCGGTAGATGTGATCAGCTTCCAGTTTGGCAGACAGGAATTCCAAGTCGTAGAAGTCTGTCAGACTTCCAAAGTCGTCGACAGTTTCCCGACCTTCGTGCAGAGAAATCATCCAATAGATATCCTGCTTTTGCAAGCGTTGCGTAATATCACTCCCTAAGTCCGCAGTGTCGGCAGGTTCGTCGGATGACGGTCGTGTCGACACCTCTGCACTAACGGTTAGTGCAGAGAATTGCATAATCCCCAGAGACAAGAACAACATGATTAGTTTCATAATTCTACGCATAAGAGCCCCTCCATTTTCCGCCATTCAACGCATTTCAGAATGTTAAACTAATTTCTAAGTTGCGAGAACGGCAAGTTCTAAGTTATTGCTAAATTTTAGCATAATTTTTGAAGTAGTGCAAATTTACCGCTTTGATGGGGATTTTAACATAAGAGTATTGACTTTTTTGTCAATCTGTGCTACAATAGAAAGACGGGGCAGAACAGCGTAAGCGTTTTACTCTAGTTTTCTCAAGAGGAGGGTGTTAGAATGAAAAACACCGTATTTAACAACAATGTAACTATAAACAAGGTTCGCGTGCGGGCGATTCGGCGCAAATATGCCGATCGACATCAGCCGTCGGTCGATGTGGCGTGGTATCGTCCGCATCAGCACGATCGTTTTGTGCAGATCCTGGCTGTGCTGGCGCTGATTACGCTGGTAGCAGCGGCATTTTTTGTCAATAAACTGGTGCGGGACTGGAAAGAGTTGCACAGATGGGCAAATAGCGGCTATGAGATCGTCGTGACAGACGAGGGACTGATTGCTGGTGAGCCGGTGCAGGTGATGGACCAGTTAATTCTAGCTGGACCGGCAGTCTATACGGAAGATGACTTGCCACTTGAGCCGGCGCTGAATGCTGTTGTTTATAATTCCTATTTGGATGGCAGCGAGCAGGATTTTGTGTCGGTCATCAAAGCGAAGACTGGCGTAGTCTCTACCGGCCAGGTAGAAGTAGAGGCGGGCGATGTGATATACGTGCACGCCTACGTACGTAACGCTTCTAATTTTGAAAATGCGGAAAACGTGCGTATCTCTGGATTCTATGTGCCGGAACTCGCTGACGGCGAGTGGGGCGAAATTGGCGCCACTTTGTCCGCCGATAACACCGAAACTTCGGCGATTTATAGCGAGGTGAAGGTGACGGCGAAGGGTAATGTCCGGCTGGAGTATATTCCGGATTCTCTGTTCGTCGCTAGTAGTGGCGACATTAACGGCGCTGAGTTATCGGAAAAGGAATTGTTTTCTGATAACGGACTCCTGCTAGGATATGACCAGCAGGACGGAAAATTGCCGGGCGGCGTTCATTGTGCGGTCGAGGTAGTTTACTACTTACGTGTGGCTGCAGCCGCCGATCCGGACACCGTGGACGATATTCTGCAGAATAAGTGGCAGAACTCTCGCGGTGTCTTGGCGAGTTTATAGTTTTTTCCTCAGAACTTTAGAAAGAGCGTCCCGCACAGTGTGGCAGGGCGTTTTTTCATGCGCTTCTTCACTATATATAACTAGTCTGCCAGACAGCGGAGGGGGTAACCCCAGAAACGCCGACTTCTATCTGAAGGCAAAACATCTGTATCATGTATAGAAAGATGCGTGGCGAGACTTGAAGATGAAGTTACAGATGTGGCCGACGAAGACCACAAATAGCTACCAAACCCGATATTGCCTAAGCGACCATCTAGCAATGTAATATACCCGCTGCGCACAACTCCAAAAATATAGCAACCACAAATATAATTATTTCTATTTCGCTGTTGCTTGCATTATCCAGGATATTCTGCTTCCTCGAAACCTTTGTGCGCAGCGGGAACGTCGCGATGTCTAACGGCCGCTTGAACAGCTCCGGCCAGAACGGCAACTGGTGGTCGCTTACGGCGGGCTATTATAGCTCTGTTACTGATGCCCGCGCGTCCTACCTCGGCTTCAATGCGTCGGATGTCTACCCGTCGAGCGGCCCGGACACTCGTTATTACGGTTTCTCCCTCCGCTGCCTGGCAGACTAGTTATATATAGTGAGTATGTTACATAATGCTGCATAGTACTACAATATAGCTAAAGCTCCATTATACTTTGTGCGCAGCGGGTACATCAATATCGGCAACGGCCGCTTGAGGAGCGCAGGCCTCGATGGCTACTGGTGGCCGTCTACAGCCGCGGTTTATACTGATACTACAGCTACTGCGTACTACCTCGGCTTCACTGCTGATGGTGTCAACCCGTCGTACGGCCCGAGCGCTCGTTGGAACGGTTTCCCCCTCCGCTGCCTGGCAACTAAACTGCAAAATGGCGGAAGCATACAAACTTCCGCCATAATTGGAAAACATAGATTTTAATTAGCTATTGAGGTGCGAGAGGCAACAAAAAGCACCTGTATACTTCTATTATAGCACACTTAGTTTAAAAAGTCAATAGCTAGACCAGCTTCTTAGCGGTTTCTAAACCACAAGGTTAATCAGCTTTGCCCCGCGCGGAATAATCACCTTGCGCACGGCCTTACCATTGATAAATTTCTGGACATTCTCGTCAGACAGCGCCAGCTCTTTCAGCTGCTCTTCGTCATCCAGCATCTCAGTCGCAACCGTCAGGCGGCCCCGGAGCTTACCATTAACCTGTACGACCACTTCAACTTCGTCTTCAGTGAGATATTTCTCATCCCACTTTGGCCACACGTCATCGGCACCCAGCTTCTCCAGCATTTCGCTGGCTAGATGCGGAGCAAAAGGTTTCAAAAGCTTTGCGAGTGCCACGACATCAGCATCGCTCTTGCCATTCTTATATAGCTCATTGACAAATTCCATCAATCCGGCCACGGCAGTGTTAAAGCTCGCCCGGTGCAAATCGTCGGTAACTTTCTTAATCACCTTGTTACGCGTCACAACATTATGCTCGGACGGCACTGTCGGCACATCTTCGCTAAAGCACAGACTCCAGCAGCGGTTCAGAAAACGGTAAACGCCGCCAATGGCTTCGGTATTCCAGGCCGCATCCTGGTCATATGGGCCAATAAACATTTCGTAAGTCCGCAGCGTGTCGGCACCATAACCGCTCTCAATTACTTCGAGCGGGTCAATCACATTGCCCTTGCTCTTGCTCATCTTTTTGCCGTCGGGCGCATTAATATAGCCATTATAAAGCAACTTCTTAATTGGCTCGCGGAAAGGCAAATAACCTTGGTCAGCGAAGAACTTGCACCAGAAACGCACGTAGAGCAGGTGCGCCACCGCATGGTCGCCACCAACATAAACATCGGTCGGTGCCCAATAACGAATCGCTTCTGGATCCCAAGCGGCTTGGTCGTCATGTGGGCTGACGTAACGCCAGAGATACCAACTAGAACAAGCGTAGCCATCGAGAGTATCAGTTTCGCGCGTCATTTCCTCGCCGTCGATGGTGACTTTTAGCCAATCCTCTGCCTTGGCAAGCGGCGAACGGCCAGAATCATCGGGTTTATAATCGGCAACTTCGGGATGGACCACTGGCAGTTGGTCTTCGGGAATCGGATGAACATTGCCGTCCTTATCATAAGCGACTGGGATTGGGCAACCCCAGTAACGCTGACGCGAAATCAGCCAATCACGCATCTTATAAGTTACCTTAGTATGACCAATTCCCTGCTCTTCGAGCCAAGCCACGATCTGTTCGCGGGCATCTTCCGTGCGTGTGCCATTAAACTGTCCAGAATTAATCAAAACGCCTTCGCCATGATAGCAGCGTTCGTCGCCGCTATTCTCGGGGCGTTCAATCACTTCGACAATCGGCAAATCGAACTTTTCCGCAAACTCAAAGTCACGCTCGTCGTGTGCCGGCACCGCCATCACCGCGCCCGTGCCATAGCCCATCAAGACATAATCAGCCACCCAAATCGGCATTGGCTTGCCAGTGGCCGGATTCAACGCATAGCTGCCGGTGAAAACGCCGGTCTTTTCTTTGTTCTCTTGGCGCTCAATTTCAGATTTCTTAATAGCATCCTTACAATATTGTTCAACTTTCGCGCGAGTATCGTCATTGACCAGCTGCTTCACGAGTGGATGTTCAGGCGCCAGCACAAGGAAGGTGGCGCCAAACAGCGTGTCGGGGCGAGTAGTAAAGACGGTAATGGTTGTATCTTTATCCTTCAGCGCAAACGTAATCTCCGCACCCTCACTGCGGCCAATCCAATTCCTTTGCATGGTTTTAATCTTTTCCGGCCAGTCGAGCGCATCAATACCGTCCAAGAGCTCATCGGCATAATCGGTAATCTTGAAGAACCATTGCTTCATCTTCTTCTTTTCGACTTCCGAACCACAGCGCCAACAATGGCCGTTCTCGACCTGCTCATTGGCCAGCACGGTCTGATCAACTGGGCACCACCACTGGTAACTTTCTTTCTGATAAGCTAGGCCAGCCTTATAGAGCTGTAAGAAGCACCACTGCGTCCACTTATAATATTCTGGGCTGGAAGTATTAATCTCGCGATCCCAGTCAATCGCATAGCCTAGTTTCTTGGCCTGCTTACGGAAACTATCGATATTAGTCTTGGTAGCACTTTGGGGCGAGATGCCAGTTTTAATGGCGTAATTTTCTGCTGGCAAACCGAAAGTGTCATAGCCAAACGGCCGGAGCACATTTAGCTCTTGTTGTGCATAGAACCGCGCCAGGACGTCAACAATCGTAAAATTGCGCACATGACCCACGTGCAACCCCGCCCCTGACGGATACGGGAACATCTCAGCAACATATTTCTTCGGCTTGGCCTCGTCGATCGGGCCGGCTTTGAAAGCCTTGGTTTCGTCCCAAATTTTTTGCCATTTTTGTTCGATTTTCAGAGGGTCATATCTATCCATGGTTTGATTATACCATATTTTCTGCATCCACCCCAGTTTTAGCGGAAAATGCTTGACTTTTTTGGCAAAGTGTGCTACAATGGAAAGATAGACCGCTGCAAGACTCGGCAAGTCTAAATATGTCAGGAGGGGTGACGATATGATAGGAAACGAGTTAAAAGTTAACACCAATGAAGCAGGGACGGTGATCCGGATTGATTTTAACCCGGATTATTACAACTCTTCGGGTGAGCAGACCTGTTTTGGGAGGCTCAAGGAGCTGGCAGAGAGCTTTGCGCGCAAGCCGAAATTGAGCGCAAGCATGCACTTGGAGGATCTGGGGAATGGCCGGATTTATATTCGGGCTCTCGAAGATACTTTCTGTCCCAAATGGGTAGCCAAGATTATGGCAGACACTGCGCTGCAGATTCTGCGCGAGTCTGCTGGTTGATGGTACCTTTGCGCAAAGGTGGGTCGAAACTTCGACCCACCGTTTTTTAATTTAGAGGAAAAATGTTATAATAATCCTATGAAAATCTCGCTAGTGCTACATAATATCCGTTCAACTTATAATGTTGGGGCAATTTTGCGCACAGCGGAGGGATTGGGAATTGATGAAGTGGTACTATCGGGATATACGCCGCGATATGATGACGCAAAATTATTGCCACATTTGCGGACAAAGTTGAATCATCAAATCGCAAAGTCGGCTCTAGGAGCGGAAACAATGGTTCCGCAGATAGCGATAGACGATTTGGGAACTTGGCTAGATGAACGACGACACTTGGGCTGGGTAGTTGTGGGCTTGGAGAATAATCTTGATATTGATGAATTGTCGAAAAAGCAGATTTTGGGAAAACAGCAATTAGCAGATCAGCCGATAGTGCTAATTCTAGGCGAGGAAGTGGCAGGGATTCCGGCGGAGATTCGCCAACTTTGCGATTATTTCTTAGAGATTCCGATGGTGGGACGCAAGGAATCGTTCAATGTTTCGGTGGCGACAGCAATGGCTCTATGGGAATTCAAGCGGCTTGTGCTATAATAGGGACGGCGGTTTATCACACAAGCGCAAAGAATGGAGGGATGCGAAATGCAAGAGCGCGAAGTGAGAAAGAAAACTGGGCACTCTATAACTAAAATTGCAGCATCGGTGGGGCAATATATAGCAATTGCGGAGCTGGACCCTCGCTATTTAGACGAGTTGGAGAGAACAACGCAAAGTTACACGATCCTGCCAGAAAGTTTTCGGAAAAATTGTCGGAGTTTTTTCGAAGGCAAAAGCGAACGCTGGAAAATTACCGATGTTAAGGTCTACACCTCTTGTCTATATCTTGGGATTTTAGCTCATGACGAAAGTGGTATGCCGGAACGGTGTATTGATTTGATTATTGAGAGTTCAATCATTCTCGGGATAACGTTTAGCTATCGTAAACGCCAGAATAATTATTTGATGGCTTGCGAGTTTTCTTCCAGTGGGAAAGAGGGTTCGCATAATGCGAAGGTGGTTTATTATAAGGACGGCGAGGAGGAATATACCTTGACAGGGTCAGAGCCGCCCAAGCGCAAGATTGCACGATAAATTCTAAAGGTTTTCCGGCAAACCAGAGTTCTTTAGAAAACGACCGCGGCCGAAAGACCGCGGTTTTCTCGTGCAAACATTCTTATGGCTACTTTACTAGCTTTTCTTCGTCTTTCAATTCTTGGATGCCCGACTCAGCGCTGGAAAATCCGTCATAATAATTAGTTTTGATTGGCGGATGACCGATTTTATTGGCCGCTTTGACAATTTCATGAATATTATCGGTCATTTTATAAATCTTCATATCGTTCTTCGAAATGAGCCCAAGTGGCAACATCTTGTTGGCTAAAAACTTATCCAATGGCCGCCAAAAACTCTTACCATAGAGAAAGACTGGCATCTTTGGCATCTTCCCTTCCTGCATGAGGATGACAATTTCGCTGAGCTCATCAAGTGTCCCCAGACCGCCCGGGAACATGACATAAACTTTGGCCGACATCGCCAGCATGACTTTACGAGCAAAGAAATAGCGAAACTGCAAAGTATCGGTCAGGTACGGATTGGGAAATTGCTCATGACGCAAGGTGATATTCAGCCCAATACTACGGCCACCGTATTCGAAAGCGCCTTGGTTAGCCGCTTCCATAATCCCTGGACCGCCACCAGTAATCACAGCATGGCCATTCTGTGCCAATAGGCGCCCCAGTTCCCGAGCTTTTTTGCAATATTTATTATCTTGAGGCAACCGAGCTGACCCAAAAATCGTCACACCTTGCGGATAGGTCCGGACGATCTTCAACCCACGTTCCAAATCATTAGCATAGGCTTTCGCACGTTCAACGTCGGCGGCTT
Organism: uncultured Candidatus Saccharibacteria bacterium; assembly: GCA_964475445.1. Lineage (GTDB taxonomy): Bacteria > Patescibacteriota > Saccharimonadia > Saccharimonadales > Saccharimonadaceae > Nanosyncoccus. Next base: position 12,139 of record CAYYWU010000013.1, on the reverse strand, counting down.
CGAGCTCAGCAAGAATCTTTTCGTCTAACATTTTCCTCCTCTCCTCTTAGAATTTTAGGTCTTCAATTTTCTGCATCGGCATGGGGTGCAGATCTTCATTACCATAAAGAATCCCGGCCTTGGCGCCATACTTCTGGACGACGCTAGTGGCATTAGCGGCGGCAAACTGCAGAGCATCTTGAAACTTCGCCCCGTCAGCCCACTTTGCCAAAAACCCAGCGCCAAAAGCATCGCCAGCGCCAGTAGCATCCTTCAAGCGCACTTGCTCATAAACTCCCATCCGCCAAGCTTCGTGATGGTCGGTGGCGATTGAGCCCATCTCGCCGTCAGTGATAATCACAGTCTCGCAATAGTTTGCTAAACGTCCCAACAACTCTACCAGCACTGCGCCAGGAACAATTTTACTAGCCTCACGCTTGTTTACTAGCAGAACATCAACATATTTCAATAATCCCAATAACTGTGACAGCTGCTTAATCTCCAACTCTCCGGGATTAAACATCACCTTCGCCTCAAGCTGGCGTGCCTTCTTGAAAAACTGCGTCAAGGTCTCCATATCGCCACGCAGGCTGGTCGCGTACAGCCAATCTGGTGAAATTAACTCCAAATCATCAGCTTTAAGATTCCCAAACTTCGCCGAAGCACCGCGATGCGTCAAAATTGTGCGCTCACCTTTCTTGGCGTCCAGTAATACCACCGAGCAACCAGTACCGCCGCGGGCAAACTCAACATAGCTGCTGTCAACATTTTCTTCATCCAAGCAAGCCATCACGGCCTCACCAGCCGCATCGCGCGAAATATTGCCGATGAAAATCGTTTCGTGGCCGTATCGAGCAAAGCTAACTGCACTATTGGTGCCCGCTCCACCAATTTCGTAGCTCACGCGGTCAATGTCAATTTTATCACCAATCGTCAGCTTGCTGAAAATCGATTGCCCCGCAACTTCAGCGCCAGCAAAATCATCACGATCGATCAGATAAATATCTTGCAGCGCACTGCCCAGCGTGACAATTCGCGCCATCTAGACTAAAACACCTTTCTTGTCGGCCTCAACCACCAAGGATTGATACATTGCTGCCGGATCTGCCGCTTCAGTGATTGCACTACCAACGTTAAGCACGTCGATACCAGCATGAGCCAAAGCCCGAATATTACTTAAGTTAATGCCACCATCCCAGCCAATTTCAATTTCTGGCTTAATCGCACGAATCAATGGCACTTTTTCGGTCTGCATCAGGTTGATTTTGCCGCCTTGGCGCCCAAGCTCGCCGGCAAAAATCATTGCATGGTCGGCTTCTGTGATTAAGTTCTGGATTCTACCCGGAAAAGTGGTTTTTACGAGCGCAATCCCAACTTTAATCCCGGCTTCGCGTAGCTTTGCAAACAGAGTCGCCAAATCGTCACTAACCTCGGCATGCAAAATACACAAGTTTGGCTTCAGTGCCAAAATATCTGTCAAATGATCGCTGGGGCGCGCCGACATTAAGTGCAAATCAATCGTAATACCTTGTGGAACCGTCATGCCAGCTAATTGCACGGTCGTAGTGGGTGCGAAGCTGCCATCGGAAACGTCAATCTGAATACGCTTGGCAAATTGGCTAAACTTAGCAAGATGATCGGCAAAAGCCGCTTGGTTGTCGGTTGTGATTGTCGGGACAATGGCCGCCACAGGTTATTCCTCCTCGCTTGCTGATTTGGCAGGTAAATCGGCATCTAGTCGCTCGGCACGGCGCACATATCTCTCAGCTTCGAGCGGACGCGTATGGCAAAACATTTTAATAATGCGTTCCATGGTATCGACATCAAGTTCATCCGCTGGCAAGCAAACAATGTTAGCATGATCGTGTTTGCGCGCAATCTCAGCTTCACCAGGAGTTGTCACGCGAACAGCGCGAGCGCCCTTAATACGGTTCGCTTGAATGCAAACTCCTTGCCCGGAGCCGCAGAGCAAAACGCCAATACTATAGGGGTCACGCGCTACTTCCCTAGCGACGGCGATAGCGGGATCATTGAAATCATCATCTTCAATATATTCATCGGCGCCTTGATCAACGACGATGACGTTTTCGTGGCACTCGCTCAAAATTTGGAAAAGTGCTTCCTTTTTCTCGAACCCACGATGGTCCGCACCGATATGGATGTGATATTCTGACATCATTTTAGACCTCCCTTCCGAAGTCAACAGTTAATTCTACTAAACGATTAGAATAGCCCCATTCGTTATCATACCACGCTACAATTTTTACCAAATTGCCGCCGACAACATTAGTGAGTGGCAAGTCTACCACCGCTGAGTGCGAATTGCCGCGAAAATCAGAACTAACTAATTCATCGTGCGAGACGTTAAGAATGCCTTCGTAATAAGGTTCGGCCGCAGCTTTTTCCATGATAGTATTAAGCTCATCTTTGGTGACATTGCGCTTCAAAACCGCCGTAATATCCGCGAGCGACACAACCAAGCTCGGCACGCGTACGCTTAGACCGTCAAACTTATCTTCTAAACTCGGGATCGTTAAGGCGGTATTCTTGGACGCGCCAGTCGTAGTTGGTACGATATTGACGGCAGCGGCACGGGCGGCACGCAAATCTTTCGCCGTATCGTCAACCAGTTTTTGCGAGGCGGTATAAGAATGTACCGTGGTCATCATAGCCTTTTCAATCCCAAAATTGTCTTCCAGAATCTTCATTACTGGAGCAATGCAGTTCGTCGTGCAACTAGCACAACTCAGAATGTCATCATCAGCGGTAACGACTTCTTCATTGACACCGAGAACGACGGTCTTGGCTCCAGGGCCCTTAGCTGGAGCGGAGATAATCACTTTGCGAGCGCCGGCTTTAATATGGGCGCGGGCATCAGCAGGGTTACAGAAACGTCCGGTACACTCCATTACGGCATCAATTTTTAGTTTATCCCAAGGAAGGCGAATCGGCTCTGGCTCATTTAGGAAGAGGATTTTGCGGCCGTCGACAATAATATGTTTATCATCAAAGCCAACCTCGTGATCATATACGCCATAAGCGGAATCATATTTCAGAAGATGCGCGAAAGTCTCTGGATTGCCCAGGCTATTAATGGCGATAACTTCGGCGTCACGGCGTTCGAAAGCAATCTTAAACGCACAACGTCCAATTCTGCCGAAGCCGTTGATTGCTAATCTCACCATTTTATTTTGCCTCCTACTTCTACTTGTTACCATTATAGCAGTAATGTTTATTGGCGTGAAGTATTGACTTTTATAGCTAAGTGTGCTATAATGAGAAGATAGGGCTCTTGTTTTTATAGCAAGAACTTCTTTGTGCGCAGCGGGGACATCAATATTAATCTTGGCCGCTTGTACCACTCTGGCCAGAGCGGCCGCTGGTGGTCACTCACGGCGGGCTATTATACTTCTGTTACTGATGCCCGCTCGTCGCACCTCGGCTTCAATGCTGCTGATGTCAACCCGTCGTACAGCAGTCATCGTTGGTACGGTTTCCCCCTCCGCTGCCTGGCAGACTAGTTATATATAGTGAAGAGCAAAGTCAAGCATAAAAGTAATAATTATAATAATACTATTGCTTGACTTTGCTCATACTACAATATAGCTAAAGCTCCATTATACTTTGTGCGCAGCGGGTATCTAGCACTTCATGCTGGACGTCTGGGCCATATGGGTTGGTATGGATTCAATTGGGCGAGTACAGCGTCTACTTATACCAATAACACTACTGCCGCCGCCTATGCTCTCCAATTTACGGTTACTGATGGTGTTAGCACCTCGCGAATTTATGGAGGGAGATGGGCTGGTTACTCCCTCCGCTGCCTTAAACTAAGTGAAACTGTACGGGTAGTAGTGATAAGCTGTTTATCCTTTTCTCACTATATATAACTAGTCTGCCAGGCAGCGGAGGGAGAGACCGTTACTGCGTTCGTAGTTTAAATTTGGGCTAACAGTGCTAGCTTGAAAATGCAAAGCATAGGCCGCAGCTGTAGCATCTGCACTCCTAGGCCATAAATAACCAGAACTATTAGCGGTTTGTACTTGCCCATACTTAATCCGTATCCACCCGCTGCGCACAAAAAGAGCCTCATAAGGGCTCTTTTTGTATATCATATATGAGATATTAGGCGCGGGCGAAGTGCGCGAAAGCGCGGTTGGCTTCGGCCATGCGGTGACAATCTTCCTTCTTCTTGAAAGCGGCACCAGTCTCGTTGTAAGCGTCGACGATTTCAGCCTCGAGACGCTTAGCATATGGCATTCCGCTGCGAGCGCGCGCAGCTTGCACTAGCCAAGAAAAGGCAAAGTGTTGCTGGCGGTGGCCTTCAATTGGGAATGGAATCTGGTAGTTTGCACCACCAACACGGCGACTCTTGACCTCGAAATCCGGGCTAATATTAGCCAAAGCTTTCTCAAAAACCGCTACTGGGTCTTCCGAGTTCAGCTTCTTAGCCGCACCTTCGAGAGCAGCATAAACTGCGCGTTCGGCGGCTTGCTTTTTGCCATCAAGCATGGATTTATTAATCAAACGCTGTACCAAAACGCTCTGATATTTGCGATCTGGAGTAACTTTACGTTGAAGAGATTTAGTAACTTTGCGTGGCATAAATTATTCTCCCTTCTTCGCACCGTATTTCGAACGGCCTTGTTTACGATTTTGTACACCTTGAAGGTCCAAAGTGCCCCGCACGATATGGTATCGCACACCTGGCAAATCCGGCACACGGCCGCCACGAACCAGCACAACGGCGTGTTCCTGGAGATTGTGACCTTCACCACCAATATAAGCCCAAACTTCCTGACCGTTGGTCAAGCGCACACGAGCGACTTTACGCAAAGCGGAGTTTGGTTTCTTTGGGGTCTTAGTAGTAACTTTAAGGCAGACACCACGCTTCAACGGCGCAGCCTGCTCATAACGCTTAGTCTTAAGCGTATTAACGATTGAACCGAGCGCCGGGGCCTTGGATTTCTTCACGGCTTTCTGACGTGGTTTACGAATCAACTGATTGATAGTTGGCACGATAAAACTTCCTATTAACTTATTATAATTATTGGCTTTCTGCTTACAGCAATAACAGAGAGCCTGAAACTCTTCTTAAGATTATATCGCAAAAGTGGATTAAATGCAAGCTTCAAATGACGAAAAATAAGCGGGATTAACTTAATTTGCCTAAAATTTGCTATTATAGCACAAAATTGCTCATTTTCGATAAAATGCTTGACTTTTCCACAAAAGTGTGCTACAATAGAAATATAAGGTGCTAATAGTGCCCAGACTTCTAGTATGTTGTCCTGAGGAGCTATATAGCTCCTCTTAATGTACATTAAGAGTTTGTGGTGTTAGAAGCAATAGAAACTATACAGATTCTCAAAATAGGAGGGGAAGAGAATGAAAGTAATGAGGAAATCGAAGTTGAAGCTTAGTCTGAAAGGCATCATAGCTAATATGTCAGCTGCGCTGGTGTTGGGGTATATATTATCTATGCTGATTGGAGCCGTTATAAATGATTTTGGGGCTATTGTAACTGCATGCTATACTCTGATTTTCGTCGCTCAGCTCATAGTCTGGTGCGCTGTAGCGTGCACGTTACCTGTAGTCTATGATAACATTATACCGGAAGCCGATAAAGATTCAGACGAAGATGATGTTAGCGCCTAATATTCTGCAACCACAACCTCCGCAACCTAAGGTTACGGAGGTTATTTTTTGTCTCGGGCAGTTTCGGGCTTTGACTATTTCTTCGCCTTCTTATCGTCGCTACCTTGCGCAGCCACCAAGAAATCCATCGTCTTATCAATCGTCAAGCGGTTCTTAATATCCTGGCGCACTTCTGGCTTCTTCAGATTCGCCAGAGCTTCCTTGGACTTTTGGTAAACATCTTTCAGCTCGTTAACTTTAGCTTCGACTTCTTCATCACTGACGGTGATATTCTCATCACGCGCGAGAATTTGCAAAACTAACGACGCTTTCACGCGATCTTCGGCCAATCTGCGCGCTTCTTTCTCCCAATCTTCCAACTTTTGGCCAGCGCGTTCGAGATATTGTTCAAAAGTCATGCCGTAGCCGGCGGCGTTCCGACTAACGTCATCCTTGATAAAGCGCAACTGATCCTGAATCAGGATTTCCGGAGCGGCAACTTTTGACTTTTCGACCAGCTCTTTCACCAAGGCATCCTGATATTTTTCTTTCTCGCGGTGTGTGTTCTGGGTCTCAAGATTTTTCTTAATATCGGCGCGCAAATCTTTCATGGTTTTGAAATCGCCGCACTTTTTGGCAAGTTCGTCGTCTTCTTTCGGCTTTACAACTTCGTTAACTTGCTTCAGTAAAACTTCAAAAATGGTTTTCTGGCCAGCCAGCGACTTCTCTGGATAATCTTTCGGGAAAGACAGCTCCAACTCAAACTTATCGCCCGCCACATGGCCAACAATTCCCTCTTCAAAGCCAGGAATAAATTGTCCCGAGCCGAGTGTCAGGTGATGATCTTTAGCGCTGCCACCCGGGAAGGCTTCACCATCTTTCTTACCAACAAAATCAATAATCACTTCATCACCAGTCGCAGCAGGCTTCTTCGCGGCTTTCTTTTCGGCATAGGCATTGACGATATTGTCGACAATTTCCTGTACATCCTTTTCGGAAGCTTCGGTTTTACCCATCTTGGCTTTGAGCTTCTTATAATCGCCAAGCTTAACTTCTGGCAAAATATCCGCAGCGGCAGTATATTCGGCACTTTCGTCAGGAACGTATTTACTTACGCTGACTTTCTCGATTGCTAGCGGCATAATTTTTTCTTGGTTAAAGGCTTCTGGCATAGTTGCGCGAACCGCCAAGTCAATCGTCTCGCTTGCAATGTCATTGGGAGAGAGATTTTTCTCGACCATTGAAGCCGGAGCCTTGCCCTTGCGGAAACCTTGAACTTTCAAATCTTTGGCCAAGCGCTCGATCGCCTGAGCGCGAGCCGTCGCCAAATCTTTAGCATCAAGAGTCACCTTAATTTCTACTTTAGTGTCAGATATTTTCTTAGTTGTAGTCTTCATAGCCAGATTATAACACACCTCTGGCAAAATAGCCACGGCTAGGGACGAATGATGCTGCCAGGATTATCAGTGCGCAAAAACCGCACCACGTTTTGGAACTCGGCGCCGAGTTTTACATGTGGATTAAAGATTCCCTGCGGATCAAAGGCGTCTTTAATCGCGGCGTATAACTTAGCCTCGCGTTCGGAGAACGCCGGCGCCGCAGGCAGTACTTTAGTGCGCCCCTCAGGGCTGCCGCCAGTCAATGAGCCTTCGGAGCCACGTACGAGCTTGCCATATTGTTGCAAGAAGTCCAATAGCTGTTCGCGACCCTCAAGCGTGCTGCAATCCAGAGCCGGGCGCACATGATAATTAGAGGTTGCAAAAGAACCAAAAATTGGCAACTCAAGATCTAGGGTCTGTTCTAGCATCTTTAGACCATGCAAAAACTCACCCATCTTATAACTCGGCACATAGACATCATCCAACACGGCAAAATGTTCGCCAGACGGATCGTCATTCAGATAACTAGTGAGCGCAGTTTGAAACTCGGTGAAAGCCAGCGTATTCTCAGGTGTTTCCTCAACGGCTAGAGTTCCAAGTGGTAAAATCTCTAAACAATGCTGAATCTTGCGCGCCGTACGCGCCTTGCGATCGCTAAATTCAGTCATGGCTAACCAACCGCCTTCGAATTTTTGACCAAGTAAATCCGGACGATTACCGTAGTGTGTAGCGTCTCGGATAATGCGGCCATCAAAAACTTCCACGCGACTCGGATCAAGATCGCGAACAAAATTCAAAAACCTCAGCGCCGCGTCCCATTCCGGAAAGACAATGCCTAAGCGTCGGGTATAAGCCGGCAAGACTTCGAGATGCAGGATAACGTCTGTCACAATACCTAAAGTTCCCTGCGCTGCAAATAGTAATGGTAATAGGCTGAAATTATGCGTTTGACGCACGCGAATAATATTAGCATAGCCGGCGGCATCAAATGGACGCATACTGCGATCAACCACAGTATCGCCCTGCTCATCCAAAAGATGATCTATCTTGCGGTATAATGCTCCCTCAAATGAAGAAAGTAATTTTTTCTCATTGACGGCTCGCGTATTGAACGGTGCAAATTGCACAACTTCGCCGCTCGACAAAACAACCTCAGCACGCTCAACATAGCTATAAATCCCGCCATAACGTGCTGCGCTGACATCACCGCTCGGACAGTCACCAATCAGGCCGCCAATAGTGCGTCCAGGATCTTGGCTAATTGGTAAACATAAACCATAGAGTGCAAGCGCTGTGTTTAGCTCACCGAGAGTAATCCCGGGTTGCACCCGTACCAAGCGCCCGCGGACGTCAATTTCCTCAATGTGGTTCAGCTTCGCCATCGATAGGACGATGCCCTCGCCAAGCGCGGCCCCAGTTTTGCCTGTGCCAGCGCCGCGTACGGTAATTGGCAACTCATAGCCTTGTTTTGCTAACTGCGCCGAGAACAATACCAGTTTGCGCACGTCACGCAGGTTTTCTGGTAACGCTACAAGGCGAGGCATGATTTGCAAAATCGAACGATCATTCGCATAGGTATCGCGGATAAGCGGGCGGTCAAAAACATTGCCAACAATATGCTGATTCAGATATTTAGCAAGTTTTCCCACTTTCCCACCTGTTTAACACTTGTGGTTATTATAGCACAAGCAAAACTCGGCGAGTAGTCTTGACTTTTGGCGGGCTCCTAGCATAAAATACCCTTTTGACGCGATAAGTATTGACTTTTTCAATAAAGTGTGCTATAATGAGAAGATGAGTATGAATTCTGCAGCACGTATCCAAAAATGTTGGGTAGGAGACCAGCAGAAGATTTGTTATGCGACGCGTGAAGAGGCAGAAGCGGCGGCTTTGATAGCGCAACACGACTATGGCGCTCCAGAGTTGGGTGTTTATCATTGTGAATATGGCGACCACTGGCACCTTAGTTCGCATGATTCATCCCACCGACACCCGAATTAGGGACTTTGGGAAGTGATAGATACTGCCAAGGTTGATGTATTGGAACTGAGCCTACAGGTTGGCCGTGAATTGCGGAAGGCTTTTCAGAATTTTCGGGCTGCGGTTTGCCTAACGTAATAGTTTTAGCTTCGCCGCGCATACCAGCCTGAGAATATGGCGTCACACGGAGTTCGATGGGCGAAACAATATCATCAATCGTGAAAGTTCGAGTTTGATTAATATCAAGAAAGCCTAACGGCGTATCGCCAAGTGAGAGTAATATCTGCTTAGCATCAGTTTCGACGGTGATTTCGTAGCTAGTGGCAGTTTTTAGTGCCGCCTCTAGCCGCGTAATCTCTGCCGTTTCGGGGGCCTGCGCCGTAATTTCGAGATGCGCCGACATGGTGCTGGAAAGCCCGCTGGCGTCAGTCGTGCGCACTTGCACATAGCCGCTAATTGGCTGCTGATAGATTTTAGCGACTTGTGGCCCGGCGTCTGTAGTTTCGAAAACGTTATCAGCATCAAGATCCCAATCGTAGCGCACGAATTGCGGCTGAGTTGTATCGGAAGTAGTAACGGCGCTAAAATTAATTTCTTCGCCAACAACTCCAGCATAATTTTCGAGAGCTAAGCTGGGTGCTGGGCGATCAAAAATCTCCGCGAGCGCCGTTTCTGATTCTTGACTGATAATATAAGCTTGGCCATTAGTACCTGTCGTTAAAGGCAGATATTGCTGCTTCGTTGTTTCGTCAGAGGTGATGGCGTAGACATTGACTGGGTCAATCTTCAGACTGAGTTTGACGACGTCATCAAGGGTGGTACCATCGCGATCTACCCGATCGAAACCGCGCGGCGAAATCACCACCGCCGATTTGGTGGCCCCGACTCGCCATTCTAAAGTTTCCATAGCGGTATAGAGGGTGGAAAGCGTTGCATCGACACTCTCGCCGGTGCTCCAAATTTGCGTACCCTTCAGCAAAGCTTGATCAAATTCGCTGGCGCTGCAACTAAAGTCACAACGTAATTGAGATTTTAGCTTCAGAGAATCACTATAAGTATACAGCGCTACACGTCCGCCTAGACTATAAGCTTCGTGCGCAACCCGCTCGGCTTCGAGGCGGTATTGGTTCAAAATCCCTAAAGTCGCGCTGCTGACGTTGAGTAAAATCACTACGTCGTGCGGATTAATTTCGCTAGCGTCTGGACTGGCCAAAGTTTTCTCGGGAAAGGCTTTTTGTAGTCGATCCAAAATATAGTGAGCCGCGTTTTGATATAAGCCGCGCGAAATGTATTTGCTATGATCGACAAAAGCCATGCCTGAGCTACACATAATATCCTTGCCGTTGCACCAGGCGCCGAGCTTATCGTGGTAGTCTTTTGGCTGGTAAGGTTGGTAGCCGCCGAGAATTCCTTCATAAGCATGGCAATCAGGGACGTAGGCGCGATAGTTGGAAAGATTTTTGCCAGCACAAGCTACCGGAGTTTTGCCCGCGCCCTCCGGGAGAAAGAGCTTTGGATCGCCAAAAGTTGCGACATAGATAATTTTGTCAGCAGCAATTTCGTCCAATGTGCGCGAAATCAGCATGGCACCTTGAGAATATCCGCCGAGAACAAACTTAGTTTCCGGACAAATCGTATTCACTTCAGTGATGTAAGCCTTGAGCTCCGTAGCTCCAGCAATTACACTCTTGCCAAAATTGAAAGCTTCGCCAGCACTAAAATATGCGCCGAGCAGGTTGCCAAAACCATTCGCTCCAGAAACTGTAACCGCTGGGTACTGTGCGCCGTCATGCGGGCTTTCGCCGAGTTCGTAAAAGTCGTAGCGGAGATTTGATGATGTTAGCTGCGAGTTGATGGCTTCGCGCCAAGCCCTTTCGCTTTTGTCGTGCAAAGCTTCACCAGAGCCACGTGCAAAGATAAACTCCACATCGTTACAAGTTTTGGCACTAGTTGATTGAAAATTCAACAAGACACTACTCAATACAATGAGTGTCGCGCTGATAATTTGAAAGATTTTTCGCATTTTGCCTCCCGGTTTTAACTGATAATTTTAGTATTTCCGCGAGTATAACAAAATTTTTTCAAAATTAACAAGCACTAGTGTGTTAAAAACGCAAAATTATGGAATTTAATCCTGCAAAGTCATCGGATAACACATCGAACAGAAGCTCCTGAATTACGATCATAACGCCAACCATCAGCGTTCTGGCCAAAACGTGAAGGAAAGACGCTATTGCCGTTAACTCTCAAATGATAGGGTAGGTAGCCTGTACTTGTCGACGAGTTAGAGAAAAAGAAACCCAAACTTCCAGTACCCGTAAGTACTCCCGATGCGACATAACCCGGCATAAGGTAATACAGTGGCATTGCGTAAATATTAAAAGTTGGAGTTGGATAGCCGGTGGGGGTCGTGATAGTACTAGGGGAGTTACTGACTAAGCCATACTCGTCCAATAAGTTATAAAAACTTCCGCTTACCTCATTATTCGCCGTGGTAGACAAGGGCAATTTCCAGTTGTTAGGGCAAATACTGCCTATAACTGAGGTATTAGTCGTAACGCCCACACCTCTGCCAGCTGTCGCAGTATTCCATTGGTAGTAGTTTCCTACTAAGTAGTGTTCATCATAAGTGCCAGCTGTACAGATTTTACTAGTTCCCTCACCTTCCCATTCTGTACAATTAACTGCTATTAATGTATCACTTGTAGCGCTTGCGCCTTCCCAATTCCCTATAGTGGCCTCAAATCCGGTTGCAAACTTTTCTCCTTCTACGTTCACTAAACCAATTTTCGTGCAGCTTGCGAGTGCCGCGATGCTGCTACCACAGCTTACATTAGACATCGGCGTGGCCATGACATATTTGCCTAGATTCCATGAGTTAGTTGCAAAAGTACTGCTAGTATCTGTCTGTTGCGGCGTTCCGTAGGAAGGACTCGGCGGATACTGACTATCCTCATCCCAAGTATCAGTAATGTCTGTATTGCTACTCGTAAGCTTACTCCCCATATCACCATTCTCGGTCATTGCATGGATGCCATTACCGTCACCAAAGTCTTTCAACGTCAGGGCAAGGTTCTGGGTCATCCAACAATTACCATCTAAAAGTCTTGCTACCCAGTATTTCTTGCCATCACGGATGTCAATGAGTTGTTTGGTGACACCAT
>CAYYWU010000012.1:0-28171 GCA_964475445.1 uncultured Candidatus Saccharibacteria bacterium | reverse complement strand
CGACTACCTCAGCAATGCGAATGCTGCGCTCTACCAGGTGAGCTACTGCCCCATGTGAATATATTGTAGCACAAAAAATACATCTTGGGAATTTCTACGTTAAGACATAGAGCAAAGGTATTATAACAAAGACAGACTGTGGCCAACAATAGGATGGCGGTCGCACCGGATCGCCATTTTTTTGACTCATGCGGAGCTTCACAACTATCTCTAGACGTGTTATAATGTGGCTATGCCGCGATAGCTCAGTGGTAGAGCACTTCCATGGTAAGGAAGGGGTCTCGGGTTCAAATCCCGATCGCGGCTCCATTTTGTTGTCTCGGGTAGAAATCACCGCCGTGGCGCAAGCGCCGGGGTGATAACAAATCCCGATCGCGGCTCCATTTTTGTATGTTTTAAGGTTTTATACGGCTACAGTCTTGATATTTAAAGGGACTATAATAAGTACTGTAGCATCCGCTTTCGTTATATGGACTATTATTACAAATATATGCTTGACGTTCGGCAGCTTCGCGGCTTGCTGGGTCGTAATCACCATAGCATGAAGCATAACGCCGTCGATATGTGCCGTCGACCTCGCAATATCCGCTATACTTATGGCGCGTGCCAACAACTTTTGTTTCGTTTTGCGGCTGGACGGTGACTTTTTCTTCGACTAGTTCATAACGCGTCTGAATACCAAAATGTTTTTCATGTTCGTAAGTCTTTACTCTTATTCCCTCTTCACCTTTAGGCTTATAACAAGTAACTCCTTGAGTTAGTTCATCGGAATATACTGTCGTGCTTTCATAAGGAATCTTCTCAACTTGTCGGTCGGTGTATGTTTGACCAAAAATTTGCGCAAGAATGAAACCAAATGCGACAACAGCCAGTGTTCCTATAAACATTTCAAGGAGGAACTCTCCAGCTCCGCCATATGAATCTGAAAAAGTTGTCATTATTGTGATACCACCTTAGATACTATATATTTTCATTGTATCACAGATTTCTATTTTTGTCAATAGTTTGAACACAAAAATTATACAATTTATTAGTTTTAGATAATAAACAAATGTTTTCATATGATTTGAAAAGAACCTGCCAAATTGATTGGCAGGTTCTCCTTTACCTGAATTCAGGTTTGATGCAATATTCAGCAACGTGCTGGATATGTGCGGCTGCAGAGTCCACAATCGACATGGCCTGAATTTCTTTAATTTCCGCGTGGTTAGGCAAAAAGCGCTTGAAGCCCGCCTCAAGCAACATCGGTAGCTCAGTGCAACCCAGAATTACAGCGTCAATCTGTTCGTGCGCAACGATCTTGAAGATTAAATTCAGAAACCATAACTCCGAGCCAGCATTTTTCTTGCCTTTACAAAGCTCGTTGAAGATGATGTCATCCAACTTCTCCCGATCATCTGCCTCAGGCACAATAACTTCATAACCCGCCTTGCGCAAGTATGAAGTCATAAAATCATCGCTCATTGTAAAATTCGTGCCCAACAACAATAATCGCTGCGCAGACTTCGGTAGAGCCCGAATAATACTGTCGCCAATATGAATAACCGGAATGCCGTGAATGTACATCTGCGGCGAATCGATATGGTCGGCAAGTAGCGCAACTGCTTTATGAATCGTGTTACTCGCAAAGGCAATACCAGCAACGCGTTGCTGAGCACAAATCATGGCTAAAGAATGCAGCTTATCAGCAATTTCTGCCCAATGATTGGCTAACATGAGCGCACGGATTTCCGCAAAGTCAACGTCAAGATGCACTAACTGCGCCGAGTGTAAACCGCCCAACTTTTCATTGACCAGCCGATGGATTTCCGGAACGTAATGGTCCGAAGTTTCATGGCTCATGCCGCCAATCAGCCCAACGGGCTGAGTTTTCGCAATGTAATCGCTCATCAAAAAACACTCCTTTCTCTGCTTTGAGAAATGTGGTGCAGCCTTTTAAGGTACCCGACCTTAAGCAGACTGCAAAGTGAAGCCCAAAATTGGGCAGTAACAGATCTGACCTCGAAAGGCCTTATAAGCGTATTATAACATAACTAGCAGTCCTGAGATAGTATTATGTCATGTGATATAATATATATTATGACAACACACGAAATGAATTTACAACCTAAATACTTTAATTTTATTAAAAACGGTACGAAGCGTATTGAACTAAGGCTAAATGACGAAAAACGTCAAAAAATCCAATTGGGGGATGTGATTGAGTTTTCTGGCGGAACGGACAGCCTGCAGGCGAAAGTAGTGGGTTTATTGCGCTACCAGACATTTGATGATTTGTTCGAAGACTTTGATATTGAACTATTGGCGGACAAAACTATGACTAAGCCTGAGCTGAACGCTGCTCTCTGCGAATTCTATACGCCAGAAAAACAGCAGCAGTACGGCGTATTAGGAATTCGATTGCAACTGTTATAGATAAATACTCTAAAAAGCAGACGGGCGCCTATTGCTAGGCGCCCGAGTTGAGCTCAACTTATTCTACCGTTAAAAACATGCTCACGCGAATGATCGTTGTAGTGACCTTGCCCGAGAATTTGTGTTTGCTTCCAGTCATATTTCGCAATGATTTTTTCGAATTGTGGCAACTTATAGTCGCTGATTGTGATAAGCGGCTTGGTTGTGCCAAGAAACGCGAAACACTGTTTCAACAGTTCGGTAGCTATACCCTGTTGACGTTGGCGAGGAGCCACAAAGAAAGTACTAATCTTGCACTCGTCTGACGTCTTCTTCAAAAACGCAGTTGCAACAATTTTACGCCCGATATAGCACGATATAATTTCTCGTTCGCCATCAAAAATACCGGGCACATATTTGCTGTAGAAATGGTCACAATGATTCGGATAATCTTCGCAGATCCAATCTGTGATCATATAACTTTCTGCCACAAGTTTTGCAAAAAGCCGGTTCTGCTCCTGCTTCAAAAGATTTGAGGCGTGATAGAAAATCTTTTCATCCTTATTGTGATACTTCAGGTTAAACGCATACACCCCTAAACGCTCTTTATCTGGGGGATAAATCTCATGGAGTGTTCTCAGCGCTCCCTCATATGTCATTCCAGGTAAGACGCGCTCAACGCTTTCCGCCGCCAACAACTCTTCAAAACTGTCATAGACGGAAACCCGCTTAACGTCAAACAGGTTGTCGCCGTAGTTTTCAAAGGTGATTGTATCGCCCGCGTGTACCTTTTTGATTTGAGTGTAACCTACCCGAATCTCCAAGTCTTTATCTCCTGATTTGAGCTGAAGGAAATAAGGTTTCTTGATTCTCCAGACGTGATTTTTCGCCATCGTTATTCAACTCCTTTCAATGTTCAAGACGCTTGTCTCATATTGCTCTATAATTATACGACTAATTGCATAAAAAGTCAATGTATAGTAAACTATAACTATGAGTAAACTAGAGGATATTGTAAGCCTATGTAAGCGTCGGGGGTTTATTTTTCCGGGTTCGGATGTCTATGGCGGAATGGCCGGGACGTGGGACTTTGGTCCGCTAGGCGAAAGTCTGAAACGCAAAATCATGCAAACTTGGTGGAATTTTTGGGTGGATCAGCGCGACGACATGTATGGGGTGGACGCGGCGATTTTGATGAACCCGAAAACTTGGGAAGCTTCGGGACATGTGGCGACGTTTGCCGACCCATTGATTGAGTGCAAGGCTTGCCATGGTCGCTTCCGGGCGGACAAGTTGGTGCCGGGCGCGACGGAAAGTATCACGACAGAAGAGTTTTTGGTAGCGGACGTAAAATGTCCGAACTGCGGCAAAAAAGATTGGGACGAGATTAAGCAATTTAACATGATGTTCTCGACCCACGTCGGGCCAGTGACAGACGATAGCAGCATTGCTTACCTGCGCCCAGAAACCGCGCAAGGGATTTTTACGAATTATAAGAATGTCGTAGGCACGATTTATCCGAACATTCCCTTCGGGATTGCGCAGCAAGGTAAAGCTTTCCGCAATGAGATTTCGCCACGCGATTTTATCTTGCGTGACCGTGAATGTAGTCAGATGGAAATTGAATATTTTGTGCGGCCGGATGATTGGGAGGTGCAGTTTGAGAAAATGCGCGCCGAGCAGATGCGGTTTTTGACCGAAGAAATGGGCCTGCCGAAGACGATGTTGCACGAATATGAGGTGCCGGCGGCTGATCGGGCACACTATTCAAAGCGCACGATTGACGTGATGTTTGACTATCCGAACGGCGAAGAGGAGCTGATGGGGATTGCTTATCGCACCGATTTTGATCTAATGAATATCCAGAAAGCCAGCGGCAAGAGCATGGAATATCGTGACAAGAACACTGGTGAGAGTTTTGTACCGCACGTGATTGAGCCAAGTATTGGTGTGGAGCGGTTGTTCTTGGCAGTGCTGAGTGCAAGTTATACGGAAGAAGGCGACCGGACAGTATTGCGCTTGCCGGCAAAGTTGGCGCCGTATGAGTTTTGCGTCAGTCCATTGTTAAAAAATAAGCCCGAGCTGGTCGAGAAAGCTCGTGAGGTTTATGCGTTGCTGAAGCAGAAATACACCTTTGTGACTTGGGATGATTCCGGGAATATCGGTAAACGCTATAAGAAGCAAGACGAGATTGGCACGCCAAAGTGCGTGGTGGTGGATTTCGACAGCTTGGAAGATGATAGCGTGACGGTGCGCGACCGCGACACTGCCGAGCAGGTACGAGTGAAGATTGAAGAATTGTAAAGGATAATTTGGGCTGAAAAATCCCTAGGCTAAATGCCTAGGGATTTTGTAAATCGCCAGCTTTTTCTGGCAAGGGCACAATTACTGCTATAATCATCAGACTGCAGCAAACGCCAAAGCAGGTGTTAAAAATTAGGCTTGGCCAGGAGCAGCTCATGTCAGATACTGCTACTATCGCCGGGCTAGCAATGGAAAGCTGCTTTGTGGCATACATGATTATCAGCTGCCACATTATGGCGATAATGCAGGACATCAGACGTAGATATAGACGGCTACGGCGCGTCTTGGAGCCAACCCATCGCCACCATTTATCAAGCGTATCACTGGCGAGAAGTGCTGCTAATACTACTAAGCTGCTGATACCGCTCGCCAAGCGTCTCAGCCTTGCACTGAGTACAAAAGACTGTAATATAAATTCATTCAATGGTTGAACGATGAGGCAGAGTGTGCCCAACAGAACCACTACCGAAACCCAGATCTTGTCACAACGTTTCATGTTCCCCCTCCTTTTTCTGCAAAGCTGGCCGAAGCTCGTCAACCAATACTATAACACAAGACACCGTCTGGATAATGAGCAGTATCACATCTGCGAAGATTTTTCCCCTGTACTGCGCAATTAACTGAGGTACATACTGGGCGTAAATCCTGTCCGCGATATAGTTTTGGTCTGCGTACTCCTCTCCCGCCAGATGTTTTTGGTGTATTTCCATTTGGGTCTGAGTTTCCTGCAGGTCATTTACGTCGCCCCGCAACTTCTGCAAAAATACACCCCATACAAACATGCAGGATATGAGCAAAATTGTTTTCATTACTTTCATTCTTTTCCCCTCCTATTTTGAGAATCTGTATAGTTTCTATTGCTTCTAACACCACAAACTCTTAATGTACATTAAGAGGAGCTATATAGCTCCTCAGGACAACAGCATTAGTAGTCTGGGCGCTATTAGCACCTTATATTTCTATTGTAGCACACTTTGGTGGAAAAGTCAATAATTTTTGTGGTTTTTTGGTGATGATTGTCAACTATATTTTCCGGGCTTTTTGTCTTGCTGTCAACCGGAGTTTTCCACAGGTTTTTCCCTTAAAATGCCCCCCCCCCCCAGCAAATTTCGCTGTGGAAAATGCTTGTTTTTCTGAAACATACAGTATATAATTATAGCTATGGCAAAAAAGCAGAAAACATCAGCAAAAAGCACGACTTGGCGGACGCTACATTATTATTGGCGTGAAATTGTCAAATATAAGTGGTATTCGTTAGGGACTTTGATTTTGACTCCTATCGTTATTTTTATTCGGACAATCTTAGGGCCACTGATTTTTGCAGATATTATTGGTAAAGTTGCGGCTGGAATCCCGAGTGATGAAATTATCCCAGCTTTATTGCCTGAGGCCGCCTTCTATTTGGTTATCTATGCGGTGAACCAGCTAGGGCTACATCAGCTGCGTGTGTATTGGAACTGGAAAATGGAACTCCTTGCGATGTATGATCTATATAATTTGTGTTTCGATACTGTCAGCGCACAATCAATGCAATTCCATAGCGATCGTTTTTCCGGTTCCCTAGTTTCCCAGACCAATAAATTTGTGGGAGCTTTTGAACGTTTGGTTGATGAGGTAATCTGGAATTTGTTGCCAATTATTTCGAGTATCGTTTGTATTTTGGTAATTTTGTGGCCACTGGTGCCATGGTATGCTGTTGGCGTCGTGCTTTTTATTACGATTTATACAATTGTTGCTGGCTTAAGCTCGCGACGTATTGCCTATCATAACGAAGAAGTGGCAAAAGCTGAAAATAAACAAACTGGTCAGTTGGCGGATTCGATTTCTAATATCATGTCGGTGAAGTCTTATGCGCGCGAGTCTCACGAGCGACGCCGCTATGCAAACTTTGCCCGCACCACTTATGATACGACCATGAGTGAGGCGAGAGCTTATATTAAGCGTAATCTTATTTTCGACACAATTAACACTTGTTTGATTGGCATGTTACTCGTCGTATTGCTCTTCGGTAAAGACTGGCTTGGTATTTCTGTTACTACACTTATACTAATGGTAAACTACTCGTCAACAATCATCAATAACCTTTGGGACATGAACAGTATTTTTAAGACCATGAACCGCGTCTTCGGTGATGCTCACGAGATGACGCTGATTCTAGACACCGTGGACGATGTGGTAGATGCTCCAGATGCGCGCCCGCTGGAAATGTTGACTTCAGAAGTGAAATTTGACCGGATTAGCTTCAAGCATGCCGATGCAAAAGAGCCGATTTTTCAGGACTTCAACCTTGATGTGCACCCAGGCGAGCGAATTGGCCTGGTGGGAGTGTCCGGGAGCGGCAAGACGACGCTAACCAAGCTGCTGCTGAGGTTTGCTGACGTCAGTGAGGGCGCTGTGCTGGTTTCAGGGCAGAATATTCGCGATGTGACGCAACGGAGTCTGCGGGAGAATATTGCTTACGTGCCGCAAGAAACTGCGCTGTTTCACCGTTCGATTGCTGAGAATATTGCCTACGGACGGCCGGAGGCGACGCGCGAAGAGATTGAGCGGGCGGCGAAGTTAGCCAACGCGGACGAGTTCATTCGGGATTTGCCGGAAGGTTATGAAACCTTGGTGGGTGAACGCGGCATTAAACTTTCTGGCGGCCAGCGTCAGCGGGTCGCGATTGCCCGGGCAATCCTTAAGGACGCGCCAATCTTGGTGCTAGACGAAGCCACTTCGGCGCTTGATTCCGAAAGTGAGGCCCTTATTCAGGATGCCTTAAACCGTTTGATGCAAGGTCGCACAAGTGTAGTGATTGCACACCGCTTGTCGACGGTGGCGAGCTTGGATCGAATTGTGGTACTTGAAGACGGCAAGATCGTCGAGCAAGGTACACATGAAGAACTATTGCAGCGTCCGGGCGGAGTTTATAAACATCTTTGGGACCGCCAAAGCGGCGCGTTCATGGAAGAAAATTAAACCACTAAAAAGACCCCGTGTGGGGTCTTTTTGACTACTGTGCGTTCCAGCGGTCGATTGCGGCTTTAATAACTTTCTTAGCCTCTTCGGCATCGGCGAACTCTTTTACTTCGGTTGTGCCCGGTTTCTTCAGATCTTTATAGTGATTGAAGTGGAAGTTAATCTGCTCAATCAAGCGCTTCGGCAAGTCCGCCAAAGTTTGATAGCAGTCGCCATTATTGCGGTCGTCAGCTACTACGGCGATGATCTTGTCGTCGACTTCGCCGTCATCGACAAACTTCATCACGCCAAGCACGCGCGCCTTCGTATAAATACCTGTCGTCAGGGGCTGATCGGTAATAAGCAAGACATCAAGTTCGTCGCCATCTTCATCCAAAGTCTGCGGGATGAAGCCATAATTGGTGGGCTTAGCGAAAGCAATTGGCTCGATGCGGTCGAGCATAAAGCAAGCATTCTTGCGATCCCATTCGATTTTGTGATTACTGCCGGTCGGAATCTCCACGACGACGTTAATTTCGCCATTTTCGTAATCCCCAGGGGTCAAGATTTTGTTAAAATCTGCCATAAAAACTCCTTATTTATGCTAATTATTGTACTACATCTTGATTTTTTTCGCAATCTGTGCTATAATTAGAAGAGAGGGGTCTTTGAGCCCAGAGAAAGGGGTGTGTTCTTTGAAAAAATTAGATTTAGCAAATTTTTTGGCAAAATACTCTTGTCCGCGCTGGAATCGGCTGCGGATACTAAGGAAGCTCTGTCGCATGGGTTATCATGCTATGGGACAGATATGGATTTGGCGGAGAAAGTGGGATACCTATCTCTTCATCCGTCTGGGGCCGCCAAAACCGGCGAAGAAAATCCGACATGCAGTGGAGATTGAGCCGTATGACAGCCACAATACTTACCCGTGGCCCTACCATGATTTGCAGTTTGCGGCTTGGGAGGAGGACGATAGTCCGGAGGGCTACAACTTAATTTCCGATCCGGCCGGGTTTGTGATACGGCGCAGCACTAGTTACTGCGCATGGAAAATCTGTGAGGCTACTGGGCGTTGGCCAACTAATCACGGTACTAGCGGCAAACGGCGGTTTGACGCTAAAGATTGGGAAGAGTTCTTAGAGATGAACTATTCCCACCGAGTGGAGGTTGAGGATTTTATGCCCTACCCGGAGTACTGTTTTATCGGGATTATTCCCGATCAGGGCGAATTTGGTCAAGTGGTGCATCTGGAGTGTGTCTATATTCAGTATCAGAAGGGAGCAAGGCGGGCCGATTATTATGTGTCGACCTATGAGGACTTCCAGTATAAAGAATACCGGCTGTCCGAGCAGGAGGCGCATGAGATCACCTGGATGATGACGTCACGTTTCCATGTACCGCTGCGCGGGCGGAGAAAAATCAAACAGACGTGTTATAACACCGTACGCCATACCCGCCAGAGATTTCGCTAGACAAAAGGTCGGCCGCAAGGTTGGCCTTTTATTTTTTCTGAAAAAGAACGTACTAGTGCTTTATTTTGTTTTGCGGGCATGCTAGCATGAAAAAATGAGCGATAGTTATAGCTTAATTTATCCAATTGGCCTGAAGCCTAAACCCGACAAATACGAAATGGCTGTGGCTGAGGTATGCGCAAAATATTTTCAGAGTAATATTATGTTCGTAATACGTGGCAACCATACAACTCCAGATATACAAGTTGTAAAAACTAAACAATTTTGGGAGATTAAGAATCTAATTGGCAAAGGAAAACATATGATAGAAAACAACTTACGCAAAGCTAGTAAGCAATCACGCAATGTTATCGTTAGTCTACTTAAATCTCCAAAGATTACTGGCGAGCAAGCCGAAAGGCGCATACGCTATATATTAAAAACAACTAATATCCATCTTAATCATGTTTTATTGATTACCAAAAACGGAAAGATTATTGACATTCAGTAGTATTAACAGTAAAATAGCATTATTGAAGGCGGATGCGTCTAGTAATAGACAATAGGTCGTCTTCTTTTTTGTGAGACTATTATTTTTGATTATGATTATAATCGCTGGGTTGGCCAAAGATTTGCTGTCCGCGGACTTCTTCGGGCAAATAACTCTTATCAAGATGAAAGCCCGCTTCCCACTTTTGTCCCTCGCCAAATCCTAGATCTTTCATCAGCTTAGTCGGAGCATTGCGCAGCCAGGTCGGCACTGGGCAACCCATGCTGCGGTGAGCGATTTCTTGAGCGCGCGCCCAACCGTTATAGGTGTCACGATTTTTCTTGGCTTTGGCAAGCACAACCGCAACATGACTAAGAATGATTCCGCCTTCAGGCATACCGACGCGTTCGATCGCCTCGAAACAGCTAACAGCGAGGTTGAGCGCGCCATTCCCGGCCAGGCCAATATCCTCCGAAGCAAAAATCACCATGCGTCGCGCAATAAACTTTGGGTCTTCACCACTCTCAACCATGCGCGCAAGATAATACAACGTAGCGTCGACGTCCGAACCGCGCATCGACTTGATAAAAGCGGAAATGTTGTCATAATGATAATCGCCGGATTTATCATAGATTGGCATTTTCTTACCAACGGCAGTCTCCACGACTTTTTCGTCAACTTTTTCGGCGAGATTGAGCGCTAATTCTAGATCCCCCAAAGCCGAGCGGGCGTCGCCACCACTGAGGTCGGCAATTCGCTCGATGGCCTGTTTCGTCACTCGCTTGGTGGCTTTTTCGCTTTTCACGGCGCGCTTAACGACTTCAATAATTCCCTCGCGGGTCAACGGCGAAACGATCACTACGCGCGAACGCGACAGCAGCGGCGAGATAACTTCAAAACTCGGATTCTCCGTCGTGGCACCAATCAAAATAATCAAACCCGATTCGACGTGAGGCAAAAAGGCATCCTGCTGAGCCTTGTTAAAGCGGTGAATTTCATCCACAAACAAGACCGTACGGATCTTCAGGTTCCAATTCGTCTTGGCGCGCTCAACCACGGTCTCGATGTCGGCTTTTTTGGCCGTCACAGCGGAAAGCTCGACAAAGTCGGCCTCGTATTCACGGGCGAGAATCCGGGCAAGCGTGGTTTTGCCAGTGCCGGGTGGACCCCAAAAAATTAGGTTGACTGGCTCAGCTTTTTTGACAATCTCGGTGAGGATTTTGCCTTCACCAATAATCGCATCCTGACCAATCACCTCGTCCAAAGTCTGCGGTCGCATACGCTCCGCCAACGGCACTCGATTCATAGTGATATTATAACTGGTTATTTGGAGAAAAACAACTTGACAGAAGTTTGTATATACATTGTACATACATTGTATATACAATGTATTACATCAACATTCGGCAAAGTTCGCAAACTGGCGGGATAATTTCTGCAATCTGTTCAATACGACCTGCAAACGCCAGCTTATTACTAAGCAAAAACCGCGTAAGCTTAATTTCCTGCGCGCCGATCAAACCATGCTCGTCAGGACGCAAGGCATTCTCGGTGATATCCCAAGAATAGCTGATTCCAGGCGACAATTTCTCGCCAGTTATATCATATATGAGATTAAGCTCTTCGCCACCAATGCGCCGCAAGTTCAGAGTAAACCAAGCCGAAATCACGTCGAGGTTCATGCCCTGGTCGAGTGCGCTGAGTGACTGCTCCAGCAGGCTATAATGCTCAGGGATATTGACCTGCTCGGCCGCGCGATCGAGTTTTTTCAGAAACCCGGCCGCTAACTCCAACCGCGCCAAATCGCTAATAATTCCGCTGTAAAATTTGAGCATTTTTGCGCTCGTCAATGTGCCTAGTTGGCCGCGACCTTGATGAATCACGATATCCGCCACGGAAAAAAGTTCGATACCACCAGCGAGGCGCGACTTTTCCTTGCGTACGCCACGAGCTAAAGCCGACAGCTTGCCTTCGGGTGTGAGAAAATTCAAAATCCGGTCCGACTCACCATAATTAGTCCGCCGCAGTACAATCGCCCGCGTGCGGATGTCAGCCGGCATAATTCCCTTCGTCAGGCGGCAGCTGCACCGGCGGCAGCTGCCCAGCCGCCAAATCTTCGGGGGTGGCAATCTCCGGCATCACGACGGTTTGGTCTGGCGTGTCGCTGACAATATTATTCGGTAAAACTTTTTGCAAAGCGCCCTGAATGTCTTCTGGGGTCATGGTTGATTTATCCAGTACTGCTACGACACCATAATGTGAGAGATCCTGCCCGGAAAAATCAACCGACGACATGAGGATGACCGGAATCTTAGCTGTGTCTTGATAAGAAGCAAGCTCGTTCAAGAACGCAAAACCATCCGGTCCAGTCAGCAGCACGTCTAGTAGAATTGCGTCCGGCAGTTGCTCATTGACCGCGGCAATCGCGCTGACGGCGTTGTCAAAAATCCCAGTGTCGACGCGTCCGGGCAGACCGCGCACAATCGTACCCAGAACATCGGCGAAAACCGGTTCATCTTCAACTATATAAACTAGACTCATATTCCTCCTTTAGCTAAATAACGTTGCTTGTTTAGAAATTGGTAACTCCACATAAAAACTTGTGCCGTCGCGGTGGCGCACAGCGCCAAGGCGAGCATGCATATGGCGCGCAAACTCAGAAGCGATGTAGAGGCCCAGCCCCGAGCTACCAGGACGCATGGAAATTGCAGTTGGTTGCGTAATGTAGCCTCGTTGGAGCTCCCGCCATAAATTCATCGGTAAAGCTGGGCCATAATCGCGAACATCAATGCGCACTTTCCCATGGTGATCTGAAACCAGCAATCGGCTAGTAGTTCCGGGGCCAGAATAACGCAGGGCGTTGACGCAAAAGTTATAAACAATACTATGCAAAAGGTCACGATTCGCAACCACGAGGCGCGACTTGTTATTGTAAAATACTCCCAGCTCGCGGGCTTCGTAAGCAAACAGCGCCGACAGCTCGCGAAAAACTCCGTCACACACACCGCGCACACTCACCGGCTCGGTGGTAAAGAGCCCATCTTCGAGACGTGCCACTTTTGCCAAATCATTCACCTGCGCCAAAGCGCGCTCCGAGACTTCAACCAGTTGAGACTGCAAACGTTCACGAACTGCGTCAGTGTGAGCAAGGTCAAGAGCGAGCGCCAGCTGGCGCATCAAAGCTAGAGGCGCTTTCAGCTCATGCGCCGCTACCAAAATACCACTAACCTCCACTGACATATATATATTATAGCACGTCTATTCGACGAAGGTCACGGTATCAAGCAACTTGTAATATTCGTCAGCAAAGAGCTCAGCATCGGTTTGCAACAGAACAGTCTTGTCACGCAGCTTGAAAATTGTCACAATACCACGGATATTGTTTGATAGCTCACCAGTGTAGACATTAGCCACCGTGCTACCGATTGGACGGGTAACCACGCTGAGACGACCGCTCTGGACAGCACTGTTATAAGTGCGGACAACATTGTCAAAAGCACTATCACGAATCACTACGCGCAGAGCGTTGATAGTGCTGGCGCTGACTGGCTGAACTTCGCCTGGGTTCAAATAGGCTTCGAAATCGCCGCCATTCGAGGTGTCGCGGTCGATATATAGATTCCAGGTCTTAGGATATTCAAAACTGAGACTACCGTAATCCGTAGGGCCAGTAAAAGTCTTATAAGGATACTTTTCGCGCTCGGTGAACTCGTTTTCTAGCTTCGTAGTATTTTCGGCAATTGCCATTGCTACGGCAGCATCGATTTGACCGTCAACATCAGTTTTGACATTATCCCACTCTAGGTATTTCCAAATAAATAGTCCGATAAAGGTTACTGCCAAGAGACTGACAATTACCAAAATAATGGTTTCAACAAGATTACGATTCATTTTTTTGCGGGGCAGCTTAGCAGGTGCAGGCTGAAAATCCGCGGGGCTATTAGTGGTCAATGGTTGCGGGTTGGAGCCTAAAACCGTGGGATTAACATTGGGCAAAGTCCCCGGAGCGGCCGGGCCGAACGGCTGAGGGGTAGCAGGCTCAACTACGCTACCTTGCAGTTCTTCCGGATTATTCGCGGCTGGCTGCGCCACCGGCGCAACTGGAGTTTCAGGAACAGAATTAACGACCGGAACTGGCTCAGTGCTAGGAGCACCAAAAACCGGCATCGCACTAGACACTGGCGGAACCGGTTGAGAATTAGGATCAAAACCCGACGTTTGGGGCTGACCAACTTGACCCGGAGCAAAAGGCTGATTATCCATAAGCTTATTATAATGCAAAAAATGATTTTTTACCAGCAAAATCAATTGCCAGCTCACAAAATGTTGTAAAAATCACAACATTATCCTTGAGTAAAGTCAGCCACGACGCGCACTTGATTCTCGAGATGCTCGAGGTCATGGTTGATTTCGGCGGCTAATCTCGTGGCGGCTTGATATTTGTCCAGAGCTTGGTCGAGCGTAAAGTCATCGCCATAAAACCACTCCGTTGCCGCATCGAGCTGGGCAATTTTGGCGCTGATGGTGGGTTGCTTAGTTTCGGTTTTTGACATGAATAATCTCCGCAGTTAAAGTTTGTTTGCTCGTAGTAATCTCGATTGTTTCACCAGGCGACAACTTACCCGCCACGATTGCGTAGCCGCGACGCAAAACATTTTCTGGGTTCAAACTTTCGAGGACTTTTAATTTTGCGGCAATCTGCTGGTGCTCAAGGTCGATTTTGTGCAAAATGTTTTGGCCAAGTTCCTGCATAGTACGCGTCATTTCTGTCTGTTCGCGACGAATCACTTCGAGAATGCGCTCTGCCAGGCGCTGGCGCGTGGAGGCAATCTGGCGCAAAATTGCCTGTTTGTCAGGCGTTAGGCGTTCGGCGGCATTTGATGGCGTTGAAGCACGCACGTCTGCGGCCAAGTCTACCAAACTTTCATCAACTTCGTGGCCAATGCCAGCAATCACCGGAACCCGGCTAGCGGCAATAGCACGCACTAAGCGTTCGTCGTTAAAAGCTGCCAGGTCATCAGCACTGCCGCCACCACGTAGCACGGCAATCACGTCCACTTCACCGCGCTGGTTGAAATACTGCAAAGCCTTAATTATTTGCTCCGGAGCATTCATTCCTTGGACCTGGGTATTAGCAGTCAGAATCTCCAAACCGCCCCAACGGTTGGCAAGGATTTTCAAGAAGTCACGATAACCAGCGGCAGCCGTGGAAGAAATCACACCAATCTTTTTAATTTCCGCCGGCAACGGGCGCTTTTTGCTGGCATCAAAAAATCCTTCTTTAGCTAATTTTTGTTTAAGCAGCTCAAAACTTTTCTTGATACTACCTTCGCCAACTGGAAAAATGGTTTGGACGGTGAGAGAAAATTTCCCCCACGGTGTCAAACGTGGTGTGGCGCGAACGCGTACTTTCATACCATCGGTGAGGGCAACGTTAAGTTGCGTAACCGCCATAAAACAGCTGACGCTGGCCCCGGCGTCTTTGAGATCAAAGAAGACCCATTTGCCTTGATTGACTTTAAAACTTGCAACCTCTCCTTCGACGGTAATACTAGTAAAGGCATATTCTAAGGTTTGGTTACAAATCGCAACAAACTCAGAAACAGTAAACTTGACCTCAGGCGTCATGCTGCTCGATTTCGGCTTTTTCTTTGCGACCAATTTTTGAAATCGAATGTTGATAGAAGCCGTAACCGCTGATAATTGTGCTAGCGAGGACAATTACGCGTGTCATCAAAACTACGGTACCGGCTAAAGCGATCGGCACGCCCAGGCTGACCATAATCCCCGCCATCCCGAGCTCGTAGAGACCGTACGGTACAATTGCGCCCATCACCGAGCCAATGGCTTCACCAATCATAATTTGCGGCAAGCTTTCAGGATGCCCCATACTGGCGGCGACAATCCAATAAGTGGCGATTTCTAGGAAACTGTAGACAATCCCCCAGATAATTGGACGAATCAGCATTTTCTTGTTGCGACGCGCCGTCATCAAGTCCTCATGGGCATCACCAAGATACTTATCAACTGTGGCACGTTCCAAAACTTGTTCTTTGCGGCCAAAAGTTACCGTGCGCACGAACCAGTTACAAAAATTGGTGGCGGTTTTGGCGAACCAAGTAATGCGTTTTTCACTGCTAGCAATGGCAATCAAAATCATAATCGCTGCAATAATCCCCACACTCAGCAAGGCTGTGACGCCGATCACCCACATACCAGTCTCTGGAACAGCCCCAAAGATGAGGAGCGCAATAATCGCAATAATGGTTTGGAGCTGGTTGGCACAAATTGTGATAATGTAACGCAGAACATACATGAAACTGGACTGGCCCGGAGTAGCGCCAAACGGCTTCAGACGCCAGGTAATGTAACCGAGGCCGCCAAGACCGCCGGCCGGCACAGCATGATTAACGAAGTTGAGCTCCAGCGACACCTGCATCAAAGTCCAGGCGGAAACCCTCCGGGCATCCCTTTTGGCCGCCATGTAGGAAAAGAACATCTGGCCGCAGCAAAAATACATAAAGAGTTGTTCCGGAATCAAGAGCAGGAGCACAAGGATATTAGTCTCGCCAAGATGCGAAATTGCTTCTTTAATATCGTTAAAATTTGCGTAGATCACATAGAGAATGAGCGCGAAAGTTACTAATGATAAAATCGTGCGAAAAGAAAATTTGGGTTTAGATTTAGTTTTTGCCATGACAGTATTATAGCATAAAAATTGTGTTATAATGAGGAGGATTATGAAATATCTTGCGGTCTTGGGGCGTCAACCTAAAATCTCTTTAGCGGAGCTTGAAAGTTTGTTTCTGAAGGTGCAGCCTGTCGCGCCGGAGCTGGCGGAGTTTGAGTCTGCTACTTTGCCGCAAATTCAGAGGCTCGGCGGCACGCAAAAAATCGCCCAGCTCATTGAATTGCCGGTGGTGGAATTTCTAAAAACTTTGCCGGCTGATAAAAAGCTCACTCTGGGAGTTTCAGATTATTCACGTGGGGCAACGGCGTTTCGCGCCCAAGGTGAGGCCTTGAAATTAAAACGAATTCTGGCGAAATCGGGGCGAAGTGTCCGGGTGGTAGCAAACAAAACTGCAGTTTTATCATCGGCTACTAGTTATCACAACCACTTGTTTGACGACCACAAAATCGAGTTGATCAAAAACGGCAAAAACTATTACCGCGTGATTGGCGTGCAAAATATCGATGCTTATACGCTGCGCGATCAGAAGCGGCCAGCACGCGATGCCAAAGTCGGGATGCTGCCACCAAAATTGGCGCAGATTTTGGTTAACCTCTGTGGAGATTTACCAGCGGGGAGTCGCCTGCTGGATCCGTTCTGCGGAACTGGCGTAGTTTTGCAAGAAGCGGCTCTGATGGGCTACACGCCTTACGGAACAGATATCAGCGAGCGGATGGTGGAATATAGCCGCAAGAACTTGGAATGGTTGAAACAGAGTGGCCAAGTTGCGCAAGCCGACGCGACAAGCTTTCAGTGGGAGCCGCCGATTGACGCTGTGGCTTGTGAAGGTTATTTGGGACAACCAATGTCGCTACCGCCCGCCGGAATCAAGCTGAAACAAGAAAAACAGGAATGCGCCGGGATTATTCGTGGGTTTTTGAAAAACTTGGCTGAACAGATTAAAATTGATACGCCGGTGGTAATGGCAGTGCCGGCTTGGCTACGACCGGACGGACATTATGAAAGGTTAAATCTTCTTGACGAAATCAAAAATCTGGGCTATAATGTAAAGAGTTTTAAGAATTTGGAGCAATCCGACCTACTTTATCACCGTGATAAACAAGTGGTTGCTCGGGAAATAATAGTTTTAAGGAAGAAATAGTATGTCACATGTCAAAGCTGGCGGTACCGCCAAAAACATCCACAACAATGCTGGCCAACGCTTGGGCGTCAAGAGGTTTGGTGGCCAGACGGTGCGCAATGGCGAAGTTTTGGTTCGTCAAACTGGCGCAACTAAGATTGCCGGCCCTGGCACCTATATGAGCCGCAATTTCACGATTCATGCTGCCAAGGACGGCGTGGTAACTTTCGTCAAGATGAAGAAAACCCACTTTTCTGGGCGCAATGTGCCACGCGTGCGCGTTGAAGTGCGTTAGGTAAACTAGTAAATGTCTGAGGGCCGGTGATAAAGTCACCGGCCCTGCTTTTGCCTCAGAGGCAATCTTTACTTTGTCGCAGGAATCAGAACTTGCCGTTTTCTTTGATCTCAAATTTGAGACCGAGCTCGCGGAGCGACATACCTTCGCGCTCGGAGCGCCACTGTTCGCAGAGAATAATCTCCTGACGGTACTTTGTGCGCAACTGCGTAATTTTGGAGTAATCTGCAGTTAAATACCGTTCACAATAGCGATAAACCACCGGCGCGGCTAAAAAGGCATCGTACAGTTCCCGCTTAACAATGTCAACCATATGTGCGTTGAAATACATCCGCGTTCTTTCGTCTGGCCGCCCATTACAGGCAATTGCGAGAAACTTCTCCTTCAACTTGCGAAACTTGGTTTCGATTATCCGCAAGCGTCGCATCAAGGCGCGTTCATCTTTGGTCTTTTCTTGCTGACGCGCTAAGTGCTCATATTGCTCGTAGACGATGTATTCATGATACAGGGTCGTGAGAATATTGTCCGCAAGGCACAGAGCGGCTACGGCGTTTTGATCAAGAATTGCATCCATCTCAGGCGTAGCGAAAGCTCTAAACTTGCGGAACTCGCCTGAGGATTCGCCCAGCGGAGCGATGGCCTTGGTGAGCGCCTTGGCCCAATCCCGGTCACGATAGCCCGGATTCGCCAAAATTTGCTCGCTCGAGGCCGTAAAAAGCCGCAAAACTTCCATGATTGTACCAAAATAGGCCGCGGCGCACAGCGCAATTTTCTCTTCTTCCTGCTTTGTAAATTCCTTTGTATCCATGAAATCCCCTCCTTTGGCAAGATACAACCTCTCCTCTTCCTATTGTATCACACTTATGCTAAAATGTCAATATCTTATGGCAAAATGCGAGATTTCTGGGATTTTCGAGCTTCCCTATGCTATAATGAAAGCATGAGCAAGATTTTGATTATTGGGAACGTGCTAAAAGACGTCTATTTGAAGCTGGACGAGAAACGCAACGACTTTGAGCTGGACGAACATGGAATTAGTTGGCTAGAGCTGGGGTTTAATGGCGCGGCGCATAGTTTTTTCCGGCGCACAAGCGTTTATGGTGGTGCGGCGGTTTCCCTGTCAACTTTGAATAAGTTAGGAATTGACGCCGGAATCTTGAACTCGAAGACCGAATTGAAAGCCGGTGAAATTATCTGGTCGGACGACCCTTCGGGCTACCGGTACATTTTTTCACATCGGGGTGGAATTACATATTTCACTCCAAGTGAGCGTAAGCCGACCGACTGGACAATGCCTTCGGGGACGCCAGAATGGATTTTGGTGGACCGTTCGACAACAGTGTCAGCGCGGCTGGTGGATGAACTGGTAAACTTTTTAAAGTTTTCTAGCAGCACCAAACTCGCCGTACATGCCGAGAAACAAATGACGCCGGCCGGGCAGCGCTTGGCGGAGATGGCGGATATTTTGTTCGTTGAAGATGAACCGGCGGTGCATGTTGAAGAGAAAATCGTCGACAAAATTGAGCTGG
This sequence comes from uncultured Candidatus Saccharibacteria bacterium, assembly GCA_964475445.1. GTDB lineage: Bacteria > Patescibacteriota > Saccharimonadia > Saccharimonadales > Saccharimonadaceae > Nanosyncoccus. Next base: position 8,957 of record CAYYWU010000012.1, on the reverse strand, counting down.
ACAAGCCGAATACGCAACTGGTTTGCCATATTAGCCCACGCAGGCTGAGCCTGGGCGATGCTGAAGAGAGTTGGAGTCTCGACCGTACAGATATGATGACGCATTTGACGGTCTATTCCACGATCGTAGCGACGGTCCTAGGAGTCTTGGTGGCAGGGGGCACGCCGAGTGATGCTCTGCTGTGGGCAAAGTTGAATGCTGAGCAAGCGACGCTTGAGGGCTCGTTGTCGGCAGAAAAGTTGCGCGAGCTGGCAAAGGAAGAACTAGCGAAGCGGGCAAATTTGCGCTTGATAACGCGTTCCTTGATGAGCCCCGGCAAAGGGATTCTGGCGGCCGACGAAAGCAGCAAGAGCTTGGCGAAACGCCTGGAAAAATACGAGATTACTAATAATGCCAAGAATCGTCATGATTTTCAGAAGCTACTGTTGGCGACCCCGGAGCTAAAAAATTACGTTAGCGGAGTGATTTTATCTGATGAAAGCGCAGGGCTGAAGCTTGCGAATGGTCAGACCACCCTAGAGTTTTTGACCGATCGCGGCATTATTCCGGGGATTAAGGCCGATAAGGGCTTGATTACGATGGAGCGCAGTGAAGAGACGCATACGCTGGGTAGTGATGGCTTAGCAGAGAGGCTGCGCCAAGCTTATGATCAGGGTTTTCGGTTTGCAAAGTGGCGGGCAGCTTTTACGATTGGTACCGACCAGCCAGGTTTCTTCGCCGTACAGCAAAATGCCGATGAGTTGGCGAGCTTTGCGAAAGAGTGTCAGCTGGTGGGACTAGTGCCGGTGGTAGAAGTGGACATTTTGTCGGATGGCGATTATACGATTGAGAAGTCTGCCGAAGTGACGGCGCGTGTACTTGAAGCAGTATTTGAGAAACTAGCACAGCGCCGGATTGATTTGGCAGGGTGTCTACTAAAATGTAATATGGTGAATAGTGGCCGAGCGACCGAGAATAAAGCCACACCAAATGATGTAGGCGTCGCAACGGCAGCGATTTTGAAGCATGCGGTGCCGAAATATTTGGCAGGCGTGTTGTTACTGAGCGGTGGGCAGGAGGCCAAAGAAGCCACCAAGAACCTGACGGCGATTATGCAAAACAGCCCGTTCCCATGGCCGGTGACGTTTGCGTTTTCGCGAGCTTTGGAAGAGCCGGTGCTGGCGACCTGGAAAGGTAATAATGATAATACAAAGGCAGCGCAGGCGGCTCTGGTGCGGCACTTGGCGGCGAACGCCGACGCTCTGCATTATGGGCAGATTGAAGCGCGCGGCGACGGCAGCGGTAGGATTGGGGTGCTGGATTTGTCGTAGAGGGGAGTGGGGTTTCACTGGGTTAGGTAGTGGCCCTATGAGCACTAAAAAGTCCGCATTTGCGGACTTTTTAGTGCTATGTAATATAAACTACTCAGCCTTAGCTTCTTCACCGTTCCCAGCTGGAGCTTCTGCAGCTTCTTCGGCTGGTTTAGCATCTTCGGCTTCACGAGCAGCAGCTTCGGCAGCTGGGTCATAAACATTGGCAATCACCGTGTTCTCAGCAAGTTCCTTGTCGGCAAGCTCAACGCCCTTTGGCAACTGCAAATCCGCCAAAGTCAACTTATCATCAGTAGTAGCCAATTTTGAACCATCAACTGTGAGTTCCTCCGGCAAATCGGATGGTTTGGCCTTAATATCAATCTCTTCCAGCACCTGCATGACAACATAGTGCAATTTTGCGGCTTCTGACTGGTCGAAGTTCACAACTTTGATTGGAGTTGTCGCTTCGACAACTTCGCTGGCCGAAATTGCCTGAAACTCGATATTCATAATCCGGCGGCTAACTGGGTCGATCGCGACGTCTTTAACGATTGCCAGTTGCTTTTTATCCTCAACACTCAGCTCAACTGGAGAGTGATAGCCGACTTCGTTCAAAACTTTTACAGTGGCATTATAATCGGACGCCGCCATGATTGGCTCAACTTCACCATAAACCACGGAAGGGATCTTGCCCGCGAGGCGCAAAGCTTTGAGTTGCTTGCCACCAGCGGTACGTTTTTCCAAAACTAACTGATTCGACATAAAATAAAACTCCTTTTTCTCTTTCGTTTATTGTACTACAATTGCTTACTTTTCGCAAGATTAGCGATCTTCAAGAGCCTCTATCCCAGGCATGGCTTTGCCGGCCAGAAGCTCCAGAGCAGCACCACCACCAGTGGAAATTAAACTAAACTTCAGCTCAGGCTGCTCCACCAACAAGCCTTCGACGAAACCTGCAGTATCGCCACCACAAATAATCGAGTCGATCGCTGGATTCTCCCCGAGCACTTGAGCAACAATCGTGGACGCCGTAGCATAAGCTGCATCTTCGACTTTGCCAAGCACACCGTTCCACAAAACTGTGCGCGCGGGTTGGATAGCTTCGACGAACTTCATAGTTGCCACCGGGCCGATATCGAGCTTATCGCCAGCGCCGTTTTCATCAAAATCTTCCGCCACGTAAATTTTAGGATTATCCGATTGATAACCATCGGCAGCAATCTTACCACCAACCAGAATCCGATCAGCGAGTGGCAAAAATTGCTCGATCAAAGGTTGCTTATCCTGCACTTTAGCGCCGCCAATAATGACGACGAAGGGTTTCGCGGGCTGTTCAATCACCTGACGCAGCGCCGCAACTTCGCGCTCCAATAACAACCCTGCGCAAGTTGGCAAAAGTTGCGCTATCGCCACGGTCGAGGCATGAGCACGGTGCGTGACAGCAAAACCGTCCTGCACGAACAGCTCGGCATGTGTACTATCAACAATTTCGCGAGCAAAGTCAGCCGAATTCTGCTCCTCTTCTGGCGAAAAGCGCAGATTTTCTAGTAATAAGATTCCCCCTTCTGGCAGATCGTTGACTGCTGCCTCAACTTCGGGTCCAGCAACTTCGTCGACAAAACTCACCGGCACGCCCGGCAAAAGTTCGGCTAGTTTTTCGGCAACAACTTTCAGAGAAAGCTTTGCGTCGCGCTTACCTTGAGGGCGACCAAGATGAGAAATGATAATAATTTTCGCCGCATCATGCTCAAGTAAATATTGCAAAGTCGGCAAATTAGCGCGGATGCGGAAGTCGCTCGTGATTTGCGGCGCTTCAGTCTCTGGGTCGTAAGCTAACGGAACATTATAATCCACCCGTACCAGCACGGTTTGACCAGCCACACCAACATCACACAAAGTTTTTTTCGGAAACATCTACCTCCTTTTCGCGCCAATATTATATATTATTAAATTCGGCGAATCTTAATCGTATCCGTGCCAGCAATATCACGGTCACCAGAGACCACTACGACACGCAAATCTTCTTTATCGGGATCAGTTTGCAAATAGCCGGAAGCTTTTAACTCCCTGGCCAAATCAATGCCACAGTTGACAGAGTATGGGCGCACAAAGGCTGAGCTAGCATAGGTAAGCGCTAATTGGTTAGCCACCCGTTGATCGCCAGTAACAACGATGATCGGTAAGTTCGGGCGCTGGGAAGCCATCGCCCGGGCCGTACGGCCCGAAGCAGTCTGACAAATAATGGCGTCCGCGTCCAAACGTTCCGCCAAGCGCGCAGCGGCTTCGGATAAAGCATCATAACTCGGATTGTCACCTCGCGGATCGGCCGGAATTGGGGTAATCGTGGAATGATTTTGTGTATAAAGAATAATTTTCTTTAGCTCTTTGACAGTTTCGAGCGGATATTTACCGTTCGTAGTTTCATCGGACAGCATCACCACATCAGCGCCCTGAATCACAGCGTTTGCCACGTCGCTCACCTCAGCACGCGTCGGAATTGGACTGTCAACCATCGAACCCATGGTCTGGGTAGCGACGATACAAATCTTAGCATGCTCACGGCAAAGCTCGACAAGTTTGCGCTGGACAATCGGCACAATCTCGGCGCCAGCTTCGTAGGCCATGTCGCCACGGGCAACCATAATCGCGTCGCTGGCCTTGACAATTTCTTCAAGGTTCTTGTCACTTTCGACGGCCTTTTTGGTCTCGATCTTGGCAACAATTTTTGCCGACGAGCCCTTAGAATGCAACAATTTGCGTAACTGCTTAATATCGTTGGCGCACTGCACAAAAGACAGAGCAACGTAATCAAAATCCCGGGTCACGCCCCATTCAATATCGGCCAAATCTTTCGGAGTCAAGATGTCGCCACCGAAGTCCGTATCTGGCAAGTTCAAACCTTTATTGCTCATCACAAAGCCATCATTCTCCGCCACCAGCTTAATCGCGGTGTCCGACAAAATCTCCGTGACGTGTGTGCGGACTTTACCGTCAAAGATATAGATTGGCTCGCCGACCTTAACTTTTTCGGCCAAGTTGTATTGCACTGGGAAGGTAGCACTGCCGTCGTGCTCTTTCACGGCGTAATCCAAGACAATCTCGTCACCCTCATGAATATCGTAATGGTTGTTTTGGAGCTGACCAAGGCGGATTTTTGGCCCCTGCAAATCCTGCAAGATGGCGATTGCGCGACCTTTCTTCTCGGCAGCTTGACGAATCCAACCGATAAACTCGTCCATTTTTTCGTAAGTCCCATGAGAAAAGTTGAGACGGCAGCCGTTCACTCCGGCCATAATGATTTCTTCAATTTTTTCGGCGCTATCCACGGCCGGGCCAATGGTAGCAAGAATTTTTGTACGTTTGAATAATTTGCTCATAGTTTTAATTTTATGATAAAATTGACCTATGGGCAAGCACAAGCGTAAAAAATTGCAGACTTTGGGATGGTCAGATTGGGCCTTGGTTGGGATTGTGCTGGTTTCGACGGTGGCAATTGTGCTGGCACTCTGTACTTGGTTAATTGATACGCCGCAAGAAAAGGCAGAAAAAGAGATGGCGCGGCTGTCGGACGACTACTATGTAGAATATTTATATCCGCGCTTGCTAGGTATGATGTCTGAGCCAGTCGAGAATCTAGAAAAATACAAAACTGCCGGTGTACCGACGACGTATCTGCGGCAGTTGCTGCATTATGATAATGATAAGCATGCGGATTTAGCAGAGGTCTTTGAAGCCGTGCAATGCGATACTAACCAGACTGGGGTGCGCTATTATCCGGTTGAGCCTTATGGTCCGCGAGATTATACAGTGAAATATACTTGGAAGTGCGACGAATTTGAATAAATGCGGTTTCTAGCAAGGGTTTTTGATGATTTGGACGTTTTTGGGGTGGTTTTGGCTTTTTGAGCAGTTTTGGGCGCAAATGCTTGACTTTTTGAGTAAAGTATGCTACAATGAAAGTAGGTCGACCGAGTCGGCTAGACTTTGTGTTGACTGCTCTGCCATTCTTTGGTAAAATGAATTCACGGCCTCTTAGTATAACGGTTAGTACATCGGGTTTTCATCCCGGCAACGCGGGTTCGATTCCCGCAGAGGTCACCATAGTATCAGAATTGTTGCCTTCGGGCGCTTTTTTGTTGAAATGAATACTTGTCAACATGCAAAAACCGCCAAGCGCGAAACTTGACGGTTTTATGATGGTTTACTCTTTGCCTGCTGCAGATACGGTGTCTTCAGTGGCTTTTTCCAAAGCTACATAGCCGCGTTTCATGTTGGCAATGCTGATGCTGTCGCCCTAGTTACCGAGCTCTGTGAACTGGCATAAAGTGAAACTTCCGTGAAATTCTGGTCATAATCATACTTTCTGCGACCGAATTCGCACCACATTTCTGACCAAGATACCCCGCTCTGCAGCAATTCCTGTACGCACGGATCAGCCAAAACGCCGGCATCAGAGCACTGTGATATTTCTACGCATTTTTCGCTGTCATACAAACAGCTTTGAAGATCACATTCCAACTTGTCGCACCAGTAAGCAAATTTAGCTTCAGGGGTTTTACGCTCATCAAACTCGTAAATTAAGTTTTTGATTAAATCCCCATTAACCAGGTTTGACAAGATTTTGGCGACAGCCTCATGTCCGCGGAGCTGCTTTTCTTCAGCTGCGATATCCCATTGCGTCATATCGCCGATAATGGTTTCTTCAAGTTCATGAAAAGCAATCATCATGATAACTTTGAAGATGTCAATGTGATTGTAACCATACTGACTCCACATTACAAAAGCCAGCATTTGTGTCTTATAGACGTGCTCCGCCACACTTTCAAGGCGCTCACGCTGCACACGCCAGTTTTTCCAGCCTTTGCGAATAACATCCTTGAGTGTGCTTGTAAGAGCATAGAACTCCAAAACAGTTTGCGCTTTTTGCATTTCTTTCCCCTCCTATCTCAGATTGATAATCTCGACATGGTAGCCATATTCATACAGTCAATTGGTATTTTCCAAATAAATCAACTCCCTTCGTGAAATTTTGAGCATATTTTCGCCCTAACCGGCCATCAAAGGCTGGTGCCCAGATAGGGCGAAAATCTAAGCCATCATGTCAAAGTTCTAGCTAAATCATCGGTGTTCTTATTAGATAAGAACACCCGTATACGGGTGTTGAGGCCGCAAACGTTGATTTTTCTGGCTCTGAGGCACGAATCATGCCCCTACACCTCCATTATATCACACATGCTTATTTTTGTCAATAACGAGCTTGCGTTTTTCCGGAAAAATTGCTAAAATGTGGGGCAAGACCCCATCGTTCAACGGATAGGACATAGACCCTCTAAGTCTACAATGCTGGTTCGATTCCAGCTGGGGTCGCCAGAGATTTGATGAAGCATAAAAAGCTGGAATCTCTCGGATCCGCGCCGTGGCGCTAAAGCGCCGGGCGGATAACGATTCCAGCTGGGGTCGCCAGAGATTTGACATATTATAAAACCGCCAGCTGAAGAAGCCTGGCGGTTTTGCGATGTTTTGTCTAACGTAAGTTAACAATTCTTCCCTGATACCGGCCGCGATATAAGCAGGTACCACGTAAATCCTCAATGCGATCCTCACCGAAAAAGTTTTCGATCTTCTCCTCCCAGGCATTGAAATAGCGCAAATCATGCTCGGAATAGGACGCCGGGCCGCGCCAAGGATATTCCGGTTCGACGGACTCCAGCGCTGCTCGCAAACACTTTGAAACTTCTGCTTCTCTTTCTGTCGGCAAAACCTCGCCAGAATATTGCATCATAAAACAGGCGATTCCCTTGTACCAGACTATTTTAGTGCCGGCAAACGGGTTGCCACGAGTAAATTCGTCGAGATAACGCCAGCCGCCTTCAAAATGCGACGTATAGGTGATGCCGTCGGGAGTTTTAATTGCGGTATAGGCCAGCTCCGGGTCAAAGCCGTGCAGCGTCGCCTGGAACAAAAACTCCCGTAATTCCGCGCCATGTTGAGTGAGAAAACCTGCTTCTAGTACTTTCTTCATCGTAACCACCCCTTTCTCAGAATGTCTCTTACCATCATAGACCGTAAAGTTCGAGATACTTTGAGGAATCCTCCACGCAACTTGAATCTATATCTCTGTTATAGCAAATCGTGATATTTTCGTCAATTGATATTGACTTTTTTAATCAAGTGTGATATAATGAAAAGATAACCTTGATCAAAGCGGTCAGGGAGCATGCAGTTATTAAAAACGACCCCAGAGTAAGGAGGGATACTATGGAAGTAATGAAAACTACGCTGGCGCGTGCGATTTTGGATGTGATTAATCTGCAGATTGATCGTCGCAACCGCTCGCTGATTGGGAGCGGCAAAATCGGGGTGGACGTGACGGCGTATAACCAAAAGATTACGATCGACGCATTTTTGCCGATGGAGGATATTCTCTGCGACGGCAATTGGGATATCGTGTGCGCTGCAGTTGAATTGTTGCAGCAAAACTCGACGCAGTTTCGGGAGAACTTCATGGTTGAGGAACGAGAAACGCGGTGTATGCATATCCAGGTGCGCGGTGGAGTGATCCTGAAAGAAGACGTCGGGCAGGATTGGCCGGATTATCAGCCGGCAGTACCCAGGATAGTGTTGGAAGGATTGGTCTAATTTAAGAACTGCTAAACATGTTTAGCGCGGAACGTTAAGGTTCCGCGCATTTTTCTGACCTGATTCTCTATTTGACTAGCTTGTAATAAATCGACGGCGCAAAGCGCACAGGCGCGAGCAGTCTCTGGGCGCCGCTTTCAAGATTAATCAGAAACTTATTTCCGAAAATCGCCTTCAAGCGGGCACTGCGGAAGTTAGAAACTGACAAAACTTCGCCAATCTGGAACCCGGATTTCTTAAAAATTGCTTCGATATACTTGGGATGATAATTATAAAAGCCATCAGCGTCAATTTCTTTCAGGTGTATGGGTTCGAGGCTGAAAGGATTGGCATCGGTTTTGCCCAGCCAATAGCGGAACATGCGCGGCAAAGTGCGCTTGTTGGCGACTTCAACTACGGCGACGCCACCCGGCTTGAGAATGCGATACAATTCGTCAGAAACTTTTTGCATGTCCTTGAAGTGATGCGTAGCGCGCACCATCAACAACGCATCAAAGCTATTATCCTTGAACGGCAAAGCGTAAATGTCGCCCGCCTTGGTCTTCAGCTTATCGCCATAGAGATCACGGGCTTGCTTGAGCTCGGTCTCGGAATAATCAAACAGCGTCGCCACTTTGGCACGGGGAATGTATTCGTCGGCAAGGCGTCCATAACCTCCAGCAATATCAACAAAGTTGTCCATATGTTGGGGCAACAAACGTCGAATCGCCATGCGATCGGCCATATCTTCGTATTTGCGGTCAGCATCTTCCCAGAAGATTTTCTTGTAGTCGTAACCATTATAATCAGAGACCACTTTTGCCTTTGCTTGAGACTTGGGCTTAGTTTTGCTCTGAGATTTAGTTGTCTTAGGGGCGGTTTTAGTGGCAGTTTTGGTAGCCGGAGCTTTCTTATTCGCAGTTTTATTCGTCATAACTTCTTTATTATAACATATCGAGATATAAAAAATACGCCCGGAAGGCGGATTTTTATCTTGGTGAGCCGGGAGAGGCTCGAACTCTCGACACCGGGCTTAAAAGGCCCGTG
>CAYYWU010000011.1:0-28562 GCA_964475445.1 uncultured Candidatus Saccharibacteria bacterium | reverse complement strand
CGCGCCAAAGTCAGACCAGCATTACATCGCAAGGCTTGGCAAAACGGCTTCCATGAACTGCTATAGTCGAAATCATGTCGCTCCCACCACCGGTGAAATATCACCATTGTGCTACCTTGTTTGACTATCACTGTATGTTTATCGCGAAAGAATATCGTCACCGCACCTGCATAGCGCACCGTGGGAACAAAATCAATGCTCGGCATAACCTCTCCTTAAATAAATCGCAAACCCACCGTGTCGCTACCAGATGAGGTAAAATAGTAAAAATATACAAAAGTATTAAATCTTAGATTCCGCGCGCGATAGTTTTTAGATTGTAGCGGTCCGCGCTCCTCAGTCAAGGTCGCGCTACGCGCTCTCTTGACTGCTTCGCTTGCGTCCGCCTTAGTTCCAACTATCTCGCGCGGCGGAATCCTGTAAAAAGCAAATCTTGTGGGGGCAGGATGCGTGGAGGTGGCGCGCTTCGCCTGTCGGCTTGCGCGCCGATCCTGCCACCGCAGTATCTGCTTTTATGGTTCGCAACTCGCGTCCATGCGCTCGCATTCTTCTATATATAGTCGTTCCGCTTCTTTGTATTTTATGCGGCCGAAGTATTTCTTCGTTCCGATTGCTCCGGCAATTATAATTGCGCGCGGGCAGGAATTATATTTTACAAAATATATAGGTGAATACAGTACATTATCTGCTTCGGGCATCGTTTTCGTTCTCCTCGTCTTGATATTTGTTAATATCTGTAATAACTATCGGCACACCTTTGTCGGTCTTAATTGTGCCATCAGGGAAGTGTAAAAGTTTACCCATTTTCTCGCCCTCCGTCAATCGCTCGGAAATAGTAAAGCCATTCTTCTGCGTGTTTTTCTCTGGACTGATGTGCGCCCAGACTAGTACGGAAAGCAAGCGGTGCAACCGTAAACGGACAGATAAAAGCAGAAACCTGCAATTCGTCGCAATCGCCAATCCCGACATAATATCTACTATCAAGAGTTGCCTTGCGTTTATCGCTTGTGAGATAGATTTTATAATCTTCGGAAATATCTCGCCGCAGAATAGTTAGCACCTCTAGTAGTTTTAAGTCGCCGAGTTTAGCGGTTTTGCTTCTGGTATTTTTTGCCATTTTTACCTCTCTTATCGCTGGCACGATTCGCCGCACAACCTGAAATGAGTTTTATTCTCATATTAAGCAAAAACTTGAATAAAAAGTATTTTTAACTTTAACCAAATTGTAGTGGTGCTACGCGCGCTAATGGGCTTCGCGAGTTAAGCCGTTATGCGGTCAATCGCGCCAGTGATAGTCTTAAATTGTTAATAATTGCACGGACTATCTTGGCGCGCTCGTCCGTTAGGTCGCGCTGGACTTCGTAATGAACCCTAGACAAGTCATTGAGTAAGCCCGATTTTGATAAAATAACGCAACCTTTATAACGGGGGTATCGGCTAACAGTTTCCAATAAGATAATGCGCGTCATAAGTTTTAGTATCCTGGTTGACTGCTACTAAACCATCATAAGTTTTTCCATTAGGATAAGTGAAAGTTCCCTCTTTTGCCTCAAAAGCAGGTTGCCAGTCGCCGCTTGAGACATCAATTAAGCCATAATCACCACAACGAGTTTGAATATCTGAAAGCGTCGCAATGTTGGTGCACTCAGTAAGCGCTAGTGGCGTTGCAAGTAAAACCTCGCCAAAACTCCAGGAATTAGTACCGGAATTAGTGATTTCACTGTTGTTTGCGCCGGTAAGAATATACTGGTTAGTTCTCTGTGGTGGATAATGCGCCGCAGATTGATTCCAACTTTGTGCTATGTCCGTATCAAGGGAGCTGAGACCACTTTCGCTAATGTCAAGCGCCAAGTTCTGCGTCATCCAGCAATTTTCATCCTTCATCTTTGCTACCCAGTATTTCCTACCATCCCGTGTGTCAATTAGTTGTTTCGTAAAGCCTTCTGCTGTATTCTTACAAATTTCTGACGTCATTGCCTGCATATAGCTCACTTCGTTCATACTGGTTGCCACCGTCGGATTAGCAATTGCCGAAATCACTACTTGGTTAGAATATCGCCCCACTGGTAAACTTTCATCCACCGACACACCAAAATATAAGTCATAGTCATCACGATGCGTTGTTGTGGTTGTCTGAAATACAGGTTGCGCCAAGCCTGACGGCACTGGATTGTAAAACGTCCCATTTAGACTATATCCCCAGGTATTCGCCGCAAAATCACTATCTTGTGTATTCATCTCCACTGGGCCAATTGTCTGTTCATTTGCCAAATTCACACTTTTTAACTCACTCGTTCCGTCACCAGTCTGCATATATAAAGAATACCCACCAGTACTATTTGTTGCCACCGTAAGCTTTGCACTATTGCTAGAAAAATTACCGCTAGCTTTTGGCGCAGCGTCAATCTCAATACTAGACTGCACCGCTAATGAAATCGAAGAGTGCACTTCTGCAGCAACTTCAGTTGTTACATCATCAGATCCTTCCTCAGCATCAGCACTTTGCGGAACATGCGGGACCAACAGACACGATATCACCCCCATAAATAGAATTACACTCCCCACCCCTAGCTTATTTAGCGATTGTGTCTGAGTTATTTTCATGGTACCTCCAATATTATAAGTATCAAAAACCTAGCCATTGTAGGATTTGACTACTCATTTTTACTTTACACCTTGGGTGCCGCCAAACTTCGCCCAGTAATTATTTCACTAAACGTTATAAGGTTATGTTTAGCCATAAAAGGAGCAATCGCCGGAACAAAAAGCGACACCGCAAGGTGTCTAACTTCCATTCATAACCCAACTCTAGCCTGAAAGCATAGTATCGAATTATTTATGCGATGTCGCTTAAATGCAATACTATAAATTCTGTGGCTAAACATTGGGTTTTGAAAATGTTCTTACCAAAAACTGGTTATGATGTAAGTTAGACATTTTCATTGTATCATACTTACGGTTTTTGTGCAAAAAATCTACAAAAATATGCCCAAAAGGGCATATTTTCGAGAAACAATTACTAAACTTATGGTTTTGGCACTTGTTGAGTGATGCAGTGAATATTGCCACCACCGAGCAACAGCTCGCGCGCGTAAATCGGCTCAATCACGCGGTCCGGGAACAAACTTTGCAGCGTGTCAATCGCTTCTTGGTCGTGCGGATCATTAAATACTGGCAAAATAATTGCGCCGTTACAGTTGTAATAATTAATATAGCTGGCCGGCAAACGATCACCTTCGTTGCGTGGGAAAGTTCCCTCGACAACGTCAACGCCCTCAGACTCTTCCTTAGTAATCAAAACTGGGTTAGGAACATGGATCTTCACGATTTCGAGCTTGCGGCCACGGGCGTCAGTGACGCTTTCAAGATAATCCAGCGCGGCTTTTGAACGCTCATGCTGCGGATCGTCTTGATTATCTTCCCAAGCTAGAACCACTTTACCGGGCGCCACAAATTGACAAATGTTGTCGACATGACCGTTAGTGTCTTCGTCCATATAAATGCCTTTTGGAATCCAAAGCACCTTCTCTGCGCCGAGATATTCTTTCAGCATGCCCTCGATTTGTTCTTTGGTCATGTTGGGGTTGCGACCTTCGTCGAGCAAACATTCTTCGGTGGTCAAAATTGTGCCCTCACCGTCCGAATGTACTGATCCGCCTTCAAGCACAAAATCAAGCAAGTGGTAATAATCGACACCTTCGATGGCTGCCATTTTGGGAGCGATATAATCGTCAAAATCCCACGGGAAATAAAGTCCATTGACGAGACCGCCATAAGCATTAAACTTCCAGTCGACAGCACGCATGCCGCCATTACCATTAACCACAAAAGTTGCACCAGTATCACGAATCCAAGAATCGTTATTGCTGATTTCTACAATCTGCACATTGGGCATATTCATTTCCAACAAATGCAGATACTGTGATTGATTCGTGCCAACAACTACCGGTTCATACTTGGCAATCGTTTCGATGACTTGCTTGAACGCGGCTTGCGCAGGTTCGGCGTTCATGCGCCAGTTATCTTCACGCTCCGGCCACAAAATATAGGTGCAATAATGTTCACTGAGCTCGGACGGCATGAAGAAACCATCGGCTTTGGGTGTACTATCCTTAATTCGCATGTTGGGCTATCTCCTTTTTCGCTTTACGCTTATTATTGGTGCGGACACCAAGTACCATAAACTCACCCAGCACAACAGCAATACAAGCGCCAACAATCAGCGGCCAGTTATATTCGAACATTTCGAGATTGAACTCTGGGAACAATGTGAAGAATAGTGCAATCAGGAGCAACAAAAACGGTACCACACCATACAGCCAGATTTTTACCTTACCACCATTAATCCAATAAGCTTTTTCGGACTGTTTGCCTTGCTTGTGGAGTTTTAGGAAGGCCATAAACATTGGCAGATAGGAAAGCAACAAGGTTACTAAGCTGAGTGAGAAGAAAGTCCAGAAGAGGCTTTCGATTTCTGGAATGAACTGTTGGACAATGATACCAGCAACTGCAATCACAAGCGCCACGGCGCCAGTCCAAATTGACGGCACATAAGGCACGCCATCTTTGGTGCGCTTTGCCCAGGATTTGGGAAAAGTTCCATCTTCAGCGGCGTAGGCAATTACCGAGTTAACGCCAAAGTTCCAAGAAGCAATATTGGCAATCAAAGTGTAAATAAACAAGCCGCCAACGATAACAAACACAGCATTAATCACCCCAGCAGACAGGCCTGCAATCGTCATTAGTTGACCATAGCTATCAAGCAAACCAGCGTCGGTGCTGAGCTCACTCACTGGAATGGCGACGCCCATACCAAAGCACGGTAAGAGATAGGAAATCGCAATCAAAATCCCACCAATAATAATAGCTTTCGGGATTTCTTTGCGGGGATTTTCCATATCGTCAGCAAAAGTAGAAACGACTTCAAACCCAAGCATATTAAAGATGATCATAGACACAAACCCAAGCCCAGCAAGACTGAAGCGACCATCTTCCATTAAGGGCATCAGGTCGGTCCAGGAGTTAATCGGGTTGGCACTTTTGCCAGTGCTAATCAAGACATAAATACCCAGCGCGCCAAGACCCGCCATGAAGATGAACTTCGCGATGGCGCCAAGATTGGAGAGCCAGTCGCTTTGGGAAATACGCAGGACGCCAAGCACGCTCACCAATAAGATGTAGAAAACTTGAATCGCGAGGATAATTCCCCAGTTCATAACGAAGTCCGGATTACCGGAAACTTGGACGACGATTTGGGTCAAAATCGTCGTCACTAGGCTAGCTAGTGACGCTACCCAGAGCGGGAAGTTTACCCAATAGTACCAAGCGACGCGCCCAGCCCATTTCGGGCCAAAAGCTTTCTTTACCCAAGTGTACATACCGCCTTCGGAAGGATATTGCGTACCAAGCTCGGCCGAAATTAAACCATAGGGCACAAAGAAACCGAGCAGCATAATAATCCACCAGAAATACTGGGAGTTGCCAATCGAAGCCGTTGGCGCAACCGCATCACCCACCAGAATGATACAAACGGTCGCAAAGACGGCGCTGAGCAACCGAAACTTATATTTATGTTTTTTAGGCATCTTTGTCCTCCTTCTTTGCCTTTATAAAGTCGAGCGCTTCCTGAGCTTTACCACTGAAATACAACAACAAACCCCGCTGTGCGGTGAGTCGATTCTCAGCTTCGTCCCACGCAATGGAATGTGGACCATCTAGGACGCTGTCAGTCACTTCTTCATTACGGCTAGCTGGCAAACAGTGCATAAACTTGACATTAGGATTGCCGGTCATAGCTAGCATCTCATCGTTCACTTGGTACTTAGGATAAAACTCGCGCAGATAAACTTCTTTAGGAGTTTCTTTGTCGTACAAACCATACCAAACGTCGGCATAAATAAAGTCCGCACCTTCGAGATAAGCTGGATTGTCAGTGACATGCACATTGCCGCCATACATTTGATTATTGGCGCGACCAATCTTAAGGAAATCATCGTTGAGCCATTTCGCAGGTGGGCCATATTGAACAAAGTTCATCCCCAGTTTAGTCGTAATCATCATTAGTGAAGCGCAGACTTGTGTACAATCACCGACAAAGACAACTTTGATTTGGTTCAGAGGTTTGCCGGCAGGCAGATGATCGAAAATAGTGATAATGTCGCCTAGTTCTTGCGTAGGGTGGTTATAATCCGACATGCCGTTGATTACTGGCACACTGGAACGCGCGGCAAGCTCGAGAATGCTTTCGTGACGATCAACACGCGCCATAATTAGGTCGCACATCCGACTAAGCACCTGAGCGGTATCACCAATCGTTTCGTGCGTGCCGAGTTGAATTGCACCCGGAGCAAGGTTAATGGCGTGGCCACCGAGTTGTTCCATACCAACTTCAAAAGAAACCCGGGTGCGGGTCGACTTCTGCTCAAAAATCATGGCTAAGTTTTTGTGGAACAAAGTTTCGAGCGTGCTACCAGATTTAAGATAGTCGCGCACCACAGTGGAAACTTTAATCATGTCGAGGATCTCGGGCTGATCGAATTCAGTCGTGTCGATAAAATCTTTGTGAGTAGGGGTTTTGTGAGTTAAAACGTAAGGGTTATCCATAAACCCATTATAGCATAACCTAGGATTTTGCTAGAGATTTCAGGTGCTCACGCGCCTTAGCCGTGACTGCACGCCCGCGCGGAGTGCGTTCGAGTAAGCCCATTTGTAATAAATATGGCTCATAATAATCTTCAATTGTAGCAGCTTCATCACCAGTGAGGGCGGCGATGGTGTTGAGGCCGACCGGACGGTCGCCATAATTCTCGAGCATCAGCTCGAGCATATTCCGGTCGGCCGGGTCAAGGCCGAGATCGTCGATTTCCATCATATCGAGCGCCGCGGTAGCAAGCTTCAGGTCGATAAAACCGTCACCATTAACATCGGCATAGTCGCGCACACGCTTAGTCAAACGGTTGGCTATCCGCGGCGTGAGACGGGACCTGGTCGCGAGTAAATTAGTCGCTTCTGGCGCAATGCCAGCACCCAGCAGTTTTGCTGTGCGACTAATAATGCGTTCAATTTCATCAATCTTATAATATTCTAGGCGGTGAATCAGTCCAAAGCGATCGCGCAGCGGGCCGGCGAGTGAGCCGGTGCGCGTGGTAGCGCCAATCACAGTAAACTTCGGCAAGTCCAAGCGCACCGACCGCGCCGCGGGACCTTTACCAATGACAATATCGAGCTTACAGTCTTCCATGGCCGAATAGAGAATCTCTTCCACTGCGCGGCGCAGGCGATGAATCTCGTCGATAAACAAAACATCACCATTCTGCAAATTCGTGAGAATCGAAGCCAAATCGCCTGCGCGCTCAATCGCCGGCCCAGACGTGACGCGTAAGTTGGCGCCCATTTCGCGCGCAATCACATTCGCCATCGTAGTTTTTCCTAATCCCGGAGGACCATAAAGTAAAACATGATCAAGCGTCGTACCATCATCGCGCTTTTTGACAGCATCAATCGCTAATTTCAAATTAGTTTTCAAACGTTCTTGCCCAATATAATCCGCAAAAGTAAGCGGGCGCAAAGTCACTTCTTCATTTTGCTCAGTTAAGTCTGAACTGCTAGTATCAACCAAACGTGGCGCCGCTTGCGTCGCCTGTTTCGCTTCGTCAGTCCTCTCAATTCCCATTGGTTACGATTATAGCACAAAAAATGCCCCAGTGAAACTGGGGCAAAAACTCGCAAGTTTAGTAATTCTCAGCGCGGATTTCGAAGAAAGCTTGAGGATGCGCACAAACTGGACAAACTTCTGGAGCAGTTTCGCCGGTATAAACATAACCACAGTTGCGGCATTTCCAAACCGTGACGTCGTTGCCCTTGAAGACGACATCGTTCTCAACTTCATTATGTAACTTGAGGTAACGCTCTTCGTGTAATTTTTCGATAGCCGCAACTTGCTCAAACTTCACGGCGATATCATCGTAACCTTCTTCGCGAGCGTCGCGAGCGAAGTCTTCGTACATCGTGGTCCACTCGTAGTTTTCGCCTTTCGCAGCAGCTTCAAGATTCGTAGCCGTATCTTCAACTTCCCCACCGTGCATTAATTTATACCAAATCTTTGCATGTTCTTTCTCATTGTGTGAAGTCTCATCAAAGATGCTGCTGATTTGTTCATAACCATCTTTTTTCGCACGCGAAGCAAAGTACTGATATTTAATAGCAGCTTGCGATTCACCTGCAAAAGCACTCTCGAGATTCTTCCAAGTCTTGCTGTTTTGATCTAATTCTTTCGCCATAATCCTCCTTAGATTGATTCTATAGATTATTATAGCACAGACCAAGCGTTACAGACTACCATTATTGGCGCAATGACCGCGCTCGGTCCAGCAATTGGCAGTAATCCAAAAGTATTTCCAAAGACTTTCTTCGCTACTGCCAGTCAGCTCAACTTCATACTGCGGATAAGGGAAGAAGATATCAGCTGGATCGAGGCGACTTTCGACGCGCCGATAAAGTTGATTGGCACGACCGGTCGAATCGACACTAATCTGCACATTCTCAAGATTAATAGAGCTGCCGTCAGCACGTTTCAGAGTCACCGCAAAATCGGTCACAATATCACCATACGGTAAAGAAACCACCAACATAGCATTGCCACCAGCCTCAAAGTTCAAACCAGTGAGCTTAGCAGTACAAGCAAATTCACCGTGCGTGCACTTAATCAAAAATGGTTCGTTCGCACCAGCGTCGGAATTGCCGGCATAATCAATCTGACCTTGAGTAATCGTGTCCGTAGCATTCTCAGCGCTACTCGGCAACAAAATCATCGTACTGTATTTCGAATTAGTACTATTATTATATTCATTCAAATTAAAATTCGCGCTGGTCTTCAATAAACTCAAAGAAATTGTCGGCGGAGTGGTTTCTTCATTCTTGCGGGCAAACTTGCCATTGTTGTCTAAGTTATGGAACTCCGTACCATTGATTTCGGAATACCAACGAAACTCGATTTCTTTGACTTCACTGAGCGACGTGCTGCCAATACCAATCGGCACTACGCGTGTACGCGTATCGGAAGTTAAAGTTGAACGGTAATCGGGCACAGTGTTAGACAAAATCACGCAGGTATACGCTTGGTCGGAGTTGTTGGAAACACTTTCTTGCACCAAAACTTCGCCTTCATAATCGTAGCCAAGATAACTTTTGAGATAAAAAGTGTCACAGTCACCGCCAAATAAGTTGCCGCAGCTCGAAGCATTGCCACCCGAGCTCAAGCATTGATAATATTTGTTTACAGCAATTTTAGCGTCTTCCACACCAACCAAAGCGGAGTCATAGGCTGACTGCGAAAGGTCATCGTTCATACTTTGAATACTTTCGGAAGTAATAATACGCACAAAGCTTAATGTAATCACACCAAACAAAATTGTGGCAAATAATACAACGTAGAGTGAAGCCATACCTTTCTTCGTGTTCATGAAACTATTATACTCCTGCCGTCCGCGCGGCAAAATTAAATTTGTTAATCGCGCAATAGTTAAACTCTGAGCCAAGGTCGTGAATACTGCTGGTGTCTTGGTCGCCATCTTCCGTAGTGCCGCCGGTGCTACAATAATCACCCGAGCGCATAATGTCGACATTACCGCGCAAAGTTGCGAGGACAAAAGTTCCGGACATATAAGTTCTGAGCGTGACTGAATCCTGACTAATCGGGAAAATCGTCATTTCATACAATGTCAAATCCAAATCGAATTCGTCTAACATTCCTTCTTGCGGCGCAGGAATGGGATTCCACAAAGGATTAGCAGCCGTGGAACTGCTGTGCGCCAACGTTGTAATGTCAATCGTCATGTTGGAGCTAAAGTTACTTTCATATTTGCCACCGCTATCCATCACGGCCGAACATACACGATAAGTGCGATCTTCAATCTTCATCAAGCGCGGCGCATCGGTCAACACAATCTCACCGGTATCAGAATTGAGATAACGTAATTTCAGACTATGACCTTCGGAACTTTCACTATAATAAGTGTTCCAAATGTAGGAATAATAACCAGTACAGAAAACACCGTTATACTGCTCGCCCTCAGCGTTTTGGCTGGCGTGGAAAATATAATCAAAAGCATGATCGCGCTGGCACTTAGCAATACTTTCGGCATCATAATCCGCTAAACTAGTGCACAAGCTCGTGGTATCAACCGACGGCGCGGTATTGATTGCGGAAATAAACTCATCCACTAGACCACGGCCAACACTATTGACAGCTTTGACGGTCATGCCTTTTTGGTAAATGGTTACCAGATTAGTCGTGATAATTGCAATCGTAATCAGCAAAACGCCAATGAAAGCCATAGCGATTGAAAGTTCAACAAGCGTGAAACCAGCTTTGGTATTTTCTTGTTTCATTAGACATTCTCCGGGTTATACAAACGAATCACGGTATCGAGCACAGTTGGCGAAGTCGTGCTTGGACTATACCAACAACTTTCAATATAAAAATCGAAATACTTCGGGCTGTCAGTACCGTCGGTCACAGCAATCACCCAAATCCCTTCTGCCACAGCAACGCGATTATAAAGTGTGCCACCATCAGTAAATTGCGTGGTCGAGTCGGCATCATCGCCCGGATCGCCACTGGTAAAAATAATACGGGCATTAAGTGGCGCTTCGGCAAACTTTTCTGGCTGCGTGCGGGCACTAACATAAGACACGCCGACATCCAGACTGCCAGTAGCAGTGAGGCTACTCAAATCACGCGTATTGAGGATGAAAGCATTATTTTTGGCTAGCAAAGTGCCGTCGCTGCCTGGTTCATAAACTCGACGACAACCAACGGTGCTACTGCGGCCGTTAGTGTCACTATTGTTCACGGTATCAGCAAGGTCGAGGAGACCACTTTCACTGGCTTCAGCCGGGCTAATCGCATTGCTAACGATAGTGTTCCAAAGTTCGACATATTGTTGATGTTTCTCGCCATTAGCTAACTGAACGGTAGTTAAATTAGAACGTAGGGGTAAAGTTTTTTCTGAAATATAAGAACTGTGTACGAAACGCAGAGCTTCGGCCTGCGCGTTGAGCTCATTGCGTGCCGTGACTAATTCCAGCGAAGCTTCCCCGCGCGCCGATCCAGAGTCCATGGCGGAAATCGAAAGCACCGCCACAAAGCAAAAAATCACAATGGCGAACATAACTTCAATGACTGTGTCGCCGCGCTTGGTGTCGTCTCGATTTAATTTTATTGACATTGGTTGTCCTCACTATCGGCATCAATAATATTAATCGCGGAAGTATTGCGTCCATCAGCGCCGACGCGAATATCGCGCACAATGCTGCTGTCCTCGGAGCGCAAACAGAAGTCGACATCATCAGCCGTCGAGAAAACATTGGGCGTGCGTTTCAAGGCATCGGTCAGGCGGGTGCTGGCACTATGATCCGTGGGTGAGCAGGCGGACTTAATATCAAACTGTTCGGACGTAAACGCAGTATGCACGGTGCCAGAAGTTGGTGAGCGCGCAATGATCACCGAGCCAGTGAAAGCTTCCTTGTCGGTATTCTGAATGCGGGTTTGCCAAAGTGGATGATAAATCGAAACTGTGCTTTCAGAATTCGTATCATCAATACCGCAGAATAGCCCCGCGTTCACGGTGCCGAGCTCTTCGATGAAGCCGCCACTATTTGTTGGAATCTCTGTATCTCCAACTAAGGTCGCTGAATAGACCGTGGTTTCTTTATTTTCTTCATCAAGACCAAAAACCACGAGCTTACCATAGATGGCGTAATCATTGGAGTTGCCCGCTCCGAGCGATTCTGGGCTAATGACTTCGGCATAAATCTGGCGCAAATATTCCGAAAACGAGCGCACTGAGTCATTGTAGCGTTGCGTAGCGATGGCACGATAAGTGCCACCCATGACACCAACCAGTAAGAGTCCGGAAATTGCCAAAAACAGCATCACTTCAATCAAAGTGAAGCCTTTCTTCACCTCCGGCTCGTCGGATTCCCGCACCTTATCCATGCTAATATTTTAGCACAAGTTCTTTGAAAAGATTACCCTTTTCTTCAAAGTTCTTGAAGAAACCATAGCTCGCAGCAGCTGGAGAAAGTAAACAACTTTTGCCGGCCGCGGTGAGCTTTTTGGCCGCCAAGACGGCATCTTCGAGCGTCGCCGCAAGCACGACTTTGCTAGCTGGTAATTGCGAAGCGATCATAGATCCAGTATCTGGCATACAAATAATATGCGCGACTTCACTCTGATTAAGGAACTGGATTAACTCACGATAGTCGATTCCCCGGTCCATGCCGCCGATAATCAGAGTATCGACATCGCCTAATGCCTGCACCGCAGCAATTGTAGCCGCTGGGATGGTGGCGATACTATTATCATAATATTTCACGCCATTAACTTCACCAATTGATTCCAGACGATGCGGCAAACCCCGAAAGTGGTTCACGCTGCGCGCGGCTTGCTGAAGGTCCAAATCAAGTAGTTTGGCTATGCCCATGACAAACATAATATTGGATAAATTATAATCGCCGGGCAGATTGCGCGGCGCAGTAGCATCATAAATTACTTGGTCGCCAAAATAAACTTTTTGGTCGTGCAAGTAAATATTGCTACCAACTTGATGTGAGAAGCTAACTGAAAGACGCTGGCCAAGCGAAGCAACCCGATCAACAAAACCGCATAACGTCGCATTGTCAGTATTATAAAGCAGGAAATCTTGCTGAGTTTGGAAACGGAAAATATTACACTTAGCTTCTGCGTAATCATCGAAAGAGCGATAATGATCCAAATGCTCTTCGTGTAAATTAATTAGCAGCGCAAGCTGTGGCGAATGACGCATAAACTCCAGCTGGTGCGAAGACATCTCGAAGACAACTGTCGTTCCTGGCTGCATAGCATCGAGATGTTCAAACGCCGGTTCGCCGATATTCCCGAGTAGTAGACTGGGGAGATTCTGGTCCTGCAAAACCTGATAAATGAGGGAGCTAGTAGTGCTTTTCCCCTTCGTCCCGGTCACACCAATGCTGCGAATGTCGCAAAACCGCAAAACTAACTCAAGCTGTGACTGGATCTTGTCGGCAAATTCCGTCACATCTAGATCCTTGAGCGAGATGCCCGGAGATTTCATGATGATGTCGAATTCTTCGAGATGGTCGAGATATTGTTCGCCAAGAAAACATACTAACTCGGCATCATTTTGGAGCTGCGGAAACTGCGTTAATAATTCTGTATTCTGGTCCGCAAGATACAACTTTTGCTCAGGCAAACACTGACGCAAAAAGCGATAGGTTGATTGACCCTCGCGCCCAAAACCCAGAATCAGCACTTTTTGGTCACGAAAAAACTCTACTAAGCGCTGTATCGCATCAGTCATTGCGGAATACCTCCGCTCGCAACAAGGCATTTTGGGCGGGCGTTAAATTATTCTCGTGATTATAGCGCGCCGTCAGATCCTCGCGCAAGTCCACCAGGCCATAATGGTCAAAATAGTATTGCAACAAATACGGCAGTTCCCGACCAGCTTGCTGAAGATTACGGATAGTCATACTAAGCGCATAATTCACTTCTTCAAACGTACCAACACAATCAAAAGGTTTGTTGGCGCCATGGCCAGTTAACTCCTCAAAAGTTGTGAGCAAACTTTTGTCAGCGAACAAGTCTTTACCGAAAATATCAATCAACTGATCAGGGTACAAGTACGGGCTAAGAATCGTGAAAGCAAATAAACACTTTGAGCAATGGCCGCACCAGACCCATTCCGGACCCTTACTACCAACGTTGCAACTTTTAAAGACGTGGTGATACTTCTTGAGACGGGCAAAAATCTTAGCAATTTGCAATTCGTTGAGTGGGCGCAAAAAACTTAAATACTCTACCGGGGCTTTGAGATATTGCTCGGCATAATGATCAAAATCTTGCTCAAACTCAAAGCTCTTGGAATACTGATGATTGACTTTTGCGCAGGCAAGTTCAGGATCATCGGCACAAACTAAGTTAGATTCGTTGGCACTTGATTCATTCGAGACTACAACGTATTTTTGCCCAGTTAAATAAGCAATGAAATACGATACGAAAGCCAGCATGGTAGAAAACGGCGTGTGGCCATTGATGAAGCCGCGACGGTTTAGCTCTAGAAGTTCCGGGTCAATCGTCCGATAAACTTCCAACACGCGTGCATTGCTGAAGCCGGCTAGCTCGGCACACTCACGCGTCACAGGTTTAGGATTGACGATTAAGCACGCGTCGCGATTCACGTCTGTGTCCAAAGTTTCGAGCGTGACGATGGAATCTTTACCACCACCAATTAGCACGATGTAGCCTTGCGCAGCGTCGACAGAAGGAGCAAAGTTAAACTCCGGCGCCTCGGGAGCGCATTTGATATGCATAAAACTATCTTGATCAACTTTGATACCATTAGTATAAAACAACTCGCCCAGGCCGTAATAATAAAGTTTCTTCCACCAAGAAATTTGCTCAGTGTTGAGTTTGCCACAGTGCAGAACAACTTTTGGCGCACAAGAACTTTTCCAATAGCTCACCAGCTCGACAAGACCAATATGGAAGGCAAGGTTTCGCACTAGTGTCGAGTCAAGGTCTTTCCAAGGAAAAGTTTTCTTGAGGATTTTTAGCTTGGGATGGAACTCAGCCAAACCCGGAATCTCAAAATCAAAACTCAGGTAAATCGCCTCGTCATCCGCGGTCAAATGATAGGCATGATAATGAAACTCGGGGTAAGTCTCACGATATTTGATAAAATCCGCCATACGATTTTGCATAATTCCTTCTTTCGTCGTTAAATTCCAAATAAGAACATCATCCACTGCTCAAAGTTACTATACTTGTTCTCGGCGATACTGCCGATAGTGCCGGCCGTATCGTGGTGCTTGTTTTTAGCGGTGTCGGAGTTGGTCGGCAAATAAACCATGGTTTCACCGGGTAACATTTTGCCTTGATAACGGCGAGCAGCTAATTCTTGATATTCGTCAGACAAGTAGTATTCATTCTCGAGCTCAAGAGTTTCCACTTCAAGTTCGAGTAGGGCCTTTTCGCGTTGACGACTCATTAATTCTTGGGCCAAGCCCCAGTTGCGTGTCATGGACGTGATAGAACCCCAAGTCCAAATAAGGCAAAAAACTAGCGCAATTAACAAAATCACATTATCAAAAACCAGCAGATCGTGCTTTAGCCAATATTGAAACCTCCGGGCTTTTGTCCGCAATTCGGTCATACTATAATTATACCACATTAGCCGGGAGAACAGTGGCAGACTATGATATAATAAGGGGAAGGAGTATTCCTGGGGGCGTAGCAGAACTTCGTTCTACTACTTCCCTGACTCAAAAGAAAAAATGCAAGCATTTTTTCTTTGTTCGTCAGGGGGCGTAGCTCAGGGGTTAGAGCAGGCGGCTCATAACCGCTTGGTCGTTGGTTCGAGCCCAACCGCCCCCACCATTTTTTGTTGGAAATAAAATTGATAACCTTTTTTGCGGGTACAAAAACATAGACATTTTACTAAAAACTTGCTAGGATAGGATTAAGTTTATTTTGTTAATTGTCCCAGTCTTTAGGCTGAGACAATTTAATTTGTATATGCCAGATGGCGCATACAAACCAGAGAGCTAATCGTAAAAGAAATTGCTTCAACATTGGTCGCTTTCTCCTTCCCACTCCACCTCTGACAAATTGTTTATGTCCAGCGGTTCTTGTGCCCGCAAACCCAGAGTAACAAAAAAGAAAAGTAATTAGCAAGCACTAGTATGATATTTTCTGCATTTTCTTACTATATATAACTAGTCTGCCAGGCAGCGGAGGGGGAAAGCGTAAAAACGCTGGCTGCTACCAGAACCATTGCCAGTAGTGCTATTATCAAATGAAAAACTATAAGCTGAAGCAACAGTGTCGTTGCTGTAAGTATTTGCCGACTGTGAGCGATATGTACCACGTAACCCTAGATTAGTTACCTTGCCGCGTTCTATGGCTATATGGCCGCTGCGCACAAAGTGTCTATGATTGCGTTTTGGACGATTTATGCTAAGATTTAGAGAGCTAGTTGATGAGACATAAGTATCCCAAAAACAGAGAACCTTTGAGAAGGAGGATAAGAAATGAAGAAGGTGCATTTTTTAGTAGCTTGTTGTTTGGTGGTTTGTTTAGCATTGGGAGGGTGCGCTAAAGATGAACCGCCGTTGGAGGCGCCAGCGGAAACTGACGCCTCGCCGGAATTGCCGGTGGAAGTGGAAGAAAGACCGGCAGAACCGGAAGTGCCTGTTGAAGCTCCCGTGGAGGCTGAGGAAACGCCGATAGAAGAAATCCAAGCGGATGCAGAGCCGCATGGGATTATAGTACTCATAGGCACTTATGGAGGATGGGATAGCCCAAAAGAGACTTTTAACGTCATATCGATTAATCCCAATTCGGGAGAAGTCAATACAATATCTGCGTTCTCTGTACCACTTCATGCTTTTGAATCTAATGGTGAGTCTCAAAATTATTTTTTAACCGATGTGAACTCTATGTTTGGCAATTATCGGGATATGTTTTCGGCTAATTTTGACAAGTTGGCTCTCACGCTGAATGCAACGTCTGGAGAAATGCACGCTGGATGGATGGACGCTGGTGGTAATTTTATAGATGCAACTCAAGCTTTGCTTCCGGATAGCCAGAGTGACTTTCACGAATTGCCAAGACAAGCTGCCATAAGATTTGACGGTGAGTATTTAGTATACGATGATGGCAATGATGGCGACAACACATCATATCTAAAAGTGTCACCGGATTTGTCGCCCGATACAATTGAACGCTATGCTATACCCAATATCATCCGACGTGTTGATGCTCATGATGTAGGAATTACGGATTGGATTGACGAAACAAACTGCTTAGTAAGCTACTATTCTTTGTCTCAAGCATATTGTGAAAAATGCAATACCGAGACAAAACAATTAAGCAGTTTTATCCCGGAAACATCGAGATGCAATTGGAGTGGTGTAATTAGCCCCGATGGCGCAACTGTAGCATTTTTATCTATGTCTAGTAGTACTAGCGGTGATGCGGAGATATTTACCGTACCACTTGCCGGAGGAGATCCAATAAAAGTAAACTTAAGTTCGAGCTTGCAATCTACGTATGGCGATATTAGCATGGAACGCCAACATGGGTCTCAGGCGGAAGTGTACTGCTATTTACTTGACTGGGTAGAATAGAGACTTATCCAAATTAAATATGGTTCTGGCTGAGGCTAGGGCCATATTTTTGTACAAAGAAATAGGGCTGCTCTTTTACAGAGCAGCCCGGGAGACTTTTTTGGCGAATAGGCAGAACATTAGGATTTTCTGACACTATTCAAAACGAGGGACAAAATATTGTCTAGAATGATATTGGCGACTGTAAAAATGAATACCTGCCATTAATATTACTATCGAGATAGTCTTTGACATCATCACGTGATATCTCGTTAACATGCCTGACCGCTTCCTCCCACTCCATCAAGGCCCGATATTTAATGATGACTATAACTTTACACACTTCTGTTAACATTTCATTCTCGGTAAATTCTTTACTGAGAGCCATATAATTGTTACGCATGTACTGGTCTTGGTCATATTTCCTCTTGTACCTCCACAGCCATATATAATCGTCTAGAGTATAAGATCTTTTATCAAAACCTTCAAGACCGGGAGGCAAGTTATTTGTTGCAATATCTTGCTCCCAAAAAATTTTACAGTTTTTACATTGGCTTTCAGTATCCATTAATATCCTGCCGCACGCCTGACAAATCGCCACATAAACCCCTCCTTTTACGTATAATAGATTATTAAAGCTACTCGCCCTTATGCTGTAGTATAAGGCAAGACGAGCTTATATGCAATCTTAAGCGTTAATGATGAACCCTTAATGCAGGATTAATGAATTGAAACTGTCCGTTTTCAGTCACAAATTGTCTTCGTAAATCATTTTCACTGATTCCAGAATTGCTATTTTCGCTAACAAACTTCGCCATACGCGTTTGATAGTCTCTTAACCTAATTTGGTTAAGCCATTCAGCTACTTCTGGTTTTACATACAGATTGCCATTTGTAAGTGCCTGGGTGGCTGTATCGGCGAATTTTGTCAAATCACCCAACTTCTTAAAGTTATCATTGGAAAATGTACCAGCATCGGCTTGGCTAATAAGATTCTTATAGAAGTTGTCTGAACCATTGATGATACTCTGCGCAGTAAGGCTCTGTGCCCCCATCGTCTCGTAGTTAGAAAGACTATCAAGTGCGTCATTACCCGCATAATGATTCATAAACTTCCAGTCTCCATAATTATTGGCTTTGACTTGACCATTCATCTTGTCGTCGTTAGCCAAATAGCTCATGACTGCACGACCAGCTCCATCTTTAGGCAGTGCCGTGCCCTTCTTGTCAAACGTTCTTCCCTTCAAACTTTGCATCAAGCGGTCTTGCCCATTTGCGCCTTTTTTCATAAGCATTCTCGACAAAGCCTTAGCACGGGCTTGTAGGAGCACGTTGTCTTCATCAAGTGCTAGATCTCTCATGACACTGTCAAATTCGTTACCGATGACGCCTATATTGTTATGATTAAAATCACTGTTAGTGACATAAGAGTTTTCCGCCTCGTCAATCAACCCCATCTCGTGCTTGTATTGCGCAGTAGCAACTGCATTATCTCGCGCTTCTCCAGTGAGGGCATCTAGGTGCACGCCAGCATTCACATCATCCATAGCAAGCTTACGCTGCTTTGCAATAAGGCGGTTACGAGACTTTTCCAATGAATCATCGATTCTATCACTAGCCCCGGTAAAGCCAGCTCCCCGCAACCTGCGCGATGCCCAGTTGCGTACTCCTCGACCAGACTCTAGACGACTAGCTCGACGTAAGGCATTTCTCTCAGTAAGCCTATTTTGAGCATCTCGGTATGCATCTGTTCCACGAATTGCTCTAGTTGAGCCGCTACTGATGCGACGTCCCGCCATGGCAATTTTTGCTCCGAGGGTGCCCAGGGCTGCCATAGAGTTGCGCACTAGAGACGGGACAAAGAAGAATGGTATAACTGAGAGTAGCATCGCAACAAGTGCATACATGAACGGTACGTTTTGTCCAGCAGATATAAGCAACAACCTTGATGCTAAGTTTCCGCCGCCCATCAAGGCACCACAAATTGGGTATACAATAAGCAATGCTACAAAAATTTTTTTCCATTTATCAAACAATGTTTTAGTGTTCGGCAATGCATAACATATCATGGCAAGCGGAGAAATAACTATTAATATAATGACGATTGCTTGTCGCGCACCAAGAAGAATATAGAAGAAGACAACGCTAATGAGCGCCGTGAGCACAAATAGCAGAGCGGGTAATACTAAAAGCTCTATGCTCGTAGTCGCAACAGCATAACCGCCAACAAGTGTGGCTGTGCCGAAGCTTAATAATGAACTAATAGTATTACCTGCAAACGTTCCAATATTAAGAACGAAACCGTCCGTATCACCAACATTAATACCACTTAGGGTCATATTAAGCTGCTCTCCAACTATATTAGACACATCAACAGCAATTTGGCAGATAAAGAATGAGAGGTTAACTAAAATCACAGTGACAATTAGTCTTGGTAGGGTCTTCTTAATACCATAGTTGTCTAAACCAAATCCTGTAACCTGTGATAAGATGACAAATAAGAAGAAAATTGCGAAGGCAATATTAGCCAAATTTTGAAAAATGTTCCAGGTTGACCTTGTAGCATCATGAGTGACAGTTTCAGATTTGACGACAAGGTAATTGTCTTCGATATCGCTATAAATACCATCAACCGTCGTGCTCACAATTCTAATTACTGGGCAAAGAATCCATCCCAAGGCACCTGAGTTATTCATGCAGCCATCGAACATTCCCGGCTGATCGCCCTCGTCACTCGGTGGCGTCGTCCCTGGGTTTTGCCCACTTCCGTCATCCGGCTCAAAAACATCAGTACCACCATCAACAGTTGGTAGCGCTTTACAAGTTACCACCGTATTAGCACCACTACCACTCTTGTCGTAAGTCCCAGCACCGTCGTTGGCTAACATGCCGCGAATTTTCAACAGGCTTTGACTAAGATAGTTTCGTTGGGCTATATTTTCTACGTCATTTGAGATGTTCTGTAAAGCAGCGCTCAGCTCATCCCGTCGTGCTATAGCAGCAACAATACATTGATCTGCGGCATTATGCCAAGCATCTTTGGTCATGAGCCCTAAAATAGTCTCCGGATTGGACACTGTTAATGATGTTCGGTTGGATGCTACGACTGGATAGGAGTGGTTGTTGTCCGAAACGCGCACAGGGCACCATTGAGCGTTTGCTGGCGCAGAAGGATTATAGTATACGTAAGGGTAACGTTCGCTATTATGATTTCTGGCTGCTTCTTCCGTACCAAAGCAAGTCCCAGCTTCCGCGATTGCCCCATCAGCCTTCATTTTGGCATAGGCTTGATCCCAGAAATAACGTAAATCTTCATCGTCAAATTTGAAGTCTGCTACACTATCTTTGCCGGTATAATAATCTAAGGCCTTCTTGGATGCAGCCGTATAGTTTCCATTATTGATAATATACTTTTGATAAATATCAGTGCTACTAGAATCTTGTTCGACGGACGCACCATAGTTACTTGGCAGACGGTTAGCTGCCGATTTTAGATTACTAACAAGTTTTTCCCAGGATTGGCCATAATAATTGGCAGTAAGTTCAAGGTCAGGATTTTGCGAGTTGTAGATATTAATCCAGCCATTTCCACTCCACGATAACGATAAATCGCCAGCATCGCCCCCCGATTGCACTTCAGGGTTCTCCATGATGGTGCCGTCCTGTATATGGAAGCAAATCTGATTAGTCTTTCTTGGTGAGTTATCGTCCACGCCATTAACAGACATATAGTACTCTAACCAAAGACAGTTTCTGGCTTCTGAAGCATCAGCAGAAGTGGTCATAGTGTACCCGAGGTCTATGAGAGTAGGGTTTTTGCCAAAGAATTTATTAGCTTCCTTGAAAACCTGGCGGCAGTCCATTTTGTTGCCATTTGGGTTAATAAACGAGCCTTTCTTCTTAAAAACACTGTCGGTGCCGTAGTAGTTAGGACCGTCAATACTATCTTTCATGTAAGTTGAAGAATAGCACTGCGGAATTGCATTAGCGAGTGTCTTACGCCAAACTGTGTTTTCGTCGGAGGCAGCTGCTGCATTTTGTAATGGCATGATAAATAAGGATGTGCAGACACTAATCAACATTACAATAGCAACACTACAAATTGTGAGAATATGAGCTTTTTTCTTAAAATTACGCATTTAGTGCTCCCGAGATTGCCTGCATGCTTTGATGGATTTCTGTGATCAACCAACGATAACCGCTCATCATTTGTTCTTCAGCAGTTTCAAATTGATTGTCAAGTTGCTCGAGACGCTGGTTACCGTCAGTTAAAATTTCACAGTATTCATCCGGTTCACCGTCAGTAAGGCAGTCGGCTTCACGGTATATATTATATATGTAGATTTTTGCCATCAGGTATTGATTCATCACATCGATTAACGTATTAATCTGCTCGGTACTAGTTTTTTCTGGTAGTAAAGTAGCAATATCTCCAAGCGCTGCCGCTTCGCCATCGGCAAGAAGCTTGTTTACTAAATCTTTGCTAGCGTGTTCAAGATTAAGATATTTCAGAGCCACATCAAACAACTCAGTGTTTTGAGCAATTAAACCATCCAGGGTTTCCGATTTGACTGGCGATTTATTATACATTTTTATGAAATCAGCATAAAGGCTACGCGACTGGTCGATGAATTCGGTCTGTTCAACATCAGGATAGCCAAATCCTCCGGCTTCCAATAGAAACCAATTTTCTTCATCTCTACTTGCCCCTTCCGGCCCATTCTCAAGATAGGTAGTAAACTCATTCCATTTTGTACGTACTTCAGCAGTACTAACTTGTTTCTCGCCAAATACACCACTGGCTGCCATGAGAATAACCGCGACTACTGCCAAGCATACTAAAATAATCGCGACGCCAATAAAAATTGGTCGTTTGTTTTGTTTAGTTTTGGGAACAGCTCCGCCCAAGATGATGTCGCCCGTGTTAGTATTAAAAGTTTGCGTGGGATGATTCGATAAAAACGGATGAGTCGCGTCACTAGCTGGCGGTGTTGGCGGAGTTATATCGGCAGCCGTATTAACAGTTGTGGGCGGTTGCGGAGTCTCTGGAGGATTAGCGGCTTCTGGTTGAGGTGTAAAAATCGCCTGGCGATTACCCACCCCAGCGTCAGTCGGAGAATTGTTTGTATTATTTGGATCATCCATGACTTTTATATATTATAGCATAAGTTTTTTGTAAACTTACATATATTTTGCAACGTACAATATAGCTAAAGCTCCATTATACTTTGTGCGCAGCGGAGGCGTTGGCATCAGCAATGGCCGTCTAAGTTACTTTGGTCTGAGCGGATTCTCGTGGGCGTCATCAGCCCTCACCTACACTTCGCCTACTGGCGACGCTAGCTCATCAAACCTCAACTTTGGTTCCGCTAATGTCGTCTATCCATCTAATAATCGTAATCGTTGGCATGGATTCCCCCTCCGCTGCCGGAAGATTCCACACACAAAAATCCCCAACCATTTCTGATTGGGGACTTTGCGTCTTACGCTGGAGCGGTCAGCTTAGCGCAACTGGCGACGGCTAGCAATGTAGTAGCCGGCAGCCGTGACGATTGAACCAGCAGCGATTACGCCACCAGCCACAGCTTCTGGACCAGTAGTCGGAAGATTCGTCGGAGTCTCTTCGTCCTTCTTTGGTTCTTCGTTTGGAGTGTTTTCACAAACTTTGTTGAGGTGAACACGAGCGTAGTCCTGACGAACAACGTCATCAACACCAGCTTGACCCCAGTTTACCATCGTATTGGAACCACAGGATAGGTTCTGGTCAATAACTTTTGCCTTGAAACGAATAATATTATTCGCATCTGGCGAGTACTGGCCAACTTTCAAACCATCATTTAACAAGTGGTCCTCGTCTGGGATAAAACCAGCCGGGTGAGCACCGTTGTAATAAATAGTTGATCCTGGAACATACTCAAGGTTATTTGGCAAGACGTCACGCAAAGCTACGTCTTTCTGAATCTTTTTGTCGGTGTTTGTATATTCAATTTGAAACTCAACAATATCACCAACTTTTGCTTCAACAGTCTTTTGCCAGCTTTTATCATCGCTGCTGAGATTACGAACTTTCTTCTCAACCGTGAATTGTGGTTCATAAGTCACTTTGACACGGATACCGATATAAGCGTCATAGTCATAACAACCCGGGATAACACCGTTCATAGAATCGTAGCCAATCATAGCGCCATTAGCACCCTTGACGAGCTCGTCACCCAATTTATAACCACCTTTACCGCTAGTGAAAACGTTATTTTCTAGAAGCGCACTACCTTCAACATATTCAATCTTGAATGGAGTACCGTCAGCGCTCTTGAAGTTGACGTAATCCCAATACTTATCGTACATTGCGTTAGCAGCACTGATTTGACCATCAATACTTTGGACCGCTTTGTAGCCTTCTGGCATGAAGAACTTAGTGTGTACGTCCTTTGCTTCAGTCTTGATACTGTTGTTGTGGACATAGAGACGAACAAGATAGGTCTTACCATCCTCAACCGTGATATCATTACCATACCAGACATTGTTTACGCCGTCAGTTGCACACTGAGAGGCAGTATTAGCATCATAGATACATTCGCGAGCACCAACGAAGTTGCGCTCATCAGTAATAGTACCGGCAGGAATATCTTTACCAGTCTGTTGTTTATACCATGCGTAATCTGTATCTTTAATTACGATGGAGTTAAAGTTAACTTTGCCATTCAAAGTTTTTGGGTCGTTGATTTGCTCCAACGAATAAGTTGGGCGATCCGGACCCCAAGCATTCACGATGGATGGCACTGCAGCTACGCCCGCGATAGCAGTCGCAACAGCGGCTACTGCGAGAGTAGATTTAAATGCTTTTTTCATAATAATCTCCTTTTGCAGATTATATTAGTTAATAAAATTAGTTAATATTCTTAAAGCTATTTTCTTTCTGGTCCATGTTGTTAAACTTCTTCAGTCCCAATCGAATCATCTCAAATACAAGCTTGTATTTGCTTGGGATACCCAAGCGCCGAAGCGCTTGGGATTTGCCCACCTTTCTTTAATAGTGTCTAGTTTGGCGCAACGACTTTTACGGTGCTGTTATCTTCACCAGAGTTGCCCTGCTGTCCGCTGCCAGCATCAACACCAGTTGATGCTTTACTGTCATCTGTTGCACCTTTTGTTTCCGGTGGCGTTCCTCCATGGGTTTGTCCACCCTGGTCGTCAGAAACCTCCTGCTTCAATTCCTCATTTTTGGTTTCTTCTGCTTTCTTTGCAGCTTCCGCCTCCTGAGCCTTTTTCTCTGCAGGCGGACGACTGTCCATTACTCCAGGATTAGAATTGCCTTCGACGTTATCGCCAGCAAAATCCTGCGCATTGCCAGACGGTCCAGCTCCACGCGCGGGGTCTTTGTCCAGCGTTGTGGTCGTACCGCCACCTCCGCCACCACCACTGGGCTTGGGTGGAACGTAGTCATCATCGTCCTTGGTGATTTTGGACTGGCGAGCAGCGCCAAATTCGCCGATACGTGAATCACGGGCATTAACGCCCATACTGACGTTGACCGTCTTGCCGTCTTTCGCCACCCAGTCAAACTGGAAGGATTCCAACGGATCGATGACCTTAGTCAGCTTAGTTACCAAGAAGCTGTCCAGCTGAGCCGGGTCAAGCTCCCAGTTTCGATAGAGTGCTTTGTCTGTCACGCCGACATACCTGGAGTCAAGAATAATCTTACACAACGGCGTGCCGACAACCTGCCGATACTCTTTAGTCGTCTGACGATAGACCCGTTCTCCAGTGTGCCCATCAACATATTCATACACCTGCTCCCAGCCTAAGCCTATCTTCTGAGCTTCCTCGAGCGGAATGTCTTTGCCATTTTCGTCCTTGGGATGAAGAATGGTGTCAAGATATTCCCGAGCAGCTTTCAGCTCTTCATCATGATGGATTGTGAAATAATCATGACGTTCAACGAACTGCAGGAACTGCTCCGCCCAAACCGGGTTACGCATGATGAGCTGACAAACATTGAGCTTCGCTCTAATCGCCTGCTTATCTTTCGGTAAGGCATCGAACTCAGCACGCCAGGTTTCCAGCTCTGCCTCCAGCTCCTCGATAGCAACGCTCAATTCCTCGTCGTCAAGCAAATTAAGTTTTTCACCCTGCTGAGCGAGCTGCTTAATCTCTTCCGACGAATCCTCACGCGCAATGCCAAAGAAGCGCGCCTCTATCCATTCGTAATCTGACACGAATGGAAGGCCGACAGGATGTGAAAAATCACACAAGGCATTCCGGATAGGTAAAGCGCTCGACAGTGAGTCGTAACGCAAATATGCATCCATCTTGCCAAAAAGCAATTCCCACTGTTCTTCAGAGACTGTACTGCCAACGTAATTATCATCGTCGCCAGTTATCTCCTTATCATTGGCTGCCAAATCGGCAGCTGCCTGATTGACAGCTTCCTGCTCTTTCTTTTCCTGCTCCTCTCTCTCCTTCGCCTCGCGGGCTGCTTTTTCTTCCTTAGTCTCCTGAGGAGTAGCGTCCGAAGGCGTGGTTACTTCAGCAGCTTTCTGCTTAGCAACTTCGCCTGCTGTTATAGGTGCCTTTGCGGCCTGATTGGAGTAAGCGAGAACTCCTCCACCAAGCACAAGCACGCCGACTACAACCCCTGCGATGCCCGCCACGATGCCCTTGCGGGATCGTTTGAGAACGTCTCCGGGCAGGCGACCGTGCCTTTCGATACTTTCCGCTTTTCGGCGGAAGGATTGGATGATATTTGCGATGCTCCATATTACGATTAAGCATGCAAGCACCATCACTGCAATACTCATATTCATATTCCCACCTTCCTTTCGTTATTTTTTGAAAATATGAGTAAGTCATCAGACCCAAATAGAGCCTGATGTTAGGTTGACACTATATATAAACAGATACAATTCAGCTAATGCCCCGCTATATGTCATAAAGGACATAAGCATTGTATCTGGGATGATTCGATTGTCAATGGACCTCTATACAACCCGCTCTAGGTTGGATTGCACCGACTGTGTCCATTGTAGCACACATGCTTAAAAAAGTCAAGTATTTTATCATGTTTTAGCTTAAGCACAATGATTTGAATTCTGCCTCTGTAAAAATGACAAAATTTTGGCTAATTTTGGAAATACTTTTTATATGATAGTAGTTATGTATAGATAAACATAAGCTTTGACAAACATTATTTATCATGGTTATGTTTAGAAATCAGCTAAGGAAAAAGCGTCGCACGATGTTCTGTGCGACGCCCTCCAG
This sequence comes from uncultured Candidatus Saccharibacteria bacterium, assembly GCA_964475445.1. Lineage (GTDB taxonomy): Bacteria > Patescibacteriota > Saccharimonadia > Saccharimonadales > Saccharimonadaceae > Nanosyncoccus. Next base: position 2,135 of record CAYYWU010000011.1, on the reverse strand, counting down.
AGAAATAGACTATTTCTTGGCTGATGCAATGATAATATCTACATCAGCTCCTGCGTCCTTGATTTTCTGCTGCAGAACGGAAAGTTTCAGACGCTTCGTCCCGCTAGCGAGCAGATGATTTATCAGCCCCAATACAATCTTCTTCTCTTCTGAAGAAAGCCCCGTATTCTCTGACACAACTGTCAGCGCAGAATACAGGTTGATATGCGGGTCGCTGTTTGCGGCTGGCGTTGACGGCTTCTTCTGCACAGTTGCAGGTTCGGCGGTCTGGGCCGGCTTCGTTGTAGGTTTCTGAGTCGGCTTGACCGCAGGTTTGGTAGCTTTCTGCTCGGCAGCCGGTTTGGCGCTCGTCTTGGCGCGCTTTTCGGCATCCGCCTGCTTTTTCAGACGCTCACTACGCATCTTGTCAATCTGCCGAACCGCTGCCTTGAGCGCCTCTCTGTCCCCTTCGTCAGAGTAGAGAGCTCCAGCTACCCGTTCAATGATAGCCGATGCCAAGCCAGCTGTACTGGCGCTATCGTACTGATCGCGGATAGCATTTCCGTACTGGACCAGCTTTTTGGTGCACTCTTCGAGTACACGCATATGCCGGTCAACCAGACCCTGTGCACTGCCGCTGCTGCCAGCCTGCTTCACTTCTTCAACACAAGCTTCTCGCCGCTGTTTCTCTTCGGCAGTCTCCTGTTTAGTAGAAGTTTCACTCGACTTCTTCTTAGAGACAGTCTTTTTCTGGGCTTCCAGCTCTTTCTCCTTGAAGCCCTTCAACCCCAAACCCGTGCGTAGCCGATCTTCAACGTCAATGTAGCGCTCGACTTTCTCCGGCAGGAACTGCTCGAACTTACGAGGGGTCCAGCCTCTGACCCCAGCTCTCCACTGATAACTGCCAGCGACCCACCGCATGGCACGTTTCGTGTCGAGTCCGACTTTCTGATAGTCGTCATCGTAGTCGGGAAGTACGGTCTTTATTTCCCCGTAAACCTTCCCGTGCAGCGCCTGGCGAGTAGGCACATCCAGAGCGGACGCCGGTACATAAGTACCCGTATCATGCCCAAGGGTGCTTTCGCCCTCCAGAATCACCTTGAACCGGGTCTTGCCGGTCTTCAAGACTTCCTGGACAAAAGTCTCGTCCAGGTGAAACGTGGCCAAGTACGCCATTTGCTCACACATGTACAGTTTATCATCTCTGGTGAGCTTTGGATTGTTGAAGTCGAACTGGATAAATCCATCGTCATCAATAATGGGCGTACATCTCGTGGTCGGGTTCTCTGAAAACAACATTTCTATTCCTCCTTTTCAAAGTGCTCCACCCATCCTAGAGGTGAAGCATAGTCAAATTTTAGGTTTTCCTAAGCCTATTCCTCTGCCTGCATGATAGCACAGATTCTTCAAAAAGTCAAGTGTTTTAACACAATGCTCATGGTTATAAAAGCTATTTTCAGAGATGCAGAAAGCCGCCCAGAGGGCGGCCTGCAAAATGTTATGAGGATATTCAGTACCGAAGGTGACGCAAATCGTCAATGTAATTCACCAGCTCTTCGCCAAGGTTCGGATAGCGCTTGATGGCTTCTTCCAGGACGGGCTGCAACCGAGGCGGAACGCCCCGCGTAATGCTGGCAAATATGGCTTCTTGCAAACAGGCTAACATGGCATCAAGAATCATAAATGACCTTGTCTCGTCAACAAATCCCTGCAAAGACTCGGTGTCCGCAACACCCAACACCCGCAACATATCGAGTTGCGACTGAATAAAAGGCGCTGCCGACGCGGTATGAGTGCTATGAAGAAGAGCCCCAAGCTCTTCTTCAGCCGACATCGGCTGATTTCCCCAACTATCAAAATCGTAAAACTCCACTTTCCTACCTCCCCTAAGAATGGTCAATTTTGGCGATGCGCGAGTAGAAATCGGACAATTTGTCGCAATTTTTGATGCTGTCGGCAAAATACTGTCGAGATCCACTCGAATGTCTTTATTGTAGCACAGATTGCCATAAAAGTCAAGATGTTTATGCTTATATCTGCTGCAATTGGGGCTTTTCTAGAGAAGAAAATGTGATATAATGAAACTAGCGTAGTCGTCGAGCATGGTGGGATTAGCTCAGATGGTTAGAGCGTCTGATTGTGGTCCAGAAGGTCGT
>CAYYWU010000010.1:1266-29830 GCA_964475445.1 uncultured Candidatus Saccharibacteria bacterium | reverse complement strand
TGAGATGCGAGCACTTGAAGAATCGCATCTCACTCCTCCAGAGGAGTGCAACGACGAGCCCCCGCTTTCTCTCATAGAGCAGCTCAAGACTCAGGAAGCCACTCTCAGCGACGCAGTCATCAAACTTGAATCCCAGCATAAGACTCTGGTTAGTCAGCATCGTTCCAATGTTAAACAACTACATCAATTTTACGAACGCATGAAGGACATCAAACGTCAATTTCAGGACCTGAATGCCGAGTACGAGCAGCTTATGGTTAGCAACAACCAGTTGGTTGACCAAATCAACGCAACCACTGAACATCGCCGTCAACAATTGGAGGCTCTACAAGAGGTTCGCGCCCAAATTCAATCTTTAGAATCTATAGTAGTTTGCGTATATGCCGATGGACGTATTGAGGCGCTTGATAACACCGAAATTGAGCTGAACGACCAAGGTAGCGAATCTTTATATCAAACTATTATTCATCAGGAATCAGAGCAGTATCAAGATTTATGTCTCCGTGATCTCAAAACCATCTCGCGCGTTCGCGCTATTATGCAAAACTCTTCACGTCGATTCGAATTTCTTTTCGAAAACAGTACTCTGGAAGCATATTGCCTTGAATTCAATTAAGTTTAGTTTCAGGGGTTACCGCTCGGTAACCCCTATTTTTCATTCCCTACTCAATTATATGCTATAATAATTCCACGGGTCGCTAGCTCAGCTGGCTAGAGCGCCTCGTTTACACCGAGGAGGTCGGGGGTTCGAGCCCCTCGCGACCCACCAAGATTTCGAAAGAGAACAAAAAATGAGAACGTTAGTTCTTATTTTTTGTTATCCGAGAAATCGCAAGTGGGTGATGATTTTGCGTTAGCAAAATCAGTCCACCAGATTAATAAGTGGAACTTTAGTTCCACTTATTAATCTGGTTTTATTTGGGCGAGGAAGCAAGCCCAAAACGTAAGCGAGGTTTGTCACGTAGGAATGGCTGTAGGACAAAAAAGAAAATTTATTTTCTTTTTTGGACGCTACGACTGCGGGAAGAAATTGCGCCAGCAATTTCTGAGCTTCCTCGCTGCCCCGCCCACATCCAGCGGAGGGAGAGACCCATCCAACGATTGTTGCCGTAGACGATGTCAGTAGTACTAAAATAAAGATTTGAAGCACTAGCATCAGTAGAAGAAACATAAGCTAAAGCTGAGGATGACCACCAACTACCATCCATCCCGGAATTTCCTAAGCGTCCGATATAAATAGCGACCACCCCGCTGCGCACAAAGTATAATGGAGCTTTAGCTATATTGTAGTATGACTTTGTTTTTCACTATATATAACTAGTCTGCCAGGCAGCGGAGGGAGAAACCCACATAACGATTACGCAAACCATTAGACGGCTCAACCACACTAGCATAAACTCCGAGATTATATGCCCTAGCTTCAGTTGCCGACGTATAATTACCAGCCGTTCGCGCCCATTGGTCACCATAATTCCCTAATTCACTCACCCTTGCATTGCCATTACTGAAGACATACCCGCTGCGCACCACCCATACTTTGTGCGCAGCGGAAATCTTAACTATTTGGAAGGTAAATTACGATTTAGTGGTTCCGTTGGTTATTATCGCTCAATGTCTGGGCTCAAATATACCGCTTCTGATGCACAAGCTAACATTCTACGATTTGAATACGCTACTGAGTCTTCTAATGCTGGACAACGTTATGGTGGTTTCCCCCTCCGCTGCCTGGCAGACTAGTTATATATAGTGAAGTCTAAAGTTCCCACTTCCCTTCTTCATAATCAACTTCACCAAATCTCTCGCGCATTTTTAGCGCCACCTCAATCGCCCGACGATTGCCAAACATAAATTCATAATCGTCTAACTCCGCTGGTGTTATCCAGCGACACCCCGAAATCTTATGATCATGCTGCTCCACCTGTTCAGTCTTATCCTCCAGCTCGCACAGATAATATGTTACCACCGTATGCTGCAACCGATCCGGATAGGCCAACGTCCCCACATCCGCATACATCACCGGCGCGCCCACCTTCACCTTATACCCCGTTTCCTCAAAAATCTCCCGCCGAATCGCCTCTCGCGGCGTTTCACCAAATTCCAGCTTACCACCCGGGACTTCCCACTGCCCGTTCACTGTTCTCAAAGCATCACCAGTACGCTGATCAATCAGAATTCTCCCCGCGCGGTCAAAAACCACCCCATCAAAAACGTAAATCGTTTGCCTCTTCAAAGTCATTATGTCTATAATATCCACACATCATAACTTTGTCAACCTTGCCAAAACATAAAAATATCGTATAAACGACAAATGCCAGGTTACAATCAACCTGGCATCCTCTGTTTCCGGAAACAGCTATAATAAATTTTCTACTAAATCCGCCACACTAGCAACTATTCTACCCTGCGCTGCTTGCACGACTTCAAAGTCGCTGCCCATAATTGCGTAACCTCGAAATCTCCGCAGCATCGCCAAATCATTATAGTCGTCCCCCACAGTGAAAATCTCCATTTCGCTAATATTCTGCCTCTCAGCCACAAACTTAATTGCGTTCTGCTTCCCCGACCATGCCGAAACTACATCCAGAAATCCGGCATATTGCGACAAATCCACTCCTGGAAGCGGGCTATATCCCTGCCTCAACCACGGCAAAACCTGAATCTTGTTGCCAAACTGGTGTTCCAGCTTACCCTTCGCAGTCAACGCCTCCTGCGGCGATAAGAACCACAAACGCAGCTTTATCACATCCAATTCTTTAGGATAATGAATGCTATAATTAAACGCCGTATAATATGCTGGCTGTACATTCGCTCCAGCCAAGCGTTCAGCACTCGCAATCATCCCTAATTCCAGCGGCCGAGTCTGCCAAAGTTCACCCTCATGACTAAAAGTCGCCCCACCATTATCAGTTGCAACGAAATCCACTTCCTGCTGCCAATTCGGGAAAATCTGCTTCAAGATCGACATATTTCTCCCCGTGGTTAAACCAAACTCATGACCTAATTCTCGCCACCGGCGCACAGCCTGTAAATTGCGTTCAAGAATCTCCGGATGACCATGAACATTCAGCGTATCATCAAAATCCGCACACAAAAGCATAGCTCTCTCCTCCTCTCCTAAGTTGCTCCCACGTGCCTTCCTCTACATTATAACACGAATTACCTCTTTACATTTTTTTCAAAATCAAGTATAATCGTCTAAAGTTATCAATTTAATCAACTAAACTTAAGGAATAGATTAGATGCCGATTATCAAATCTGCCAAAAAAGCGGCGCGCCAAGCGGAAAAACGCACTCTAAACAACCAACAAATCAAAAAGGCCATCAAGGCTGCCCTCAAAGAGCTCAAAACCAACCCTGTTTTCGAAAACCTTGCCAAGTTGCAATCTGAATACGACAAAGCCGTCAAAAAAGGCTTAATGAAGCAAAACACTGCTTCCCGCCGCAAAGCTGCTGCTGCGAAATATGCCAAAAAGGCTAGTGCCGCCCCAGCTAAGGAGACCAAGACTAATACTACGAAGAAACCAACAGCCAAGAAAACTACTGCTAAATAAGCTAAATAAGCTCCTGAATAACAAAATTACACCTCTCATGAGGTGTAATTTTTATAAGTTCCCCACTCTCAGCAAAAATCCCTTCACTAGTAGCCAGGGTTCCATAGTCGCCGTCTTCATCTGCATATCTAGTTTTGCCAGCTCTTGCAAAATCTGTTTTTCCGCCCGCCCCGGACGTACCTCAAACCGCTTCAACGCCTGCGTCACCATCAGCCCAAAAAACATATACGGATCCTGCTCCAGCTCAATTTTCTCCACCATCTGCACCGCCCGCTTCCCATCTCTCAGCGCCGTCTCGAAAATATTAAACACCTGTTTCATCTCTGGCTTTTGCTGCAAAACAAACTCCTGAATCGGAATCCCCGCCTCTTTCAATTGCTTATAAAACGCCGACCGTTTATCCAGCTTCTTCTCCCAAAGCACCACTTCGTGTTCCGTCTCTAAATAACCCCCGATTTTCTCCCAGACTGCGGCATTTTCACTCAAATCTTTCAGCAAAATCCGCCGTTTCTCGGTACAAAATAGCGACATCCCCTGAAAAATACTCGGCAAATCATCCGGAACTAAAGCCTCGCCTTCAAATACCTCGTAATTAGCGCCCAGGAGGCTCTCTATGGCCTTTCCCGCCGCAACCCGGTCATCACCTAGGAAAACTCTAAGCATAAGCCTTCTAGCGCTTCTCCGTGGCTTCTACGGGCATTTTTATGCTTGATACCACCTGGCATTTTGGACAATAATGCGTCCCCCGCCCCGCACAGCGCGTTTTCAGGATAATCGCTCCGCAACGCGGGCAAGGATTTCCCTCCCGCCGAAACACCTGAGCAAACTTCTCCAGATAATCCCCCGTTGTCCCATCTGGACGAATATAGGTCGCCATCGTCGACCCGCCCGAATCAATCGCCGCATCCATAATCTTGCACGCCCCCTCTAGTATCTTTGCCACTTGCACTTCGCTCAAATTCCCCGCCGGTTCCGCCGGATGCACGCTTGCATAAAAAAGTGATTCGTCCGCATAAATATTTCCCAGCCCCGCGATCAACTTTTGATTCAAAAGCACTGCTTTAATCGGCGCTCGCGCATGCCTCTGACACTTCGCAAACAACTCTTCTGGTTGCATCTCCCAGGGCTCCTTCCCTAGTTCTGCAATAAACTTGTCTTGTTCCACCTCATCTGTTGGTAGCACCTTCACAAACCCAAATTTACGTTGATCATTAAAGAATAGCTTACCGTCTGCGAACTCAAAAATTACTCGCGTTTGCTTATTTGGTAGTTCGTCCGTAAAATTCTTACTCGGATGCCCCGCTGCAAACTGCTCAGTATCATCCGTCTGACCAACTTTGGCATTTTTACCTCGCCAAATCAGCTGTCCTGTCATCCTCAGGTGAATCATTAAAGTCTTACCATTATCAAGATCAATCAATAGTGCCTTGCCGCGCCGGCGCAAAGCAATCACAGTCGCCCCATTTATCTCTGTTACATCCCCGCGAAAGCATTTCCCTGGCTCCGGAATCGTCTGAATAATTTTTTTATTCAAGATAAACGGCTTCAGACCCCGCCGTACAGTCTCTACCTCTGGTAACTCTGGCATAATACCCCTATTATAGCACAGTCTCACTCGTCAGCGGAGGGAGAAACCACCAACCTTTGCGCTCGACGCATTCGGATTATTATCAACCTGATCCGTGTACAATGTCCAAGCTGATGTCTCCGTACTCGAAGTATAAGCTCGCGAACTACCTGACCAATATCTACCAGTCCGCCCAAGATTGTCCATCTTGCCAACGCTATTCATATACCCGCTGCGCACAAAGTATAATGGAGCTTTAGCTATATTGTAGTATTATGCAACCATTCTCACTATATATAACTAGTCTGCCAGGCAGCGGAGGGAGAAACCAGCTGCTCGAGCGGTACCAGCATTGCTATCAAGCACCCCGTCATCAAACTCGATATTACGAGAGCTGGCGGCTGTAGAGCTGGTGTATGTATTGCTAGTGCAAGACCATAAATAACCTACGCGTCCAAAATATTGGATTTTGCCAGCACTGATTAGAGTTCGCCCGCTGCGCACAACAAACATTTTGTGCGCAGCGGGTTTGTTTATATCGTACTGGGTTATCTATGGCATGCTGGCGATAATGGTTTCTTCTGGCCCTCAACAGCTGCTGACTATACCGACTACGCTAATGCTAATGCCTATCGCTTCGATTTTCGTGAAGCTGATGTTTATCCATCAAGTGGTCCCGATGTACGTTTCTACGGTTTCCCCCTCCGCTGCCTGGCAGACTAGTTATATATAGTAAACCCTACAATTCACCCCAGTTATCGCCAGTTGTCACCTCAACCGCCAACTTCACGTCCAACTCCGGTGCCACAGCTTCCATTTCTTCCTGAAGAATCTCTCCAACCACTTTTGCCACTTCCGTATCGCACTCCACAATCAAAGAATCATGCACCTGCATTACCAGCCTCGCTTCGCCCTTCTGAAAACGTTCCGTTAACCTCTTATCCACCCTAATCATCGCCCGTTTCATCAAATCCGCCTCAGTTCCCTGAATCGGCATATTCTGCGCTGCTCGTTCTGCCCCCATCCGTACAATAAAATTACTCGACTTCACATCTGGCGTTGGCCGACGACGGCCAAAATATGTCTCTACATACCCCAACTCACGCGCCTGAGTCAAAATCTTCTCCAAATACTCCTTGATTGGCTTCCGCACCTCAAAATAACGCTCAATAAACTCTTTTGCCTCGTAATAAGCCATCCCAGCTGCTTCTGCCAGCCCCCGAATGCTCATACCATACAAAATCCCGAAGTTAATCACCTTTGCCGCCCGCCGTTGCGCCTTCGTCACCTTCTCAATTGGCACATCAAAGGCCTCTGCCGCCGTCTTAATATGAATATCCACCCCAGAGTTAAAGTCATCCACCAACCGTTGATCGCCCGCTAATGCCGCCACTAGCCTCAACTCGAATTGCGAGTAATCTGCGCTCACCAAAACTTTCCCGGGCGCCGCAATAAACCCCTCCCGAATTCGCTTCCCCACCTCTGTACGTACTGGGATATTCTGCAAATTTGGATTTGTCGACGACAATCGTCCCGTCGCTGTCACATTCTGGTTAAAGGTTGTATGAATCCGATTATCCTTATCCGCCAACTCCGGCAAAGGCGCAATATAGGTCGAAAGCAACTTTGCCGCCTCACGATATTCCTTAATCGCCGTCACAATCGGGTGATACTTTTGCAATTTGTCCAGTTCTTTCACCCCAGTAGAATAACCGCGCGCCGTCTTTTTAATCCCCTTCGTTGGTAACCCCAGCTCATCATACAACACCTCAGCCAACTGCGCCGGCGAATTCACATTAAACTGATGCCCTGCATAATTCCAGACTTCCTGTTCCAACGCCCTCACTTCTTCCTCAAACTCTTCTCTAAGCTCCGCAAAATACTTCCGATCAATCAACATCCCGTAATTTTCCATCTTATAAAGCACTGGTATCAATGGCAAATCAAATTCTTCGTAAATCTTCAACAGTTCCGGACGATCCTTAAACTCCTCACTTTGCACCTCATAAGCTTCACATTCATCCGTCCGCTCAATATTGCGTTCCAGAGGATGTAGCAGAAACGCCCCCTGGCCCAAATCCCAAAACTTTTGCCCCTGCAAAACACTATCGGCCACCTTGAGGTTCTTATGCATCAAATCCTTCACATTCCAAGAAACCAACGTTCCGTCAGGCAATTCATGAGCAATTTCCAGCGTTTGCTGGCTCAAATCCAGCCGTTTTATGGCAATTTTGCCCCTTCTCCCGCTTCCTGAGGCGTTTTCTAGCGCATCCGCGGTCTCTAGGCCTTCCAAATCTTCCGCCGCTCCTAGCGTCTCCTGGGCGGCTTTCTGGGCCGTTTTTACCTTACTTTGCGGCCTACGGAAAAATTTCCGCGCCAAAGTCCGAAACTCCAACTTATTCAAAGCCTCCAAAATCCGCGCTTGATTCATCTCTAAATCCGGCAAATCATCCAGTTTCACCGGCGCATCCGTCATAATCTTCGCCAACTGATATGACATCAGAGCGCTATCTTTACCTGCCTCCAACTTCTTTCGCATCGGTCCGTTAATCTCTTGTAAGTGCTCATAAACCCCCTCCACGCTGCTATATTCGCCGAGCAATTTCGCCGCAGTCTTCTCGCCAATTCCTGGCACTCCAGGAATATTATCCGAAGCATCCCCCTTCAAAGCCTTCAAATCCAAAAACTGCGATTTTTTAATCTTATACTTCTCTTCCACCGCCGCCACATCTAGCTCTTCCAGCCGCGTAAAACCCTTCAAAATCCGATACATCCGCGTGTTCTCGTCCACAATCTGCAACATATCCAAATCCGAAGACACAATAAAGGTTTCGTAATCACCGGCTTCATCCGCCTGCAAAGCCAACGTACCAATAATATCATCCGCCTCATAATCTGGGCACTCCACAAAACTCCAACCCAGCGCCAAAACCAGTTCTTTCAGATACGGAATCTGCGTATAAAAATCATCCCCTGGCTTCACCCGCCCAGCCTTATAGTCCGCATAGATCTCCTTGCGCTTTGCCGTTGAACTCTTCGAGTCCCAGGCGACCACCACCTTCGTTGGATCAAGTTGACGCACGATTTCCATCGCAATCGCCGCAAAACCATAGATTCCACCCGTCGGAATCCCCTCGCTGGTCGACAACGCCCCCATCGCATAATACCCCCGATAAAACACCGATTTGCCATCAATCAATACCAAACGCTTCATAGTCATATTATAACATTGATTACCTTACTGCTGCGGGTTTAATCTTACATGCTATAATATAACTATGAAACAACGTGACGTAAAACTTCTAGCAATTGTCGGTATGGCCGGAAGCGGCAAATCTGTGATTATTGATTACCTTACCAATCGCGGCATTCCCAAATCCTATTTTGGCGGTATGAACCTCAAAGAAATGACCAAACGCGGCATTGAAATCACCCCCGAAAACGAAAAGCTCTTTCGCAAACAAATTCGCGAAGAAGGTGGCAATGATTGGGTCGTACGTCAAGTCATTGCCGAAGTCAATGACTTGATCGCTGCTGGCCAGAAGCGCATTGTGCTCGACGGCCTCTATTCCTGGACCGAATACAAAATACTAAAACATGAATTCCCTGGCGAGCTCACTGTTATTGCCGTCGTCGCCCCACGAGATTTGCGTTATCAACGCCTCGGCAACCGTCCAGAACGACCTTTTGATGCTGAAGCAGCACGTGAGCGCGATTATCACGAAATCGAAACTATCGAAAAAGGTGGTCCCATCGCTATTGCCGATTATTATCTAATTAACGACGGTAAAATTGAAGACCTCTACGCCCAGCTGGAGCCAATTCTTAAAGCTATTGACTTCTAACAAATAATACATCCTCGCTACACACAAAATATAGATGGTGCGCAGCGGCAGTATTAGCAGCCAAGATGGTTGCTTAGTGGTTCCGGGTGTTGGAGTATATTTGTGGTCTTCGTGGGCAACTTTATATGGTTCTGAACCCTCTACTGCTAGTTTTCTAGAAATTGTTGGCAATAATGTTTCTGATTCAAGCCGTATGTCTAATCGTTGGCGTGGTTACTCCCTCCGCTGCCTGGCAGACTAGTTATATATAGTGAAAAACTAAAACCTAATCACTTTCAGTGCTCGCTCCGATTTGCTCACCATAATCTCTTGCACATCCTGCAAGCGCTCATATTCTCCCTCCGCCTGAATCTCCACTTCGCTCGGTTGCACAAATTTAATCACATCTTTTTGTGCTTTCTTCCCCGGCACCCGCCAAAACATACTCCGCAGCATAAACCACGCCAAACGCCAAAAACTCGCCAAACGCGCCGTCCCACTCCGAAAGCTCTCCGCTTGCAAAAACCACTTTCCACCCCGCATTACTCGCGCCAATCTTGGCCCATTCATCGCCAAATAGTCCGTCGTCCCCACCGGCAACCGCGCCGCGCCATCAATCATAATTTCCGGTCCACCTGATCTCTGCGTCTCCTTATCATTGTCCCGCTCCAGCTCCCCCTGAGGGATGAACTCACTTTTCCGGTTCTGGAAATACCACTTCGCTAACTGCAATACCGAAAATATCAGATGTTTCCCGCCTTTCTGCAACTTTTTCCGCACTTTTGGCTCATCAAAAACCCGTGTCGACTCTGCAAACATCCCCAAAGTCATATAAGCTATCACATACCGCCAAAGTTTACCGTCAACTTGCACCTCAAGAGGATAAATTATACTCGTTTTCCCCGCTTCAAACCGCGCCATAATTTCCGAAAGCCCTCCGACGTATTCACCCCCATATTCCACCGGTCGTTTTGTCCTAAAAATCTTGGCTAAATCATTAAAGTTGCCATAACTCATCACCCCAAAAGTCACATCCTTTTTCGACCGCAATATGCCGTTCGCCGCCATTGCCGCCGTACCGTCTCCACCCACAGCAACCACCAAGTCACCATCATTCAGGATCTTTGCCAATTGCTTAGCATTTTCTTTCAAGCTCACTTCTTTGACGGCATACCGCCCCACCAGCCACCCCTTAATTTTCCGCGCTGGCGCCAAAACTTCTCGCTCAATCGCATCTTTCTGCGACGAGCGTGAATTATAAACAATAATTAGCTTTTTCAGCATCCCCCGCCAACCTAATTCAGACTAAAATTCAACGACCCCGGAATCAGCCAGTTCAGCACCGTCCACATCAACGCCCAAGCCACCAAACCAATCACCACATCCAGCAACCGCTTCTTCGCTGCCGCCACCTGCGTCTCACTATCCCGCGCCGTCAAATACAAAATCCCCGCCACTACGACACCAATCGTCGCCGCCGCACCCAAACCATACACTAGGATCTTCAAAATCAAAAGCAATAGCTTCTCGATATCCATATTTTCCGGCAAAATGCTGGTCTCTACCGCAATCATTTTTAGCATCAACCACTTCATCTTTGCCTCCTATTTCAAATATCCGTGCAATTTTTTCGTTTGCTTATGTTTGCGCAACTTCGACAAAGCCTTCGCCTCAATCTGGCGAATCCGCTCACGCGTCACCGAAAACTCATTCCCCACTTCTTCCAACGTATGTGGCCTACCTCCACCAATTCCAAATCTCAACCGAATAATTTTCTGCTCACGCTCCGAAAGTGTCGTCAAGATCTCGGCAATTTGTTCCTTCAAAATTTGATTCGCCGTTGCATCCTCTGGCGAATCTCGCTCGCTATCCTCCACAAAATCACCCAGCACCGACTCTTCATCATCACCATCACGCCCCACACTGGCATCCAACGAAGCAATATCTTGCTTGATTCGCATCACATACTCAATTTTCTCCACGTCCATCCCCATCGCTTCCGCAATCTCTTCATTAGTCGGTTCACGGTTCAGCTCTTGTGTCAACCGGCGCGTTGTCCGCAGTACTTTATTAATCGTCTCTACCATATGTACTGGGATCCGAATCGTGCGCGCCTGATCAGCAATCGCCCGTGTAATCGCCTGACGAATCCACCAAGTTGCATAAGTCGAGAACTTAAAGCCTTTCGACGGGTCAAACTTCTCCACCGCCCGGAGCAGTCCAGTGTTCCCCTCTTGAATTAAGTCCAAAAAGTCGAGTCCTCTACCACCATACCGCTTCGCAATGCTCACGACCAGCCGCATGTTCGCTTCAGCCAACTTATCTTTCGCCTTCTTGTCCCCCTCTAGTGCCCGATTGGCTAATTCCAACTCTTCCTCTTGACTTAAGAGCGGAATCTTGCCAATTTCCCGCAAATACATTCGCACCGAATCGTCCGCAAACGCGTCCACGTTATCCGCCGTGATTGCCAGCTCTTCATCTGACAGCTCATCCTCCGCCGCCAGCTCATCCGCCTCCGGCTCCCCCATGTCAAGCATCACATTTTTGTCCTTTAAGATATCATCATTGTCCATTACATCACAGTATACCAAAAATTGTATTTTTTACAACTGCACCTTATTACTATTCACGCCTGTTATAACTTTTACAACAAACATTTTCCTATACTTATGCTAAAAATCGTATTGCGGGCGTCCTGACGTTGTAATCATCAGGACACCCTCTTTTTTAGAGCCAAAAATACCAAAAGCACCAAAAATCGCCACAATCTTGCTATAATCAACCTATGAAACATCGCGCTACCACTAAAACTCTTATTACTATTATCTGTATCATTCTTGCCATCGGCATACTTGTCACTGCTGGGTTCCTCATTTATCAACATCGAAGCAGTAGTATAGAAGAGACTACTGCTAGCTCTAAGCTAGACCAGCCTTTTGACTATTCTTGGGCAGAGCAACATCCTTACATCGCTCACGCTTTCGGCGGTATTCTGGGCAACACTTACACGAATTCCTACGAAGCTTTTCTTCTCAACTATCAACTCGGTCACCGAGTCTTTGAAGTCGATTTCTTTCTCACCGACGACGGCAAAACCGTAGCTGCCCACGATGACACTAGTTGGAAAACCAACGCCCACGTCCCTTTCGAACCAGGAGACAAACCCTTCACTTACGATAACTTCATGTCCTCACTCTGGAACGACAAATATCACCCCGTCGATCTCGCGTTGCTCTTTCGTCTCCTCCAACAATATCCCGACATTTATATCGTCACCGACACTAAGTTCTATGACGAAGCCAATGTCCGCCAACAATTCAACGCCTTTGTCGAAACTGCCAACACCATTGATTCTTCGTTGCTCAATCGCTTCATCATTCAGATTTATAAACCAGAAATGCTCGAGTGGATCATGGAAATCTACCCCTGGAAATCCGTCATCTACACTCTCTATGCGAATGAAGGCGCCTGGACTCCAGAAAACGTTCTCGCCTTTAGTAAAGAATCTGGAGTAAAATTCATCACCATGTGGGACAACTGGCTCACTCCAGAAATTGCTAACTCCTGGAAGTCGGCTGGCATCAAAATCGCCACCCATACCATCAACAACCTCAGCCAAGCTCAACAATCCCGCGCTCGTGGCGCCGACGTCATCTATACTGACTTTCTTCTCCCCTAGTTTCCCTGCCCCTTCAACGCCATAATTTTCCGCAAGATTTCCGCCTGCTTTTCCTGATCCGCTTCGCCATCCCCCAACTCATCCAACTCTTTGTTTAGCCTTTCCACCTCTAATTTTGCACTCTCAACCTTTAAGCGCTTTAATAATTCCCGCGCTTCCTTCTCCAGTGCCGCCGAATCCCAACCTTGATACCTTGCCTCAAACACCATTTCGAGCTCTCCCAATTTCACCTCATCTTCTGGCAATTCCACACCCTTAACCCCCGTCACACCTCCATAAATCACAATCGCCTGCAAATTATCCCGTACTCCCGCCAACACGTCATTCTCCGGCTTCGCTTCTACTTTCTTTAACCACTTCTTCGCCCGCCCCCCATCCAATTTCTTAGCACGCAGATCTTCCACCGTGCAGTCCAATTTTCGCGCCACCAGCTGCTCATAATGCTTCCGTTCCACTGCATCAGCCACATTTCTCAGTAACTTCATCGCCATGTCCGAATATTCGCGCTTCCCCACACCTGAGCTCAAATCTAAGTTCTCTTCATACTTCTCGAGTAGCCAATCCACCGCCGGACGATAATTTTGCACCGCCTCTTGCCATAGTTTCGGGTCTTTCTGAATCAACTCATCCGGGTCCTTCGCCCCATGATAATCCGAAATCACGCTCAAGTTAATTCCTAAGTCACCTGCCAGCATAATTGCTCGCTCCGTCGCTTTCACCCCTGCTTCATCACCATCATACGCCAACCGCACATCTGGCGTCAAGCGCGACAAAACCTTCAAATGATTCTCTGTCATAGCCGTACCGCTCGTCGCCACCGCTTCTTTCACGCCCGCCTGATGCGAGGAAATCACATCCATATTTCCTTCCACGCAGACGATAAAGTTATGCTGTCGAATCGACTCTTTTGCCTGTGCCAACCCAAACACAAACCGTCCTTTGTTGAACAATAAAGTTTCCGGTGTGTTCAAATATTTTGGCTCTCCCTTATCCAAAATCCGCGCCGTAAAGCCAATCACTCCATCCGTATCAATAAACGGCACCATCATCCTCCCCCGGAACATATCCCCACCAAAGCGATTTAGCACCCCTGCCGCCTCCATTTCCGCCGACTTATAGCCCTTCTTCCGCAAAAAGTCCACCAAAGCCCGACCCGTATTCGGCGAATACCCAATCCGGAACTCCTTCACCGTCGGTTTGTTCATCCCCCGCTTCTCAAACACGTATTTGCAAACTTTTTCGTTCTTCGTTAGACAAAACTGATAATATCGGCAAGACAATTCCAAGACTTCTTTCATCCGTCGCTTACGCTCGGCGACTTTCTTGTCTCCACCACCGTACTTTTGCAGTTCCACCCCCGCCTGCGCGGCTAATCTTTCCAACGCCTCCCGAAACGACACCCCCTCAACTTCCATAATAAAGGAGAAAATATCCCCGCCTTTGTTCGAAGAAAAATCGTGCCAAATCCCCTTTTCTGGCGACACCATAAACGACGGCGTCTTATCCACACCCCACGGCGACCGCCCTTTCAAGCTCCGCCCCGCCCGCTTCAGCTCAATATATTGCCCCACCACGTCCTCTACAGGGAGCCGCGCCCTGATTTCCTCCTTCGCGTCATCCATAGATTAAGTATAGCACAGGTACAGCTAGGAAGTTTAGTAAAGCTAAGAAGGGGGTACGGAGCTTACGAGCGTTATCCCCCTTGGGACGGATACGGACGAAGTCCGGCATGCAGCGCGGAGCGCCTGTGACGACGGGCCGCGACGACGCGTCCCTTGTTTAACTTTGCTAAACTTCCCAGCAACATCTGTGTTATAATCTTCTTATGGATAACTTTGCGTATCTCAACCAAATTTCTCAGTCCACCCGCCCCGCCAAAAGCCCCAAAGTCACTGGCAGCATCAGCAATCTTTCCATCATCAAAATTGCTACTGGTGGTATCGTCCTCTTCTTCCTAATTATGGCTTTTGGCCTCTTGCTCGGCAGCCTCAACAAAAAGCCCACCAACCTCACCAAACAGCTCTATACACGCACGGTCAATCTTAATACCACCATCGGCACCTACGGCTCCTCTCTGAAAACTTCTCAGCTCCGCGCCATCAATGCTTCCCTCTCCTCCGTCCTCACCAACACTTCTAAGCAACTTTCCGACTACCTCACCGCCGACAACGATAAAGATAATGCCCTCATCCCTGATGACAAAACCCTTGAGGAAGAAACCGCCAACAATCTCGCGCTTGATACCTCACTCAATAACGCCAAACTCAACGGTCTCCTTGATCGCACCTACGACAACCAAATCGGCCTCCAAGTTTCCCTGTTAATTTCCATGACTTCCGAGCTTATTGCCCGCAACAAAGATTCCGAGCTCGATAATATCCTCACTACCTTTTATTCTAGCCTCAACGCTATTCACCAAAGTATCGAGTCTTATTCTAACCCTTCAGAATAAATAATACATTGTCCATACAACATACATACATTGTCTATACAATGTATTACTTCGTGACCTTTTTCTCGTTCTCTACTTTTGCCGCCTCTTCGGCCTTCTTCTTTGCCTCAGCATCCGCGCTCGCCCGGTTAAAGAAGCGTACAATCACAAATACTACGAAAGCAATCACCAAGAAGTTCACAATATTCTGCAAAAAGTTGCCATAAGCGATATGCACCGAATTATCTGCCCCAAAGATATTTGGAATATCAATTGCTAGCTTCGACAAATCCACTCCACCGACCAACAATCCCGTAATCGGCATGATAATATCATCAACCAATGACTTCGCAATCGACGTAAACGCCCCACCTACCGCCACACCAATCGCCAAATCTACCACGCTTCCCCGATTGATAAACTCCTTGAACTCGCGTATAAACGCGCTGTCAGTCACCGATTTCAGAATCTTCACTGGCTTTTCCGCCGTCTGCTCTTTTTCACCTTGTTTCTGTTCCTTTAACTCTGCCATTCTACCCCTTTATCCTTTTAGACTTTTTCTCTCCCAACCCAAGACATAACACCATGAAACTCAGCAGATATGCCGCCTCAAAGAACAGCATTGCGTTCATAAACCAACTTGCATGCGTCAAATACCCCACCACGCAAATCACCCCATAAATCAAAAACACTAACCCAGCTAAGCGACACCACTTCTGCGCCTGCTTCGTCGTCATAATCACTATCGCCACGACCAGCATCATCGCAAACATCAGCCTCGATGACGTTTCATGCACCCTGGTCGGCACACTTTTGCCCATTCCTGGCACGTCAAAATACCCCACCGGCCACGCCGACAAACAGATCAACGCTCCCGCCATAATCACTACCACCCAGAAAAACCACCGCGGCAACTTCCAGGTCTCACCCAAACTATACAAATAGCGGACCATCAACCCAGCCACCACCAGATTCCCCAGCGCAAACATCACCGCACTCCACGCCTCTAAGCCAACATACCTACTAATCGAATACTCTGTATGGAATCCATATCCCAATAGGCTGTTCACTGCCACCGCCAGAGTACCTGTTGTCAAAAAAATCATCATCGCATATAGCATCAGGTGACGTCTCTCTGGCCCCAAAACCTCAGTCATTGCCCATCTCCTGTGTCAGGTTATAGCTCAGCCGCACCAAATCCGCAATTTCCTCTCTTGAAAGCTGTCCACTCGGCACGATCTCGATTCCCCCGCGCCCAAAATATCGGCTTTCCATCACGCTCTCGTATTCGTCTCTCAATGTCTTCCCTAATCTACCATCACATCTCACTTCTATAGTCTTTGGTCGCTCCACCAGAAACACCTTCCCATTTGGCGCCAAAAACCTCACGTCTTCACCTTTTTTCTCTTGAGTCCACTCCCCCAAACCGCTCACACTTACTACATCGATCATTTTACCATCCCCAGATACCATTTCAATTCCTCAATCGACCCCTGAATATCATCCAAAGCCCGATGCGCTTCGCGTTTTACGAATTTCTTCCCCCATTTCCCCTCAAACACTACCTTCCAGGCACTCACATCTAGCATCCGATAATGTAGTCTCTTGCTTACTTCTGGCCATTCACGATCAATAAACTTTCGATCCTGGTGAATCGAGTTTCCTGCCAAAATCACCTCATCGCCAAACCACTTATCAATAAACTCCAGTAGTTGCTTCTCTACCACCTGCGCGCTCTCCCCTTTGGCATTCTGCCTCATCAGCCCTTCTCGGCTTTCCTGATTTTTTTCCCAGAACTCCCCTACCATACGCTCCCGCATCAGCTTCTCCGGCACCTTCACTACCGCCGTCATTTCCGCCCGCGCCCCAGTTTTATCTTCTAGGACTTCTAAATCCCAGCCCGTCGCTAGCGCCGCCACCTCTAGAATTCGGTCCTTCTCTGGGTCCAACCCCGTCATCTCTAGGTCAATCCACAATAATTTCGCTTTTTTCATCTACATCTCCTCCGGCACTTTAATTCCTAATAGCCCCAAACCATGTTCCATCACCCCTTCATACGCTTCCACCGTCTTTACCAACTCATATTCCCTAACATTCCCCGCCACCTGCACATGTTCATAGAACCGCGAAAACTCCTGTGCCAGTTCATACAAATACGCGCACACTTTATACGGCGCCTTTTCCCTAATTGCACCCCTGATAACTTCCTGATATTGAACAATTTTTTTATTCAATCTACGCGTAAATCGACGCTCTTCTTCACTCTGTTCTTCCTGAACAACTTTTTTATTCAGGCTCTCATTCCCCCTATCTTTAACTTTCTGCAACACTTTTTTTGCCCGTACAGTCGCATACAACAAATACACACCCGAATTCCCATTCATTGCCACTGATTCTTTCGGATCAAACACAATATCACCCCCCATTTTATACTTCAAAAAGGCATATTTTACCGCCGCCAGCGTAATCATCTCCGCCCGCGCGTCCAGATTCTCATCCTTACTCGGCTTTTTCCCTGTGTGCTCGCTTAAATCCTTCCAAACCTCATCCCGCACCATCTCTAGTACATCCACCGCCTTCAAAAAGTTACCTTTGCGCGACGACATCTTCACATTCCCTGGCAACTTCACCAGACCATGCGTCAAATGCCGCGTCCGCTTCACCAGCTCCGGCGCGTACTCTTTCACACTCGCCAGCACCACTTTCATGTAATCACTCTGTTCATTCCCTGTAATCACCACTGACTCCGCAAAGTGATAATCATCCCACTTCGTAAAAATCAAGCCCACATCCTTCGTCTCATAAGTTGGCACACCCTCACGGTTAATAAACACTCGCGTATGTAACCCCACTTTCTCCCCGCGGTAAACGATTGCACCGTCGCTTTCCTCGTAAACCTCGCCAATATGCGCTTTCACCTCTTGCAGCCCCCGATCCACCACCGTTGACTCCGGGTAATACTTATCAAATTTTACCCCAATACTCTGATAAAACTCGTCAAAATACTGATAACTCAACTCGCGCCCCCGCCAATATAGCCGCGCCAACTCGCCTTCTTCGCCCCCAAACTGGCTACTTTTCGCTTCACCAATCTCCGCAATCCGATAAATTTGCTTGTTCAGATTCGTAATCGTCGCTTTAGCCTGTGCATCATTCTCATAAGCCGCTGTCCCTTCGACATAACACCGTGCTAATTTCTCAATATTTATATCATCAAATGAATAATTATGCTGCAACACTGCCCAGAGCGTCTTCCCCACATGTAACCCTACATCACCACCAAAATTTGCCCGCACCACCTTTGCACCGGCCAATTCCAAGAGACGAGAAATCGCATCTCCCACCACCGAAGTATATAAATGCCCCACATGTAGCACCTTAAAGGGATTTGGATCAGAAAACTCTGCCACCACTGTCTTGCCAGAATATTCATCCTGTGAGATATTATCTAGATCTTCCGACACCTTAGTGGCTTTTTCGGCAAAATATGCTTCTTTAAAGCTAAAATTCAAGAACCCTGGCGCCGCCACTTCCACGGTAAACTCCTGATCACTCCCTAATTCCTCCTTAATCTCCTCCGCAATCACCATCGGACTTTTGTGCGCCACTTTTGCCAACCTCAGTGCCACATTCGAAGCATAATCCGCATTTTTGTCCTCTGGCGCCACCACCAGCTCCGGGTCCATTTCCACCCCAAACAGATATTTCACAGTTGCGACGAGTTTTTCTTGAATTTCTTCCATTCCTATATTATACCATAACTTACCCACGCAGCGGAGGGAGAAACCATTCCAACGATTGCTGCTACTTGATAAGTAAATACTAGCAGCGTTTAAGCTAAGCACAGATGTCCTGGCATCAGTAGACGAAGTGTAAGTTAAAGCCGTACTTGACCACCAGTTACCGGTCTGGCCAAAGTTTCTCAAACGTCCACCGCTAATATCGGCATACCCGCTGCGCACAAAGTATAATGGAGCTTTAGCTATATTGTAACTATGCTACATAACTCACTATATATAACTAGTCTGCCAGGCAGCGGAGGGGGAAACCAGCCCAACGGTTGTGGGGACCAAGTGATGGATAAACAGTAGTGTCAAAATATAGGCCATATGTATTAGCAGTACTAGAATTTGTATATGTAGCTGCTGACGATGGCCAACCATAACCACGGAAGCCTGAATGCCTTAATCGGCCTTCGTTATTAGAAACTGTTCCGCTGCGCACAAAGTATGAATGGTGCGCAGCGGAGTAATTGGTTTGACTGGCGGACGGTTTTGGGCTATAGGTAATCAGGGCTGTATTTGGGCTTCAACAGCTGGTATATATACTAATAGTACAACTGCTGATGCATACGATTTGAGATTTGACGCTAAGGAAGTTAGACCATCAGCTTCGGACAATCGCTGGCATGGTATCTCCCTCCGCTGCCTGGCAGACTAGTTATATATAGTGAATTAATGAAGAACAACTAAACCCCAGCCTGGGCTGTTCCTTATCACTCCAGATTACTCAGCCACCAACTTCAAGTCTACTGCCCCAACTCCCCCATCAATTTTCACCAAATTCTTACCCTCAGGATTGTCAAGACTAATCCCGTCTTGTTTCAAGCTGCCGATCCCCTGGTCAAAAGTCACCAGATAATCATTTACTTCTCCTACCAAAGTCAAATCTAGCTTCCCTACTCCAGCATTAATCTTAGCCTCACCACTCAGCTTTGCCTGCAAGCTCGTCTTCCCTACGCCCATATCGAAAACAAGATCATTCATAACACCATTCCATATATCCGTCTGGCCCGCGCCACCACTAATTTTGGCACTTTCCGTCGCTTGCAAGTAACCAATTTCCGCTTTCCCCGCACCCAAGCTCAGCTCCACACGTTCTGCCACCAAACGCTCAATCTGCATTCTACCTGCTCCAGTATCAATTTTCACCTCACTCAGCACCAAATCCTCCGGCAAATACACCACAACCTCATAACCCGCCTGATTAAAGAACCAGCGAAACTCCTCGTCGCTAACTTTCAAAGTCTCCCCCTGCCATTCACTTTTTACCCGTTCGCTATTCGTCTCAACCTTCAGCTCCGTGCCGGTCTTAATCTGCAAATTTGCTGCCTTAAGTTCAATATCCAAAGCCGTCACCACAGCTGACTCCTGCCAACCCGCCACCGGGCCCATCTCAACTATCTCAGTACTATAACCATTACCAAAGACATACCCCAGCACCCAAATCGCACCCGTTACCGCCGAAATAATCGCCCCGATAATCATTACGGCCAACGCCACCGCAAAGCACTTAATTGCTCGCTGCGCCCCGTTCATTTCACATCAACTCCGCCAAACAGGCAAGTCGCATCCACATACACCGTCACTTCTGCCTTTTCGCCCTTTTTCGCCCGCTTGGCGTGCTTGTTCGACACTCCGCCAAACACCGAAGTCGATGACACTTTCACGGTCAATCCTTCTGGCACCAAAATCGTAATTCCCCCGAAAATACTCGACGCTTCAATCACAACGTCATGCTTAATTCTTGCATCCCGGAGATCCAGCTTAATCCCGCCGAACACCGCCTGCATCTTACAGCCCTCAAATTCTTCACCCTGAAAATCCAACTTCTGATCGCCAAAAGTTGCCCAGTATTCCTTATCCGTGTGTTTCTGCAACTTTTTCACCTGTTTCATTGCCGCATTTCGAAAGGTGTCCTTAAACAGCATCGATAACCCAATAATAATCAAAATCACCGGCACAATTAAGCTCCAAACCATCCGGAATTGCAAAATCCCCTGACACGCCAACAACAAACACACACCAATCAAAATGCCAATCAAATCGCCAACTTTACCATCGTCATCATCAAAAAGGCTAATAAAACACGGCACAATAATAAACAGCGTCCACCATCCCGGGAAAAACAGATCAACATTAATAATTCCCAGGACATTACCGCCCCAAATCACGCCCAGAGCAATCAAAGCTATGCCCCAAAGCCAAGTGCTTACTTTCTTCATCGCGAAGTTCCTTTGTTTAACTTTATCTAGAATGCGTCATCGTCACACCCTTACCACCATTCTACCACATAGGCTTACTTCAAGCTCTTCACAAACTCCATAAATAGCGGATGTACATTCAGTGGCCGCGACTTAAACTCCGGATGCGCCTGTGTCGCTACAAAGAACTTATTACCTGGCGCTTCGACAAACTCCACCAGCTGACCGTCCGGCGAAGTTCCAGAAACCACCAAACCACCTTTCTTTATCTCCGGCAAGAACTCTTGGTTCACTTCATAACGATGGCGATGTCGTTCCACTACTTCCGTCGTTCCATAAGCCTTCGCCACCTTGCTACCTTTCTTCAGCACTGCCGGATAATCACCCAAGCGCATCGTCCCGCCGGTTTGTTCCTTACCTTCCTGGCCTTCCATAATATAAATCACATTCTTGCCAGCTTCCGCGCCAAACTCTTCCGAATTCGCTTTCTTCACGCCACCTCGGCGCGCTGCCGCCACACAGGCCATTTGTAGTCCCAAGCACAAGCCCAAATAAGGCTTATTCTCTTTCAAGGCATAATCTGCCGCCTTAATCTTCCCCTCTGCGCCACGTACCCCGAATCCGCCCGGCACCACCAAGCCATCGACTTTTGCAAAATCGCGTTTCGTCGCTGTCTCGGCATTAATCCACACAATCTCCAGATTCACTTTGTTCCAAGCCGCCGCCGCTTTCAAAGCCTCCGTCACGCAAATATAAGCGTCTTCATTCCCCACATATTTCGCTACCAATCCCACCTTCACAGTCTTGCTCCACTGCTTCCCCCTAAGGCGCGAAAATTCCTGCCAGCGTTTCATGTCCGGATCTTTCTTATTTCCGACAAACTTATTCAGAATCTCCAGCACACCCGATTTTAGCACATTAAACGGTACATCATAAACACTCTCAATGTCCGGCAAATTCAATACCGCCTCACCCGGAATCCCCGAGAACTTCGCAATTTTCTCACAAATCTCCCGCGATGCTGGCTTCTCCGTACGGCACACCACCACATCCGGAATAATCCCAAATCCGCGCAAATCCTTCAAAGCATTCTGTGCTGGCTTCGTCTTCAGCTCTTTCGAAGTATTAATCCATGGCACATACACCACGTGCACATACAAACAATTTTCTCTCCCCACTCGATTTGCAAACAACCGAATCGCCTCAATAAAGCTCAAACCTTCATAATCTCCCACTGTACCACCAATCTCTACAATATGGATATCCGAACCTTCGCTAGCTTTTTCAATCTTCTCTTGCACTAAGTTCGTAAAATGCGGTACCATTTGCACCGTTTTGCCATGGAATCCACCACTACGCTCTTGGTCAATCAATTCTTGATACAACGCTCCCGACAAAACACTCGAAAACCTACTAGTCTCAAAATCCAAAAACCGCTCATAGTGCCCCAAATCCAAATCAGTTTCCTTGCCATCATGAGTCACAAAGCATTCCCCATGTTCCACCGGGTTCAACAAGCCCGCGTCCACATTCAGATACGGATCGCACTTTTGAATCGAAACCTTAAACCCCTTTGCTTTCAAAATCGCACCAATCGACGCCGCCGTAATCCCCTTTCCGACGCCCGACAACACACCACCGGTCACAAAAATATACTTAGATTTTTTCTGCTGTTTTTTATTTCTAAACATTGGGCACCTCCTTTAATTAACTTCCTGCCCACACTTCCTATCTCCATCATATCACAAGCATAATCCTCTTACAAGCACCAACCTCCCGGCTTAGCCAGGAGGTTTTAAGATGATAAATTGAATTTTTACAAGCCTACCGCATTTACGCCATAAACTGCTTGTTCACGCGTAAATTTCTCAAAAATCAGCTGGTCGATCAAGCCACATAGCGACAGGATTCGTTATCCGCCCGGTCGCGTAGCGACCACGGCGCGGATTTCTGCGAATCCTCGCTCACCGAAAGGTGAGCATAATAAAAAGACCTCCTTCTTGGAGGGCTTTTTATTATTCGTTTACGCTCTTGGCGGAAGCGACAGGATTCGAACCTGCGAGAGCCTTCCGACCCTACACGCTTTCCAAGCGTGCTCCTTCAACCACTCGGACACACTTCCTTACCCATATTATTATACCATAGATTAGTATTTCTCCACAACTTTGTGCGCAGCGGAGAAAGTAATATTCAAGATGGTCGTATAAGAGATCTTGGTCAGCTTGGTTATTGGTGGTCGAATACTGCTACAGGTTATACTTCTTCTGCTGTTGCTACAGCTTGGCGATTCCACTTTACACATGTTGGCATCAACTCAACATACAACAGTGATCGTTGGCGCGGTTTCTCCCTCCGCTGCCTGGCAGACTAGTTATATATAGTGAGTAGGATTAGGAACATCTGGGTCTTATCCTGCAGGTAGGTGACGCTCTCCTCGTCTAAAGATTCGGACCCGCGTCAGCCTAGTAATACCTCATGATAAGACTCAGATGTTCCTAACACTCTTCCTTAAGTTTTGAGGCAGCGGAGGGGATAACCAAACCATCGACTAATACCATTCGACGGATTAATCTCGATCGCATCAAAGTAAACGCGCAATGAACTAGCAACATTGGATGATGTATAAGTTAAAGCCAACGCTGACCACAAGTAGCCATAAACACCTGCTGTCCACAGTTGACCTTGACTTGTCTCAACGTCTCCGCTGCGCACAAAGTATAATGGAGCTTTAGCTATATATTGTAGTATTACATAGTATTAGTTAACCAATTGCTTCAAGATGCCGAAGCTACATGAAATTAAACTTCCAGCCCCTCACGTCTCCGACCTAAAATTGCCAACTCATCATAATACTTTTGCATTTTCCGCGCATCCGTCCCCCACGAATTACCCAAGAAATAATCACAAAACTCTTCGCGTGCTCGACAAACTTCACGCAAACGATTAGTTTCCCCCCTTAAACCTTCAATCGTTAAATCAAACAATTCCAGCGCCCTCGTAAACGACACCTGAAAGCGTTTCTCATTCTTACCGAACCACTTCAACGAGCGCGACACCTCGCTTCCTATATTCCCCATCTGCAAACACAACGATAGTTTATCCCACCCACCATCAGCTAAGGCCTGATGCTGGCAATTTACTTTATCCATGTGTTCACCACCTGCACAATTTTCTCGCGCGTCTGCTCATCCTCCACATCGCGACTACGATTCCCTTGACGAGGACGCACATTAATCATCAACCGCCAATAAACCCTTCTTCACATCAACTACCGCCTTAACCATCAGGCCCTCAAACACCATGCCACTTTCCGATAAATCCGTCTTGCTCAGTTTTTCTTCCAAAATCTTCATCTCTACTTTTTCACTACCTTCTTCGTCACATCAAACTTTTCCATATATTTCCCCGTCATCAACCGGGTTTGTGCATAAAACGCCGCTGCACTTTGGTAAGCAATCGCAATCACTGGCATCAAAACCCATTGCAGCACCATCGAAAACTTTTTCTTCTTTTTGGCGCTTTCTGGTTTTTCCGGCAGCATCTTTAGCGACATCAACACCGTTATAATCAAACCCACCGCTGCCACCGTCTGAATAATTCCCACTACATTCGGCAAGCTCCATGCTACCACCGCGCGCGATCCCAAATTCAACAACATCGGTACCCAGCCACCAAACGCCACAATCGGCGCCATAATTGCTAATGTCACATGCCCATCCAACAATCGCCAAAACTTCACGAATAGTGGTAGAAACGGCATTTGACGTTTTTTACTAAACAGTCTCGTCCCCACATAAGCAACATCGCTCGCACCGTAATCCCACCGTCGCAATTGAACAAATTGTGCCTTCAAAGTCTCGCCAAAAGTTTCCGAAATCACCGCATCCTGATACATCGGCACATGAATCGGCACCACATCATACTTGCCCTCAAAATAAAACAACGACCGCCAATATTGGTGCCCATCTTCCACGATTGTCCGCTTGCTCCAAAACTCCATGCCTTCGAGTGCCGCCAGTGGCTGCGAATGCGAAGCAAAGTTCTTCAATAAATGTGGCCGCATCGTGCTTACCACGTTAAAAAACGAATTCGACATTGCCACCACCCGCATTGGCGCCGCCGCTTCCCAGATATTATTTGTAAAAATCGAAATCGGCTGATAACTATAATGTTGTCGATCTGGTCGCACAATAAATTCATACGCCACATAATCCAAGTAATATTTACTCATACGATTATCGCTATCCAGCGACGTCACAATTACATTTTCCACCGGAATCCGCGCCTTCTCCACATATGTCGCCAAATGTTTCCCTGCATAAGTCAAGTTCGGGCCCTTCCCCACCACTTCGCCCTTCGTGCCGTCCGGATGCTTCACCAAAATAAAATCTCGAAACACGCCTTTGAACCGGCGCGCCAGCTCCCTAGCATTCTGCTCCATCGCTTCTCCGCCCCGCTCCTCATAGCCCAAAACAAAAATAATCCGTTCATTCGGAAAAGTTGTGTCCCGCACCGCTTCCACCGACGGCACCAGCGTATCCAAACTTTCGTTATACGCCACCATCACTACTGCATGGTAAACTTCATGCGGCTTTGGCTCCGCATTTCCCTCCACCGCCGACATCAAACGCAAATTCTGCACATGCTCAGCAAAACCATAACTTTCATCGCGGCGGTCACGCAACTTTTCGTACGCCGCGTGCGGACTCTCCAAATCCGCCAACCGCTGCGGCCAGTCCACCCTTTCCGCTCGCTTCATCACCTTGTATCCCTGAATCGTTCGATAGGCCGTCGCCACTGCCTTCACAAACGTAATCGCCACCACTAGTAGCACATAAATCGCCCCCAGCACCGGATTAATCCATGACAATACAAACAGCGCAATTACCGCAATATAACTTAACGCTCCTGGCAGAATCTCCAAAAACCGATATAGCTTCGTCCGCTTCCCCAGCGGAATCTCCAAGTCATTCTTCATCTACCATTCCCCCAGCAGCCGGAACAGTACGACCATCGCCCCCACAATTAGCAGCATCGTCGCAAACACAAACACCAGCGCCGTCTCTTTACCATATTTCTGATAAATCCGCGTCGCAATCACATTATGCACCACCCCAAAAAGTACCGCCAAAATCGGGAACGCCAGCATGTTCAGCCAGCTATCGCGTCGATAACCGCCCGACAGCCCCGCAATCTCTCCATAAACATCACCATAACCAACAATCACTACTGTGTTCTGCGGCCTGAGTACAAACAGCGACACTATCAGCATCACTGCGCTCATCACTAAGAGCACAATCATCGCCGCCATCAGCCCCTTCTGTTTCCGCGAAATCTCATTCCAAGTTGCTTTCAGATTCAATTTTGGCGTTTTTTCGTCTTTCGTTTCGTCACTCACATTATTATTATAGCACATAACTATCTTTCCACTACTCATCAGGGGCTAGCCAAAATCGCCAATCTGTTATACAATTACTCTCAAGAGAGTTATATTGGCAAAACAAGGAAAGTTATGAAAAAACTGATTATTGCTGGCAGTTCCAAACTCCAGGACCGTATTAATTACTGGCACGGTTATTTTGAAGGCCAGGGCTACGAAGTGATTGATTATCCCAGCCCCGTCCCCTTCGACACTGACCACGCTTCAGAAATCACCGATGTCTATACGAGTTTTTATCAAAATCTCGACCGCGCCGACGTCTTTTTCCTCATGAACGAAGACAAAGATGGTATCGGCGGCTACATTGGCCCTAGCGCCATCGCCGAGGTGACTTACGCCATCATCAGCAACCTCAACCACGGCAAAAAAATCGAAATCAACCTTCTGCAAATGCCTTCCGCCGAGCAAAACTGTTACGAAGAAGTCAATTTCTGGCTCAGCCAAGATTGGGTAAAGATTTATCAACGCCCCGGCGGTAAAAAACTTCCTAAAATCCCCGAAGTTGTCGTCGAAGCCACTCCAGACAACATTGCTGAAGAAGCTCCCGAAATTACCGCCGAAGCCGAGTCTGTCGACCTTCCGGTCGCTCCCACTCGCCACAAGCATTTCCTCAGCCCTAGCTCCGAGAAACGTATCAACATTCTCTCCTGCAGAAAGCGCTGCCTGCGCAACCTCACCCCCGCCATGCGCGAATATCTCAACGTCATTTCCGACGGTGATTTTCCGGCCTGGCTGCTCAAATACATCGCTGCCCCCGAGATGCAACGCTTGCACGGTGTCACTAACACCTGCGGCATCGATCAGGGCGGTCTGTACAATTTCAGCCACCACGTTTCCACTTTTGCGCACAGCATTGGTGTTGCCTTGATTGTTTGGCGCTTCAGCCACGACAAGAAACAAACTCTTGCTGCTCTCTTCCACGACATCGCCTGCCCAGCTTTCCATCATACTATCGATTACCTCAACGACGATGCCGAGACTCAAGAAAGCACCGAAGAACGCACTGGCGAAATTATTCGTAACTCACGCGCCATCACCCGCCAGCTCAAACGCGACGAAATCATGCCTAGCGAAGTTTCTGATTACAAACTTTTCCCGCTTGCCGATAATGATTTGCCTGCTCTTGCCGCCGATCGCCTTGAATATACTCTTGCTAACGGCTATTTCCTCTTCGACGTCTGGACGTTAGATGACGTTAAACGTTTTTCTGACAACCTCACCGTTCTCAAGAATGAGCACGATATCGACGAAATCGGTTTCCAAGATGCCGAAATCTGCCAAGAATTCACCACCAAAAATCTCGCCATTTCCGCCGAATATCGCAGCGACAAATGCGTCGTTTCCATGCAATTCATCGCCGATATCCTAAAATCCATGATGCTCCGCGATTATCTCACCATTGACGATCTCTATGCGATGAGCGAACGCGAAGTTGTCGATTGGATCTTGAGCTGCGGCGACAAAACCCTTAGCGAAGCCTTCCGCAACTTCCAGCGCGCCACTTCGATTTATACCAGCGGCTCCGTCAAGAAAGATCGTTACTGCACCACTTATCGCGCCAAGGTGCGTTACATCACCCCACTTGTCGAAGGTCAAGACGGTCAAACTCGCGACCAGCGTATCACTGAGCTTTCTGCCTCCACCGATCGCGCCGTCCAAAAATATCTCAACACCAAGACTCCAAAGTATGTCGGTTTTGATTTTGAGTTTACTCCCTACTCCGAATAACGTACTCCCGCAAAAATCCCTTTTCTACCCCTGTAATTTTCCATACCACAAAAACGTACTCCCGCACTTCTAAAACGTGCTACAATAAACATAGACTTTACTAAAACAAAAAGGACGAACCTATGTGCACAGCCGCTACTTACAAAACTACCGATTCTTATTTTGGTCGCAACCTCGACTATGAATTTTCTTACGGCGAAAATATCGCCATCGCACCCCGCAACTTTCCTTTCCATTTCCGCCATCAAGGCACACTTAATTCCCACTATGCCATCATCGGTGTTGCTTTCATCACTCCTGATCCTAGTGTTGCTTTCATCACTCCTGATCCTAGTGTTGCTTTCATCACTCCTGATCCTAG
>CAYYWU010000010.1:0-1166 GCA_964475445.1 uncultured Candidatus Saccharibacteria bacterium | reverse complement strand
TGGTGCTAACTTCCCACTCTTTTATGACGCCATTAACGAAAAAGGTCTCGGGATTGCCGGGCTCAATTTTGTTGGCAACGCCGTCTTCCACGAAATGTCCGAAGGCCGCGACAACATTGCCCAGTTCGAAATCATCCCTTGGCTCCTTAGCCAGTGTGCCAGCGTCGCCGAAGCTAAAGCCCTCATTGCTAAGATGAACTTTGTTAATACTCCGTTCAGCGATCAACTCCCGCCATCTGAGCTTCACTGGATTCTTAGCGATAACAAAGAATGCGTCGTGCTCGAAACCGTCGCGAGTGGTGTGCATATTTACGACAATCCCGCCGGCGTTCTCACCAACAACCCGCCCTTTGATGAACAACTATTTAGCCTTAATAATTATCAACATCTTTCCGCCAGTGCTCCACAAAACACTTTTGCGCCCAACATTCCCCTGCAACAATACAGCCGTGGCATGGGTGCAATCGGCCTTCCAGGCGATTTGAGTTCTAGCTCACGGTTTGTCAAAGCCGCTTTCACTCGTGCTCATTCCCTTTCTAATTCCGACGAAATGTCCAGCGTCAGCCAATTCTTCCATATTTTGCATTCCGTCGACCAGCAACGCGGCTGCTGCGACCTTGGTAATAACAAATACGAAATCACCATTTATTCCTCTTGCTACAACCTTGAAAAAGGCCTGTGTTATTATACTTCCTACGACAACCACCAAATTTCCGCCGTCGACTTACACAAAGCCAATCTCGACAGCGCCGAGCTTATTCAATATCCAGTCATCACGACTGAGCAAATTAATTATCAGAACTAATTTGTGCGCAGCGGGTATACTATGATACAGTATGGTGTGTTACGTGCTCCTGGTAATTATGGTTATAATTGGTCACGTACGGCTTTAGGGTATACTAACTCCACAACAGCTGATACAAATGACCTTTATTTCAATAATGCTATAGTTAATCCATCAAATCTTAATGGACGTTTTGTTGGTTTCCCCCTCCGCTGCCTGGCAGACTAGTTATATATAGTGAGAAGCTTACGGGCAGCGGAGGGAGAGACCAAAACAGCGAAGATTGCCGAATGACGGGAAGACACCATCAGCAGTAAAGTAGAAGTGGGACGAGCGGGCATCAGTAACAGAAGTATAATAGCCCGCCGTGAGTGACCACCAG
>CAYYWU010000009.1:0-35801 GCA_964475445.1 uncultured Candidatus Saccharibacteria bacterium | reverse complement strand
GGAAATTATTACCAATTTAATGCTGCCACTGCTGGCTCTGGATTTGATGTTGCCGCAGGAAAAAACGCTAAATACAGTATTTGCCCTAAAGGCTGGAAACTGCCAACCGCCAATGCGGCTCCAGAAACTTATAGCACCAACGGGTCGTTTGCCTACTTATTATCTCCATACGGATTAGCTCAAACCGGCATTACTGGATTAGTCAGCAACAGTGATTATAATGTAGGCAAAGCGCCGATTAGTTTTGTGCGTGCGGGGTTTATTAATCCGAACCGGTATTTGTATAGTAGCGGCAGCGCCGGATATCTACTTTCGAGCACTATTCGGTCATATCAATCCACCCCCACTGGGCTAGATTTTGAAGGTAGTGCACTCTATATTACTAGAATTGGCTCGTCAAGCTCACCCATAAGTATGCCGAATGCTTACACTATGCGCTGCGTATTGACTGTGAACTAAACCTTTGTTAGTTTAGCTTATGCTATAATATATTATATATGGGTAAATTGCATTACGATGGTCCGGTGGTATTAGTGGTGATGGACGGTGTGGGTCTGAGCCCACATCGCAGCGGTAATGCTTTCCGTCAAGCTCATACCGAATTCCTCGATCAAGCCCTGACGAAATATTTAAACATTCCCCTGGCCGCTTCTGGTGAAGCTGTCGGCATTATGCCCGGGCAAATGGGCAACTCCGAAGTTGGCCATAATGCTCTCGGTTCGGGTCAAATTATCAAACAGGGAATTGCTGGCGTTGAGGCTGCTTTCCAAACTAGTGCGATTTGGGACAGCAAAGCTTGGCAGGGTATAGTGCAGTTTTTGCAAAAAACTCCCGGCTCCACTTTACACTTTTGCGGTATTTTCTCGGATGGTGGCGTGCATAGCGACATCAAACATCTTGAACAAATGATTCAACGCGCCTACGCTGAGGGGATTCGTAGTATTCGTATCCATGCCATTTTTGATGGTCGCGATGTTGCCCCGCAATCGGAACCAAAGTACATTGAGCGCCTAGAAAAATATTGCCAACAATTCCCTGATGCGGATTTTCGAATTGCTTCGGGCGCTGGCCGCATGGTAGCCACTGCCGACCGTTACGAAAATGACTGGAATATGGTTAAGCTCGGCTGGGATATGATGGTGCACGGTATTGCGCCACGTGAGTTTCGGTCTGCCAGCGAAGCCATTCGCACTTTGCGTCGCGAAAACCCCAACATCCAAGATCAATATTTGCCAGCGTTTGTGATCGTCGAAAACGTTGCCGAAGCCTCTGCGCTTGGCAGTCGTGCCGCCCGTGCTAAGGCGACAAAAACTTTATCCGGTAAAGGCGCACAGCCAATCGGAATAATACACGATGGTGATGCCATGATTTATTACGATTTTCGTGCCGATCGCGCCGTCGAAATTGCCACTGCTTTCACGCAAGAAAAATTTGATAAGTTTGACCGTGGTAAAATGCCCAAAATTTATTTTGCCGGTCTCACCGAGTATGATTCTGATCGCCACATTCCTGAGAACATTTTAGTTCCGCCAGTTGTGATTGAATCGCCACTTAATACTTTCCTTGGTCAACAAAAAGTTTCTCAACTCGCAATTTCCGAAACCGTAAAATTTGGCCATATCACTTATTATTTCAACGGCAATAGCTACAAAAAGGCTCTGCGTGAAGATCAAATCGAAATCACTTCCGATTTGCAGCCCTTCAACACGCGCCCTTGGATGAAATCTGCTGAGATTACGGATGTAGTTTTGGATAATTTGGAGAAATATCAATTTATTCGCATTAACTATCCTGGCGGCGACATGGTGGGACACTTTGCTGAGCTCGAACCGACTATCGTAGCAATGGAAGCGATTGATCTGCAACTTGCGCGCCTCGCTAAAAAAGTTGACCAGCTTGGCGGCATGATGTTAATTACGGCCGACCATGGCAATGCCGAAGAACTGTTAGACCGGAATGGTGTGCCGAAAACTGCGCATACGACTAATCCAGTACCGTGCATTTTCTACGACAACACCAGTAACGCACGTAAATATCAGCGCGCGACAATCAAAAACCCGGGGCTCGCAAATATCGCGGCTACACTTACAACTTTGCTGGGCATAAATGATTATCCGGCACCTTGGCAACCGCCGTTGATTAAGCTATAATATAGTTATGCTAATTCATGGCTCAAAACTTATTGGCTGCCCAGTGTTAAGTCTTCATGTCGGTGGTCGAATTGCAGAAGTTTCGGAGCTGATTATTGATCCTAACGAGCTGAAAATCATTGCCTGCAAAGTTACTGGCCCTATGATTGGTCATGATGTGGGTGAGATCATGCCGATGAATAGTATTCGCGAGTTCTCGCGCATGGGAATGATTGTCGATTCTAGTGATGAGCTTATTGATGGCGAGGAAGTAATTCGCGTCCGCGATGTCATGAAACTTAATTTTACGCTCACTGGTCTCAAAGTCGAGACCAAAAAGGGAAACAAACTCGGCAAGGTTAGTGATTTTACCGTGGAGCCGTCGACTTGGCAAGTGCAACAGTTGATTGTGCAACGGCCTTTCTTCAAGGCAATTATCGATCCTGAACTCACGATTTCGCGTCAACAAATTCTAGAAGTTGACGATTACAAAATTATTATCAAAGATGAAGAAGAAAAGGCCAAGTCAAAGTCTAATGCGGACTTTGTGCCAAGCTTCGTAAATCCTTTCCGTGAGCCTGATTTCGCCTCCGACGTTCAAAGTCGCAAAGAAGAGAAATAACTAATCCTCGTGCCAGTTTTCTACGGCATCTTTAGCTTTTTGGAAGTTGAAACCTTGCCGCGTCAAATATCCCACCAGCTGGAAGTCGTTATATTTCTTACGCTTCTTGGCGATTACTTTCAAAATCTCCTCATCTTCGTCACGCGGAATCTTTGCTAGTGCCGCTTCGGCAATTTCGCTGGCAACGCCTTTATTATGCAACTCCATCCGCAACCGTTTTTGGCTAATACCACGGCGCACATAACGATTTTCAACATAAAACTCAGCAAATTTCGTGTCGTTCAAATATCTTTTCTCAATCAACCTGTCGAGCACTAGCTGCACCACGTCATCTTCAAACTCTGGCAGAGCTTTCTTTTCCTCGCGTTCACGCTGCCGGTTTAATTGTCGACGCTTAATTTGTCGACGCCGCAAATAGTCCCGAGCTTCACGCACCGAATGTGGACGCGTAATTGCCCATTCGAGAGTTCGCTGGTACAATTTACCAAATTCGGAAGCTTTTTTTAGCTCTGCTAGTCGTTCCGGACTAATTTTTTGCCCGCGTTTTACTTCTAGGTCAATCACTTGAGTAACATCTAGCGAAAACGCGAATCTGCCATCCAAAAATACGTTTACACGGTTCGGATCGCGTACTCCAGGCGTTAATTTGGTAATCGTATATTCTTGCGGACCATCATCATTTTCTAAATTCGCCCAGTTAACTCCCGCCGGCCCCGCAACATCATCTTCAGAACCGTAAACTAGTTCCGCTTCGCGCCGTCTCTGCTCTAATTCGTCTAGTTTACTAGATTTTTCTTCATCAAAATCCTTAGGACCGTCAGATTCCTCGTCCTCAAAAAACTGTTCTGGACCCAAAGATTCAATTTTTAGCATGCGCCCCTACCCTCACGCATTATCCTACTCTGCAGTTTCGTCTACTTCTGTACTTGCCTCTTCTGCCTCACCGTCATCCAGCATTCCTGCTGCCACACGTACCTTGTGGTCAATTTCTGCTAATAACTCTGGATTCTCTTTGAATAACTTCTTGGCGGCTTCGCGACCTTGTGCAATCGTTTCACCTTGATATTTCAAGAACGCACCAGCTTTTTCGATAATTCCTTTCTGAATTGCCAAATCCAACACATCACCAGTTTTGCTGATACCTTCATTATACATAATATCAAACTCAGCAGTCCTAAACGGTGCAGCAATCTTGTTCTTCACAATCTTTACCTTCGTGCGGTTGCCAGAAATGTTATCACCCTCTTTGAGTTGGCCAATGCGCCGAATATCCATACGCACTGAAGCATAAAACTTCAAAGCATTGCCACCAGTTGTCGTTTCTGGGTTGCCAAACATCACGCCAATCTTCATGCGGATTTGGTTAATGAAGATGACAGTCGCCTTGCTCTTAGAAATAATACCCGTCAACTTGCGCATCGCTTGTGACATCAAGCGTGCTTGTAAACCCATTTGCGCATCGCCCATGTCGCCGTCAATTTCTGCCTGCGGCACTAAAGCTGCCACGGAGTCCACTACAATTAGGTCCACCGCGCCACTACGCACCAAGGTTTCGCAGATTTCCAAAGCTTGCTCGCCATTATCTGGCTGCGAGATGAACAAGTTATCAGTGTCGACGCCAATCTTCTTTGCGTAGGCTGGATCGAGCGCATGCTCTGCGTCAATAAAGGCCGCCTGTCCGCCCTGCTTTTGAATCTCAGCAATTGCATGTAACGCCAAAGTAGTTTTGCCTGAAGATTCCGGCCCATAGATTTCGATAATGCGCCCTTTCGGATAGCCTCCACCTAAAGCCATATCAAGTGATAGCGACCCAGACGGTAAGAGCTCTACGTCAATTTTCTGAGTCTCACCCAACTTCATAATTGAGCCATCGCCAAATTGTTTCGTAATCTGTGCAATTGCAAGGTCAAGTGCCTGTTTCTTTCCAGATTCTTCTGGTGCTGCTGTTTTTGTAGTCTTCTTCGCCATATTACCTTCCTTTATTACCTTTTATTATAGCATTGATAAGCCTTGGTGAGTAAAACTTCGCCAGCCTACGCGTTTGACTGGCCCCCGCCCGGGCTTATGCTGCCACTATATAACAAATTTTTTCTAATCTACAACCGTAAGTATGTTAAAAAGCCAACAAAAACAAAGCTTTTATGCTTGACTCCTGAAACTGCCCTGCTTAACTCAATTCCAATTATGCTTGACTTTTCTAAATCCCGACTAACGGCTTGATGTCGGCGCCCAATTTATTTAGTCGCTCGGCAAAATCTTGATAACCACGGTTAATTGAATAAATATTGCGCAAAATTGAAGTTCCCGGCGCTGCTAGCATGGCAATCATCACGACTACTGCCGGTCTTAAAGCTGGCGGCGCTACTAATTCAGCAGGGCGCCAGTTCGTCGGTCCTTCGATATAAACTCGATGAGCATCCAAAAGCTCAACCTTCGCGTTGAGATTTTCTAGATACGTCGTATAAACTGCCCGATTCTCAAAGACCCAGTCATGCAACAAAGTCCGACCCTTAGCCGTCGCCGCAATTACAGAAAAGAACGGTAAGTTATCAATATTCAAGCCAGGGAAGGGCATTGGCGCAATTTTGTCAGTCGGCGCCACGAGCTCTGATTTTCTAATTTTCAAATCCACCAACCGCGTACGCCCATTGGCACTATAATATTCTGGCGAACGTTCAATCCTTGCACCCATACTCTTCAGAACTTCCAGCTCAATTTCCAAAAATTCGACTGGTGCCCGTCGAATCGTCAAATTCGATTTTGTCACTAACGCCACAGCGATAAACGACATCGCTTCAATCGGATCTTCCGCCGGCGCATATTCCACATCGGTATTTATCTCGGCCTTACCGCGCACGCGTAAAGTTGTCGAACCAATTCCGGAAACCTTAACACCTAACTTTTCTAAGAAGAAACATACATCTTGCACCATATAATTCGACGACGCGCCAACAATGGTCGTCTCTCCCGGATAAAGTGCCGCCGCCATCAAGACATTTTCCGTCACGGTGTCGCCACGCTCGATCAAAACAATTCGCTTTGGCGGAAACGGCGTGCGCACTTGGTCAATGTTTGGTGTATCTTGTGACTTTTCTTGCTGTACCTTTGGCGATTCAACCGTAATATCATAGAACCCGCTACAGCTACTAGCATCCACTTCTAGACCAAACGCCGATAAAGCTCGTAAATGTGGTTCAATCGTCCGTGTTCCTAATGTACAACCACCAGCATATGGCAAACGGAATTTCTTGAATCGGTGCAGCAGTGGCCCCATAAACATCAACACCGAACGCGTGCGTCGGGCGGCTTCGACGTTAATTTCGTCTAACTTCAATTCGCTTGGTGATATAATTTCTAAGTCGCGATTATCATTTAGCCACCGACATTTTACTCCCAGCGATTCCAAAACTTCAATAATACGGAAGACTTCTTCAATCCTAGCCACATGTTTAAGCAAAGTTGTCCCAGAGTTTAAAAGTGAAGCGCAAAGTAATGCTACAGCAGCGTTCTTGCTAGTATTAATTGTCGCCTCGCCATGTAATTCTTTTCCCCCATGGATCCGGTAACTTTGTGAAACTGTATCATTAACAGATAAGATTTGGCTACCCAATGCAGCAGAGAGCTTCTTTATTAGTTCGAGCGAAATATTCTGACCACCTTTTTCAATGCGGTGAATCGCTGATTGGCTACTACCAATTGCTTCCGCTAGCTGTGTCTGTGTCCAGCCCTTATCGGTGCGCAATTTCTCAACTACGCGGCCAATCGTTTCTTGATAACTAATTTCCTGATGTGACTTTGTCATAGTTATAATTATACCACAAATATATCACCAGGTGAATATTATTTTTGATTACAAACAACGTTATTAGCGTGTAGCCAGCCCTCAACACTACCGCCGTCCAAATATTCGCCCGTAGTTCGCGCCACGCGCATAACGCCACCCTTCTGAATATAACTATCAATCGGGTCAGTCACAACGTATTCTTGGTCTTTTGGCCCAAAATCATGCTCTTTTACATACTTTACAATTTCCTGTAACAGCGCCGGAGACATTATATATTTACTAACGTTAATCAAATTCGAAGGCGCTTCGTCAACTTTTGGTTTCTCGACTACGCCTATCAGCCGATCGCCATCCACAGAAAACACGCCGTATTTTTCTACGCGCTCTTTGGGTATCTCTACTCCCAAAATTGCCGAATCATCAGCATCTTTCAGTGAGGCAAGCAAACTCTCACTCGAAGATTCACCGCCCGGGTTCCAGATAAAGTCATCACCCATAAATACTAAAACCGGCTCATCAATTTTGTATTCCTCAACCACCATTGCAATCGGCACGGCCGTACCATATTTTCCAGCCGGGTCTTGTGCAACGTAATGAATCTTCACATTATCCGGCAAAGTTTTTGCAAGTTCTAGTCGATCCTCTTTCCCACGCTCAATGAGGTATTGATTTAGCGCAACGTTGTCTTGGTAAAATGCTTTAACTTGGCAAGGTTCAACGTTAGAAATCACCATATAAATATCAGTCACACCCGCAGCAATCAATTCCTGCACAGAATAATCCACCAGTGGCCGATTCCCAACCGGCAACATAGATTTCTCAATAATCTTCGTAATCGGTAATCTCCGTGTCCCCCAACCCGCTACAGGAATAATTGCCTTCGTAATCATATTCAAACTCCACTTAAAACTGCACTCATTATATCATATATGGGATTTTAGTAAGGATTTTTATACTTTGTGCGCAGCGGCAATATTGCCGTCAACAGCGGGAACATACGATACACTGGACAGTATGGCTACTATTGGGCTGCTTCAGCTCTAATCTATACATCAACGGTTACCGCTAGTGCGTACAACTTCCGTCTTGGTCTTTTGGACAACGCCATGTCTAATGATAGTGCCCGTCATGCTGGTTTCCCCCTCCGCTGCCTGGCCGACTAGTTATATATAGTGAGAAAGTGCAAACAACCATAATGAACTCATACAGTTCTACTTAGCTTAAGGCAGCGGAGGGGGAAACCGTACCAACGAACATAAGGTTGCGAAGAACTAACTGTTGCATTGTCCGCATAAGCTCCATAAGCATTTGCATTGGTAGAAGTGTATATATTAGACATAGACGACCAACTGTAACCACGAAGACCAGAATGCCGTAGTTGCCCAGCACCACTATCAGGATACCCGCTGCGCACAAAGTATAATGGAGCTTTAGCTATATTGTAGATATTATTACTGAAATAACGTATTTATGCTTGCTAATTTCTTTTGAATTTTGTTACTCTGAGAATACGGACAACTAGGTCCCCAGGCATATTAACTTTGCCGGTGTGGAGTAGGAAGGAGGCGGTATGGTGCGACGTATCCTACTGACGGTTTGTCTCTGGTTCGCTTGCGTAGAAATGCGCTTGAGAATTAAATTTGCCCAGCCTTCGCAAGAAGACTAGGCAAACCCAAACCTAACCCTATCCTAGCAAACTTAAACGAAAGTGTCTATACTTAGTTGTCTGGTTTTATTTCTTCTCACTATATATAATTAGTCTGCCAGGCAGCGGAGGGGGAAACCGTACCAACGAGTGCCGTAGTTTGACGGGTTGACATCAGCAGCATTAAAGTAGAGGTACGACGATCTGGCATCAGTAGACGAAGTATAAGCTAGGGCCGAAGTAGACCACCAAATGCCGTTCAGGCCAGAGCTCCTCAAGCGTCCGACATCGATATCGATGACCCCGCTGCGCACAGGGCACAAAACTACTTGCGTTTAGTAAAACTGTGCTATAATAGAGGTGTCTTACTACTAACATAACCAGTTTTTGGTACAATCATTTCACTTAACCATGATACTGCGACTAAGCGGCATCGCATAAGTAATCAGTATCGTGTTAGCGAAATGGTTATGAACGGTAGTAAGACACCTTGCGGTGTCGCTTTTTGTTTCTGACGACCATGGTCGTAGCATAACCTAAAGAAAGCTTTAGTCAATAGAAGCTGGCGACATCGCCACAATTTAACCACAATCAATTGGAGGCAAAAGTGGCCATAAAAATCAAGCAAAACCATCTTAATTATTTAGCTTACTTTAGTATTTTAAACATTACTATTTTGGCGATAACGCTGCTTCTTCCGTACTGTCATGACACCGTGAACGCCGTCGAAGATACTCTGACGACAGAAGCCGGGCTTAATGTTGGTTCAATGATTTCTTTAGCATTGCAAGACAATATTGACATTGATGTTGTGCCAAAAGGTGACTTAACTTTTGGTAGTAATACCGCCAAGCTTACAGTTACTACCAACAATCGTAGTGGGTATTCAATTTACATTAATACTGCCGATGGTAACACGGCGCTAAAAAGTATCGATTCGACTAATACAGCTTCGGTGGCTTCGATTAACGAAAACTCTCCACTAAATAATTTTCTGCCTAATACATGGGGCTATAGTTTACAGAGTGGCGAGAATAAAACTTTCTCGCCCATTCCGGCTACTAGCACTGCAGCCGTTACTACAGAGGTTACGGCTTATCATGACGAATATGATTTAAGTTTTGGAGTCGCAGTCGGATCTGATTTGCCAGTTGGCCGCTATATAAATACTGTTTTAATTTCCGCGATCGCTAATCCTTCAGTGATTACTAGTTTGGAACAACTTAATTACATGCAAGGCATGACTACAGATATTTGTCAAAACTCCACTATTGGTGCTAGCAAACGACTGATCGACGCGCGCGATGGTAATAAATATTGGGTAGCCAAATTGCAGGATGACAATTGTTGGATGACGCAAAATTTAGCGCTCAATCTCGTTGCGGATGAGGCGATCAAGCCTACTGATAGTGATGTTTCAATGGAATGGAATAGCCGCAGTAAATATCCTCCGCGCGATACTAACGCCGTCAAATTTCCAGGTGGAAACTTTGAAGCCGCTATTGCTACTAACTCTTGGAATCTAGGTAAAGCGGTTTATGCCACTCCTTTGCATAACACAGTCTGTAATAGCTATGGTGCGGTATATGGTTCTTACTATTCATTATATTCAACCGACAAATACGGTGAGAAGTGCGGTAAAGTCGGCTTTATTGATATTACGGACGAATGGCAACCAACCCTTGTAGCTCAGGAAGGAGAATATACTTTTCCTGACGGCACAACTTATACTGGACTAGTAGCAGCTAATCCTGAGAACAAAACTTATGATGCACACTATCTTGTCGGTAACTTTTACCAATACAATGCTGCTACGGCTGGTACGGGGTTAGATACTAAAGCTGGCACTTCTGCACCAGAAAGTATTTGCCCGAAAGGTTGGAAACTGCCCACGGCCAGCACCACTGGATTTGAAACTAAAGGTTCTTTTGCCTATCTTCTACGTCAGTATGGCCTTGCAACTTCCTCAACAGCTGGCATAATTAGTAATGATGAGTATAATATTGCTGCTCTACCGTTTAGCTATGTTCGTACGGGTGAAGTAGACTCGCAATATAGTACAATCTTTGACGCCGGAACTATATCTTCATTTTGGTCTAGTTACCCGGGAGCTATATTATATAGTCACAATATCTCGCTTAGTCCTTCATTTTCAACTGTTAATACTCGCGGTCACAGTGTTCGTTGCGTTGTAGTAACGGAATGATTTACAACTCAAAACTACTTTTGTTAATTTTTATCAACCGATCCTGTGGCAAATTAAAACTTTTGCCCGGAAGATAATTTATAATCGCCTGCCGAAAATCTTCCAGCTGAGGTCGGGTTGCGCTAATGCCAGCGCGTAAAGTCCCAGCACGCAAAAGTTCCAGCGCGGTATTTTTATCCAGCTCACGAAACCAACTGCGCTGCCAAGTCGTCTCCGGCAACACACTCACGACATTTTGGTCGATTTCTGTGCGCAACTTCTTTTGGCCTTTCCATAATTGATATAATTCTAATTTCTTTTCGTAACTCCATTTTTCGGCAAACAACTTCTCGCGTACGCGATTGCGCAAATATTCGTCTGAGTTGTTTGTTTGATCTTCACGAAAATGCAGCTTGCGTTTCGCAGCGTATTCCAAAATTGCATTTTTGTCCAGCGGTTCGTAAAACTCTTCACTTTCCAAAAACGGCCGGCGTACACCGGGTGCATCCAGCACCGCCAAGCCTCGCCAACCGGTACCGCGCAGACAGTTAATCGCCACGGTCTCGACTAGGTCATCCAAGTGATGCGCCGTATAAATCGTCGCCGCCTTTCTTCGTGCCACTTCACGCAAAAATTCATAGCGACTATTTCTCGCTACTTCCTCGGAAGCCTTTTCTAACGTCACTTTTTGGCTTACAAATTCCAAGCCATATTGCTCAGCTAGTTTTTTTACAAAGACTTCATCGGCATCGGAATTATCGCGTAAGTCGTGGTTGAAATGTGCCACAATCAATTCATCGGCAGGATATTTGTGCGCCAAAAAATCCAGCATTACCGCTGAATCAACGCCGCCAGAAATTGCCAAAACTCTTCGCATATGGTATGATTATATCATAATGAACCCAGATAAAATCCGTAATTTTTGTATTATTGCTCACATTGACCATGGTAAATCTACAATTGCCGATCGTATGATGGAGCTAACCGGCACGGTTTCTAAGCGCGAGATGAAGTCGCAGTTGCTTGACAGCATGGAGCTTGAACGCGAGAAGGGAATTACGATTAAGCTTGCGCCAGTACAAATGCATTGGCAAGGTTTCACGCTGAACTTAATTGATACTCCCGGCCACGTCGACTTCTCTTACGAAGTTTCACGTTCTTTGCAAGCGGTCGAAACGGCAGTTTTGGTGGTTGACGCTACTCAGGGCATCCAAGCGCAGACGCTGGCGAATGTCTATCTTGCGCTCGAGCAGGATCTATATATTATTCCCGTCATTAATAAAGTTGATTTGCCGGCTGCTGATGTTGAAAAAGTCACTGCGCAAATTGTTAATCTGCTCGGTTGTAAGCCCGAAGAAATTATTTTAGCATCCGGCAAGACCGGCCAAGGCGTCACGGACATTCTTGACCGCATTGTTGTAAAATCCCCAGCGCCGCGCAAATTAGGCGCTGGCGAAACCAAGGCACTAATTTTTGATTCTTATTTTGATGATTATCGCGGTGTCGTGCTCTACGTCCGGGTGTTTGAAGGTTGTATCGAAAAAAATGCCGAAATCCGAATGATGGCAGCCAAGACTAACGGCCTGGCGCTAGAAGTTGGCGCGTTGACGCCAAAAATGTCGCCAGCGGAAAGTCTTGAAGAAGGTAGCATCGGCTACATCGTCACCAACTTGAAAACCACACGCGAAGCTAAAGTTGGTGATACTGTTACGCTTACCAAGCACCCCGCAACTACGCCTCTTCCAGGTTACAAAAACGTCTTGCCGTTCGTTTATGCCGGGTTTTTTCCAGTATCAAATGATCAATATCAGGATTTGAAAGAAGCCGTCGAAAAGCTTGCGCTTTCCGATTCAGCTCTTAGCTTTGAGCCGGAAAATTCGCCGATTCTTGGTTTTGGCCTGCGAATTGGATTCCTCGGCCTGCTCCATATGGATATTATTCGCGAACGCCTAGAAAGGGAATTTGGTCTCGATTTGGTGATTACTAATCCTTCAACCAATTATGAAGTTACGCTTAGCGATGGTTCTGATTTAAATATTCGTTCTGCGGCCGACTTGCCCGATCAATCAACGATTCTCGAAATTCGCGAACCGTGGGTTAAGGGTGAAATTATTTTGCCGCAAAACATGATCGGCGGAGTTTTGAATCTCATCAATGAAAAGCGCGGCCAACAAACTAACCTAAGTTACATTGAAGATCGCGCCGTGATTGATTTTGAAGCGCCAATGGCGAATTTGTTGACTGACTTTTATGATCAATTGAAATCAATTACTTCTGGCTATGCCAGTTTTAATTATGAGCTGGCTGATTATCGCCCCGAAGATTTAGTGCGACTAGATTTCCTAGTTGCCGGGAATCGTCTCGACGCACTCAGCCTGATGTGTCACCGTAGTGAAGCTGACGCGCTTGGTCGCGAAATCGTCAAAAAACTCAAACAAGTTATCCCGCGTCAAAATTATGAAGTTGCCCTGCAAGCCGCAATCGGCGCCAAAATTATTGCACGCGAAACCATTGGTGCTTATCGCAAAGACGTGACTGTGAAAATTCATACCGGCGATCGTGATCGCAAAGCCAAATTGCTCGAAAAGCAAAAGCGCGGCAAAGCCCGCATGAAGCGCTTTGGCAAAATT
The DNA here is from genome assembly GCA_964475445.1 of uncultured Candidatus Saccharibacteria bacterium. Taxonomy (GTDB): domain Bacteria; phylum Patescibacteriota; class Saccharimonadia; order Saccharimonadales; family Saccharimonadaceae; genus Nanosyncoccus. Next base: position 22,806 of record CAYYWU010000009.1, on the reverse strand, counting down.
GATATTCCTTCCGAAGCTTTTACCGTGATGCTTAAACGTGACTAAGTTTTCCTGGTGTTGTCAAGTTCTATCACGCCACATTTCTAGATTTTATCTAGACTTTTTTTTTTTTTTTTTTTTTAGCATAATGGTGGGTATGAAGCATTACCCAAATTCCCGGCATGGCCATAACAAGTCTTTGTTTGGACCAGGCTGGATAGTAACTTATTTTACCATTGCTGTTGTTGGTATTATTATGTGTTGTTATGGCCATGCCGCCATCAACTCAAATCTGTATATTAGTGGGGAAGGGGCGGTACGAGCTCAAGAAAAGGCTCTGCTCTATGCTCCAATGGATGGGATCGGCGAAGCTAATCCTAATTATACGCCGTCGGCAGCACCTTTCATCGATGCAGTTGGAAATAAAACTTTCGCAGTGACTGGTAGCATCTTGCATAGTACTGAAAAAGTTAAAATTGGTAAACAATCAGCTTATTTCACCGGCAATGCACCGCAACGACTAATCGCAACAGTACCAAATCTAGATATGGGCACAAAAGATTTTACCATTAGCCTCTGGGCCTATCCCGAAACCCAAAATAAATTATTCCCACTTTTTGTCAGTGATTCCGGGAACAGCAGTTTCCAATTTTTTATTGCCGATAATAACGTGAAAAACCGCGCAATCTCCTTGTCGGCTGGAGCAGACAGATTCTTGCCTACTACAACTTTGTATCAGCCAGGCGCTTGGGTACACTATGCTGTCGTTCGTAAAGACGGTGTGTTTACTATCTACGAGAACGGCGCAAGTATTGGGTCCGTCTCCAATCCAACTCGCAGAATTGATCTGAGCAGCTTAGCTATTGGCGGCAACAGCTCTTTGAACACGCCTTTTATTGGCTATATGGATGATTTAGCATTTTATGATTATGCGAAATGGGATAGCAATTTTACGCCACCCACTGCGCCACAAACTGATGCGAACTTATTATATTTAGACTTCGAAGAAGTAGTGATTGATAATACAGTCTATAATCAGGAACCGATCTTTGAACGCGTGACGTCAAGCTATTTTACCGCACAAGGCACGGGCGCAATTCGTGGTGTGGAAGATGCCGAAGCGTCCAACCAGTCCGCATTGTATTTTGAAGGCGTGCCTGGACAAAGACTCAATTTAGAAAATGCCAATCTGAATTTTGGCACCCGGGATTTTACGGTGAGCTTTTGGCTAAAAGCTGACAAACAAACCATGAGTACGCCCCTAATTTTTGGCGACGAGAAAAACACCGGATTGCGTTTTTATCTTGCTCACAATTCCACGGCGAACCACATTACGCTGTATAATAGTAGCACTGCTTTGATCAATACCGGCGCTTCCTACGCTCCTAACGTTTGGGAACACTATGCCGTCACACGTAAGAATGGCGTTTTCACAATTTACCACAACGGTCGCGCTATCGGCTCAACTAGTTCCTATACGAATTTGAACGTCGACTTATCTAAATTTGCGTTAGGCGGTAATTCTTCCACCACTAACACGGCCTACAAAGGTCAAATCGACGATTTTGCCATCTACGACCGGGCAATTTATGATGGTGATTTTACACCGGTTACGCGCTAAGTTCAGCGCGGCGTTTTTGCAGCCGTCAGCACATGTTCAAACAAAGCTGTTACCGTTAACGGCCCCACTCCACCAATTTTTGGGGTAATTGCCGATAAATCCTGGCGCATGCGTACCACATCGTCTATATCACCTTTCAAAACTCCGCCTTCGCTTGCCGTTCCGGCATCCACAATTGTCGCGCCAGTCTTAATCATTTCATCTTTAATCAAATGTGGCACACCCGTAGCGCTCACAATTACGTCGTAGTTAATAAGCTCGCCAAGATTGCTTTTACTATCAAACACCGTCACGTTGTAACCCGAGTTCTTCCACATTTTCTCCAGCGGCGCACCCACCAATCTCCCATGTCCAACGATAGCAATATTTTGAGTTTTCAAATCAATATCATAACCCGCCAATAACCAATTAATAGCTGTTGCGGTCGCCGACTCGAACACCCCGCCACCCGCCAAACCATCCACGTCTTTTTGCGGATCAATCTTCGCCACTACCGCATCAGTCACGTCCTTATTTTTTAGTGGCAACTGTACAATAATTCCGTGTACGCTAGTGTCATGATTAGCTTTTTCAATCGCTGCTCCTGCATCTTCGCACAACCAATCTTCAACTACTACGCCAATATCTTCGCCGTACTTTTGCTTCAAACTGACATATTTATTAATCACCGGGTTTTCATTATCGCGAATAATCACCAGCTTTGGCTGAACTTTTTGCGCACGCAAACTTCGCACTTGCGCAGCTTGGTTAGCTTTCATGTAATCGGCAATTTCCGCACCATTCAAACTTTTCATTGTTTCGCTCCTGGGATTTCAACTGGCTCTTGCTTCAAAGTGTAACCAAACTTCACTTTCACGGCATCAACAATCGTTGCTCGCGCCTTAGCGAGGTCGGCATAACTTTTTGCACTTTCGTTAATTAACACCAGCGCCGCCTTTTCACTCACCCGAAAGCCATACAGTTCCTGCCCTTTCAGTCCGCAAGCTTCAATTAGCCAACCACTATTAATTTTTCCGCTACCATCGTCTAGGCGCCAGACCGGGATACCTTTAGCTTCAGCCTCGTTCGCTTCATCTTTGTCAACCAGCACATTCTTAAAGAAACTGCCGGCACTAGCTTTGACTTTTGGATCTGGTAGTTTATCCTGACGAATTGCTGACACAATACGTCGGATATTCAGTGGCGAAAAATCCGTCTCACCATGTTGATCAATGTAGCGTTGTAGGGAATTATAGAAGGGCTTTTGCAGTTCACCTTTGTGCAATTTCACCGTCACACTGACAATCAAAAATCTACCTGCGTCCACACCTGTATTGAAGCGCGTTTCGCGATAGCTCATCCACATTTCTGACTTTTGCAATTTTACAAATTCACGTTCAAAAGTGTCGTAAGCCTCCACTTCCTGAATCACTTGGGAAATTTCTTGGCCATAGGCGCCAATGTTCTGCACTGGTGCTGCGCCCAAAGTTCCCGGAATCGCGCTTAGCGCTTCAATTCCCGTATACCCCAACTCGCAAGCTAGTTTCACGAAATCATCCCAAACTTCACCACCCATTCCAGTGAGCAAAATTTCGTCATCAAATTCATCCGCCGGTAGACTCTCGATTGGCTTCAGCTCATCTGGCTGCTGCACAAAAATCCCCTTCAGGCCATTCAAAATAATTACGCCAGGAAAGCCCTCATCGTGCCCAATCGTATTGGCTCCGCCACCCATCACCCAGACCGGCAAATCCTTACCTATCGCAAAGTCGTAAGCTCGGGGAATGTCATCTTTGTCTTCGATGGTTAGCACATAACGTCCCGCACCGCCTAAGCGCATGGTAGTTAGCTCAGAAATCGGCACATTTTCACGAATCTTCATGATTTTATTATAGCATTTTTCGGCGAATAGTGATATAATGATAAATAGGTATGGGTCGGTAGCTCAGCTGCTGTCCGAGGCGCTTGTCGCCGAGTAGATCAAATATCTAGCACCTCGTGCTCTAACCAGCTGAGCGCTACATAAATGCTGGTAACAACAATTTGGGTCGGTAGCTCAGCTGGTTAGAGCACCTGCCTCTTAAGCAGGGTGTCGAGGGTTCGAGCCCCTCCCGACTCACCAAGGAACCGAATAAAAAAGAAAATGCTTGCATTTTCTTTTTTTGAGGTGACGCAGGTGAGTGACGATTTTTACGTAGCGAAAATCGGTTCACCATGATATAATATATACAGCTTGTGCCCGTAGCTCAGTGGATAGAGCACCAGCTTCCGGAGCTGGGTGTCGCACGTTCAAATCGTGTCGGGCATACCACAGTTTGAGCCCTAAGGCTCTTTTTTGTGCAAAAGAGAAAAGATCGGCACCGAACCGGGGACACAAAGTCTGCCAGGCAGCGGAGGGGGAAACCGTTCCAACGATGGTTCGGGCCGTTCGACGGGTTGACATCCGTCGCATTGAAGTTGAGGTTGTACGCAGTAGCTGTAGTAGTATTAGTATAAACAGCGGCTGTAGACGGCCAGCCGTAGCCGTTGATGCCTGCGTTCCTCAAGCGGCCGTTGTTGATATTGACGTTCCCGCTGCGCACAAAGTATCCGGAATATAAATACCGGTGTGCCTGCACGTCGTCTGACGTAACGAGAAGTCACCCGTAGAAGACGGTCCAGACTTGAAAAAGTTAAACATAACTGGTCGTTAGGTAAGAGACTTACTTTATATGTTTATCGCCATAGCCATAAAAATTTCTCGCCTCGTTAGTTCCTCCAAGAAAACTTATCAGAGGGTAGTCTCACGATCTTTTCAAAGAGAGCCGCCAGCAGCCGGAGCTTGACCTCAATGGCTGCTTTTGGATCCCATGGACTAATTATCCACGATCTTATTGTACCATATGGAGAAAATATGTTATAGTAAAATGATGAAAGCTGAACACCTAAAATTGGCTTACGGTACCAAAATCATCTACGACGACTGCAACTTTCATTTTGAAAATCAAGACAAAGTCGGAGTAGTGGGAGTTAATGGCGCTGGTAAAACCACACTCTTCCGCATTATTTTGGGCGAGCAGCAGCTTGATGATGGTGAAATTACTTTGCCAAGTCTGCGGCTTGGCTATTTGCCGCAAGAAATTATTATTCCGCCCGAGCACGAAGATATTACAGTTTGGGAATATGTCGCGGCGGGTCGCCCGGTCGACGAACTCCAGGAGCAACTTAATCAAGAATATGAAAAACTTGCTAAATATCCCGACAGTCAAGCCATCCTCGAACGCATCACCAAGCTCCAAGACTTAATCGATTCTTATGACCTGGCTAATTTTGATTATGAACTTTTGAAGATTCTCGACAAAATGCAACTTTCGAATCTAGTTGACCAAAAAATGCGTGAACTTTCTGGTGGCCAAAAGTCAAAAGTTGCTTTTGCGCGTGTACTTTTTGAAAATGCCGGCTTACTTTTGCTTGACGAACCAACCAATCACCTTGATGTCGAAACCAAACAATTTGTCGCCAATTTTCTACGTAATTATCAAGGTACAGTCTTAGTAATCTCGCATGATATTGATTTTCTTAATACCGTCACAAACAAAACTTTGTTTGTGAACAAAGTTACGCACAAAATGAAAGTTTATCGCGGCAATTATAGCGAGTTTCGGCGTCAGTATGCAGCTGAAAAAGCCGCTGAAGATGCTCGTATTACGGAGCAAGAACGAGAAATTAAACGCCTCAGCGAATTCGTCGCACGTGCGCGCGCTGCCAAACGTTCTAATACGGCTCTCATTGGCATGGGGCATCAACGTGAGAAAGTTCTCGCTAAACGTCTCGCCGAACTTGGTGAGCGTGAACGTGAGTATGCCCGTATTGAACTCAATGTGACTCCGCGCGAGCTAGGCAGCAAGACTCCGCTAGAAGTGCAAAATCTCAGCTTTGCTTATCCAGATTCATCAGAACTTTATCAACATCTATCATTTACTTTGACGCGTGGCGAAAAGTTCCTCATCGTTGGCGAGAATGGCGTTGGCAAATCGACTTTATTGAAGCTTATCGTCGGCGATCTGCAACCGCGCGAGGGTAATATCATTCTTGGGCACAAAGTCTCGATTGCTTATTATGCCCAAGAATTAGAAATTTTGGATGAGCGTCGCACGATTCTAGAGAATGTGCGTTCGTATGACTTTACGGATACGGAACTGCGAAGTGCCTTGTCGAATTTTCTTTTCTACGACGATGATGTCTATAAGTCAGTCTCCGTACTCTCACCTGGCGAAAAAGCTCGTGTAGCGCTATGCAAAATCTTATTGCAACGTGCTAACTTGATTATTCTCGACGAACCAACTAACCACTTTGACCCCGAGACTCAGAAGATTATCGGTGAAAATCTCAAAGATTATTCTGACACTATTATCATGGTTAGCCACAATCCGGCTTTTGTCGAACAAATTGGCATTACGCGTATGTTGGTCGTACCCAAGCACGACGACACTCCTGAATCCAAGCTTGCCCTAATCAAGAATTATTCGCGCGATTTGCTGGAATATTATTACTATCTCAACTCAGACTTAGTTTAGTCAGCTTTCTTGGCCTCGACCATCAGGATGAACTTCGTTGTGCTGGTAGCATTCTCAGCCTTGCCAGAATAGTTGTCGTAGGCCTCAGCTAACTTTGTTAGTTGCTCAATCTTCTCTGCAGTAACTTTCACTTTTCCATTCACGAAGTTTGTCAGCGGCTGGATACCTTCATTATTAAACTTCTCCATGCCAGTAGCTAATTCATCCGCCCCACGCAAAACTTTATCAATCCCACCCAACATGCTGTCAAATGCCGTATTCAAAGTATTACCTAGTTGCCCCTGGATATTGCTGGCAAGTTGCGTAGCAACATTCACAGCTGTCGCGGTTGCAGTTTCACGCGCCGTAGTTTTTGCTAGCTCCAATGAACTTTGTACCATGGCGTCTTCAACTCCCTGCACAAGTTGCGCCTGAATTTGCGTAATCACTGCGTCGTTACCACACATGGCTGCAGTCTGCGGGTTGGCCTGGCACATCGCCGTGGCCTGGAGCTTAAAAGCGTTCATCATAATTGCGTTGCCTTCGACTTGTTGTTTCACACTAGCACGAATCGTCGCTTCTTGCGCAGATACTTGTTGCTCGGCGGCCGAACCAGCAGCGGTTTTGATTTGCCCTAGCATGTCCGCGCTGAGTAGGCTTGTAGAAAAGTCCATTTTCGTTTTTGCGCCTGCCACCGCCGACCGTAGTTCGCCTACGCCCGACTTTAAAGTCTTCGCGCCGTCGGCTAATTGTTTACTACTAGCCGATAATTTGTCGGCGTTTTGATATAGATCATCCAGCTCGGAAAAAACTTTCAGATCTGCAGAGTCAAGTAACTTTGGTGTCACGACTGTATAAATATCGCTAAGCTCAAATTTCTGAGTTTCAAAGCTAATCACAACTTCGTCAGCATGCTCCAATTCCGTGATGTCTAGACTTTCATAAAGCCCCGGCGCCGCCACTGCTGCTACCGCAATCGTCCGGCCGTTATCGATAGCTTTACCATTCGTAACCGTCACGTTCGAAACTGTGCTCGCATTCAAAGTTGTTGTCACTGCGGCCACAAACGGCGTATACATTGTGCCAACTTTTGACAGGTTTTGATATTGTAAACGGATTTCCGCTTTGCCAGCTTGGCCCAACATCTCTTCCACCGGTTTAAATTCACCGTTGAGTTTATAAGTAATATCAAGTTTGATTGGTAATTCCTGGTTACTATTGCCACGATAGTAGATATTCTTACCAGCTGCTTCCCAAGTAATCTTGCCATTCTCCGACCGAAAGCTTTCAAAGCCATTTAGGTTTTCGAGATCAGTCAAATTCGTCCAATCGATAATTTGTGCTGCTTTTGTGTCATTAACTAGCTGTTTCGTCACAGCAACATAATTCGTCTCGCCATTTGGTTGCAATTTAGCATACACAGTTTCGTTCTGGCTTAACGCATAGCTTGTACTCGGCGCCAACGCCATCATGCCCGCCATCGCTAAGCCTAAAGTGGTTTTTGCTACTTGTTTCATAATTTCTCCTTACACTTTTCTTAATCTTTTTGCTGGTTGCATGCCCAACGTAGTTTTCATAATCAACTTATCAAACGCGATTAGTAGCGCTGGCACCACCACGACTACTACCACCATACTAATCAGTGCGCCCCGCGCAATCAATGTGCATAATGAGCCAATCATATCAATTTGCGAGAACAAGCCCACGCCAATTGTTGCGCCAAAGAAACACATCGCACTCACGAAGATTGATTGGATTGAGTTGTCTAAAGCTAGCTTTGCCGCTTGCTTACGCTCGTGCCCAGCTTTGCGCTCCTCCAGATACTTAGTTGTCAGCAGAATTGCATAATCAATCGTTGCGCCCAGTTGAATCGTCCCAATCACAATTGATGCCACGAACGGAATTTCCATGCCCGTCACATAGCACAAACCGAGATTCAAGAAAATCGCAAATTCAATCGCCGTCATCAGCAGCACTGGCAGGGAAACAGACTTCAAAACTACCGCCATAATCACGAAAATCACACCAATCGAAACGAAGTTAACATTTGTGAAATCGCGATCAGCAATCTCGACCAAGTCCTTCATCAGCGGACCTTCGCCGGCCACAATTGCAGATTCGTCATATCGGTCAACAATCTCATTTACTTCTGCAATTTGGTCGTTCAGCTCGTCGCTAGCAATACTATAATCCGACAGAATCAACATCGCTGTATAATTTTCCGTTTCAAAAGTATCGCGCAACTTTTCGCTCAAGATGTCTTCCGATAAGCCGTAATTTGCTAACATTGTCGGGCTTAGAACTGCGTCAATTCCATCCAGCTCGCCAATTTCGCTCGCCATAGCATTAGTTGTCGCAATTGCATTGTCACGATCGACGAGCACAATCATCTGCGATTCCATACCAAAGTCCTCGCGTAGCGCCGTCATAGCTTTGGTATAGCCATAATCTTCCGGAATTGAAGAGTCCAACTTATAATAAACTGCGGTTTTGGTCTGCAAAATATAAGCTGGAATTAAAAGCACAGCAAACACGGCGAGTATGACTTTGCGATATTTAATAATCCAATTTTTAACCGCGGTGAACTTCGGCAACAGTTCGCAGTGATGAGTTTTGGTAATCCACTTATCGCAGACCAGTAACAGCGCCGGGAAAGTCGTAATCGCGCAGATCACGCCCAGCACCACACCTTTTGCCATCACGATGCCAATGTCGGTTCCCAGCGTCAAGCTCATTGTGCAGAGTGCCAAGAAGCCAGCAAAAGTTGTCAACGCGCTCCCCACCACCGACGTCGCGGTTGCTTCAATTGCGCTCGCCATCGCCTTCAGTTTATCCTTTTCTGACTTTTTCGCCGCTTCATATTTGTGATACAAGAAAATCGAAAAGTCCATCGTCACGCCCAGCTGCAAGACGGCTGCGATTGCTTGAGTGATGTAGGAAATCTCGCCGAGGAAGAAATTTGTGCCCATATTGAACGCCAGGGCTACGCCGATACTACCCAGTAATAAAAATGGCACGAGGTAAGAATCCAAGAATAATAGCAGTACTAACAAAGACAGCGCAACTGCAATCGAGACATAAAGTAAGGTTTCACTATTGAAAAGATTCTTCGTGTCTTGTACCATCGCACTCATTCCACCCACCAAGCAACTATCGTCAGCTAATTCGCGAATCTCTTCAATCGCAGTAAGTGTTTTTTCATCACTTGTTCCTTCACTAAAAGTAATTAACATTAGCTGCGCACCGTCATGTGTAGCTTTTTCGCGCACTGCGCTTGGCAAAAAGTCAATCGGCAGAGCCGTTCCGGTAAGATCCGCCAAAGTCAAAACTTGATTCACGCTTTCGACCTTACTAATCTCTTCCTCCAAACGCAGCAATTCCTTTTGTGGCATATCTTCTACCACCGCCACCGAAAACGCGCCCATCCCAAATTCGTCGGTAAGAATTTCCTGACCCTTCAGAGTTTCAATGTCTGATGGCAGATATACCAACAAATCATAGTTAACTTTTGTAGAAATGAAGCCCCAAATCGCCGGGATCAGCAGCAATCCAGAAAAGATTACAATTGCCCAGCGATGTCGACAAATCCACTCGCTAATCTTTTTCATGATCCTTCCTTTTCTTATTTATCCCAATGGGGAATTAATAACAAAATGACCAAAAGTCATTTTTCTGTATGTCATTCTATCTCAATAATAAGGCTTTGTCAAGACATTTTATGACCAAGAGTCAGTTTTTTGCCTTAGATTTCGCTTGCAAAAATTGTAAAACCTAGATATAATATAGATATGTCAATCATCGAAAAAGCCCAGCGTCGCCTGGCAAAACAAGTTGATAAATACGACCAGTTGCTAGCTGCGGCCTATACTTTATTTCTTGAGCAAGGTTATGAAGATGTCACGATTCAAGAAATTGCTGCGCGCGCTGGCGTCGCAAAAGGGACTTTTTATCTCTATTTTCACGACAAGGATGATCTGAAAGAACAACTGATCACGCAGAAATCCAACGAAATGTTTCAAGCGGCCGTCAATGCCCTGCGCCAAACTCACATCGAACGTTTTGATGACCAGATTATCTTTGTCGTCAACTATATCATTGATATTCTCAATCGCAACCAACCAGCCCTGAAGCTCATTGCCAAAAATCTTTCGCTGGGAGTTTTTAACGAAAAGCTCAACGAGGTGTTTACCGATGATGACGCCGATATTGTGCGCTCATTGATTTTAGCTGCGGAAAAGTCTGGCGTTCGCCTGAAGAATCCTAAAGTTCTGCTTTTTATGATTATTGAACTTGCCAGCTCAACTTGCTTTTCCTGCATTCTGAAGTCCGAGCCGCTCGAAATTTCCGTCTATAAACCCTACCTTTTCGAAGCTATTCGTCAGCTAATTCGCGCTGGCACGCGGCATGACGGCTGCGCTCGAGCTGATTAAGATATAATTCATAAAGCTGACGATGCTTCTTCGCAATCACTTGCAAGATAATACCAGTCACGCTGAGTAACAATGCAATCACTAACAAAATCCCCGCAACAATCAAGGTTGGAAAACGCGGCACCATTCCTGTTTGGAAAAACTCCACAAAAATCGGCACACCCAAAATCACTGTCAGCACCAATAAAATCAAGCTAATAATATTGAAAAACAATGCCGGACGGTATTCTTCAAAAAGCATCGCAATAGTTTTTAACACCTTGAAGCCATCCGAATAAGTACTGAGCTTTGATTCGCTGCCTGCCGGACGGTCGCGATAAGAAACCGGCAACTCCACCAATACGAAGTTTTTGTCTACGGCATGAATTGTCATTTCAGTTTCGATTTCAAAACCTTTCGACAGCACTGGGAATGATTTTACAAATTCGTATGAGAACGCTCGATAGCCCGTCATGATGTCTTTTACGTTGTTCTTGAAGAGCTTATTAATCAGAAATCGCACTAATCGATTGCCGACATTATGAAACGGTCGTTTATTCTCCACAAAATAAGTTGACGATAAACGATCACCAATTACCATATCGGCTTTATGCTCTAAGACCAAGTCACACATTTTGCGTGCATCTTCGGCCGGGTAAGTGTCGTCGCCGTCAACCATCAAATAGCAGTCAGCTTCAATATCGCGGAACATACTGCGAATCACATTACCTTTGCCCTGGCGGTATTCGTAGCGTACAATCGCCCCGGCTTTGCGCGCAATCTTGTCACTACCGTCGACTGAGTTGTTGTCGTACACGTAAATCTTCGCATCCGGCAAAGTCGATTTGTAATCTAAGATAACTTTTTTAATAGTTTTCGCTTCGTTGTAGCAGGGAATTAAAACTGCAATCTCTGATCTTTTGCCTTTTTGATTATCTACAACTACGCTCATGAGGTTATTGTATCATACAATCTGATCAAATCGAAATAAATCGTTTCCGGCATCTTAAAACATGATACAATACAAGCATGAAAAAGACGCCAACTCCACCACAACCACCCCAATCTTTTCTAGCAACCATAAAAACTAAACTTCGGCAATACTTTCAAGACGTCCTGGTCGTTAACCCGCGCGATTTTGTGCGGAACCAGATTTTAATCAGCTTACTGCTGGCTATCATCGCCAGCTACGGTGTTGTCAGTTATATTGATACTATATCTGAGAGTCTTGGCGCAAACTACATTATTGGTTTGATATTGTTTGGTCTTTTCGTTTTTGCCTTGCAACATACGCCCCAAATTAGTCGCCGCGAAAAGATTTTTGCCATTGTCCTAGCTGTCATTACGAGTTTTTGCTTGACTATCGGCAGTCAGCTCGAATACCACACCACGATTTTTTGGAGTTTCGGTACGATTATTAAGCTATCATGTTTGGCTGTCGGGATTTATGTATTATTAAGGCTTGCAATCAGTTGGCTGGCGCGTTGCAAACTGCGTAACATCAAAGATTTTAATTCTAAGAAGTTGGTTTGGTTGACTTTTCTGGCCATTACCTTTTGTGGCTTCCTGGTTTGGCTGGCGCTTTATCCGGGAGTTTATGGTTATGATGCGGGCTTCCAAATTGATCGAATCTTGAATCCCGATAGCGTAATTACTTCGCATTATTCACTGTTATTCTCGGCACTTTTGGCCGGTTTCGTGCAGTTCGGCCAAACTTGTTTTAATAGTTACGAGTTTGGGCTTGCGCTGTTTACTTTGCTTCAAATGCTCTTTTTGGCTTTTGTTGCCACGCGTATTACGATATACGTCGTCACGAAGACCAAAAATCTCTACCTCTACCTTTTCAGTCTACTATTTTTCTGTTTCTTCCCAACTTACACTATTCTCGCCGTTTCCTCGGCTCAGGATGTGATTTTTGCCGGGCTGTTTGCACTGGTTTTCCTAAATTTGTTAAAGCTCGTCGAAGACTCAAATTATTGGCAAAGAGTGCGCAACCCAATTTCGCTTGCCATTTTGGCTTTACTACTATGCATGCTCCGTAATAATGGTATTTATTGTCTGATTCTGGTTGTGCCGTTTGCGCTCGTTCTCACCAAAAGTAAAAAGTGGTGGTTGACATTAGCGTTACTGGCGCCAATTGTCATTTACAAGATTTACACGGGACCGATTTTTGACTTCATTGGCGTGCAAAAGGCTGACACTATGAACGAAATGCTTAGCGTGCCATCGCAACAACTTGCGCGGGTTTACAACACTAAGCCCACGGCTTTCACGGAAACGGATTTGCAAACTTTGCGTCGTTTTTATCCGCATTACGAGCGGACCTTTCCGACATATGCTATCTTTCCAGAGATTGCTGATGCAATCAAAAACGATCTCAACAATCAAGAAACTAGCGACAATTTTGGTGAATATTTAGGTTTGTGGGCAAGGGTTGGCCTGCGTTCACCTAGTAACTACGTTGACGCTTTTCTACTAAACACTCTCAGTCTCTGGTATCCGGAAAAACAATATCCCGACTCGCGGGTTTACCATCCGTATATTGAATTCAATATGGTCGACATGGAGCCATGGGGAGAACAATATCTGAACTTCGAACGACACTCAAAGTTTCCAGCTTACGGGTGGGTTTTAGAAAAAATCATTGCTCATAATAGCTGGCAAAAATTACCATTAATCTCTGTATTCTTCAGCGCCGGCACCTACTTTATTATTTTCTGCTTGCTCGTTGGCTTAGTGATTTTGCGCCGAGCCTGGAAATACTTCCTTCCGCTCAGTTTGATTTTAGGACTTTACGCAACTTTGTTCCTCGCTCCAGCTTCACTCGTGCGCTACGTTTTCCCGATCATGATACTAGCGCCAGTGCTGTTGACGTTAGTTATAACTATCGTTCAAACCACAAAAAGTAGCAAGCCCGCACCCGAACTTGCTACTGCATCTAAATAAACTTATTTACAATAAGTGTCGTAGATTTTTTGCGCTGCATCCAGCGAAGCCTTAGCCATGTCCATTGAAGCTTCATAAGTCTTTAAATCCGATGCTGACATACCCATTTTCTTCATCGACTCGTATGAACTTTTTGCTAATTCATAAGCTGTCTTTGCGGTTTCGAGGTCTTGTTTATAAGTACTTGTGCAAAGACTATCAGTACTGCTTGAAGTGCTAGAACTTGAGCTAGAACCAGTATTGGAGCTAGAGTTTGAACTAGAATTAGTTGAGCTTGATGAACTGCTATTATTCGAGGAGCTGGTACTGGATGAACTTGAACTTTCGTACTTGAAATCATCCTTTGCGTAATAAATCGTCACCTTATTGTCTTCAACTTTAGGCTGATCATAAGTATCTGAATAGCCAGAATAATAGACGTTATTCACCCTAAAAACATTGCCTTTATTGACGTCTCGAGCATATCCAGCGCCCTTGAGCATTGGTCCTGCATCGGCTTCAATTTCTGTTACCGTAAAACCGGCGTCCTCGAGCACCTTTTTAGCATTCGCATGGTCCAAACCCATTACGTTTGGCACGATTAGTTTCTTTGCTTCTTCCTTGTCTTCGGTCTTTGTGATTTCCGGAACTTTCGGGCCGGAATTACTGTTCGCGACGACAATCGTAATCATTATCGCTAGCACCGCAACCACTACGGCAACTGCAATGATAATTAGGTTCTTAGTGTTAAGCTTAGAAATCCGTTTGTTTAAATCTACACCACTCTTGGTGGTATTATCTTTTGCGTCTTTCTTCTTGCTAGCTTTCATAGAATTATTGCCTCGTACAAACGATATTAACTGTTTCATCGCCATATTTTTCGACACCCACGCGCTGGTTCTTTTCTACAACGATTGCCGCCGTCGAATTAGCCCCAATCGTAACCTTCGTGTAATCATCGTCATCATCAGTGCCACTTTTGCTAGCAATTAAATAAGCATAAGTTTTTGCTGCATCATTAACGCAGACGTACGAACCCGGATCAACCTGATTTACTCCTCTAATTAGGGTGACAGTTTTCTTTCCAAATACGCCGCTCATGGCCAAGATAACAGCGATTACCACGATTGCAACAACCGCAATCCCTGCAATCGCAATTACGATGAGGTTTTTATTATTCTTTTCCGTTTCCGCTTTTGCCATATTGGCTACTCCTTTTTAAGTTATTAGAGCTTGAGCAGCCTTTACATAAAAAATGTGTGCTGCACAATGCGTTCTAAAACATTGTTACATCGGGTTTAGCCAATGTGTGCAACACACAAACTTTTAGCTAAACCACGAGCACACAACATGCCGATGTAATAATAATGTTTTAGAACACTTTTATTATACTACATTTTTCAAGACCCAAAAAGTGTTCATCATAAGTAGGTTATCCGCATGGCGAATCGAGTCAGTTTATGGTACAATAATACCGTGCCCGTAGCTCAGCGGATTAGAGCGTCTGTCTTCGGAACAGAAGGTCGCAGGTTCGAACCCTGTCGGGCATACCAGTGATTATGGAAAACGAAACCCCTCTTATCAACCTCCCGCCGCTTCACGACCCCGCTAAGGCTAAGCGCCAGCAAATCCTCAAAGTCGTGATTGCGATTTTTATCTTGGTAGTTTTAGCTTTTTGCGTCTTTCTGGTTGTTGATGAATTACAAATGCGTCGCCTAGATGCTGAATCTGTAATATTGCAGGATGACCTGAACGTTAAATTCGGTCAGCCAACAAAAGTTTCGGATTTTCTTGTCGAGCTTAAAGGTAGCTTGGTGGATGACCATAAAATTAACACCGAAGCGCTTGGCGAACAGGAAATTACTTTTGAATATATCAATTCCAAAAATCGCAAACGCAAACATCACTTTACAATTAAGGTTGTTGATACCACCAAGCCGAAAGTTTATGGCGGTATCGCTTACACTGTGCCTGTGAATTACGAGGGTGATTTGACTGATCTCATGCTCAGTGGCGACGACTTGGATGATCATCCTCAGCGCGAAGTGACGGGCGATTATGATTTATCAATTGCTGGTAGCTATAACTTGAAATACATTGTTACGGATGCTAGCGGTAATTGCACCGAATGGCCATTTATTTTGCACGTTGTCGTTCCGTCCGACGATGAAGAAGTCGACATTCCAGATGAGGAGCCGGAAAAATTAGATTTTAAGACGGTTATAAAAGATTATCGCACTGCCAAAACTCGAGTTGGCATTGATGTTTCGAACTGGCAGAGCGAAATTGATTGGGCGAAAGTCAAAGCCGCTGGCGCCGAGTTTGCTTTTATTCGTCTCGGTTATCAAAATGATTTTGACGGTGAATATGTACTCGACAAACGTTTTACGGAAAATATTCAAGGCGCATTAGCGGTTGGTCTGCCGGTCGGCGTCTATTTCTATTCTTATGCTAACAGCCTTGATCAAGCCAGGCAACAAGCCGAGTGGGTGGCTGAACAAATCAAGGATTATCAAGTTGAACTCGGAGTGGCGTACGACTGGGAAAACTGGAGCGAATTTAATCATGCCGGAGTAAGTTTCTACACGTTGAATCAGTCTGCCAAAACTTTTATTGATACGCTCGAAAGTCTCGGCTATCACGGGCTGTTATACGGCAGTAAAAGCTATCTTGAAAATTTTTGGAACTTACCGAGTCATGATAAGTGGCTAGCACAGTATTATGACCGTCCGACTTATACTGGCAGTTTTAGGTTCTGGCAAATGAGCGATCAAGGCAAAATCGACGGCATCAATACCGACGTCGACATTGATATTATGTATCTTGACGAAAACTGATTTTATGACTATATTTCAACCACACACCCAGCGTGTGTGCTATAATTATCCTTATGGATACGGATCACGAATTCTTGCCTAATTCTTCCACTAGCTACTCCGCCAAAATTGGTCTTGGTACGTCGCCGAATGATTTTTTAAGCAGCCACTCCGAAATCGTTTTGAATTGGCCATATAAAGATTGCCTGCTCGAAGGCGGTCAAGAAAAAGAATTAGAAAAGCGTGATGAAAGATTTTACAACCCTATCACCGCTCCAGACGAAGTCGCTACTTTATTAGCGCCAAAAGTTTTGACGCATTGGCGCCGCTTCAATTCGCATGGCGAACACGATTTGAAGATTCTTAAGCCCGACGATAATCTCCTCATCAAGGGCAATAACTTACTAGTGCTGCATTCTTTAAAATTTCGCTTTGCGGGCAAAATCAAATTGATTTATATTGATGTGCCATTTAATACTGGCAAAGATATTTTTAGTTACAACGATACCTTCAAACATTCAACTTGGCTCACGTTCATGAAAAATCGCCTCGAAGTTGCCAAACAACTTTTGGCGCCCGACGGTACAATTTTTGTACACGCCGACTGGCACGAAGTGCACTATTTGAAAGTACTGTGCGATGAATTGTTTGGGCGGGAGAATTTGATTAACGAAATTATTTGGTGCTACACTGGTCCTGGCAGTCCGCACATGCAGCAGCTCAATCGTAAACACGATACGATTCTTTGGTATGCCAAGAATCCAGAAAGCTACACTTTTAATAAGGATGCCGTGCGCGTACCATATGCCGATCCGCATCAAAGTATGCGCAAAGTTCTCAGCGACGGCAATACTTGGACAAAGGAGGACGAAGCTAACATGCGTAGCCGCGGTCGTATCCCGGATGATTGGTGGGATGACATTCCGGTTGCCGTGCGCGCCAAAGTTGATGGTGTGAAACGTACCGGCTATAACACCGAGAAACCCTACAAGTTGCTCGACCGGATTATCACGATGGCTTCGAACCCTAGCGATTGGGTATTGGACTTTTTCGCCGGTAGCGGCACAACTTTATATTCCGCAGCGTGCCTTAATCGGCATTTTATTGGTATTGAACAAATGCGCGGGGCTTATCAACTGATGCAAAATCGCTTAAAAGTAACCGGGAACTTCGTGAGCTGCTGTTTGGCGCGTGATGCCGAGAACCACTATATTAATTATCCGGCAATAGAACCAATTTCTGATGAGGACCAAAAGTTTAACGATGACTTTTATGGACGATAATTCGCGCGCAGTTTTTGCGAACCTGCGTTTTGCTCCCCGTCCGTACCAAGTTGCTGCTTTCAAAAAATGGCAACAATATCTGCAACATCCTGACCGGCCGGTACAACTTTTGTTTAATATGGCGACCGGCTCCGGCAAGACCTACCTCATGGCCGCGCTGATGCTAGATTTGTATTTGCGCGGTTATCGTGATTTTATTTTCTTCGTCAACTCAACTAATATTCTCGAAAAAACTCGCGACAATTTTTTGAATCTTGGTTCGCCCAAGTATCTATTCCAACCTAATATTGTTTTACAAGGAAATTTGGTGCGTGTCCGCGAAGTTTCCAGCTTTGTTGACAGCGATCCGACTGCGATTAATATTATTTTCACTACCACACAACGCTTGCACGCTGACTTAAATGAGCCACACGAAAACCGCCTGACTTTTTCTGATTTGGAAAAACTCCCAGTGGTCTTGATTGGTGACGAGGCCCACCACAATAACGCTAAGATCTTGCGCGCTGGTCCTAAAAAGCGTAGCTGGGAAGATACTATCGAAAAGATTCTCAGCATGAACTCAGACATGATCTTACTGGAGTTTACTGCGACCATGGACCTTGATAACCAAAGTATTTATCAAAAATATGCAAGTCGCTTACTCTATCAATATAGTCTACGTGAGTTCCGGCGTGATCGTTATAGTAAAGAAGTTTTGCTGCATGTCGCCGACACAAATTTGGAGCGACGCATGTTGCAGGCGATAATCATTAGTGAATATCGTCAGTTACTAGCTCAGCAACACAACATCACATTAAAACCAGTCGTGATGTTCAAAAGCCGCACTATTTTTGAAAACCAAACTAATTTGCGCAAGTTTGTTGCACTTTTAGCGCAGTTGCAACCAGAACAAATTGCCGCCGAAGAAGCGCAGGCGGAAGATATTTTGCAACATGCTTTGCAATTTTTGTACCGTCAGGGAATTACCTACAAAGATTTTTGCCGACTATTGCAGCAAGATTTTGCGCCGGAACATCTTTTACGTATCGATGGCGGACGGGCGATTTCGGCTAGCTTGCAACAACAAGTTAATACGCTTGAGCTACCCGCAAATCCCCACCGTGCAATTTTTGCAGTTGATATGCTCAAAGAAGGTTGGGATGTTTTAAATTTGTTCGATATTGTGCGTCTCTATGAAACCCATGACCCAGAGTTCGAAAAGACCGGCCAGCCAGGCAAAACTGCAATCTCTGAAGCGCAACTAATTGGTCGCGGCGCGCGTTACTGCCCGCTGACTTTTGAGCAGCAAGTTTTTACTCAGCGTCAATTTGATGATTCGGAAAATGAGCTCCGCGTACTTGAACAACTGCATTACCATTCTTTGCACGACGTACGCTATATTTCCGAAATTAAACTAGCACTCGATCAAAGCGGGATTACTGATTTTATAGAATCTAATAGTATATAGTATATATTAATATGACTGAGCTCCGATTACAAAAAATCAAAAATTTGCTTGTTGTTTTCCTATCCTTGTCTTTATCATTTATACTCGGGATTTTGTCTCATGATTTAGCACTTGGCGGAACAATTTTATTTACCGGACTGCTGTCAGCTTATTTTGCTAGTGTTGGCCGGCGAGGGCAATACTTGCTTAGTGTTATTAACTACATTTTAATGGGCTATGCTTCATTTCGAAATCAATTATTTGGCTCTGCGGGCTTTTATATTATCATGTGCGTACCGTTACAAATCTGGGGATTTTGGCAATGGAGAAAAAACTCTAATCAATTTGGTAACGTCAAGAAACGCAAATTTACGGCCAAGACTTCACTCATAGTTATCATTAGCTGTGTTGCTGGTAGTCTGCTAATTGGTTATTTGCTGAGTTTAATTCCTGGACAAAAATTAAGTTGGCTTGATGCTGCCTCGAATTGCGTAAATCTGTGTGGAATTATTTTGATGGCGATGCGCTATGCTGAAGCTTGGTGGATTTGGATGGTAAATAACACACTTGATCTCACAATCTGGGTCATCATCTTTACGAGCGGTACGAGTCCCGAAGCGCCAATGATGCTCGCGACTAGCGTTGCTTATCTTGCGATTAATATCTATGGTGCCATAAAATGGTGGCGCGAAAGTAAAGTTCGCACTCGTTAGCATCGTGTTATAATTTATCTAGTATTAAGAAAGGAAACGCCATGTCTAGCCACGATCTCGAATGTCCACATTGTCATAAAACTTTTTCAGTCGATGAAAGTGAATATGCTAGTTTACTCAACCAAGTTAGTAAGCAGGAAATCGACCAAGAAGTGCGTGAGAAACTGGCAACTTTGGAGCGTGAAAAGGTGAGCGCAGTGAAGCTTACTGAGGCAAAAGTTCGTAGTGAGCTGCAACAGGAACTCTCCGCCAAAGAAACTGAGCTGACTAAATTGAAGGCTCAGGCTAACCAGAGAATTTCCGAGCTCAAAGTCCAAAATGCCGCCGAGCTCGCCAAGTTGCAATCGAAGAACGTTGCTGAAATCGCCAAACTTCAATCCGAACTGGACAATTCCAAAACCACCCAAGAACTGGCCGTCACGAAAGCTGTTTCGGAAGCCGAAAAAGAGCGCGACGAGCTCAAGAATCAGTTGCAGTCGCAACAAATGCAGCAGAAATTGCTAGAATCAAATTTGAAGTCACAGTACGAACTGGAATTGAAAAACAAAGACGAAATGATTGCTTATTACAAAGACATGAAAGTTCGCATGTCGACTAAGATGGTTGGTGAAAGTTTGGAACAACATTGCGAAATCGAATTCAACAAGTTACGCGCTACGGGCTTTCAAAACGCCTATTTCGAGAAAGACAACGCGGTGTCAAAAACTTCTGGCAGCAAAGGCGACTACATTTATCGCGAAACTGACGCACAGGGTAATGAAATTATTTCTATCATGTTTGAGATGAAAAACGAAAACGAAACTACGGCTACCAAACACAAGAATGAAGACTTTCTCAAGGAACTTGATAAAGATCGTCGCGAGAAAAATTGCGAGTACGCTGTACTCGTCAGCATGCTCGAATCCGAAAATGAACTTTACAACACTGGCATTGTTGACATGTCGCACCGTTTCGAAAAAATGTACGTTATTCGCCCCCAGTTTTTCATTCCTATGATTACGATTTTGCGCAACGCCGCCTTGAACTCTTTAACCTACAAAGCTGAGCTTGCTGCCGTACGCGAACAAAATCTTGATATCACCGACTTTGAAGAGCGGATTGAAAAATGGAAAGACAGCTTTGGGATTAACTCTGAACGGGCTACGAAAAACTTCAATAAGGCCATCAAAGAAATCGAAGACAGCATCAAGAAGCTTGAAAACACTCGCGACGCTTTGATTCAGACCGTCAAGAACTTTGAGACGGCGAATAAGAAACTGGATGACCTTTCAATTAAACGCTTAACTCGCGGCAACCCCACCATGAAAGCGAAATTTGCCGAACTAGAAAAATCCGCCTAGTTGTGTGCTATAATATATCCATAAGTATTAAGTGGGCAATCTAGTGGACGAAACCGAAATCCAGCGCAAGCGGCGCGACAACGAAGAACAAGCCACCCGTAATCGGGCGCGAATTTTGGGTTTGCCTTATCTCGATACACGTGATTTTGAAAACACCATCCCGCTGGTGCAAGATGTTATTAGCGTCGACGATATGCGCAAAAACTTCATCGTACCCCTGCAAAAAGGCGATGAAGAAACCCCTTACCGTTTTTTGATTACTAGCCAGACTCCGAATAGTCTATTGCCAGAAATGCAACGTAACTATGCCAACGAAGGCCTGCATGTGGCTTTCTTCCTGATTTCGAACGCCGCTTTCCAGACCTTCATGTTGCGCTACGACCCTCCGAAAGAGGTACATTACGATGATATCAAAATCGCCAAAGCAGGCGATTCGGAAACTATTGCTGAAGTTAGCAAAACTTTGAACTCAGTTTCCTCCGACAAAGTTTTTAATTATCTTATCGACCAAGCCGATCGCCTCAATGCTTCAGATATTCACATTGAGAACATGCGTGATGTGATTCGCATTCGCATGCGTGTCGACGGTATGCTTCATCCAGTGGCAGAAATCGATCGTGATCGCTATCGCATTATCATGGGTGAACTTTCCACCCGCGCCAACTTATCTTCTGCTTCGACGAAACCTCAGTCTGGCCACATGCAACAAGATATTTATCGTAACGGTTCTACGCATTTGCTTAATATCCGCGTTGAAACTGTACCGACGATGTATGGCCAAGACGCAGTGCTACGTTTATTCAATTTTGATGAAACTTTGCTCAACCTTGATTTGCTGGGGCTCTCTGAAGGGGAATTAGCCACCATTCGTGAGATTATTTCGCATCCCCGTGGCCTAGTCTTGATGGTTGGTCCAACCGGTTCTGGTAAGTCAACAACTTTGTATTCTATTCTTAATGCCCTCAATAATAGCGAGCGCAAGATTATCACTTTGGAAGATCCGATCGAATACGGCATCACTGGTATTACGCAAATCCCAATTCACACCAATGAAGGCAGCTCGTTTGCTGAAGCTTTACGTTCGGTTTTGCGCCTTGACCCGGATGTGGTGATGGTAGGCGAGATTCGCGACGCTGACACTGCGCGCACGGCCATCCAAGCTTCCATTACCGGTCATCTTGTCTTGTCGTCTTTCCACGCTAATTCTACGGCTGCCGCTTTTGTGCGCATGATTGACCTGATTGGCACGAACCCGATTTTTGCGAATTCGATTCGAATGTTGATTGCACAGCGTCTCGTACGCAAGCTAGCTGACGGCAAAGAAGCTTATAAACCCGATGCGGCTACCGTAGAATATATCCGCACAGTTTTGGCGGGGACCGATGCTGACTTAAGTGATATAACTTTATACCGTCCGGTTCCAACTGACGACGCGCCGTTTGGCTACAAAGGCCGCACGGTTCTGATGGAGCAAATGGTAATTTCTGAAGATATCCAAGCCTATTTGCGCGGCGACATCAAAGACATTAACACGCACGCGCTGGAAGATTCTGCACGTCGGCATGGTATGTTAACTCTGGAACAAAAAGGCGTGCTTGCGGCTTTGCGCGGTGAAACCACGCTTGAAGAAGTTTCGCGGGTGATTTAGCTACGCTATCACTGTGGTACAATAATATATATGGAACAACTGCTTGATTATTTTGCGCCCAAAACTTATGACTTGCATTTGACGATCGACCGCCAACAAGAAACTATTATTGGCAAAGTTGTTATTACTGGA
>CAYYWU010000008.1:0-41444 GCA_964475445.1 uncultured Candidatus Saccharibacteria bacterium | reverse complement strand
TTTGGCAATTTTAATCTTTATAAAATAGGGGGCGGTTATCGTTATTAGTGGAACATGACTATCCGCAAAACTGATCATAGTTTCAAAAATATTGCGCCGACCGTCTTGCAAATATTGGCCCAAGGAGTGTAAATCAGTTGTATAAATAACGGCGGCCGGGAAGATACCTTGATGTTGTTTCCCTTCCGATTCGCCAAAAAGTTGTTTCCACCATTCTTCAAATTCATACAACTCTGGTTCAAAACTTGCGAGAACCTCAACGTCATAATCGGATTTTTGCAGCTCGGCGCGCGTAAAGGCATACTGCAGAATTGCCGAATCTGCTAGTGTCGCGTCTTCGCGGGTAAAAACTGTGGCGCGTTCCGTGGCAGCACCACTAAGCAAAGCATCGACATCAATGCCGGCAACCGCGAGCGGTAAAAGTCCTACCGCACTGAGAACTGAATACCGACCACCAATATTATCCGGTACTACGAAGCGTGTATAGCCATTTGCCACGGCTTCATCGTGCAGGGCACCTTTCCCAGCGTCGGTGGTAGCGTAAATCCGCCGATAAGCTTCGGCTTCGCCATACTTTGCGATTAATTTAGCTTTGAAAATTCGGAAAGCGACGGCTGGTTCAGTCGTGGTTCCCGATTTGGAAATCACATTGATAGAAAAATCGGCATCGCCAATCGTTGCTAAAACCTGATCCAGCGCAGTAGTGCTTAAAGAATTGCCGGCGTACAAAATCTGAGTTGAACTTTCTGGCGCTAAGGCATCAATAATTGCACGATGCCCGAGATATGACCCACCAATACCAATGCAAACTAGATATTTAGAATCAGATTGGATTTTAGTAGCGGCAGTTTTAATTTCTGTCAGCTCATCACGATTATAATTCTCTGGCAAATCTAGCCACCCGCCCATAGCGTCGGACTGGATTTCCGTGAGCAAAACTTTTGCCCGTTCGACATCAACTTTGACGTCGCGGTTACTTTTAAACTTAATCATGCCTACCTCCTGGCTTTTGGCGTTAAAATTAGTGCTTGCCCTTTTTAATATAGGTATCTTCTTTTTCGAGTTGGGCGCGCAAAGTGTATTCGCGACAATGATTCTCAGAATTGCAGTTTGCAACTTCGTAACTATAAGAACTGCCGTCAATACCAAGATTAGTGCCCAGCGGATCGGTAAAGAGCTGTGGGTCAATCACGGGCAAAACCGTCTCGTCAATTGTTTCCGGATAATAGCCATATTTCGGATAATAATATTCTTCTAAGGCATAATACATGGCGTTAATGGCAATTTTACGCTGATCGTCGCGGTCCATCGCCTCGACATTGGCTTTCTGGATAAAGCCAATCACTAGAAGTAAAGCCGCAAAAGCTCCAACAATCATCAGTTCAATTACAGTGAAGCCCTTTTTCTCGTTCATATATATATTATAACAATAATCAACAAAAATGGTAGTACCAGGTGGGATCGAACCACCGACCTCAGGCTTATGAGTCCTGCGCTCTAACCAGCTGAGCTATGGTACCACTGGTGTTTATTATAACACAAAATATAGAGATGTTAAGAATAAAGTGCAACTTTGTGCGCAGCGGGATCATTAATCTCATCAGTGGTCGCTATAGCGTTGGAGGCTTACGTGGTAGCTATTGGCCATCAACTACCCATACCTATACTTCATCCACCAATGCTCTAGGGCTACACTTAGTTTTTGATACCACCGTACGCCCAACTCAAACTAGTAGCTTTCCGTATCGTCACTATGGTTCCTCCCTCCGCTGCCTGGCAGACTAGTTATATATAGTGAATGGAATGATTTAGCAAGTAACTGCACTTACTAAATCATACTCATCAAAACTGGCATAATATAATCTAACACGCCATCCGTTCCACCCAGCCTACGCAGCAAAAAGATAAAAACCAAGTGCCAGGAAAAACTAGTAATCAAATAGCCAATGGTGGCTGGTGCGAGAAGTGTCACAATGCTACTAAAAATTTGTACGCCCGCAACGTAACTACTGAGACTGTGTTTCTTAGCAGAATGAATTAGTGTGATTCCATAGACTACGTAATATGCATTTTTAGCGAAAGCTAAGGCGAAAAATCAGATTTGCATTCTTGGAACTAATATATTTCAACAAGAAATAATTAAAAATACATCCTGCGACTGCGTTGAAAGCCTAATATAAAAGTAAAAAGTTGAAATCGCCATTGACGAGCCTAAACAAATAGATGCTGAGAAAAAATCCTGAAAAAGTCTCAATAATTTTTCTGAGTAGAGATAGAACCGCTAGAGTTTTCTTATTGTCCACATGTTTATTATACAGTTAAAAAGGAAGGGACAGGAATATCAATCCGCGCCATCGTCGCTACGCGACCGGGCGGATAACGAACCTAGCCATACTGGCTCTTGTTACAAATTTCTAACAATCAATAAACTGGACAAGATGTCCAGTTTATTGATTGGCGGAAGGGACAGGATTCGAACCTGCGAGGCTATTAACCTGCTGGTTTTCAAGACCAGTGCCATCAACCACTCGGCCACCCTTCCAACCTGTAAAGTGCGGGGTGGCTGGTTTAGTCACTGCCTAACGGCAGAACAAGACCAGTGCCATCAACCACTCGGCCACCCTTCCAGATACTATTATTGTATCACAATTTAGATGATTGTTCCACTGGAATCCGTTAGGCGTTCAAAAACTGGCCGCATTTTCGCAAAATACCAAGAAATTTCTTGCCGGTCGTGAGCAAATTTGTAAGTATGTTCCAAAAAATTCAGCACCGTGACATAAATAACTTGCTCGCGAAAGTTTTCGGGACGAGTAAAATTATATAAGCCGTCAAAAAAGCCGTGAGCAAAAGCACGTTTTTGACGATTCTCTGGCAAGAGTAACCAAGCGATTTGATAACGAAAATTGAGCACATCATAGCTCACTTTCATCGCACCAATATCGATGAAAGATTTCTTCCCCGCCGGGCTAATAATGATGTTCGAGCGTTTGATGTCACCATGAATGAGTGCTAGCTGGGTATACGCAAAAATTTTTGGACCTTGCAGAAAAACCTCCAAAAGTGGCAGAAGGGTGGGCTGTAAAGCTTGTAAATCTTTCTGCAATTTTCGATATAGATTTTGCCCATGCTGGGTGAGCTTAGCAATATCTTCATGCTCAATATGTTTGAGTTGCGCAAGCGGATAAAGCTTCAACCGCTGTAAGTCTTGACCAATTTCGACGCCTGCCTGATGAATTTCCAAAAGTGAACAATGAGTCTGACTATAACTTTTAAAATCCTGGCCGGCAAGATAGTCAAAAAGATAAAATTGCTTTCTCTCTGCACCAACATACCCATAGCCTAGCAAATCCGAGGCCGAGATATCGAGCGTGTGATAGATTTTGCAAATCTCCTGCATGCGCACAAGGTTATCCTTTACGGTAGAGTGCTGTGGGAATTTCAGACAATAATCTTGGCCAGCAAACGACATTTTGAAAATTTGGGCGCCGCTATGGCCGCCGGTGAGCTCTTTAAGGATTAAGTTTTCGGTTCGACTCATGTTGTTAGTATACATGGTTTTGGAGATTTCTTGCACAAAAAGAGGTTTATCTGTTAAGATATTAGTAATAGAGGAGGTACAGATGAAAGGTGAATATCGACCATACAGCGAGCGAACACCGGACGAGCAGTATAAAAACTTAATTCGGGCGGTTTTAGAGCACGGAGTGAAAGGCCCGTCGCCGATGGTGGACGAAAATGGCAACGAAGTCAACTCGATTGATTTGTTGGGTGCGCCGGTGATGCGGTTTGATTTGCTGAAAAATGGCGTACCATTCTTGACTGAACGCGATATTAAGTTCTGGAAAACTCCGATTGGTGAATTGCTAGGTTTTATCAATGGCGCACACACGCAAGAAGAGCTAGAAAAGTTTCACTGCAAGTGGTGGAAAAACTGGTGTACGGAGAAAAAATGCGCTAAGCGCGGTCTCGAGACGGGCGACCTAGGTCCGGGTTCTTATGGTGCGGCTTTTCATGATTTTCCGACAGCTGATGGTGACACCTTTAATCAATTTGCGGAAATTATCAAGCAGATGCAGGAACGCCCGGAGTTAAAAACGCACTTAATCACGCCGTGGATCCCACAATATACTATCCGCAACAAAGATCATCAGCAGAAAGTCGTGGTTTGTCCATGTCACGGTTGGATGCATTTCCGGATTTTGAACAACAAGTTGAATCTGGTGATGTTTCAGCGCAGTTGCGACGTGTTGATTGGTTGTCCGAGCAACTGGGTGCAATATTCAGCTTTGCTCCTAGCAATGTCCGAAGTGTTGGACCTCATGCCAGGCGAATTTGTGCATATGATTTCGGATGCACATATTTATGAGAACCAATTGCCGTGGGTGGAAGAAATTTTGGCTAGGGAAAGCAAACCGTTCCCGACTTTGAAGATTGTGAATAGCCACGATAGTATTTTCGATTATCGGGTGGACGATTTTGAGTTGAGCGATTATAATCCTGAGCCAGCAATTAAAGGAATCCCGGTGACGATTTAATATGGACGAGAACTGGTTAGCGAATGTCAAAATCGCCAAGAAGACCGGGCAGAAAGTTGGTCTAGTACAGGGTTCGTGGGATTTATTTCACCTCGGGCATTTACGCTACATCATGAAGGCGCGTGCGTTGTGTGACTTCTTAGTGATTTCGATGGATAGTGACGAAAAAATTCGTAAACGCAAAGGTCCAACTCGCCCAGTGATTCCCGAAAAGGAACGGTTTGAGTTTATTAAGCTGCTCAATATTGCCGACGCGATTGTGATTAAAGAAGTCGACGAGCCGAAATGGCATTTGATTAAAACAATCAAGCCGGATGTGCTCGTAGTGATTAAAGAAAATTACTCTGACGAGCAAATCGAAAAGTTGCAGCAGTTCTGTGGCGAGGTGGCGGTATTGCCGAGACAGGCCAAGACTTCAACGTCGGACAAAATTCGCCAAATCACTTTGGCAAGTCGTTTGAAAAAAGTGGACGGCGTGGAAGAAAAAGTGGCGAAGGCGGCCGCAGGTATGAAGCGACGCATTAACTATTCCAAGGAGATGCCCGAACCGATTCCACAGTTATTGAAAGAGCTACGGAAGTCAACGGATGATGTTTGTCCGACTGCGGCAGCCTGTTTTTGGGATGGGCGCTGGGTGTTTGGCACGAATCAAATTGATTTTACGATTCCTGAGTATGACATTCAAAATCGCACGGAGTTGTTTTATGATACGGTGGAACATGCGGAGATTAACTTGTTGAAAAAGTTGGGTAAAGTGAAAGAACTGAATACGCCGATTTATATTACTTTGTTCCCTTGCGATAAGTGCCTGAAAGTTTTGCTTAACAAAGGCGTGAAAGAGATTTATTATCTCGAAGACCATCCGGAGCGTAACTGGAGCAAACGTTCGCACGCTTTGGCGGAGAAAAAAGGTATTAAAACAGTTTGTTTGGTGAAGGAGAAAGCTGATGAATAAATACAGCAACTATAAATATGTTTACCCGCCAACAGCGCGCACGCAAGACCAGCTTGATGTGATGATTCGTGATGAAAAAGCCGGGATTGACCCGATTGCGCCGGAAAATATTGATCAGGATAAGCAGAAAATATTATTCATGGCGGAGCACTGGTTTGTGGCGGAAAATCGTTACCCGCGCGAAGGCAGCGAGAAACATCTCTTGATTATCGCACGCGACCCGATGTACTGCTTGGATGATATTACGCCTGAAGCATGGACGGAGTTGTATGAAGTTTGGCAACGCTTGATTAAGGAACAGGATTTGGTGGGCGGTGGATTTTGTCTGCGATTTGGGGATCCAGAAAAATCTGGAGCGTCTTTGAAACGTTTGCACGTGAACATCATCACTCCGAAACCAGGCGAAAAAGTCCGTTTCCCAATTGGCGGACGCCCAGAGATTAAAGAAGGTTTGCATTTGTAGAGTTCGTAGACAAAAGCGCTAGTTGGTTGACTAGCACTTTTTGTGTTGTATTGACATTGTATATACGTTGTATATACAATGTATTATGCCTGTGGAAAACTTTTATTCGGCGTTCGTATGCACGGCTGTGACATCATCAAGGTCATCCAGCGCGTCGAGTAACTTCTCAAGTTTTTCGACATCGTCGCCAGCCACGGCAATTGTGGAAGTCGGGACGTAGCGCAGCTCAGCAGCCGTAATGGTCAATCCGGCGTCGAGCAGAGCTTGGCGAACTTTCATCAAATCGCTCGGCGCGGTCAGGATTTCCAAACCCTCTTCGCCATCGTCGACATCTTCGGCGCCAGCATCAAGCGCCGCCATCATAGCATCTTCACCGGTTTCGCTAACTTCAATACAACCTTTGCGGGCAAACTGAAACATCACCGACCCAGGATCAGCCATGCGCCCGCCATTTTTGGACAGAGTATTGCGGACTTCCGGCATAGTACGATTCTTGTTGTCGGTGGCAACTTCGATAATAATACCCACTCCGCCTGGGCCATAACCTTCGTAGGTCTCTTCGTTGAGCGCAGCAGCACTTTTGTCGGAAACACGAGCAATGGCGCGCTCGATATTTACTTTCGGCATGTTGGCCTGGCGAGCTTTTTCCAGCATCATGGCCAGCGATGGGTTCATGCTTGGGTCGGTGCCAGCGCGAGCAGCAATCGCGATTTGGTTAGCAATTTTCGTGAAAAGCGCACCGCGCTTGGCGTCAACGACGGCTTTTTGGCGTTTGGTAGTGGCCCATTTACTGTGTCCTGACATAGAAGTTCCCTGTTTATCGCAAATATTATCTTTGGTTATAATTATACCTTATATTGTGGGGAAATGCAAGGCAGTTGACTTCGTTATACTTTGTGCGCAGCGGAGGTATTAATGTCAGCACTGGTCGCTTTGGAGCTGTAGGTATCAACGGCTACGGCTGGTCACGCGCGGCTGCGGTTTATACTAATACTACTACAGCTACTACATACAGTCTCTACTTTAATGCTATAGCTATCAAACCGTCGGCTGGCCCGGATAATCGTTGGTATGGTTACCCCCTCCGCTGCCTGGCAGACTAGTTATATATAGTGAGAAGAAAAAATTTCCCTCGCGGGAGTTATTCGTATTTGGTCCCCGGAACAGGACTTGAACCTGCACCTGATTGCTCAGACTAGCACCTGAAGCTAGCGCGTCTGCCAATTCCGCCATCCGGGGAAATAATGTCAGCTCGATAAAAGCTGACATTATTATACTACAGATTAGAGAAACTGACTAGTGCAGCTTGGCTGCAGCTGGAAGCTTGGCGTCTTTCAATAACGGCTCAAGCTCTTTTTCTTCCAAAGTTTCCTGTTTGAGTAGAGCTTCGGCAAGGCGATCAAGTACAGCAGTGTTGGCTTTCAGGACGGCTTCGGCACGACGAGCTGCCTCATCAGACAGCGCTTTAACTTCGGCATCAATCAACTCAGCAGTTTTCTCAGAATATGGTTTGGCTGTTGCGATCGTATAATATCCGGTATTACTTTCCGGGAAGACAAGATTGCGTGTTTGGTTACCCATACCTTCTTCGACAATCATGCCCTTACTGAGCTCGGCGACATGCTGTAAATCTGAAGACGCGCCGGTTGTTACGGCATCGGGCCCAAAAACTAATTTCTCAGCAATCCGGCCGCCCATGGCGCGGGCAAGAATGTCTTTCAATTCGTAAATACTCTTGTAGCTGCGATCTTCGGGAGGCAGGAACCAAGTCACGCCACCGGTGCGACCACGTGGGATAATCGTGACTTTATGCACGGGGTCGGAATCAGGCAAAACATGACCGACAATTGCATGACCGGCTTCGTGATAAGCCGTAACTTTACGTTCGTGTTCGTTCATCGCTTTGCTCTTGCGTTCTGGACCAATCGCCACACGCTCAAAGGCTTCGGTAAGGTCTTTGTTGGTGATCTCTTTGTGACCTTCGCGGGCTGCAGTGATTGCGGCTTCGTTGGCGATATTGGCGAGGTCGGCACCAGAGCTGCCGGCAGTTTTCGCGGCAAGTGCATCGAGATTAACATCCTTTTCGACCGGCTTGTTCTTGAAGTGAACATTGAGAATTTCGAGACGATCCTTGCGCTCCGGCAAAGTAACATTGACGTGGCGATCAAACCGCCCGGGGCGAAGCAGAGCTTTATCAAGCATATCGACGCGGTTGGTCGCAGCAATCACAATCACGCCAGAATCGTTGTCGAATCCATCCATCTCGACGAGGATTTGGTTTAATGTCTGTTCGTCTTCACGACCAGCACCGCCGCGCGCATCACGTTTATGCGCCACAGCATCAATCTCATCAATAAAGATAATCGACGGAGAATTTTTCTTCGCCTTGGCAAACAAGTCACGCACGCGTGACGCACCCACACCGACAAACATCTCTGCAAATTCGGAACCAGAAATGCTGAAGAATGGTACGGAAGCTTCACCAGCCACGGCGCGAGCCATCAAAGTTTTACCCGTTCCCGGCTCACCGGCGAGCAAAACCCCGCGCGGGATCTTAGCGCCTAGCTTTTCGTATTTCTTAGGCTCCTTGAGAAAATCAACGATTTCGGCAAGATCCTGCTTGGCGGATTCGTTGCCAGCCACATCTTTGAAAGTAACCTTCTTTTTGTCGGGGCCATAAAGTTTCGCCTTAGCCTTGCCGAAGCCCATGGACTGATTATTCATGGACTGCGCCTGGCGCATCATCGAGGCGAAGAAAAGGATAATAATGATGACTGGAATCGCGATAATAGCGATATCAAGGGCATAATCCCAGAAGTTGGAAACTTCGGCATACTCGATGACTGGATATTTATCCTGGCAGGATTTCAGCTCATCACCGCTCAAGTCAGCACAACGATCGATCAAACCTTGCTCATAGAGTGTACCTGAGGCATCTTTGCGCGAAGTTTGGGTGTAAGAATTTTTGCCTTTCAAGGTGATTTTAAGAGTGCTGCCTTCGACAGTGATTTTTTCAATGTCGCCGTCGGGGTCGTTCGCCCGTGCAATCACACTAGAAAGCGGAACTTCTTCAATAACAGTAGGTGGCGTCATCAGCGAAGCGAGCGCCCCGCAAAATAGCACTAACAAAAACATGAACCCTAGCCAACGGACTAAATTATTACCTTTGTTGGACTTTTTCTTTACAGTTTGTGGCACAATACCTCCTTGGGTTTACAAAAACTAAAACTCTAAACCATCCCCTTCCGATTATTTTAGCATAGGGGAAGGGGGTGGTCAAATTATGGAGATGCCTTTTGTAATACCAAACGAGAAGTGCTATACTTAGGTAAAGTAAGGAGTGTACTGAATGGCAGTTTCTAAAAAGGTGGAACTTTTCCTTCCAGATGGCGATCCGACAGGATGTTTAATTTGTAATGTTGCAAACTGGGATGGCAAAATCTTCCGAATCCCCAAAACTTTACTACATAAATATGCAGACAGACCCGAATTACAGTATACTGGTCTTTATTTCTTGATTGGCGGAGATGAGGAGATAAAGGTTTATATTGGCGAGGCTGAAAAATTATACCGACGCTTAATGCAGCATATGGATGAAGATTTTTGGAGTGAATGTTTGATTATAATTAAGAAGGAAGATGCGATTAATAAAGCTCATGCAAAATATTTGGAGAATTTTTTCCATAAATTAGCAAAAGAAGTCGGTCGCTGCAAGGTAGTTAATGGTTGCGTCCCAACTAAATCTAGTATCTCAGAGGCCGACGAGGCTGTGATAGATGATTTTGGATGGACTATAAGAGACGTTATCAGCGCCATTGGCTATCGTTTCTTAGTGCCGCTTATTGATAGCTCAGCACAAACAGCTATACAGTTTGAGATTACTCCTACAAAATCGCGTCCTAATGTCAGCGCTAAAGGTATGCTGACGAACGAGGGTTTTGTAATTATGAAGGGTTCAAGAAGTGCGGAACAATTTAGTACTGCTAGTAGTAAGTCTTTGAAGGTAAATTGGGAAGAACTACGCAATCAAGGCGTGGTAAAAAATAGTGTATTTGTGAAGAATTATTTAGCCTCTTCGCCATCAACTGCTGCCGCCATGGTATTAGGCCGCAATGCTAATGGTTTGACTGAGTGGAAGACCCAAGACCATAAATGCTTAAAAGAATACTTGGAAGATAGACAATAGCTTACTGCTCTCCGGATCCAAACGGACGCTTGATTTTGCCTATTTAAAAATAATATAAGGAGATATATCCTAGATAACTCATGAAAGACATCTATATTATCACGGGCGCAAATGGTTTTCTCGGCAACAACCTCGTGCGCGCTCTCAATCAAAAACCAAATTGCCAAATTCGAGCACTAGTTTCGTCGCTCAACCGAGCTGATACACTGAAAGGATTAAATTGCGAGATCTTTGAAGGTGATGTTACGAAACCGGAAAGTTTGGCGGAGATTTTTACTGTGCCGAGCGATGCAAAAGTTTATGTCATTCACTGCGCGGCGATTGTTTATATCAAGTCGAAGCCTAATTCTGCAGTGCATGAAGTGAACGTCTTGGGAACAAAGAATGTCGCAGAGAAAACGTTGGCGATTGGCGGCAAAATGGTTTATGTTAATAGCGTGCATGCTATTCCGGAATTGCCGCACGGCGAAACAATGGCGGAGATAACTAATTTTGACCCGGCGAAAGTGGAGGGGGTTTATGCTAAGTCGAAAGCCGAGGCAGCTAGATATATCCTGGACGCCGTCAAAATGCGCGGGCTGGATGCTTGTATTGTGCAGCCGTCTGGTATCATTGGTCCGTATGATTTTAAGATTAGCCACTTGACACAGCTGATTATCGATACTGCAACGGGGCGGCTCAAGGCTGGCGTGAAAGGCGGGTATGATTTTGTGGATGTGCGTGATGTGGTGGCGGGGATTTTAAGCGCGTGTGTCCATGGTAAAGCTGGGGAGTGCTATATTCTTTCGGGGCATTATGTTTCGATACCAGAGTTACTGCAAATGATTGCGCAAGCGACTGGACGCAAGCCGATCAAAACTTTCCTGCCAATTTGGCTGGCAAAGTTGACCGCGCCGCTTTCGGAAATTTATTACAACCTCAAGAAACAGCCGCCGCTTTATACTAAATATTCCCTCTACACGCTCGAGTCCAATGCGAACTTTTCGCACGCGAAAGCCAGCCGGGAGTTGGGATATTCGCCCCGCCCGCCGCGGGTGACGATTGATGATACCGTGGAGTGGTTGAAGCGGGTTGGGAGGATTGGGTAAGAACTATTTTTGATTGTTCTTTGCCATGTTATTCCCTTACGGTATCAATATCGTTGTGAACACTCCAAGTAAATCAGTCCAAGACCCACTCCAATTTCGTCATTTTCTTAAACCTTGCCAAATTATAAATCTCATAAGGCTCCGGATAGTATTCTTTGAGAATTGCCGGGTAGGAAGTGATTTTGTTTTTATATTTAGTTTTGTCTAAGACTTTGCGCAGAGATAATGCCAGCAATTCACGGCCGTTATTGAGAAAATAATCAGCCGTGATGCCGAAGATCTCGGATAATTTTTGTAAGTGTTTCGTGTCCGGAATAGTGTAATCACTTTCCCATTTGGTGAACGATTGCCGCGAAACTTCTAGCATCTCCGCCAGTTGTTCTTGCGAAAGCCCAAAACTTTTCCGAATTGATTTTAGTTTTTGACTCAGTGTCATACATTATGATTCCTTTCTGCTTCCATATTAGTGAAAACGAGAAAAGGACACCAGCAACTTTGGTTTACATTGTATTTATTGCGGGATGATGGAGGTTTTTAACAACATGTTTGTATAGGCTGTAGGTGGCATAGTTTGGTCGGCTTTAACAGGATTTCTAGATGGTATACAATAACAATACAATTTCTGAATTATATTGTTATGAAATTCTCTTAATCTCTTCGGCAATCTCCTCAACTTCTATAATTATATCTTCGAGATTTAAAGCCATAATTTTACGATAGCCTAATAGCAAATTAACCTCTTTAATTAGACTACGACTCAATTGGCGATTCTTAGCGAGATCCGGATTACGCTTGAAATAATCAAGAATAGCAATCAAAATCGGTTGCGACCATCCCAGACGACGCTCTATGAGCCCCTGAGAAATATCTTCTGTTAGAAACAGTGTTCTCGTATAAACGTATTTGTCGTTATCTTTCAAAATAGCAAAATATTCATCCTCCCACGGCGCTATCGTCAAACGCACCGCCCACCACAATCTCGAAATAGCGTTTCTTCGCAACGATCGGGCGCTCTTGCCTGAGAGGAACCAACGACTCAGCACATTAGTTTCTGAGTTATTTTGCGGTACTGGCCACCTCGACATCACATAGTCTCTGAAAGTCACATGAGTCATATAGGTCCACAATCTAGCATCGGACGCTTGCGTGTCATCAATTGGCAAATATTCATAGACCTTTATTGCATTATCCACGTCTTCTGCGATATTCGTACCGAGCGTCGGTGGTGTCTCGTCGACCATCACCCGATTGCTCTGCAAGATATTGTCATTAGAGAACACTAGCGATTCGTTGCCTTTATAAAAATCAATATTATTTGTGATTTCATTACGTAATTCGCTGACGTAAGCATTCCGGAAAATCTTTAGCCTCATCATTCTTCCTCCATCTCCATAATATTTTTTGAGCGCCATTCCAGTGTCCTATTTATCGGGTAGTTGAGAATTCTCTGCGCAGCCACTAGTGGCTCATCAATATTAATATCACGCTCTATACAGATCTGTCGTAGACGATCGCTCCAGACCGTGCCATCGTAGTTCCCGCTACCCCTTTCGCTAATTTCGTAAATCGCATCCACTAGAACCGGTAGCACGATAGTAGAATGTAATAATTCTGCAGAGGAACTTTTAATCAATGAGTAAGCTTCGAAATCCTTCTTTGGTAGCTGTATCACGATCCGCTCGCCGTCGTATGATACACGCATATCGGCATTGTTTTTAGTCGATTTCTCAAGTTTGATAATTGATGAAATCGGGGCATTCAATGGATCAAATTCTTTGGCTACCACAAAACTCGTTGTGCCTCCGAGCGCAATAATATCACCCGCCTCTAGATAAAATGGTTCGTCCCCGAAATCTTCATGCGCTCCGGCGGGCAGATACGCCTCCAGTGACTGCGTTGTGCAAATGTAGAATCCTATGTCTACACGTTCACGTAGTTCGCTCACGGGTATTTGGATAGACATGGCCCGATCGCTGGTTTGCTTAGTGGAACGATAGTATGTATTACCGCATTCAATTTCTACCAAAAAGGCCGCGACATGCTCTTCGACTAAACTAGCAATGTCGGTATTTGTCAGCTCAAAACCACATTCCATTGTAACGAAATCTGGCGTGATACTGTATTGGAGTGATGGTTTAAAATCCCCATCTTGAATGTCATCACCATTTCCTAGCACCGGGTAGGGAAAAGATATTCTAGAACCTGTCATTATGCCACTCCTAGCGCATAGCGCCGATTGCTTTTTAGTTCAACCACTAGCTTCATTTTGCAGCCTTGGCTCAATTGTAAGCCTTCTATTTGTCCATTTTTAACTTCATACGTTTTCCCATTTGCATCAGTAACTCTGGCGATGTCCAAATTATACGCTCCGTCGTCCGCGTGTGCGGCAAGTCGTAAAATACCATCGTCATCTTTGTTTGGCATAATGCTGATAGTATAGACTCTCTTGCCATTCAGGCGAGACTCGATTGTCCTCACCTCCATATCCGTGGTATCGATATATTTTTTATTGCCTTGGTCATCCGGTTCGGACCTGCCGTGGCCACCATTACCTTTTCCTTTGTGGGAGCCCACTTTCTTCTGCTTAGTCTCATTGTCAGACGCAGTTGCGGGTTTGATGATTGGTGCCCGATTTGTAATCGTTGATCGAGCCGGGGTCTGCTCCTCATGGCCTTGCGCGGTAACTACGTCAGCCGTTTCACGATTTTTTTCTGCCCCAATATTTTGCCCGGAACTACTTGGGGTTTCATCTAAATCGTCACGCTCAATATCTTCGGGCAAATATCTACTCAGGTCTGGTATTTCTTCCAGGATACCCGTCCGTTTGCTCGCCAAATCCCGTAATGAATCAATAATCCAAGATCGAGCGTTTTTGAAAGCCTCGTAACTCGCCATATTGTCGCCAGCGCGCTTCTCGTCCCATTTATCATGGGCCGGTGGTTCCAGGTTACGTAAATTCTTATTGCCAGCTTCATCTCTCGCGACAAAGACACCGACAAAATCGTCAGGCATGACGCGTAACCTACTAATAGTATGTATCTTCATTAGTGATCGGCGCATACCTTGAATATGTTTTGGCCCCTCACCCAACTTGACGTATAGTTCAACCTTTCCTAGAAGTGGTAGGTCAGCCTCAAATTTTTCCGTAGGGTCTACAACTGCTCGATAGAACAACCTGGTATACTCATCATCAGACGCAAACTCATTGATCAAATCCCCTACATTATCTGATGTTATCGAATATAAAATCTCGTCATTATCAATAACGTCGACCGTCAGTATGCCATTATGGATCGCCATCCAGAAACTGTCCAGTACCGAACGTAGTATTGCTTTAGACCATTCATCGTTGGCTACTTTGCAACCAATCACAAAAACATCCGTACCGTGTTTCTGTCGCTGAAAGACTTCAGGAATCCCATTGAGATCCCTGACAGCACAAACGCCCCGCCCCGCCGGATTCTTCTCCCCGAACTGCCCAACCCCACGTCGTATATCATTCGTATCGTCTCGGAAACTTGAGATTCTTGTTTTGCCCTGGAATGCTACGCCCCCATCTACGTTAAAAGTCGAATAGTATACCGTGTGCAAAGCTGAGAATGCAAACGGTGCGCCTTTCCCAATACCAAATGACCCACCGCCGTCACCAGTCATTGAACTAACTCCGGTTGCACGCACTAGCCTATACCAACCTCCGCTCGTATCATCATCGCTACCCATTAGCCCAGTCGTATTGTAATCACTAATTTTCAGAATATCAATCTTTTTACGCTCAAGTGAACTAATAGCAGTATCATAAAACTGTTTAGAACGGTCTTGGTTATTAGAGAAATCCCTTGCACGAGCAAAGATATCTTTTAACTCACTAATACCTGGCACGCTGCTCGTTGGTAAGGTAAATTTCCGAAACTCCACCCGCACCGGCTGACTGTAGTCGTATCTGGCGTCCAAGGAGTTCTGAATGCATTCACGAGCGATATAGCGCTCACGGTCACCTTCGAAAGTTTCTAGGGCAGCATCGCTTATGCCGTCTCCATCCCCACCATCAGTGGTGGGGAAATGCCACACTTGTGTCATAGATTGATCTCCCGTTTCTTATAACGTGCAAAATTGGATTTAGCTACTTTCAGCTCTTGATCAATTACGCTAAAAATAACATGAACTTCATCATCCGTATAAGTATAGTTGTTCCTGTTAGCAAGATTACCCAGCAAATGCAAATCCTTCACAATACGGCCCCCCCGCAACTTTGCTAATCGCTTGAAATTCTCACTCTTTTTATCACTCATGGTGACATTATATCGCATATACCAAAAATAATCAATACATTTTTAATATTTAGTATATCCACGCATTATTTAGTGGTGTTAAATGCTGATACTACTTGTTTTGCGATTGCTTCGATTACTGGTACAGTCACGGAATTACCAATTTGTTTATAGATGTGCGAATCAGTTAACTCGATCGGGATATGGAGATCATAGTAGCCTTGCAGTTTCGCACACTCCTTAGGGGTTAACCTTCTAATCCCTTTGTTATCACGGATGATCGGGACATTATGTCCTCCCATTCCCATGCTGGCCACTAGAGTTGGCGCCCACCCACCCTTTATGGGCCGTATATATGTTCGTCGGTAATTATATACTATAGAATCATCTGTGACATCATTACAAATTTTATCGTAAAGTGGCTTTCCGTTATAGTAATATTTTGAATCAACATCTTTATCAAGGATATCTTTGACTCTCGTGTATTCTTCTACTTCTGGTTCTGGCCAAACAAAATTGTCATAATCTTCTTGATCGCGAAACCCCACAATGTAAATTCGTTCACGGTTTTGTGCAACCCCAAAATCCAAGCTATTGAAAATCCGATCCTTAATATGATACCCTAGCGCGCTTAGTTCATCGTATATGACTTTGTAGGTCATGCCACCGTCATGCGTCTTGAGATTCTTGACGTTCTCGAGGAGAAAACCTCGTGGCATTTTGCCATATTCCTGCTCAGCTTCTTGTAATAGACGAATTATTTCCTTAAACAGAACGCCCCGACCTTTATGGTCATTTAGACCTTGTTGTAGGCCTCCTAGAGAAAACGGTTGGCACGGAAACCCGGATAACAGAAAATCAAATTCCGGTATCTGTTCGCCAGTTACCGACACTCCGCGGATATCTTTGATAGTCAGCTTTGTTTTTTCGAAATTTTTATCGTAGGTTATTTTGCAAAATTTATCGAAATCATTTGCAAATACAGTTTCAAAACTGCCAGTTTTTTCAAACCCTTTGCGTATTCCACCAATACCGGCAAACAGGTCAATCGTTTTTATCGTTACCATAGTACCCATTATAGCAGCTTTTAGATTTTTTCGCAGCATGCTGCGAAAAAATAATCCTCAAACAAGATATTGATAAGCGCGGAGAAGTCCTACTCGCCATCGGCCCAAAAGCCACCCTCCGCCAAGTTAACATTGACGAATTAGAAAACTCGATCGTCATTCCGCAAAAATCTACCAAGGCTTTAACAACCAAACTTATAGAGATAGAGCCGTATAAATGGGTTCAGATTATAGATGAGGGCAAACGTAAAATTGAACAAGAATTGTTCAAAAACTCCCTCTCTGGGGTATTAACAAAAAATTCGCCCATTTTACAGGGGTCGAATACGCTAAAATCGCGTTTATATAAACTGTGGTCGGACGTGGTTTGTTCGGCGTTAACAGCTTTTCTTGAGGCGAAGTAAAACAATCTTTAATTATTATAAAATAACATAAACATAATAAGCAAATGATAGCAGCTAGAGGTGGCAAAAAAATATTTGCAATAGCATAGGTGTAGAAATTGTGCATAAGCCCATTGACAGAAAGGAAATGCTTTGCTACGATTATAGTGTAGTGAGGAGGTAACAGGAAGCACTACGTTGAAGTCGCTTCCTTACTATGTACATAAGGTATGTTCTCTACCGAGAACGAACCCCTACGCACTAACCAGGAAGTCCTGGTGTACATTATCAACTAAGCCGTCAAATAGGGGTGATGCGCAGAAAGGAACGGTTTTAGAATGGAGCCATTCATTTTGAATAACCATTCCCAGCCAAATGGGGATTTTGAGATACACCGACTTAATGGTTGTTCTCATCTACCAGCTGAGCAGGATAGGCTGTATCTTGGCAATTTTTCTAATTGCTATGATGCTCTAGCTTCGGCTCGAGCACAGTATCCTCACGTGGCGAATCGCATTGATGGGTGTTACTATTGTTGTAATGCTTGCCATACGCGATAAATAAACAAGATAGCGACCGACTACGGTCGCTATCTTGCATTATAATCTTCTCTTGATGGTCGGGGCGACTGGACTCGAACCAGCGACCTCACGGTCCCAAACCGTGTGCGCTACCAACTGTGCTACGCCCCGTTGATAATATTATAGCACATGCCAAGAAAAATTGCTAGGCGTAATTTCTGGTTCATCATGCTAGTCATACTACAATATAGCTAAAGCTCCATTATACTTTGTGCGTAGCGGTAGAATAGATATAGATAACGGTCTTCTTAGGAGTAATGGACAGTTCAGTAATACCTGGTCCGCAGCAGCCGGAGTCTATACCAGCATAACTTCTGCAACCGCATACTATTTAGTTATCGACAATACGACAGTAACCCCATCGTATGGCCCACGGCATCGTTGGCAAGGTTTCCCCCTCCGCTGCCTAGCAGGAACCGACGAGGCAAAAATCTGCACCATTATTACTTCGCGCACAGACGGATAGCGAATCGAAACAAACAAGGCCGCTTTTACCCATAGAAAATCCCCAACCGAAGTTAGGGAGTTTCTATGGCGGAACCGACGAGACTCGAACCCGCGACCTCCGCCGTGACAGGGCGGCGCTCTAACCAACTGAGCTACGATTCCACTGTTTCTATTATATCGCAATTCCCTGTGATATGCAAGAGGAAAAGTTTCCAATCTGTTAAGCTTCCCTCTCTAGAGGTTTTGTGGTAAAATAATGCCATCAGGGTGTGGCGCAGTTGGTAGCGCGCGCGGTTCGGGACTGCGAGGTCGTGAGTTCAAGTCTCATCACCCTGACCAAGCAACGTTTCGCGTTGAGGTCGTGAGAGCTTCCGCCAGGGGCGTCAGCGCCTGTGGCTACAAGTCTCATCACCCTGACCAAACAGTATACATATGAATATATCGATTCTAATAATTTTAGTAGTTATAGCTGTAGTCTTTGTTGCGTATTGTGCACGCAGTCATAATAATACAGCTACTACGAGATCTACATACAATTACTTTGCCAAAAATCATATTATGACGAAGCGCGAAGAAGAATTCTTCGTAACGTTGTGTAATGTTTTTGAAAATAAGTGCTACGTTGTTCCGCAAGTTCATTTATCCGCACTCCTAAATCATAAGGTGCGTGGACAAAATTGGCGCGGCGCCTTTGCTCATATTAATGGTAAGTCGGTAGATTATGTATTGTTGCGACGTTCGGATTTAAGCGTGTTATGCGCGGTGGAGCTTGATGATGCTACCCATGATACACAGAGCCGTGCGAAGCGCGATCAGGAAGTCGAGCGAATTTTTCAGCAGGCAAAGCTTCCACTAGTGCGGTTAGACAGACCGGAAACAATGTCCAAGCAAGAGATTGTAGATAGTTTTGCTAAAGTTTTTAACCAATAACTTTGTGCGCAGCGGAATGCAGGAATTAGGCAACAGCGGCAATCCAAATATTAACTTGGGGCGTTTGATGACATTGGGTCAAAGCGGAACATACTGGTCAAGGATGGCTAATACAGGTGCTGCCTATGCATTTAATTTAACTTTCAGTATAACAAGTATTAGCGCATATAACAGCGCTTATCGTTATTACGGTTTCCCCCTCCACTGCCTGGCAGACTAGTTATATATAGTGAGAAGGCTAACGCTTCTTGGTAGATTTCAAGTCACCATAAGCAGCAAACATTACATCGTGCAGAAAATTACTATCATCAAGATCGTCAATCACATACATTGTGCGTTTGGCACTAGCGTACGGAATACGCTCGGGCAAATTCTTACCCTGATTCCCTGGCGAAACTTTGAGCAAAAAGGTATTATCATAAATCCCACCAATCAGAACTCCGTCAAGATACAACAAATATTCGCCCATCATCGGTCGACAAGTGACATCGCCAATTTGCGCTAACTGTTTCATGATATATTCTTTACGTTCCATCGTGGTTGTCATACTTTTATTTTACTATAAAACCATCAGCTGGGTGTGTTATAATCAGTTTTATCAGGGATTGGCGCGGTTGGTAGCGCGCACGCCTGGGGGGCGTGAGGTCGCCAGTTCAAGTCTGGTATCCCTGACCAAAATTTGTAAGCCCAAGGTCGCGGTCGCCAGAACCAGCTACGCTGGACGTAAGCGTAATAAGTCTGGTATCACTGGTCACTTATATGCTATAATCATCTTATGAAGTATGCCTTCGTAATCCTTGCGATTTTGTCGGTTTGGCTGGGCACGATTCTACTCGCAATTTGTAATCCGGAAGTAGGGATTTTTTTGCCAATTTTTTCGATATTGATGACGATTGTACTTTTTATAATTGGGTTCGGAAAGAAAGCATGATTAAAAATCTGCGGCGCTATCTTACACTTTTGGGCAAATTTACAAAAATCTACTTTTCTCGAACCACGAACAAAACTTTTGCTTACCGCCGGACAATTTTTGAAACCTTTAAAGAGTGGGGCGGGGTTTACGTAAAATTTTTGCAAATCATTGCGGGTATGAGCAAGTTTATGGAAGGTTGGGCGGGCCCGAAAGAAATATCTGTCTTTTCTCAAGCGCCTTATGAAGCTTTGGATCTTGCTGAAGAAATTGATTTAAGTAAATTTAGAACTGTTGAAGCTGAGCCGTTTGCGGCGGGAAGTTTTGCTCTGGTTTATCGCGGGACTTTGCATAGTGGTGAAACCGTAGCAATCAAAATTTTGCGTCCATCAATTCGGCAAAACTTGCGTAAAGATCTCGCGGTTTTGCGACGTTTGTGCTGGGCTTTTTCACGCTTTTTACCAAACTATTTGGTTGATTACAATGAAGCTTACGCAGCTTGTGCGCAAATGTTTATGCTTGAAACTGATTACGGGAACGAAATTGCCAACCAAAGATACTTTGCTGAGTTTTACCGTAACCATCCCCGTGTGACGATTCCGAAGGTATATACGGAACTGTCTTCGCAATATGTGATCGTGCAAGAATATATCGCTGGGCCGACTTTGGCAGATGTGATGAGTCAAGCAAGTGCAAAAAAATCTGCAGTAGCCTTAACTTATGAAGCTACCGGTT
Organism: uncultured Candidatus Saccharibacteria bacterium; assembly: GCA_964475445.1. GTDB lineage: Bacteria > Patescibacteriota > Saccharimonadia > Saccharimonadales > Saccharimonadaceae > Nanosyncoccus. Next base: position 20,893 of record CAYYWU010000008.1, on the reverse strand, counting down.
CGGACTTGTGGGAACAAGTGGCAATTGCTGGCGGTGAAGCTTTGTATACCGCTATGTGTGCGGACTATATTTATGGTGATCCACATCCGGGGAATATTGTTCTGTTACCCAATAACCGTATTGCTCTGATTGATTTTGGCATTATCGCTGATAAGCCTTCGAGTCATCAAGCGTTTTATAATTGGGTAGAAAGTTATTACGAGATTTTGAGTGGCGAGGATCAATTCCGTAAGTTGTTAGAAACTACAGTAACTTGTTTTACGCCGGACCTATCAATTGCTATGCGACGTTTGAACTTTGCAGGTGAAGACTTTTTAACTTTACTTGCGGATGCAATGACTGAAAAACTTAATACCGAGATGCTAGGAGAGGCTTCGTACCTGCAAGCGTTCAAAGACGGACATTTAATGGACGTGTTCATGCAAGTTGTGAATACAAAAATCATTGAAGTGGATATCGAAACGGTGAATTTTAAGCTCCTCAAAGCGATGCAAGCATTCTTAGGAGCGGTAACGATTCTGGATAACTCGGAAAATCATCATGGTTTTGGAAAAATCATGTTTCGAGCGATGGATTATGCTTTAAGCAATGCTTGTAAAACTGGCATTCCTCATGATGTAGTGAATGCAACCAGTTATAGTTTGTCGGACAGTTATGAACTACTAGTGAAAACAATTTCTTCGTTGGCGGATCATGACGAAATGATGTTTAACTTAGTGAGAGAAAGGATCTTTGCATGAAAAAAACTTCGAATTTTACAAAAAGTTTAATGTTGCATATTCGCTACCCGTGGACGGCGGCAGCGTTGCTGACAATGTGGGTCGGGCTGGCAATTATGTGCATGATAATGAAATTTTCTAGCCAGGATATCATGACTTTAACTTATATTGCCGGCGGAGCAACTTTGGTGATTGCACTGACGGGGTTTAGGAAATAATTTATCTTTCGTCTTAGCGATATTGTAGTTTATCCCTCTTCGACAACTTGTCCTTGTTGCACGACATAATAATCCGTGCCAACAGGTTCAAATTCTAGATGATTAACGTTGTCAGAGATTACGAGCGCCGATTGGTCCGACATGAGATAAACTGGATATTCTGAGTTTTTACTTTCGCGCACAGCAACTTCTTCAGAAAGTTGTGGGAACCATGCGCTATGAAAATGCGGCAAGAAGAAAATCGGAATTAAATTAAGATAATGATCAATCATTGGCTTTTCCATAAAAATATTTTCGGTAGTATTTTTACTTTCCTTATAGCACAAGACACACGACCCCGCAGAGCTACCAACCCAAACTTTTTGTTTAAGAATCTCCGGCAGTACTTCGGCAAAGCCAGTTTCTAAGAAAACTTTTGTTAGATAATCAGTATTTCCGCCAAAACAAAAGATTACATCGGCTGTATTAATACGTTCTTTGACATATTTTAGCGGATGTGCTTGCAAATCTACAAACTCAATGCTACCGCCAAAATTATCCGCAATTTCACGAAGACCGTCGATAAGCCAGCGATGATCATCAGCCTCAACTTTGATGGCTTCGTTGATGATGACGAAATTAATCTCGGTTCGCGGTTTGCCCACCAAATCTTCACAAGCTTTAATGATCGTTTCATTGGTAAAGCCAGATGATGCTAAAAGTAATTTCATAAATGCTCCTTAAGCATATTATACCATAAAAATATGATATAATATAGTCATGCGTAAATATATACCAAAAGATACTGATATTATCCCGAAACAAGCTGAGCTGAAGTTTAAGGGCGTATTGTTTGACGTTTATCAGTGGCCACAAAAAATGTTCGATGGTTCGATTGAAACTTTCGAAATGTTGCGCCGCGAAGACACCGTGGAAGTAGTGGCTATTAAGGGTGATAAGATTGTGATTACTTATCAAACTCAACCCTGCCAAGGGTGGTTTTATGCTTATCCGGGTGGTCGACATGATAATCCGGCGGAAGATGAATTGCAGGCAGCAAAGCGCGAATTGCGCGAAGAGGCTGGTATGACTTTCAAGAACTGGAAGTTAGTGGACTGCAAACAACCGTTCACAAAAATGGATTGGCTAGTTTATACTTTTGTGGCGACAGATTTTGAATCGCAGGGCGATTTAATTCTTGATGCTGGAGAAAAAATTGAAGTTCTGGAAGTGACTTTTGATGAGTTGAAAGAGTATGCAAAAAAGCCAGAAGCAAAGTTTTTGTGGCCGGATTGCTTGAAGCATGCACAAAGTCTGGATGATTTGAAAAACATGCCAAGCTTATACGATTATGAACAAGACTAAGCTACAATATAGCTAAAGCCCCATTATACTTTGTGCGCAGCGGGTATGTGGCCATCCTTAGCGGTCGCTTAGGAGTTAGCGGCATCTATGGCTATAGCTGGTCAATTTCAGCCGCAGTTTATACTAATGTAACCACGGCTAGTGCGTACTTTCTCGGTTTTGATGCCGTAGACGTTATTCAGACGGATGGTCTGAGTGGCCGTTGGGGCGGTTACCCCCTCCGCTGCGCGGCAGTATCTTATCTCACGAGACAACGGACAGAAATCGGAGAATAGCGTTCCATACGCGTACTAATACCAATCGTATTGTCGTAAATTGAGATGAAATAAGCTCCTGTTGTAAAACCACTGTCACTTGCAGTCGCACGCGTCCCGATCCAGTAATATACTCCACGCCCGGTTTGACTAAAGCCATTATTAATACTTCCACTGAGGGTAAACGCTAACGGAAGTTTATTAGCGTTATATCCTTTCGCATTGTCATCCGCGCTTGTGGCACCGCCAATTTTATCCGTGATGTCATAGGCTGCTAGCAAATTACTAATCCCGCCGTCGCCACTACCATTCAGTGGTAACTTCCAGTTTTTGGGGCAAATACTGTACGGCGCATGGCCAGACGTTGAAGTGCCACCACTGCCAGCAGTTGCGAGATTGAAAGTATAGTAGCCACCAGTCAGGTAATGTGCATCATAGACTCCGCCCCGATCAGGATGCTCTGGGTCACGATATTGCGCCGTCACGTATTGCGTTTTGTTATCCCAAACACCTTCGCCGGCTTGGAAGGTTGGTTGCCAAAGACTTTCGTCAGAAACATCAACAAATCCAACTTTCGCACAGGACGATAAAGTAAGCCCAGAACCAGTAGCGTCGCATCTCGTGTGGTCGGTAGCAGGCACTTTAACATATTTTCCAAAATAAAAGTTGCGTGTGGAAGTGATACTAGTGCTCAAAGTAGAAGTGAGATTACGGGTCGCTTCCATGCCTTGATAAAGGGAGTTTTCGGCAAGATCAGTATTGCTACTATTCAGAATCGCACCGGGTCCACCATTTGCTTGCACGCTACGCATACCTTGGCCGTCTTCAAAATCTTTAAACTCAATTGCCAGATCTTGCGTCATCCAACAACGACCGTTGAGCATTTTCTCCACCCAATACGATTTACCATCACGGATATCAACTAGCTGTTTTGAAGTTTCTAGTGGCGTAGTGGTGCAAATATCTGCAGTCATATCCTGCATGTAAGTTAACTGTGAGAGATTAGTAGCCACAATTGGATTAGCTACTACCGAAACAATGACGTTATTAGTATATTGACCGGCTGGTAAACCCATATCAATCTTGGCGCCAAAGCTTAAATTATAAGTATCACGATTAGTCAGTTGATTGCTTTCAGCAACCTTAAAACTATCGGTGGTCGGAATGGCCGAATAAATACTGTCAGAAGTTGGGGCGGTACTACTAATGTTATAGCCCCAAGTATTGCTCATGAATTTGTCTAATACTAGAGGAACAGAAGTAGGATGAATCACAGCTTCTGGGTGTTCCTGATTAGTCAGGTTCCCAGTTTCGTCGGCTGCGCGCAAATAGACCGTATAGCCGCTAGTATTATTAGTTGCGACAATCAGCTCAGCATTTTGGGAGTTATAATTACTATCCGATTGTGGGAAGATATCGATATCAAGCTTGGACTGTAGTGAAACCGAGACAGCGGATTGCGCCCAGACGCTAACATCCGAATCAACACTGCGAGTAATTTCGCCTTCCGCATGACTATCCCCCGGCACAATTGGGCAAATCAAGGCCAACGCAAAAACTGCCAACAGGCCGACACTGAGCCTAATCATAAGGTGAGAAGTTTGAAGTTTTGTTTTGAGCATGATACCTCCATTTTGATGCCAAATATCAGGTTATTATTGACACCCCGGATGTCGTTTTTTGCGCAACTACGATCCCAAACTGTATAAGGTTATGTTTGGTCGTAAAAGTGCTAGCTGCCTCATACAAAAAGCGACACCGCTGGGGTGTCTAAACCTTTTTTGCGAACTACGTATAAGCGTGTTCTAGCGGTGCCGCTTTCAACACTTATACGAGTTGCAAAAATTTTTGCGTTACTTACCAAAAACGGTTCGTAAAAAGGTTTAGACAACTTTATTGTATCACACTTATGCCAATTACCCAAAATAAGTGTTGTATTTTTTACAATACTTATGTTTTTTGCTTAGGTTCTTTACGCTCTTTGCGATATTCCCCTTTAAGAATGCGCATGATGAATTCGCGTTTCCAAATAGCCAGGCCGAGCAACATCACCATAATAACCGAGAGGCCAGCGACTAACCCGAGATTATCGCTCAATCCGGCTCCGAGAAAATTGGTCAAAATAATCGTCGGTAATTTACCCAGAATTAGAATCACCATCAAACGCCGAATCGAAAGCTGCGTCATGCCGGCGAGGTAACAGACCAAGTCATCTGGAAAGCCCGGTAAAAGAAAAATCGCAAACAAAATCAGTGAAGTACTTTTGGAGTTGAGAATAAAATCAAACTGCTCAATGACGGATGGTTTGAAAATCTTTTCCAGCAAAGGACGACCAAAACGACGCGCCAAACGAAAAACGATGTAGCAACCAATCAGCGTACCGATAGCCGTCCAGACAATTCCCCACGTGCCAAACAGAAACCCGCCCACGCTGCCAACAACTTGTCCAGGAATTGGCGCAACCACGGTCTGCATAATTTGGAGTAGCATATATAATAATGGCGCAAACGCTCCCCAAGATTCTACCGACTGGACTAGTTGGTCGCGGTTTACTAACAAGGATGTGAGTGGCCCATGAAAAACCACATCAAAAATTAGATACAAGACGATGGCTGCGGCCACGATAATCGTGACCGCAAGCTTGATTTTGGTACCACGCGATAGACGTTTGCGTGCGAGCTGATCGTCACTACTTGGCATATTCAACGGCGCGGGTCTCACGAATTACGTTGACTTTGATTACGCCAGGATAAGACATAGTAGCTTCGATTTTGTTAGCAATATCACGCGCTAACTTCAGCGCTGACAAATCATCAATTTGCTTGGGTTCGACAATCACACGAATTTCGCGGCCAGCAGAAATAGCGTAAGCTTTGTCGATGCCCGGAAAACTGGTGGCAATGTTTTCGAGGTCGCGCATACGCTCGGCGAAGTTTTCCGCGGAAATGTTGCGAGCGCCAGGACGCGCGGCAGAAAGCGAATCGACAATCTTCACGATGATGGCTTCAGGCGTTGTTGGCTCGATGTCATCGTGATGCGCCGCCATGGCATGTACAACTTCGTCTGGCATGCCATATTTCTTCGCTAGTTCGGCGCCAATTTCAGCATGCTTACCTTCGATTTTGTGAGTGACAGCTTTGCCAATATCGTGTAGTAAGGTTGCTGTCTTAGCGACGCGTTTGTTAGCACCAATTTCTTCAGCAATCATACCAGCAATATGCGCCATTTCGACGGAATGAAGCAAGACGTTTTGACCGTAGCTAGTGCGGAACTTCAGCTCACCAAGCAAGTGAATTAACTCACGTGGGATACCAACCACACCAACTTCACGCGCCGCATCTTCACCAGCGCGCATGACTTCTTTCTCAATTTCGCGTTCGGCTTTCGCAACGGCATCTTCGATTGAGCTTGGATTGATGCGACCATCTTTCATCAAACGCTCCAAAGCATAGCGTGCAACTTGACGGCGGATTGGGTCAAAACTTGATAAGACAACCATCCCTGGAGTATCGTCGACCATGATGTCAACACCAGTTGCGCGCTGTAAGGCTTGAATATTGCGGCCTTCTTTACCAATGATGCGACCCTTCATATCATCGTCCGGCAGCTTCAAGGCAGTAACAGTGCGATCAGCAGTTACTTCCGATGACATACGCTCCATAGCCGTTAACAAAATTGCTTGCGCAGTTTCGTCAATGTCGTGTTTAATCTCCTTTTGTTCTTTGGCAACTAGCCCGGCAAGGTCCTGTTTAATATCACGCTCAGTCATCTGCATCAACTTCTCGCGCGCGGCTTCTTTGGAAAGTCCAGCAATTTTTTCGAGTTTTTCTTGTTGTTTATTACGGATATCACGTACTTCGTTTTTCAAGTCGTCGAGTTCTTTTTCTTGCTTGGCGAGTCGTTCGGTCTTTTGTTCGAGTTGGTCGAGTTTATTATCCAAGTTAGTTTCGCGCTCGCTGAGACGATTCTCAGTGTTTTTCCACTCGCGGCGGCGCTCAGCTTCTTCTTGTTGTGACTTGGTGGCAATATCGGCAGCATCGTTTTTGGCTTTCAAGACAATGTCCGAGGCTTCGTTCTTGGCTTTGCGTACCAAGTCATCAGCCTTATTCTTGCCGCCATTTTCATTTTTCTTATTGTAAGCAAAAATTCCACCAGCCCCAGCGGCAGCACCAAGCACCAAGGCTACAATTACTAATATCACGTTCATAACGCACCTTTCCTAATTGTTTGTCGACATTTTTCTCTATGTCGACGGGGTAACAAATAAATATAATTTAATAAAATTCCAGTTTAATTATAACACAAAAATTACTTTCTGGGAGCAGAAATATTGGCTGGGCGGCCATAATCTGGCAAAATAATTTGGTGTGGATTACCGTGATGGTCGAATAGCGGGATTTGCAGCTGGTCGGCCAAAGTATTAACGACTGCAGCGCCAATTCTTAGACCTGTGAATGACCCCGGGCCAGAATAAAAAGTGATTTCGGAAATATCCGACCAATCTGCTTGATTTTCTTGTAAATTGTCGTGAATAAAAGTGAAAATCTTCTCTGCTAAATCATAACGACCAGTGCGGGTATATTCGTGATCGTCGAGACGCAAAACACAAGTATCGGTCGAAGTATCAAGATACATTTTCATGATTTAACGTCCTGCTTAACTATAACTTCCCTTGCACCGTCGGCAGTCAAAGTAATTTCGAGACGGATTTTGTGACTGGGCAAAATCTCTGCCACGTCACCACCCCATTCAACAACTACAACCGAATTGGGCGCGACAAGAGTTTCGGCAAGTTCGTCACGCATAATTCCCGGATCATCGAGGCGATAAAAATCATAGTGCACTAATTCCCCGTTATCGGAAGCAGAAGTTACAAACTCATAACGCTTAGAGATCGTAAAACTCGGACTAGTGACCGCTTCTTGCACACCAAGACCTTCGGCCAGTCCGCGCGTAAAAGTAGTCTTCCCCACGCCGACGTCACCAACTAGCTCAATCACGGCCGGAAGTTCAAGACTATGCGCCATTTCGCGACCAAATTCCAACATTTCAGCTTCAGAACTAATTTTCATGTTTTCATTATAACATATTTCTCCTTTTCTGGCGAGAGTGAAGAACTCGCAGCTGACTTCGTAGGCACCAAAAACTTGGCCAGAGCAAAAAGACGAGAATCGGTAGATATATTATATATACTCGCAAATCAGCGGAAGCAAATTCAAAAACAAACATTTGTTTTTCGCTGAGAAAATTAACCACGAGAATATGAAATTCTAATAGTTTAGTTGCGAGCCAAGCAATCAGTGTAGCAATGGTTGGCGAGAAACTTACGATCCCGGTTAACAAAACTAGCAGCATCGCGTATGGTAAAGTTGGTAAGATAATTAAGTTCGCTACCAAAGCTAGCAATGACAAACTGCCAAAATTGTAAATCAAAATCGGCGCGCAAATCAAAGTGGTGGAAATGCTAGTGATGAGCATGGCAGCTAGCCACGGTGGTTTCTTGCCACCATATAAAGTACGTTGTAAACGTGGCGCAACAATTAGAATCCCAAAGAAGGAAGCAAACGATAATTGCCAACCTAAGTTGAGAAAGTTAATAGGACTGATTAACAAAGTTGTAGCCGCAACCAAGAGGATTAGGCGCAAAGGCGTAAATTTTCTGCCAACGTAGCCAACGCCGAGCGAAAGACTAGCCACTAGAGCCGCCCTAGTCATGGAAGGAGTAAAACCAACAATCATCACAAAAGTGCCAATCAAAATCAATGCACCGAGCAGGCCGGCAAACTTGGAAATCTTACCAAAGAGACGCTTAGCTGCACTTACTAAAATCCCGAGGTGTGTGCCGGAAGCCACGATAACATGCGTCATACCAACGACGCGCAGAGCTTCGGTTAGACTTTCCGACAATCCCGATTTAATGCCCATAAGATAACCTAACCCAAGATCGACTGCTGGCGACGGAACAAAATTATGCACTTGTGCGGCAAACCAGTTTTTAAGTCGAGCAAAAATGTCTCCCAGTCCAGCGCGAGCCACCGCAATAAGCTCCGGACGAAACATGGTTGCGACAAAAGTTCCAAAACCAGAGCCAAGTTTGCCACGCACAGTCACTTGGTCAGAACGTAATAAGTCTGGAGCTTTACCACTAAGTTGTACATAAACTGTGCCCGCGAGGGGCGGGTCATTTCCCAGCCCCTCGCCAAGATAAATTCGGTGCAAACGAATAGTTGTCTTACCGCCACTTGTGTCCGGGTCTTCGGCGATCGCGCCGGTCAAAGTAACTACTTGATCGACTAAACTCATGAATTGATGCTGACTTAATAATTCTGAGCTTACGCGATAATTAGCACAAATTGTGCCAGCCAAAAAGGCTAAGCTGAGGAAAAGCAATGTGCTATGGAAAATTGTTATCAGCAAAGCCAACCCCGCAACAACTAGCCATAAGACATGGTTAGTTAAAACCAAATCGTAATTATAACTGATGACAATTCCACAGAGCACGCCAACCACGCCAGCATAAAAACTCCACGATGGATGCAATGGCTGATTAAGTTTACGCAAAAATCGGTACATAACCGCAGTATATAGAAAAATACTCAAAATCTACAAGCACTAGCGTGATGAAAATGATTCCTTTTGTGCTTGCAAAGATTTTTGTAGTATGATAGACGGCTTAAGACTTATGTCGGCGTTGTTTGGCGAGCATGCGACTGCGGCGATAAGCTGCAATTCCAGCATAAGCTCCCGCCATCATGCTCATCAACCAGTTTGGTTCGATTGGCGTGTCGTCCAAATTGGAAGTCTCGTTTGGTGTGAGATACTGGGTATTATCAACAACTGCCGGATTCATAGTAGGAGTCGACATCGGCGTCCCATAACTAGCGTAGGTTTGAGAATCAAGATAGCTCGGGTTATTACTAAAGTCATCGTATTCACTCAAGCGTGGAGCCGTGTCGGGCTCAAGCGCCAACATAGCAAGATTGAGATCAAATACTGCATCTTCGATTTGGCTTTGCGTAGTGGCGGAATCGGCTAATAAGATTTTTGCCGATTCGAGACAGTCTAAAACGCGCGCATAACTATTGCTAGTGTAATCCGCGGCATTTAATTGTGAAAGATCATTAACTACGTCTTGCAAAGGTGTCCAATCAACTGACGATTCTGGTTTTAATTCCGAGACGTTAGTTTCGACAAAATCCGGCGTCGTGATTGCGTCCGGAACTGTAGTTGCTGGTGCAGTTTCAGCTGGGGACATCGTCTCGGCAATGAGAGATTGCTCAATCGCGTCGATGTCAGCATTATCTTCGACTGCAGCTTCCATCATTTCCGGAACTTCAGACACTTCCGAATCATCGGCGCGAAGACCAGAAACAGCGGCCGTAATTTCGTCCATCGCGGCAACAATTTCGCTCGGCAAAATCAGGTTCTTTGCCAGCAGGGCTTCCGATTTCGCGATTGCAACTTGTAGTTCACCAAATTGCTCAACTGCCGTTTCTTGATAATCATTAACTTGCAGATCTTTAACCGCGTCCAACATTTCGAGTAAATTGTGTTTGGCATCTTCGAGCGCGGTGCTGGCAGGGTCGTCGACTTTTTTGACTAAGTTTTGCCGTGCAGTTTCAACATCATAGGCAAGATTATTGTAAGTTGCGGCCGTCGCGGAAATTGGCGGTTCCGCCAGAAGATTTCCGGCGTGACTGACAATTTGCGTCAGTGTCACATAACTGTCATGGACATACTCGGCTGGGTCAAGCGCACTAACTTCGTTCAATAAGGTGCGTAAATTTTGTTTGGCGGTTTCAAGCTCGGGATCAACTTTGAGCACTGGGGCTGTGACTGGGGGTAAATCAAACAAACTAGTTTTCTTCAAAATCGGCAGCTTCGGCATAGTTTCACCAAGCGCAATCCGTGCTAAGGCACGTTCTGGCTGGAACTCCGCAACCGTCGTGTGAGGTTCTACCATTTCAGGATCAGGCAAACTCGATAAGTCCGGCGCCACTGGCTTAGATCTTTTGGCAGTGACAGGTTTAAAGCTGGATTCAAGTGGAAGATTAGCTTCGTCTGGGCCACGCTCTTCAAGCAAATCAATATTAATTTCAACATCGAGTAAGGACGAGTAAATCGCTTCCAGACCAGGATTTTCTTGTAACAAAATCTTCCCGGCTGCAGTGGCAGCGGTTTTGAGTTCGCGATAACTATAGTTGCTATAATCTTGCGGGTCGACCGCCTCTACCGACGCCACCGCCGTGGCAACTTCGGCACGCAAATCATCTTCAACGGCCTGCACATTATTAATCGCTTTAGTTAGCGAACGTGTCGCCGCCAAAAGTTTTTCCGTGGAAGGTTTACCTTGTAATAATTTATTCACGGCAGTACGCGTACGTTTCAAGACCGCCAAGACTGAAGTAAAGCGCGCCCGCCATTCGCCCAAATCGCCCGCAGAATATTTATTATCCAAAAAGCGTGCGGCGAGTTCCAATCCGGCTTGCAAATCATTTTCGGCCTGCGCGAGCTTGGCTTCGGCGCGCGATTTTGAAGCGTCAATCACGGTATAAGCGTGATGTTTATTATCTTTCTCTAAATATCGCCCCGAAGCTAAGTAGCTGGTGACATCCGCCGTAAAAGTTCCTCCGGTGATTTCCGTGACGGCGCCTTCAGCGCCGTGTGGCGCCACGCCATAGAAAATACCACTTTCGCCAGCAAATTGGCCCGACTGAATCGAAAAAGTTTGGAGATTTTTGGTTGCGCCAGTTTCGGCAAAAACATAACTCTTCGTACTGGTGTAATCACCACCCTGAATGGTGATTGCGATCGGCTCGGCCTGTCCGGGTTCGATTTGGATAATTGCGCCCGTGTCGTGAATCTCCGAGGATTCAGTTTCCGCGAGCGGGCTAAGTTCGCCGGCGGTAGCAATTGAAGCGTCATTAAGATTGAGCTTACCTGAGCGAATAATAATACCCGTGCCGCCAGCAACTTCAGCTTTGTGCAAATTCCATACCGCATAACCGGCCGCATGCAACGCTACCCCCAAATGCTCATCAACCAAAATCCGCGAGCCCTTCGCAAGCGTGATGGCAGGGACATTATCGCCCAAGCCTTGAATATTGCTGCTAACATAAATACCGTCGCGCGCAATCATCGTGCCCCGAAAATCAACGCTGACGCCATAAGCCATACCGCCGTTCGCCACGATGCAGAGCCCGTAATAATTCGGCGCGTTGATAATCACTTGTTCATCGATAGCGACGCTGGCGTAATTTTCGTTTTCTGCCGTCATCGCGCCACGCATCCGAATCGCAGGGCTTTCCGCGCCTAGTGCCATGACATGACCTTGCCCGGTAATTTCCAGATTTCCGGATTGAATATCAATGACTGGAAGATGCTCGTTGTGACGATTTTTGCTAAACCCAAAACCGCCGCGACTATGACCGCAAGAAATTAAATTGTGACCGTGCAAATCGATAATAATTTTACCTTTGCGGTTAATCGTGATGGCCGATTCAGCGATAATGTGCTCTTCCAGGACGATGTGGCGAGTCGAGGCATCAGCCAGCGCGGCATAAAGCTCATGCTCGGTTGTGACGGATTTAGCATCAAAAACTAGCCCACACGCTACGCTCGCGACGGTGATGAGCTCTGGGACTGGCGCCCCAAATGCAAACATCAGCGCCAGGAGTGCTACCAGTTCTTGCTGCTTCATGCACTCTCCTCACAACCTTAATAAAATAACTCTACTAAGTTGCTACTATTGTAACAGACTTTGCTAAAAATAGCAACAGCAAGACAGGCCTCCAGGAGGCATTACATCCATTGTATCATACCATAAGCAAAATGTCAAGAGTTAATGCGAGCTACGGAGGCGACGATAGAGATTTTTGAGCTTGCGGGGCAAAAAAGTGACCGCTTGACCAGCTTTCCAGACCGAGGAAGCATGCAGCTCGTCGAGCTGGCTCTGCAAAGTCTGAGCGCGGAACTCACTGGCGGTTTGGGTCATGATACGTTCATAAGTGGCATATTCTGCAGAATCGTAAAAGTAGTTGGCGGGCTGCTCAGTCACGCCTAGCTCCTGCCACCACCCATGTTTCAGCTTGCGATAACATTCCTCGTAAGCTTCACCAGTGAGCGTGGTGAGGTGCCAAAGCGAAAAATGTAAAGCATAATTAACATAGTCTTGCTGGAAACGTTGGAAAAGATGCCAAGATTTAAGCTGCTCGCGCATTGCCAGAAGTGCGCGGTAGAAACATGGCCAGCTCTTTTCGCGCGTGGTGGAGACTGAACCGCCGCGAGCAATGCGATGGTGCACAAGCACTTGGTCGATGATGGAAATCCGTTCAGCCTTCACAATCGCCATGAAACAGAAAAAAGCATCGTCGGACGAACGCAAAGGCTGAAAATGTAACTTGTTTTGGCGAATAAAATCAGTACGGAACAGTTTATCCCAAGTCCAGCCCAGAAAAACTTGGAAAATCCCCTGCTTGACGTCGGTCGCGGCAAAGGGCAAATTGTCCGGCAACAAGGCACGATTAATAGTCCACGGAGCGGGAACAAAAGTCTTGGTGTCGGGATAATATTCGTCGGAAGCATAGACGACGATATCACTCTGCTCGGCGCGAGCTCTCGCGTAAGCTTGCGCAAGCATCTCAGGTTCATATAAGTCGTCAGCATCCAGCATGGCCAGATATTCACCCATCGCCGCGTCTAGGCCACGATTACGGGCGGCGCCAGGACCACGATTCGACTGATGAATTACCGTCATATTGGGGTGCGCGGCGGCATATTCGCGCAAAATTGCGAGAGAATTATCCGTCGAACCATCATCTACGCAAATAAGTTCAAAATCAGAAAAAGTTTGATTAAAAATGCCGTCAAGAGTATCGCGAAGATAAGTTTCCGCATTATAAACCGGGATGACCACCGAAATCGCTGGTCGCGTGTGAGATTCTTTCATAAAACTAGTATAGCACAGAAGCTGGGGCGAGCTGGTTTAAGCACCAACGCGATCTTTGGAATGACGGCGCGTGGCATTATGCTCGACATATTCGATAATCTTGCTAGCAACGTCGCGACCGGTGACTTTTTCGATACCAAATCCAGGCGAAGCGTTGACTTCGAGCACCAGTGGACCTTTGTCGGAACGCATCAAATCAACGCCGGCAATATGCAGACCCATGGCCTTGGCAGCTTTCACGGCGATGTGGCGTTCTTCGGGAGTGAGCTTGATGCTGGTACCTTCGCCACCCTTGTGCAAATTACTACGGAAATCATCATCAAGCGACTGGCGTTTCATGCTGGCGACCACGCGCGAGCCAACCACAAAAGCACGAATGTCGGTACCGGCGGATTCTTTGACGTATTCCTGCAAGAGAATGTTGGTGCCGTCTTCGTTATAGAGATAGAAGGCTTGCAAAGCGGACTTGGCGGCTTTTTTGGTTTCGGCCAGAACGACGCCATTGCCGTGCGTGCCGGAAGCCAGCTTGATGATTACCGGGAGACCAATCTGGTCAAGCAAATCATCAATATCGGTGGTGTTGCGGCTGACTAGAGTTTTGGGAGTGTCAACGCCGGCCTTGGTTAAAATCTGTTGCGAGCGCAACTTGTCGCGGGCGCGAGTAATCGCAATTGAGCTGGATGCCATCCAGGTGCCCTGCATTTCGAATTGGCGGACAATAGCGCAGCCATAGCGGGTCATATTATTAGAAATACGCGGGATAACGGCATCAAAATCTTTCGCCGCCAGTAACTCACCCTTGTAAAACACGTTGGAATGTTTCTCGTCGAGCGAAAGGTAACAATTCTTATATTTAATCACGCGCACCTTATGCCCGCGCTTCTTCGCCTCTTCGACCAAGCGCTTCGTGGAGTAGTTGGCATTGCCGTTAGACAAAATTGCGATTTTCATTCTTTCGTTATACCACACGCGGTTAAGTTTGTCAATAAATATTAGTCTGAGTTGGATGGTTGCATATATTTCTGATGAAATTTATGTGGATCAGCGGTAAGTTCAGCATTCAAATCGCCATTTTCTAGAGTAGCTGGCCGCGGAACAGCAACTTTGGAAACATCGACAAGAAACTTGTTTTGTAAAGTTTTGCGACCAATCAAGACTGGAAAGCGATTACGACTGCGGTTGGCCAGCGTGAAAGAAGCTTGAATTTTGCGGCCTTTGATTTTGATAACAAGAGGGACACGATAACGGATGCCAACATTACCCGTGGAATTACGCACCTGTTGCACGAAAAAACTATCGGCAGTTACGCGCTCGCCAGTGTAAAGTGGGTTGCTTGGCCCAAGAAGGCTAAACTCCAGCTGGCCAGCAGCATTGATTTTAATGTCGCTCGCCCAGATCGAAGAAGAATCGGCACCCGTGTCAACCTTAGCCGGAATGTTTTTGATACCAGCAATAGTAACAAGGGCATTATTACCAATAATAGTGAGATCTCTAGTAGTCATAGCTCAATGAATTAATATCTATCTTTCCATTATAGCACAGATTCTTATTTTTGTCAATAAGTTTGAGGCTTTTTGGAGTCAAAAATAGGTTTATCCCCAGAAACTGTGCTTCTTTTTGGTGTCACGAAACTCTTCGAGGAGCTCTTTTTGGC
The DNA here is from genome assembly GCA_964475445.1 of uncultured Candidatus Saccharibacteria bacterium. Taxonomy (GTDB): domain Bacteria; phylum Patescibacteriota; class Saccharimonadia; order Saccharimonadales; family Saccharimonadaceae; genus Nanosyncoccus. The sequence continues at coordinate 5,756 of CAYYWU010000008.1, read as the reverse complement.
GCTTGCTGAGATTCTTCGGGGTTTCAACAATCACGGTGACAATGTGTGGACCGCGGTCGCCATCGCTGCGCATCAGTGGGACGCCGTGCCCAGAGAGCTTAAATGGCGTACCAGATTGGGTGCCGGCGGGAATCTTCATACGCACGTTACCGTCGACAGTCTCAACGTCGACTGTTGTGCCGAGGGCGGCGTCAACCATGGAAATGACTTTTTCGGAAAGAATAATGCTGCCTTCACGGGTGAGGTGCTTGTGCGGTTTGACACGAATAAAAACGTAGAGGTCGCCCTTTGTGCCACCCTTGGGAGCGGCGCCGCCTTTGCCGTTCAGGCGAATCGACATACCGTCATCGATGCCGGCAGGAATCTTAACTTTGAGATCTTTGCCGTCGGCGCTAACGACCTTGGTGGTGCCAAAAATAGCTTCGTCGAAGGTCAAAGTCACTGTGGTGCGATAGTCGGCGCCGCGGGCGGGGCGGCGGGGGCCGCCACCAAAGCCGAAAATCGAACCCAAAATATCGTCGAGGCCCCCGCCGCCCCCGAAGTCAAAGTTAAACCGCTGACCATTAAAGTTGAACTCGCCGTTCTGGAACGGGTTTCCGCCCGCGGCGCCGGCATTGCCACCGACACCAGCGTGGCCAAACTGGTCATAGCGCGCTCGCTTTTGTTTATCCGACAAAACTTCGTGTGCCTCAGAAACTTCTTTGAACTTTTCCTCCGCAGCCTTATCGCCCGGATTTTTGTCCGGATGATATTTCACCGCCAATTTGCGGTAAGCTTTCTTGATTTCATCATCGGAAGCGTTTTTGGACACTCCCAAAACTTCATAATAATCTCGTTTTGCCATAATCTTCTCTTTCGGTATCACTATTTTAGCACAGTTTGCCTGCGAGTGCCAGAGCAATATGCTATAATTATCATAATGAAAGCCATTCAATTACCGAAGCTGAACTCGGCCGGAAAAATTGCAATTTGCATAGGATTAATTTTGGCTAGTTTGAGTTTGTGGCTTAGCGCTGTCCTTGTGGGGTTGATGTTATTTGCCATGATGCCGACGATTCGTAACACTTTAGAATATGCGCCCCTGGAGGCGATAATCTTTTCGCTAAACTATATACTAACGGCGCTAGCATATGTCGTGTTAGGCTGCTTGATCATTAAGCTAGCCATCCGCCTAAAAAATGGTGGGCAGCTCAAAGGTAGCTATGTGGTTGCGGTGGGTGTGACCCTGGGATTATTGGTAGTCTACCGGCTACTTTTAGAACTTGTCATGATTGCTAGACTATAGCGAACCTGCAACCGATACTCGGAGTGAGCGTGCAAAAACTCGTCCACGGCGCGGCTGGAGCCGGGAAGCTCAGGGTTGTTGTAATCATGCACAACCATAATTCCCTGCGTAGCTAAGCGCGGAGCGACCAGTTTGAGGCTGGTTTTGATCGAGCCATAGAGGTCTCCATCCAGGAATGCGAAGGCGATTTGCGCCGGCAAGTCATTATCAGCGAGCTTATCAAACCAAGCTTTCTTGATAATAACGTTATGCAGGCCGGCTTTGCGAATCTTGGCCACCACTTCGCGCTTGGTAACTAACAGCTCACCCGCTTGAAAATTGGCGCCGGCGCCAGAGCTGTCTTCGCTGGTTTTGGGTGGCAAGCCTTCGAAAGAATCATAAATCCAAAGATGTTTATCCGAGTTTTCCACAGATTTTGCGACGGTTTCGGGAGTTTTTCCACCAGTTTTGCACAATCTTGAGGAAGTTTTGCAGATGTTTTCCACAAAATTGGAGTTTTTATCCACAAGTTTTCCACAGTTAGGCTGTCCTATTACTGAATTATAGGAGTAAAATTGGGCACCAGACTTTTGGAGTAACTTCCCTAATAAGACTGAAGTATCGCCCCGATAGCAACCGAGTTCAACAAAATCACCGTCATAGCCGAGACATTGCTCGGCCAGCTGGAGAATCTCGGCGGTTTCTTGGGGTGTTACTTGGTCATTCTTCACTACAGATAGGCCCTTTCCTGAGGGATTACTCTGATTGTATCATAGATTACAAGATTTGTCAATAGTATAAGGGTTACTTCTCGAGCAATAACTTGGCGCGATTAATCATTTCGCCAGTTTCGTCGGTGAAAATCACATAAATTGGCTTTGAGCTGTTGGCAGAAATCACGCAGTGGCGCTCACCGTCAGCAATACCGTCGTCGTTCTTGGTGTCGTTAATCTTAAAGCCAAGATAACCGAGGCCAGAAACGATGTCGCGGCGAATCTCGGCGTTGCGCTCGCCAATCGTAGCAGTAAACACGAGTGCATCGACGCCTTGCATGGCGGCCGCCATTTGACCAATCGCACGCTGCATGCGATAAATATACATCTCATAGGCCAGCTTCGCCTTTGGATCGCCGTCAGCACGCAGACTCAAGACTTCACGCATATCATCATTGCCGGCTACACCTTTCAGACCACACTGTTTGTTGAGGTATTCTTCCAGCTTTTCTCCCTCCAGACCAAGCTCGCGACCAATCGCAATGGCGGCCGTAGCATCAATATCACCACAGCGCGTCGCCATCATCACGCCTTCGAGCGGCGTGTAGCCCATAGTGGTATCAAATGATTTTCCCTTATAGAGAGCAGTGACTGAGCTGCCGGAGCCGATGTGGCAAGCAATCACCTTGTCCGCGGCGATACCGGCGGCTTTGAGATAGCCAGAAATCGAGCCCATCGAAAGACCATGAAAACCGTAGCGTTTAATCTCGGCTTTGTCAGCCAATTCCTTGTCGATCGCATAATAAGTATGGACGTCATCGCGGCTGGTGTGGAAGGAAGAGTCGGAGATGATGATGACCGGCGTGCCGTCGAATTCCTTGACGCAGGACTCAATCTCAGCAGCAACCACGGGGACATGGAGCGGAGCACGCTTTTTGCCAATCTCGAGTTGGCGCAGACATTCGTCGTCGACCAAATGGTCGGTGGCGAAATAATCACCGGTGGCAACCACGCGCGCTAGGACGGCACTGAGGTGGTTGTTTTTATCCAGATAGCCCTCGTCAGTGAGGATATCTTTGACATATTTCACAGTATCGGTCAATTTCGAGAAACCATCGGTGAGCTTTTCGCGGCTGCCGTCAGCCTTTTTGAGCGTGCAAACGACGTCTTTCCCTTCCATCTCGAAATGCAGCGAGCAGACGAGCGCATCATCGTGATACAAAGCATATTTGCGTGAAGATGAACCCGGATTGGTCACCAAAAACCATTTTTCCATAATAACTCCTTTTGAAGCTATTATAGCATGATCTTGCAAGAACCAAAAAGCCAGCAAAGAATTTTAAGAAAATGTTTTGTCAATTGTCTGCCAAAAAACTGTGCGCAGCGGGTATGTGAGGATTAATAACGGGGCATTGCGTATGGTTGGACAATATGGAAGATACTGGTCTAGTACAGCTGCGGGTTATACTTCGTCAACTAGCGCATTAAGTTATAATTTGCGTATACCCGGGAATGGTGTTGATCCAGTCGAAACTTACGATCGTTATATGGGTGACCCCCTCCGCTGCCTGGCAGACTAGTTATATATAGTAAGAAAGTTACAGTCAGCGGAGGGAGAGACCGCTCCAACGATGACTATAGTTTGATGGGGTGACATCGGTAGCGGTGAAGTCAAGATATGATGACCGAGCATCGGTGGATGAAGTATAATTTAAGGCTGAAGATGCTCGGAAGCGACCATAAACACCAAAACTACCTAAGCGACCAGTGCCGACATTAATAGCTCCGCTGCGCACAAAGTATAATGGAGCTTTAGCTATATTGTAATCTAGGGGAAACCAAGTTGCCATGATATAATACTAACCAGAATTTAGTGGGAAATTGGTTCTTTGGAGTAAGAAGATTGCTCCTCACGAGTTTTTGAAGGAGGTGATAAAGTGAGGGACCCAATGAACTACGCAAAAGCTAGTGGTATTTTGTTAGCCAAGAAATATCTGCCACGCACCGTACCTTTTACGGATATTAGGATAGTTTGCCGGATTTGATCCGTAAGGTGAATCGTGAGGACCCTGAGGGGGTAGTATTGATCTTACCAACACGAAATCCGCCTGTACCACGTTATGAGTATGGTGGCGGTTTTAATATCGTGTTTCATTTGGAGCACAGCATCATACTCGAGAAAGTTGGCCCCGGATTCGATGGACATGAGTTGACGCGTGATTTGGCGGTGCATGAACGCTGGCAGATTCCCTGGTCTTGCCTCTATGATCTGGAAAGTGATTTCTCAGAGTGGTGGCATAGCAAAAATGATGCGAGTATCATAATGTGGCAGGTAGATGATGAAACTTACACAAAACAGCGCCAAACAAGAGTTGATTTTCTTTGCAACGAATGTCATTATGACCGTGAGTTGGTAGAGAAAAATATCCCAAAAACTTTTCGTTCGTTTGCGGGTACTGAAATTGCACATAACTTGATGACGCAGGTGATTTATCCCTTAGTGCGTAAGAAATCCGTGCTAGAACGTGACGAGTTATGGGTATTTTCGATACAGGGCAACTGTGTATATTGCCAGGACGAGCGGTCTGAGCCACAGGTCTGGGAGCTGTTCCGACCGTAAAGTTGTTAAGCAATCTAGTATTTTCAAAATAGTATCCCCCACACCGATATGATGTGGGGGTACTTTTAATATTGGCGTTAGTTATTCTTTATCAACTACCTCTCCTTCGACAGCGTCGCCATCATCGGCCTTAGCGTCGTCAGCTGATTCGGCAGTAGCATCAGCCTTGGCTTCACCACTCTGATAGAGCTTGGCGCCGATTGGCATGAGGACATTGCTGAGAGTCTTGGCGGCCTCCTCAAGCTTCTCTTTGTCAGCTTCAGTGTCGTTCAAAACTTTCTTAGCTTCTTCGACGGCGTCTTTGATTGCCTTGGTATCATCCTCGGAAATCTTGTCCTTATACTCATCAGGCATCTTTTCGGCTTGATAAATAGCATTCTCGAGCTTATTCTTAGCATCGATAGCTTCGCGCTTCTTCTTGTCTTCCTCGGCGTGAGCTTCGGCTTCTTTTTGAGCCTTCTCGATGTCTTCCTTGCTCATGTTGCCAGAGTTTTGAATGGTAATTGACTGCTCTTTGCCAGTTCCCTTATCCTTAGCAGTGACATTCAAGATACCGTTGGCATCAAGGTTGAAAGTCACCTCAATCTGTGGGATGCCACGTGGAGCTGGAGCGATACCGTCGAGGATGAAACGACCCAGCGACTTGTTGTCGGCAGCCATTTCGCGCTCGCCCTGTAAGACATGAATTTCTACCTGAGGCTGATTATCAGCAGCGGTCGAGAAAACTTCGGACTTGCTGGTTGGAATAGTCGTATTACGCTCAATCAACTTTGTAGAGACGCCGCCCATAGTCTCGATACCGAGAGAAAGTGGGGTCACATCAAGTAAGAGCACATCTTTAACATCGCCCTGCAAGACCCCGCCCTGAATAGCCGCGCCAACGGCGACAACTTCATCAGGGTTGACACCCTGCATTGGATCTTTACCAAAGATTTTCTTGACTTCTTCAACAACAGCTGGCATACGAGTCATACCGCCAACCATCACGACTTCGTCAATATCCTTAGCGGTCAATTTGGCATCTTTTAAGGCCTTTTCGACTGGCTCAGCCAAGCGATTCAAGAGTGGCTTGACCAAATCTTCGAGCTTGGCACGGGTCAAAGTATATTCAAAGTGTTTTGGACCGTCAGCGTCAGCAGTCAAGAATGGCAGGTTGATT
>CAYYWU010000007.1:39543-47527 GCA_964475445.1 uncultured Candidatus Saccharibacteria bacterium | reverse complement strand
CTGACCGGATGCCCTCAATGCCCCAAAGCCTATATCAATGTCCCCGCTGCGCACAGTCCAAACTACAATATAGCTAAAGCTCCATTATACTTTGTGCGCAGCGGGTGGGTTGGAACCCGTGAAAATAACTTTTGGTATATGGGTTCAATTGGATATTTATGGTCAAAATCGGCACTTGACTACATATCAACAACTAGTGCTACCGCTTCATTTTGTAGTTTTGGTGACCGCACAACGAGCATGTCTAACAGTAATCGTTGGACTGGTCTCCCCCTCCGCTGCCGGAAGATCCATAAAAGTGCTTGTGTTTTGGAAAAAGTCGTGCTAGAATAAAGGTAACGGATTTCTGGTGAGGTTCGGAATATAAATTAGTTTCAACTTTGGAGGCTGTCTGAGGAGGCCAAGTATGGTTGAAATAATATCATGATATTTGAATATGTGTCAAGCGATTTCACATAAGTTTAAGCTTTTTGATGGACGTGTTCTGACGTCCTTTTTTGAGGGAATTAGTCTACCTTAAATAGTAGTTAGGGGCTGCAGCCAGCGGAGGGGGTAACCACCCCAACGGCCACTCAGACCATCCGTCTGAATAACGTCTACGGCATCAAAACCGAGAAAGTACGCACTAGCCGTGGTTACATTAGTATAAACTGCGGCTGAAATTGACCAGCTATAGCCATAGATGCCGCTAACTCCTAAGCGGCCGCTAAGGATGGCCACATACCCGCTGCGCACAAAGTATAATGGAGCTTTAGCTATATTGTAGCCTAGTATTGGTAGCACAAATTAAAATAATTACCAAGCATAAGAGGGAAGAATATAAAAACGTCTATGCTTGGTAATAAATACTAAGTATGCTTGCCAGCAAAAGACCCTTGCTCCAGCAAGGGCAGGATACCACAACTGTTTAATGGAGAAGTTTGCGCTTGAGACGATTGAAGCGCCGGACGATTTGGTAAAACTTGTAGCGTAGGGAATTAAGCGGATAATCCCATGTCCCAGAATAAGTAACGGCCGATCCGCCAAAAGATTGCTTATATTTACTGAAGCCATACCAGGGGTGAGATGGGTCTTCGGAAAGTGTGATCCCCCAAAAATCAAAAGTGGATTTACCAGAGTTTTTGGCGTCAAGAATCATCTGGACGAGTAAAACGGTACCAGCAGCGAGTTTGCGCTGCTCGTTACTGGTGGCGGCGTGGGCGTAAAATCGAGTATCATTATTGTCGTAAACTAGAGCAGCGGCGATAGGCTGATTTTCGAATTCGGTGATGTAGAGCGTGGCGAAACCAGCTTCAAGCTGATGCTTGAGGTGAGATTCGTCTTGTGGAGTGAAATTGTCTTTTTCACCAATAGCTTTGAGCAGGGAACTGAGGATGGAGATTTCTGTAGGATCTTGCGAAGTGCGAACTTTGAGACCTTTCTTAGCGCTACTTTGCCAATATTGGACATTGGATTTGCGCATGGATTTTAAGAGAATATCTTGGGGTTGTGTGAGGTCGAGGACCCAGGTGTGAGCTGGATTGAGGTCGTGAGATTTTTGTAGGCCAAGACTTTGTAATTCCTCGGCAGGGAAAGGAAAGGTCGGCTCAACGCGGACAAAAAAAGCTTGATTGTCGCGCGCAAGCTCTGAAAGAGCTTCGAGGGCATGTTTCAGGGCGATTTTTGGAGATTTTGATGTATCGAGTGTGGGGCCATAAGGACAATATAAGTAGTCTCCAACAGGGGTGGCTTCGAGAATAGCGAGTGCGGAAAAATCATCACCGCTGAGTTCGAAGGTAGTGTGATTTTCTAGGCTTTGAAAGTTTTTCCAGGCTGAAGATTGCAGAAAATGTGGTTCCATAAGTTTATTATAGCATATGGTAAGGTGATGAGAAATATGGTATAATAAAGTAATGAAGATTCTAGCAATCGAGAGTTCGTGTGATGAGACTGCGGCAGCGGTAATTGAAGATGGCGTGAAAGTTTTGAGCAATGTAGTAGTGTCGCAGGTGGATATTTTTGCAGCTTACGGAGGGGTTATCCCAGAGGTGGCGGCAAGGTCACACCTAGAGGCGATTTTGCCGGTGCTGAAGCAAGCTTTGAGCGATGCTGGATTGACAAAAGATGATATTGATTATATAGCGGTGACTTATGCGCCGGGGCTCTTGGGGTCGCTACTAATTGGGACTTTGACGGCGCGGATGCTGGCGATTTTATGGCAGAAACCATTATATGCGGTGCATCATTTGAAATCGCATATTTATGCAAATTGGCTAGAGAAACCCTCAGCATCGGAGAATTTTTCGAATGGGGCGGGAGTTCCAAGTTTTCCGTTGTTGGCGTTGGTGGTTTCGGGCGGGCATACGCAGATTATTTATATAGAAGAGCATAACAAGTTTGAGATTATTGGCACGACGCGCGATGATGCGGTGGGTGAATGCTTTGATAAGGTAGCAAAAATTTTGGGCTTGCCGTATCCAGGTGGTCCGAGTGTAGCGCGGGTGGCAGAACAGGGAAATAATAAACAATATAAGTTGCCAACTCCGCGAGTTGAGGGGCTGGATTTTTCCTTTTCGGGTCTCAAGACTGCTGTGCTTCGAGCGGTACAAACGGAGCTGGAGCTACCAATTACGACGCCATCTTATGAGCTCTCGAAGCACTTATCTCAGCAACAAGTAGCGGATTTTGCGGCAGTTTTTCAGGAAACGGCGGCGGAAATCCTGGTCGAAAAAGTGGAAAATGCCCTACAAGCCCATCCAGAGGCTCGTAGCGTGGTGATTGCTGGCGGGGTGAGTGCTAACCAGGTTTTGCGTCAAAAGGCCGTAGAGAGGCTCTCAGACGTCAATACGGTAGTGTTTTTCCCGGAATTACGCTATGCGGGCGATAATGCGGCGATGGTGGGGGCGGCGGCGTATTTTGAGATTATTTCGGGAGTAAAACCGACTGATCCGTATAGTTTGAATATTGCGCCACGGACGCCGATTGTCTAAGGTTGACGAGCTGGGGTGGATAGAGTAGAATGATGCTATGCACTCAAAGGGAGCAAAACGCCGGCTTTGTGAGAATTTGAGGGTAAATCTAGTACCTTTCGGTTTTGGCAATTGATGGAAAGGTAAAGAAAGGGGGCTTACCTTTGGATGGTTGGACTCGTGATGGGCCTGTATCTTGTATGACTACGGAACTGATGGAAGCTTAGACTGGGGGAACCACCATAATGGCCAGTTAAGCAAAACTAACCAAAATTTTATTGATGAAAGGAGGTGGGCTTCTCCTTTTTCTATCTAATGCTGCCCCTTGCGGGTGTCACAGCCCGTAGGGACATTCGGGGGAACGATCTTAAAAAGTATGCTTCCATTCGCACTGGCGCATACCAACTTTTTTCTTTGGGGATACATTCCCAACTCTTCCAGCCGGATCGTTTCCTCAACCCAATTTTGCCATAGGGCTGTCTGCGGGCAGCCCTTCTTAATGCGCTTATGGTTGACAGGATGAGGGGAGGAGAGTAATATTGGAACATGCTCTTTGTGACGGCTAGTTGAGAAACAGTAGTAGTTACTTATAGTCCGGACTATATTAGCTACAAAGACCGTACGTTGCAGCTGAGCATGATGCCTGCTACTTACAGCTGGAGAAGCTGGGAGTGTTGCAGGGGAAGGTTGCCTTACTGTTGGTAATTGGAGAAATTGCTTGATAGTAAGAGTACTTTGGAAAGGAGATGAGAAGTTTGCGAAGAAAGACAATATTGTCTTTCCGCCATTTCGATGGCGGAATAAGGATAATTACTGTTTTTCTGTTGGTGGCGTTACCGACGGTGATGAGTGAAGCAGTGCTTGCTTTGGCTAAGCCGCTGGAGACCATGAAGATTTGGTCAATACACTCAATTGGGTGTTTGAGTGAATCGGCTGGTCAGGAGCACCGCTGCGAGACAGCACAGAGGGGCAACACCAAGGGCGTAACACCGTTTCGCTGGTTTCTGCCGGGCGTTCTGTTAAAGCGTGAGCGGCAAGCCATTCGATCGAAAGCGGCATTTGACGTAGCTACGATGTGCTACAATGCGCGGGACGAAGATATGGCTTAAAGCTCTTTATGGGCTTAACGGAGATGTTCGGGATGGGACTGAAACAGAAAAACATGGATAAACAAGCGAGCGAAAAAATCCTTTAAGAAAAGGGCTGCCACCGGCAAGGTGACGGCCCTAATTTATTGGAAGAGTTAAGCAGTTTTTTGAGCTAGTTTGACCATAGTTTCGACTGTGAGCATGACATCTGCGACAGTGCTGCCGCGGGAGAGATCGGAGACGGGGAAGTTGAAGCCTTGCAAGATAGGACCGGCAACGGTGTAGCCGCCGAGGCGCTCGAAAGCTTTATAAAGAAGATTGCCGGAGTTAAGATCGGGAGCAATCAGGACGTTAGCTTCACCAGCAACAGGTGAGCCAGGGAACTTTTTGGCGCCCACGGCGGGATCAATGGCAGCGTCGAGCTGCATCTCGCCGTCAATGAGGAGCGATGAATCTTGGAAAGTCGCTAAAGCTTGCTGCATGAGGTCAATGGTAGTATCGTGACCGCCGCTGCCTTTGGTGGAGAAAGAGAGTAGAGCAATGCGCGGTTCTATATTCAGGATGGCTTGCGCGGAGGCGTAAGTTTGAGCGATGATTTCGGTGATTTGGTCGGAATTGGGGTGTTTGCAGGCAGCCATATCGGCGAGAAGATAGATTTGACTATCAGGATTGGAAAGAGATGGAGCTTTGTTAGGATGAGAGTTTTTAATCATGACGGCGAGGCCGGAAAAAGTTGAGTAAGGTCCGGCAGGGAAATTTGGGCTGAGTTCTGGGTGGGTGCCCATGCCAAAAGCGTCACGGCAGGCGAGAATAACATTGCGGGAGGAATAATCAATGCCAGCAATCAGAGAATCGGCGGCGCCGGAGGTAACAAGAGTGCAGGCCTCAGCAAGGTTGGAAGCTGCTATAGGCGTAACCGGGACGGCAGCAGTGCTGTTATAAGTTTCTAGAGCAGATTTGATAATAGGATGGTTTAGTTCGGGGAAGACAATATTCATAATCACATTATAACATGGGGAAATTTGGTTGTTATATAATAATGGATGTGGATATAGTGTCCATGGGATCTAAGAGAAGAATTGAGGTCAAGCTCCACTTCTTAAAAGCTCTCGAAAAAAGATCGTGAAGTTATCTTCGAAATTTTGTTGGAGAAATAGTGAAGACGAGATGGGTCTTAAGCTAAGGCTAGGACTAGGTAAATAAACTTCGAGAACCGATTGATGTATGCTTTGCGAAATTGATTTTGAGTTTTTGTGCGCAGCGGGAACGTCGCGATGTCTAACGGCCGCTTGAACAACTCTGGCCAGAACGGCAACTGGTGGTCGCTTACGGCGGGTTATTATACCTCTGTTACTGATGCCCGCGCGTCCAACCTCAACTTCAATGCTGATGGTGTCAACCCGTCAAACAGCAATCATCGCTGGAACGGTTTCTCCCTCCGCTGCCTGGGTATGTCCCCGGTTCGGTGCCGATCTTTTGATATGGAATCTAAGTATGTTATACTGAAAGAATAATTAAGTGAGGGTAAAAATGGCACAATTGAAGTCTGCAAACAGTGCGCAGGAAGCTGCGCCAGTGGCAACGGTTAAAAAGAGCAATCAACGTACTGGTTGGATAATTGGTGGTGTGGTGGCAGCAGTGGTGGTCGTGTTGGCAATTTTGGCATGTGTGTTAGTGCCGAAATTGATGGGAGCAGATTACCAAGAGAGTGAAGAGATTGCAGATGACTTGTTTGATAAGATAGAGGATCTTTATAGTGGTTATACGGCAGTTTGTTATAATGCTTTAGCGAAGGTTGATGACGATGAACTGAGCCTAGAGGATTACAAGCAGAAGATTGCAGAGTGCCAGCAGGGACTAGCTGAAGCGCGTGAATTGGCCGGTGAACTTGAGAAAAGTTCTGGTGTGCAGCGTGATGCTGAGGTGAAGGAGAAATATAATGCCTTCGCAGAGGCAGCAAAACCGGTGCTACTGAATGAGGCGCAGGTGGATAAGTCTTTGGCGACTTACGTGGCGGTACATGAGTTCTTATTAAATATGGCGAATTATGAGGCAGATACTTCGGAAGCTGAGATTAAGGAAATGACAAAGTCGCTGGTTGAAGCTGATAATGAGAATTTGAAAGCTTTTGGCGAGGAATTACGCACGCGGATGATTGATTTGGGAGAGACTTATCAGAAGTTTGTCGCGTCAGGTCAGAGCGATCGTACGATTGCGGCTGATTATCTTGAGAAAGCTGAAGATTTGCAGGAGTGGATGGAGACGCTGGATTTTGAAGAAGAAGAGCTGGTGGACTTAACTTCGGACCGTGTGAACGAGATGTTGGATAGGTACGAAGAATTATTAAAGGTGATTCAAGAAAAGAATACGAAATAATCGGCAGATAGTAAAAACAGCCTAAGTGATAGAACTTAGGCTGTTTTTTGTAGGCATAAAAGGTAAATTAGAATAAGATTTGAACTATTAAAGAAAGTTTAATAGTTCAAATCAAGAGTGGGTATAAAATGAAAACTTATTATCTTAAAGTAATCATTTCGGTAGTGTGTCGGCTGCTGGAAGAGTAGTATAATAGAATTATGGAAGATTTTGATTATCTTGATGAAAAATCGGTTTATCTGGATGCGGCTTGCCAGAGCTTGCGGCCACGTCCGGTGGTGGAGGCGCTGAACAAATATTATTTTGAGCATAATTCGTGTGGAGAGCGGGTGAAATATCAGTGGGGTATTAAAACTGACGAAATGGTGGAAGCGACGCGGCGAAAAGTTTTAAAATTACTCAAGTTGAAAGCGAAGGATTATTTTGTATCCTTTACTTTGAACACGACTTATGGAATTAATTTGTTGTTGAATGAAATTGATTCAGGATTGGTGAAAAAAGTATTCACGTCGGACATTGAGCACAATTCACCATTTCTCGCGACCATGGAGTTGGCGGAGCGTCTCGACGTGCCGCGAGTGGTGTTGTCGCGCAACGAAGACGGAAGCCTGCCGCTGGATGAGGATTTTGCGAAGAGCATTGTGGTGGTGAACTGCGCGGCAAACTTTGATGGGCAGTTGCTGGTCAATATAAAGGACGTGGTGAAAAAGGTGCATCGTGATGGCGGCATAATTATTATTGATGCGGCACAGGCGATGGCGCATTTTCACGAGATTCTAGAGAAGACAGAGGCGGATGCAGTGTGCTTTTCGGCGCACAAGATGTACGCACCGTCGCTGGGGGTGATGGTGGTGCGTCGGGATTTGATCCCAAAGCTGCGGCTCAGTTTTGTGGGTGGGGGCATGGTGGATGACGTTTTTCAGGACCATTATGTGTTGAGCGCGCTCGGGAATAAGGAGCATGAGCATACGATTTTCGAGCCGGGGCTGATGGCTTGGGGAGAGATTTGCGCTTTTGGCGAAGCGATTGATTGGCTGGAACGACGAACGAAGGCTGATAAACAGCGACTTGAGAGTTGCACGCAAGAATTGTATGAGTTTCTAAGCTCGCGCGACAAAGTGAAATTGGTGCGTGAAGTAGCGAACCCGACAATGAGCTTTTATGTGGGGGGGATTGACTCGCATCTCTTGGGACAGTCGCTCGCGAATGAGGGAATTATGGCGCGGACGGGGTATTTCTGCGCGCATTATTATTTGGATAAGGTGCGGAAATTGCCACCGCTGGTGCGGTTTTCTCTGAGTTATGCAACGCGCGAAAGTGATATTGAGCGAGTGGAGCGGGCGCTGCGGAAGATTTAGCTGGTGGCTGTTGTGACTTTTACTAAAAATAAGGAATAGTCATAAAAGCATAAAAAGTATTGACATTTTTGATGGTGTGTGCTACAATTAGAGTGTAGTATCAATCTGATGCTACGAAACTGAACAGATAGTGATAGAGATATACCAGAGCATATTTTGCCCTGTATATACAGGGTCTTTTTATAGACGAAAAAGACCCAAAATTGCTAGATGT
>CAYYWU010000007.1:0-39443 GCA_964475445.1 uncultured Candidatus Saccharibacteria bacterium | reverse complement strand
CCCTGTATATACAGGGTCTTTTTATAGACGAAAAAGACCCAAAATTGCTAGATGTTCTGAGCACCTTAAAATGCAAGTTCTCTATATTGTACTCTTCCGCAGTTCATAATGGATATAATGTTATTGTGTCTATTATGAACTGCGGAGACGTCCGCTGGTTCGCCACTTTGGTGGTATCAAAGGGCCGACGGGCAGCGGGTAAACGGGCAAGAGACCTATACCCAGAGAGGAGACAGGATATGTTATACTCAAAAAAGAAAAAATTGGACAGACGAAACTCGATCATGGTGGCTGTGCGGAAGGAGCTGAAGGCAAATAATGCCTATGTTCCGCCTGAAGCGCTGAAAGCACTGGCAGAGGCCCTGGACACCTCATGGTATTATGAGATTAAGGTTGTTCGGCACCCTGATGATGTAACCGAGGAGGTGTCCATCTTTGGGGTAGATGATAGCACAGAGAGGTCTAGTCGCTACGGCATTACCGTTTATGGTGATGTTAAGTATGCTGATGAAACTGAGGCAATGGTAGCGGCAGAGTTTGATACAAACCAGCCATTTGTGGCGATTATGAGAAGGGTCGTTTACTGGTTGGAGTCGCGCGTATCTGATGTGCCTGACGAGAATGTCATTGTCATCTATGCTCCGGAGTCGATTATCGACGAGGCGCAGTATACGGCGCAGAAAGGTGCAGAACTCGAAGAGCTTTGCCAGCTGCGCTAGGGAGCTTGCAGACGAAAAGGAGCGGTTACGACTGCTCCTTTTTCATGTGAAAATGCTATTGTTTTTTTGGGGAAAGTGTGCTAACATGAGTCTATACAGGGCTATTTAGTATGCAAGATCAAAACCAAAAAACAACATCGACCACTAATCCAGCTATTCCACCGGTACCGCCGGTGAGTGACGTTGCGGCGAAACCAGCGGTGGCAGCGGTGTCTCCGGCTCCGAAGGTGGCTGCAAGTAGTACGAGCGTCACGACGCCTCCGACTGCGCAGGCTGCAGGAACGGCACAAGCGAACAAGACTCCGGCGGCGGGTTTGACTCCGCAGGGGAATTTGATGCGGAAGATTGTTGAGAAGATTAAAACTTCGGAAAATATTTTGGTGGCATTGTCGCGCGACCCATCGGTGGACGAAATGGCGGCGGCGATTGGTTTGACCCTGTTCTTGGATGGCATGCAGAAACATACGACAGCGATTTATTCGGGGCAAACTCCGGATGCGCTGAACTTTTTGCAGCCGGAGGGGACGTTTGAGGATAATACGGATAGTTTGCAGGACTTTATTATCGCTTTATCAAAGGATAAGGCTGACCATTTGCGTTATAAACTGGATGGTGACTTTGTTAAAGTTTATATCACGCCGTATAAGACGACTTTGTCGGAGGCGGATTTGGAGTTTTCGCACGGTGATTTTAATGTAGACTTAGTACTGGCGTTGGGTGTGCCTTCGGCAGCGGATTTGGATGAGGCGCTCGCGGAATATGGTCGGATTATGCATGATGCGACGACAGTGGATATTACTTGTGATGCGCCAGGGCGGTTTGGTGAACTGGAATGGAGCGATCCAGGAGCTAGCTCGGTGTCGGAAATGATTACGAAACTGATTTTTGCGATTCAAGGGCCAGATGCGACGATTGATAAGGAAGTGGCGACAGCATTGTTGACTGGTATTGTGGCGTCGACGGAAAGATTTTCTAATAACCGAACAAATTCAGAAACTATGCAGATTGCTTCAAAATTGATGTCGATGGGTGCGGACCAGCAGTTGATTGCAGCAAATGTGATGGGGAATGATACTGGGATTACGCCAAGCAGTAGTTATCAGGTACATCAGGAAGCTCCAAGTATGGTGGCAAGTGACCATAGTAGTCTTTTGGTGGGGAATGATTATGGGTTGGCGGCGTCAGCTCCGATGACGGGGACAGTGGTGCAGCCGGAAGTTCCGACGATGCCGGCTGGTGGTGCGCAAAAAGATTATAGTCAAATGATGGCGCAGGCTTTGGCAGAGCCGCTGCCGGTGGAGACGGCGGCAAGTGCGGCTGGTTTGGTGAGCGGCGGTGCGGGTGCGACTAGTGTAGTATCGGCAGCTCCAGCAGGGGTGGTGGCAGCGAACCCGACGCAGCCAATGATACCACCGATGCCTCCTGTAGCGAATACGGCTCAGACGATGACGCAAACGGCGGTGAACCCGGCACAAGCTGCGGCGCCGGCGGAAGCTGAAAAAGTGCCGGTGGCGAATACAGGTGCGGTGACTTTGCCTCCACCTCCGGAACCACAAATGGGTGCAGATATGATGCCGCCGGTGGTGCCGAAAGCCTAATAGGGATAGGTATGGTATAATTTTGGCAATGGAAAGTTTGCCTAAGGATGAGATTTTGTTGATTGATAAGCCGGCGGGTATGAGCTCGTTCGGAGTGGTGGCGCAGGTGCGGCGGAAATTGTCGGACAAGGCGGGAATGATTGAAGTGAAAGGTAAGGACGGCGTAGTGCGCCAAAAACGGAAAAAGGTGAAAGTGGGGCACACGGGAACTTTGGATCCGTTTGCGACTGGGTTGTTGATTTTGTTGGTAAGTAAGGGAACGAAACGGGCGGGAGAGTTTTTGAAGCTGGACAAAGAGTATATTGCGACGGTACGACTGGGGGCAAATTCGACAACTGGCGATCTGGAGGGCGAAATAACCGAACAGGTGGTGCGCGAAAAACCGAACAAAGAGGCTGTGGAAAAGTGTGTGGAGAACTTTGTTGGGGAAAACTGGCAAACCGTGTCGGCGTTTTCGGCGGTGAAGATTAATGGACAACGGGCGTATAAGTTGGCGAGAGCGGGGAAGGAAGTCGAGATGCCCCGGCGAAAAGTGCAAATTTATGAACTAGAGATTTTGGATTATGCGTGGCCGGAGTTGACTATTCGTTGCAAAGTTTCGAGTGGGACTTATATTCGGACTTTGGGGGAAGATATTGGCAAAGCATTGGGGGTGGGGGGATACTTGACGGCGCTAAGGAGAACTGAGGTGGGGCAGTATCGGGTGGAAGAAGCCAAAACTTTGGAAGGTTTTTTACAGGAAGAATAGCTTTTTGTTTGGAGAAAAGTATTTCCCACTATATATAACTAGTCTGCCAGGCAGCGGAGGGAGAGACCGAGCCAACGGTCGTTGTCATTTGATAGATAGACGCTATCAGTATTGAGGAAGAAGTAGAATGAACGAGCAATAGTGACAGATGTATAATAGCTCGCTGTGAGTGACCACCAGCGGCCATACTGGCCAAAGTTAAGCAGGCGACCGTTAGATATCGCGGCATACCCGCTGCGCACCATTCATACTTTGTGCGCAGCGGAACAGTTTCTAATAACGAAGGCCGATTAAGGCATTCAGGCTTCCGTGGTTATGGTTGGCCATCGTCAGCAGCTACATATACAAATTCTAGTACTGCTAATACATATGGCCTATATTTTGACACTACTGTTTATCCATCACTTGGTCCCCACAACCGTTGGGCTGGTTTCCCCCTCCGCTGCCTGGCAGACTAGTTATATATAGTGAGTTATGTAGCATAGTTACAATATAGCTAAAGCTCCATTATACTTTGTGCGCAGCGGTAATGTGCAAATCGATGTTGGACGCGTTAAGAACATTGGTTATGCTGGACTTTGGTGGTCTACAATGGCACATGCTTATAATTCGACTACAAATGCAATGGCTTTCTTCATGGGGGTTTACGTTGTCGATGTGGGATCATCGCGCGACGGTAATCGGTGGGGAGGTAACTCCCTCCGCTGGCTGGGGAATGATGTTATTGTAGTATTACAGTGAACTCTAAAATGTTCTTGTTTTTCCTCATGCGCTCATATATAATAAGCAGTATGACGTTATTGGTGGATCGAACTACAAGCAAGACATTAATGCTTATGGGCGCACTAATATTAGTCATCTTTAGTTTTGGTTTTGTGTCTTCTTTACAGCAGAGTGTTGTTGCGACTAGTACTACCGGGACAATAAAGGCTGTTAACGGTGGTGCAGTCAGTATAGAAGTTGTTGGGAATACTGAAGATCAACCTGATACTGTATCTCTTAGCCCGATACCGGGTGGGGGGATTGACACGGGAGATGTTACCGTTAGAGTACTAACTAATCGTAAGACAGGGTATACACTTGTTATTAGGGATTCAGATAAGGAAACCGCGTTGGTGTCGTCGGATTCGTCGGTTATCCCTGCTGGCACACCCGTTCAGAGTTCTTCAGCTTGGGGGTATCGAGTAGATGGAGAGGAAAATTGGAATGCTATTAGTACTAGCAGCAGGATGATTAAGCAGACTAGTACTGCTACGCTTGATGCTGGAGATGTGACAACTGTTACTTTTGGTGTATCGGCTAGCGCTGCACAACCAGAAGGAATATATAATGGTGGAGTGATGTTCACTGCAACAGCTAATGCGGATGCGGTAATACCAGATCTAACTTTGAGTGATATCGTTTATATGCAGGAGATGACGCCAGAGATTTGTGCCGCCAGTGTTGAGCATGAGACTAAACAGTTATTGGATAAGCGGGATGGTAAAAGCTATTGGGTGACCAAGCTTAAAGATGGTGAGTGCTGGATGACGCAGAACTTAGCGCTTGATATTGATGTTGATGCTAATGGTAATGCAGTGGCTACGAATGGTAGAGGGGATCAAGTGGCGCTTTCTAGTAAAAATACAGATGTGACAACCAATATTGTTCAGGGGATGCAGAAAACTGAGACCAGCGTGCCAGTTAGTGGAACTTTGACGGATTATGAGAAAGTGGCGAGGTCTTGGAACCTAGGTAACTATGTTTATACAACTCCAACCGATAGTACACCTTGTTCTGGGGCTGCTAGTGGTGTGGACCAATACGATAGCGTGATGGCTGGGGGTAATTTTACAGATTTGGATTGTGGTGATCGTTATAAACCTTACTCTGAAGGTGATGACGCGCACTATTCTGTAGGTAATTACTATACTTATTCGGCGGTTACGGCTAAAACAGGTGATAATTTGTTGGGGGATGCAAGTGGTGATAACTTGGCTTTGGGGAGTATTTGTCCGAAGGGTTGGACTTTGCCAAGAAGTGGCACGAATGGCAATATTCTCAGTGCTAAGAACCAATTCTATCAGTTACTTTATGCTTATGGTTATCCAGCAGCTGAAAGTGGTTGGATAGCAACTAGCAGTACTACCCCACATACACCAATTGTGCAGAGTGGTGTAACGCGCCCTGGGAGCGCTCCGATGTATTTTACGCGTAGCGGTGTTGTGCGCATTAGTTACGGTTCATTGCGTCTTGTTGGTTATGGTGCTCGTTACTGGTCTGCTTCGGCTTTTGATACTTCCGATGCTTTATATCTTAATTTTGATGCTACCAATGTTTACCCGGCGAATCATAATTCTCGTGCTTATGGCTTTTCTGCTCGGTGTGTGGCAAAGTAATTTGGAGCGAAAAAGGGGTTGTAGATAGGGAAAAGTGTGATATAATGTGAGACATATGATTACTAGAGAGAAAAAAGCTGAGGCGATGAGTAAGCTCGCTCGTAGCAAGAACGATGTGGGTTCGCCAGAGGTGCAAGTGTCGATTTTGACGGAGCGGATCAAGGAAGTGACCGAGCATGTCAAAGAGCATAAGCATGATTTTATGGCGAAGCGCGGTTTGATGCAGATGGTAGGTCAGCGCAAGAAGTTGCTGAAATATCTTGAGCGGACGAACTTTGAGCTTTACAAGAAAACTATTGCGGAGCTTGGTTTACGCAAATAAGAGGAACTCCTCAGAGATGGGGAGTTTTTTGATGGGAGAAAAATTGGCATGAAAAATGGCCCATCTAATGATGGACCATTTTCGGAGAGGTTCCCGATATCCAGCGGTGATATGACCCGCTGGTGGTAGTCAAATGCAAAGCCCTGTGTGTGCGTTTACATTATTTTACGTTGGGAAGTTATGCCATCAATGCGGCGTCCATGGTGTAATCGGGCAGCAGATGACATCTCAGTGCATAATTGTACACGCTGCTCACATAATCAGTAATTTGAGTGAAACAGTTATATACAAAGATGTCCAGAAAATAGTCTAAATCTGCGGGTTCCATGACCTTGCAGATGGTGAAAACACTTTTGCTGGACAGGCAATGCCTGTAGAGTTTCTGACGCCGGAATTCACGAATTTGTTCCACGGAAAGTTGATCACGTGGGATACGCGAAATGATGAAGTGCTTATCGTCATCGGAATGGTTAAGATAAAACTTTAGCTCTAAATCTGAATAACCATCCTTCGTCCAGCGCTGGACGTATGTATATGAAATATACATACGTAACTCGACGTCCTTTATTTCGACTTCGTGGGCTTTCTCCTGCATCAGGCGAATCGCTTGGTCGTGATTGCCGTCAGCATAGAGATGTTTCATCTGGTGGCAAATTTGGATGATAGGCGTGCCTTCCAAGGCCGTCGTAATGCTGGGATTGTCGACGACGGGGAAGTCGCGAATAATGATTTTCCGTCGCTGTTTATTCTCGCAAGGTTGCGGGCGGTCGACGGAACGATTATTGGCATAATAATAGTCGTTATCATAACGCGTTCCCAGAAGGTGCACCTGAGGTTGCATGAAGTTGCGTTCTCGACAAAGCATGTGCTGCCGAGCGGGACTTAATAACGCTAAGAAATTATTCACATTATCAAGCGGGTTTACAGTTGCAGTTGCTGTGTTGTCCATATCATTTCTCTCCTAATTCTAAAAATTCGTGCCGGTGTTTCGCCGGTCATCTTTTGTACGCCCGAAAACAGCCGAAAGCCGTTCGGACTTATTCATTGTAGCATAGATTATAAAAAATGTCAACTATAAGCGTTGGGAAATGGCCGGATACGCTGGTGTGGCTTCTGGATATGAGAGAAGTGTGATATAATAGAGGTAGATAAATTAAAAATTAGGAAGACGGCAGAAACAAGTTTTGAGGTGGGTTAAGGCTCATTTCTGAGGTTTTCCTAGAAAGGGAGAGAATGGAAATTATCAATCCTAAGGGGGTGGAAACTTTACGTGTCGAGACGGAACTCTTGGGGCGGAAGTTGACACTAGAAGTGAATCGAGTGGGGTTTCGGTCGACGGCGTCAGTGCTGGTGACTTATGGCGAGACCGTGGTGCTGGGGTCAGTAGTGGTAGGAAAGAAACCGGTGGTGCAGGATTTCTTCCCGTTGACGATTGATTATGAAGAAAAGTTTTATGCGGCAGGGAAGATTTCTGGTTCGAAGTTTATTAAGCGTGAGGGGAAGCCGGCGGACGAAGCGGTGTTGGTGGGGCGTTTGATTGATCGTCCGATTCGGCCATTGTTCCCAAAGGGTTATCGCCAAGAAGTACAGGTGGTGACGACGGTGCTGGCGATGGACCCAAGTTTCCGGCCAGATATGGTAGCAATGATTGCGGCATCTGCGGCGTTGATGCTGTCGGGTACGCCGTTTGACGGGCCGATTGCGGGTCTGCGGATTGGACGGATTAATGGTGAATTTAAGGCTTTCTTGACGCCGGAAGAACGAGAGCAGAGCATTCTTGATCTAGTGGTGGCGTGCAAAGATGGTAAGGTGATGATGGTCGAGGCGGGTGCGAACGAAGTGCCAGAGGCGATGATTATCGAAGCTATGCATTGGGCAGTGAAAAACGTCCAGCCGGTGTTGGATTTGCAGCGTGAGTTGGTGGAGAAAGTGCAGCCAGTGAGCCAAGAATATGAGTTGGTTTTGCCGGATGAAGCGATTCAAGAGAAGGTTGAGGCTTGGTATAAGGCGCATGCGGGCGAAAAGGTGCGGGGGAATGTCTTGGAGCGTCAGAGTATTATAGAACAGCTGAAACAGGAAATGGATGCGGAGTTTGCGCCAGAACTGGGTGAAGGTGAGACCGAAGAGGAGAAGATTGCAGATTATACTGAGCGCTTGCAGGGTGAATATGAGCAGGCGTTTGATCTTGCAGTACATCATGAAGTGCGCCGGGCGATTATTGAAGATGGTGTGCGTCCAGATGGGCGGAAGTTGACCGAAGTGCGACCGCTAAGCTCACAGGTAGGGATTTTGCCACGGGTGCACGGCTCGTCGTTGTTTACGCGCGGGTTGACGCAGGCGATGAATATTGTGACTTTGGCACCGCTGAGCTTTGCTCAAGTCGTGGATACGATGGAGGTGACGGATGGTAAGCGACGTTATATGCATCATTACAACGCGCCAAGTTATACAGTTGGCGAAGTGGGTCGGATTGGTTCGCCTGGACGGCGCGAGATTGGCCACGGTTATTTGGCAGAGCGGGCGTTGCTACCAATGCTGCCGAGCGAAGAAGAGTTCCCGTATGCGATTCGTAGCGTGACGGAAATTATGAGTCAGAACGGAAGTACGAGCATGGCAGCCACTTGTTCGAGCTGTATGGCTTTGATGGATGCTGGTGTGCCTCTGAAGCGACCAGTGTCGGGCGTGGCGATGGGCTTGATGATGGACGGCGAGACGCCATATGTGTTGACGGATTTGATGGATGCCGAAGATTTTGCCGGTGATATGGATTTCAAGGTGACGGGTACGACTGAAGGTGTGACAGCTTTGCAGATGGATATGAAGGTGCACGGTCTGCCAGTGGATGTGTTGGAGAAAGCAATTGAGCAGTCGCATGAAGGACGAATGTTTATCTTGAAACATATGCTCAGTGTGATTCCGGAGCCGCGAAAGGAGATTTCGAAGTATGCGCCGCGGATTGAGAAGTTGATGGTAAACCCGGATAAAATCGGTGCGATTATTGGTAAAGGTGGGGAAATGATCAATAAGATTACTTCCGAGACCGGTGCGATGGTGGATATTGACGACTCTGGTTTGGTGACGGTGGCCGGAAATGATGGTGAAAGCATTGAGAAAGCCTTGAATTGGATTCGTGGCTTGGTCGAAGAGCCGGAAGTTGGTAAGATTTATGAAGGTACGGTGGCGACAATCAAGGATTTTGGGGCATTTGTGACGATTCTTCCGGGGATTGACGGCATGTTGCACGTGAGCCAGATTTCGGATAAGCGGATTGCAAATGTTGGTGATGTACTGAAGGTGGGGCAGAAAGTGAAAGTGAAGCTGGTGGCGATCGACGATAAGGGTCGCTTGTCGCTGACGATGCGTAACATTGAGCAATAGAAGTAGCTGTGTGGTTTGTGTAGGGCCTTGGCTTTTGAAGCTGAGGCCTTACTATATATAACTAGTCTGCCAGGCAGCGGAGGGAGAAAGCGAACCAACGTCCAGTGTCAAGCTGTGACGGATTTAATGTACTTACATCAAACCATAATCGATATGCTCCCGATGAAGCGGCTGCCGCGCTCGACGACCACCAAATACCACGGTCACCAGCACTTACTAGTTTTCCATAATTTATATGGGTATATCCGCTGCGCACAAAGTTACCAAAACATTAAACTTATGCTTGCTAATGATTTTCGATCTGTGCTAGGTTAGAATGGGACAGTGGGTAACTTAACAAACCAAGATTGGTAATATGGTGGGAGAAAGGAGGGGTTGCAAAGGAGGGGTTGCGTATGGTGGTGCAGATTTGGCGTATACGCCTGGCGCTTAGCCTGAAGGCTAAAATTAGCTTCGCCAAGAAACGAAGCTAATACCTAACAAAACTACTTCTATCTTATCAGTCAAAGCAAAGGTCGTCAAGTCTCACTGTCCTTTTTATGTTTATCACTATATATAACTAGTCTGCCAGGCAGCGGAGGGGGAGACCAGGAGAACGTACTCCAACGCCAGATGGACTTACACTGTCAAGATAAAAGTAAAATCCATAGGAGTAGGCATCAATGTCTGACGTGTAATTGGCAGCAGTGCTGCTCCACATTGTTTGTACTTGACCTGGTTGGGTCATTCCTGAAGTAAGATACCCGCTGCGCACAAAGTGATGATGCTTGACAAAAATTATAATCTGTGCTAGAATGAGGGTAGCCCTTAGGGTTAGGGTTGGTTTTTGAGGTGCTCGAAGCACAATGGTGCAGAGAGTGAAGCAAAAACATAAGAAATAAACCCTCGTAGATTAAAAGCTAACCAACCTCTCCGTAAGAACTTCCTGGTGGCGTTAAGCTCATTAACTTAGTGGGTTTGACGCCACGAGGAAGTGGTAGAAATAAAAAAGGAGAGAAATGATATGGAAGAGAAATTGAAGGTGAAGGTAATGAACTCGGAGCTTGGCCGGATGGAGGAGAAACCCATCAGGATAATTGGCCAGCCGGTTCCGGTGCATGTGCCGGGGATGCTGGGCAGTCTCGGTTACAGCATGAGCGCTTCATCGCATCTGAAGGTGCTGCTGGGATGGTTCGATGGTGAATGCTTTGACAACCGTTGCGTGAGTCGGCATATTTTGATTATGGACTGTTGGACGAATTGCAACGGCTACCTGGGAGTGCGCAATGTGGATGATTACCGTGCTGCAGCACTGAGCCGGGGAGCGAAGTTCTTCGGGAGTTATGCTAATGCTAACGGATTATGGTGCCTGCCGAATTGGGGTGTGGACTATATTGTCATGAGCTTAGCAGATTTACCCGCGGAGCAGATGATGCAACTTGAGCGGGATTATGTGCGCTGCCGGCAGTTGGAGAACGAGGGGGTTACTGGTCACCGGCCGTTTTCGAAGAAAAACCAGAAGAAGGCAGAAGTTTTCCGTCAGTTGACTGCAGCTGCAGTCATGTAAGGCCTGGGCCTTACATTGGGTTGGTTAGTGAAATCCTCGGTTGCGTAATGCGGCCGGGGATTTTTCATGGAACGATTGGGATGGGGTTTATTTTTGCGATAAAACCTGTATAATAATATATATGGCAAAACGGAGGTCGACGTCTAAAAAGGCGTCAAATAAACGCAAGACAGCACGCAGTAACGCACGTACGAAAGAAGTGGCGCCAGAGCATGAGTTGCCGGGGGGATTTTGGCGGCAAGTGATGGCGGTGCTGATGTTGGTGCTGGCGGTGGTTTTGATTGCGTCATGGCTGGGGGCGGGGCATGAGGGCTTGAATGCCGTGAACAAGGCGTTGTATTTTGTGATTGGCTACGCGGAGTTTTTGATCCCGGTCTTATTAGTATGGCTGGCGGTGAAGATTTTCCAGAGTGAAGATAATCGTTTGCCAGTGGTGATGTGGGTGGCGTCGCTACTAATGGTGATTTGGGTGGCGGGGATTGCCGGTGTACCGACGATTGGGGAACCTGATCCGACTGGCGGCGTGGTGGGGGCGTGGATGAATGATTTGATGATTCAGGTAGTGAACGCGGGAGTGGCAGTGTTCATCTATATCGTGTTGATGTTTGTGACGGTGATGTTTATTTTGCAGACGAACCCGGTGACGGTGTTCCGGGCGATTGGGCGAATGTTCCGAACTGGCGAGAAAGAGGATAAGCAAAATGCTAAGATGATGCGGCGAGCGGAGAAGGGGGACATGAAAGGTGATGGCTTAGAGATTAAGGTGAATTCGGGCGTGGCGGTGGATGAGGCGCCGGCGGAGGCGAAACCACTGAGAGGAAAACTAGGCAAGGCGCCGAAGATAGCTCCGGCGGCGAAGGTGGCTTCAGAACCAGATCGGGCGCTAGTGGCAGTGAGTGATCCGAATTGGAAAATGCCGTCATTAGACTTACTAGAGAAGAAACAGTCGCCGGCGAATCCGGGCGACATTCAACAGAATGCGCAGATTATCAAGACGACTTTGGCGGAGTTTGGTATTGATGTGGAGATGGAAGGCGCAAATGTGGGGCCAAGGGTGACGCAGTATACGATGCGGCCGCCGCAGGGAGTGAACTTGTCGAAGATTTTGGCACGTGATAAAGAGTTGGCGTTGAACTTGGCAGTGGACAAGATTAGGATTGAGGCACCGATTCCGGGAACGCGCTCAGTGGGTGTGGAGATTCCGAATGAGCGGTCGGCAGATGTGCGCCTGCGGGGAGTTTTGGAGAGCAAAGAATGGAAGAATGCGAGTGATCCGTTGACTTTTGCGGTGGGTAAGGATATTTCTGGTAAAGCTGTGGTAGGGAACTTGGCAAAAATGCCGCATCTATTGATTGCGGGTACGACTGGTTCGGGTAAGTCGGTGATGACAAACACATTGATTTCTTCGTTGCTATATCGGAATGCGCCGAGTGATATGAAACTGATTATTGTGGACCCGAAACAAGTGGAAATGGCGCAATACGACGGGATTCCGCATCTGCTGACACCGATTATTACGCAGGTGGATAAGGCGCTTTCGGCGATGAAGTGGGCGGTGAATGAGATGGAGAAGCGTTATACTTTGATGGCGCAGGAACGAGTGAAGAATATCGTGGATTATAATGCCAAGATGGCGAAAAAAGCGGCGGACGAAGGTGGCGAAAAGGCGGATAACCAGGGTGAGCAGATGCCGTATATCGTGATTTTGATTGATGAGATGGCGGACTTGATGATGATGGCGGGGAAGGATTTGGAGATGCCGATTGTGCGGATTGCTCAGAAGGGGCGCGCAGCGGGGATTCATTTGGTGCTAGCAACGCAGCGGCCGGAAGTGAAAGTGATTACTGGTTTGATTAAGGCGAATATTCCGGGAAGGATTGCTTTTGCGGTGGGGAGCCAGATTGATTCGCGGGTGATGCTGGATATGACCGGAGCGGAGAAGTTGCTGGGTAAAGGTGATATGTTGATGTTGACGACAGAAATGATGGGGAAGCCGCGACGAATTCAGGGTGCCTGGGCGAGCGATGAAGATGTGGCGAAGGTGACGGATTTCCTCCGGGCACAGCGAGCGCCAGAATATAATGAGGAGGTGGTGGCGCAACAGGTGCAGATTAAGGGGGTGAGCATGGGCGGTGAAGGCATGAGCGACTTGGGCCGACGATATGACCCGAACGATCCAGTGGTGCGCAAGGCGGTGGAAATTACCTTGAAACAAGGGAAGTTCTCGACGGCGAGTTTGCAGACTTGGTTAGGTAAAGGTCATGGTTTTGTGTCGGGCTTAGCGATTTGGCTGGAAGAGATTGGGGTGATTGGGCCAGCGAATGGACATAAGCCGCGCGATGTGTTGATTAGCTCGATGGATGAGTTTGATCAACTCGCGCAGGGCTAGTTGACAGAGATAACTGGCTGTGATAAAATTGTAGTAATATTAACTCAGCAAACAGGTGTGTAGATTTCTCAGAGCCGTGTTTGCTTTAACCAAAGGAGTGTTGTAATGAAAAATTACGAGCTTTCGGTTTTGATTCATCCAGATTTGGAGATGAATTTGGAACCAGCAACTGCCAAAATCAAAGAGTTAATCGAGAAGAATGGCGGTAAAATTACCAAAGAGCAAAATGACGGTAAGAAGCGTCTGGCTTATCCGATTAAAGGTCAGGACTTTGCAGTTTATTATTACTACGAAGTTGAGTTGCCAGCGGATGCTCCGGCAAAGATTGAAAGTGTTTTGAATATTACAGACGAATTTTTGCGCCACCTCTTAGTGACGGTTGATGAGCGGAAATTGAAGTTTGAAGCTAAACAAGCTGAACGTCAGGCTCACACTGAAGCTAACGAAACCGAGGAGGAATAAGATGCGCGGATTTAGTAAAGCGATTATCGCTGGTAACGTGGTGCGTGATCCAGAGATGCGCACGACGGCTAGTGGTTCACAAGTTTGTAGTTTTGCCTTGGCGGTGAACCGGTCGTTCAAAGATAGCAGTGGCAACCAGCAAGACCAAGTGTCTTATCTGGACTGTGTGGCTTGGGGAAAGTCAGCGGAAATTATTTGCCAGTATACGCATAAAGGGTCGAGTTTGCTAGTTTCTGGACGTTTGGAGCAGCGGAGCTGGGAGGATAAAGCTTCTGGTCAGCGGCGTTCACGTGTCGAAATTATTGTCGAAGATTTTTCGTTTATCGGCAGCAATAATGGCGGCGGAAATAGTGGTGGTTCGAACTATGGTGGCGGCAGTGCGGCTGCAAACAATAGTTCTGTAAGCACCAGTAGTGACGACATCGTGCCGGATGATGTCCCTGAAGATCAGATTAATTTGGATGAAATTCCGTTCTAAGCATTGAAAAGAGGAGAAAGAAAATGCGAAAAGTAAAAGCTAACCCAAATCTATATTTCGATTATCGTGATGTCAAAACTTTGCAACATTATATCGATATTTATGGTCGGATTGAGCCAATCTCGAAGACTGGTTTAACAGCAAAGCAGCAGCGTCAATTGGCGGTGGCGGTGAAGCGGGCACGGCATTTGGCTTTGTTGCCGTTTGTAGCTAGTAACTAAGGAAAAATTGTATGTATGGTCCAACCGATTTAAAGAAAAATGTCTTGATTACGCTGGATGGTCAGCCGTATAAGGTGATTGAATATTCGCAAAAAGTGATGGGTCGAGGTGGTTCGATTGTGAATGTCAAGGTGAAGAATTTGATTACGGGAGCTTTGTTGCCGAAAACTTTCAAAGGCCAGGAAAAGATTGAGCCGGCGGAAGTGACGACGAAAAAAGTGCAGTATTTGTACCGTGACGACGAGAAGTTCTATTTTATGGACCCGGAGACTTTTGAGCAGTATGAGCTGAATGCGGATATGGTGGGGGATTCTAAGGATTTTATGCGCGATGGCGACGAAATGGAAATTCAGTTTTATAACGGCACGCCGATTAACTTGACGTTGCCGAAGAATATTTGGTTGAAAGTGACTTATACGGAAAATGCTGTGAAAGGCGATACGACCAGCTCGGTGCAGAAGGATGCAACTTTGGAAACGGGGGTGGTGATTAAGGTGCCGGCCTTTATCAAGGAAGGTGATGTGGTGAGCGTAGACACGGAAACGTACGCTTATCGCGAGAGGCAGAAATAGATTTGGAGTACAGGGGTGAGCTTGGGGGAGCTCGCTTTTTGTGTTATACTGAAGATAAGATGGAGAGAAAGTCGCAACAATTATATTTGATGTCAAGTTTTCGGGGACGAGGCGTGGCAGAAATGGTGATGAGTGATATTGAGCGAAAACTTGAGAAAAATGCTGATGAGATTAAGATTTTATATATCACGACGGCAGGGAATTTGCATGCGCCGGAAAAACGAGATTGGATTAATGAGGGGCGAGAGATTTTATTAAGTCGCGGGTGGCAAGTGTTTGATTATGACATTGCAGGAAAAACTGAAGAAGAGGTTGCCGATGCACTGCGTGATAAGGATGTGGTGTTTATGCAAGGTGGGAACAACTTTTATTTATTGAAACAGATGCATGATTGCAATTTTGCGGAAATTATTAAGTCGAGACTATTGGCGGGGATGATATATATGGGGGAGAGTGCGGGCGCAATTGTATGCGCTCGGGATATTGCTGAGCAACGGTTTATTAGTGGTGATGCGTTTGAATTAGCGCCCGATTTGGACGATTTTCGAGGGTTAGGACTGGTGAACTTTTTGTTTAAACCTCATTGGAATCGTGAAGGTGCTAAGCGAGAAAAGTTTTCAAAATTTATCAGAGAGAATCCAGAAGAGTTTTATAGTATAAAGCAGCCGATAATCTGTTTGAATGATAATCAGCTGGTTTATGTTGATGGTGATAAGTTCCAGATTTGGGAAGGTTAATTGATGAAAATGCGGGAGCCTGAGTGTAAGCTAATAGTGGGGAGGGCGGAATTGAAGCTGGAAGAGGCGGCAAAGGCTTTTCGGTATGATTTTCGAGGTAAAACGGTGCTTGATGTGGGGTCGTCGACGGGTGGATTTACGGAATATGTTTTGCGGAGTGGTGCGATAAAAGTTGTGGCGGTAGAAAAAGGTACCCAACAGATGAAAGCGCCGCTCAGATTTGACCCGAAAGTGGAGTTATACGAAAAAACGGATTTTTTTGACGTGGTTGGAGCGAATAAAGCCGGAGAGTTGGTGATAAAACAGGGGGAAAATGTAGATGAACCTGTACAGCGTTTACAAGTTGATACGGTGGTAGCGGATGTGAGTTTTGTGAGTTTGAAGAAGATTCTGGCGCATGCGCAAAAGATTTTGTCGCGCAAAGTAGACTATTTAGTGATGCTGAAACCGCAATTTGAAGCTTTTCCGGATCAATTGGTGAAGGGGGTAGTGAAGAATGAGAAAATCAGGCGGGAAATCTTGCGTGGATTTGAGCAGTGGCTAAGTAAAAATGGTTTTGCGGTGGTGGCAAAGCGTGATAATGAAACGGTAGGGAAGGTGGGTGGAAATCGAGAGCGATTTTACCTACTGAAGGCGATGAGATAGTGGCGATTTTGGGGTGTGTACTGGATTCGGACCGGAAATATCAGGCGAATGAGTATAACGGTACAAAAATTGAAGGTAAGAATTATCAAGTGATTGTTGGGCGGGTGCCGATTTTGTTTTCGGCACCGCATACGGTGAATCAGATTCGTGAGGGGAATGTCAAAGAGCGCGATGGAGTGACGGGTGGGATTACGGAATATCTTTGCCAACATTTTGGTGCTTTTGGGGTGATTCGAACTTGGAATAATCATGACGATCCGAACTATGCGCAGGATGCGGTGAGCGAGAGGTATCGGCAACAAGTTGTGGAGTTGGTGAAGGAAAATGATATTCAATGGGTGTTTGATGTGCATGGGATTTTGGGGAAATACGGAATTGATATTAATTTGGGTGTGAACGAGGGGCGAAATGTAGCTTGCGATATGGGCACGATTGAGCAGATGGTGGGTTTATGGCCGCAAGATTTGGTGGTAAAAATTGATGACCCGTTTCGGGCAGTTTCGCCATGGACGGTTTCGAATTATGTTCATCGTGCGACAGGCGTGAATTGTGTGCAAATGGAATTAAGCACAAAGGTGCGAGTGACGGAAGCTGGCTTGGAAGGACTTTTGGCGGGAATGGAAAACGTGGTGGAGATGATTTTGACGAATGAAGTCAAGCACAAGTATGATAAAAATTAATGCTTTTATGCTTGACTTTGCTCATACTACAATATAGCTAAAGCTCCATTATACTTTGTGCGCAGCGGGTATATTAATGTTAGGCTTGGAGAAATTATGAATGTGGGTATTCGTAATTATGGCTGGAGCTCTTTAGCTGCAGGTTATACTAATCAAACTACGGCTTTAGCATACTATGTGCAAGTTACCGATAGTGATGTTAATTCGGCAATTAGTAGTAATCGTTATTACGGTCTCCCCCTCCGCTGCCTACAAGCTTCTCACTATATATAACTAGTCTGCCAGGCAGCGGAGGGAGAAACCGTAATGGCGGTTATCCGGCTCAAATGAAGAGAACACTTTAGAGTCTGTCAAATATAGATAATAGGCTCCAGCACTAGTACTATTCGTAAAGAATCCTGCTGCTGACGACCAATAGCCAGTCGCATTACCACGATGAATAACCCCATGTGCGTCCATGCTGACATACCCGCTGCGCACAAACTGCGGCCAGTAACTTGAGAAAACCTAGTTGATTTTTGAAAAACTTCAGCATATAATCATAGCATGAGCTTAATCCATGGTGTGGGCGATTTCTTCGCGTTAGATATTGGGACGACGGCGATTCGTTTAGTGCAATTGTCGGGCGATGCTGGGCATGGTTGGAACCTGCAAAAGTTTGCTTATGTGCCAGTGGAGCGGAAAGTTTTGGAAGATGGGTCGGCGGCTGGTGTGCGGCGGCTAGGTGAAACGATTTTGGGCGCAATGCAACAGGCTGGGATTACGACGAAAAATGTGGCGGTTGGTATGCCAGCGGTGAAAACTTTTACTACGGTGGTGAAAGTGGAGAATCAGCCTGAAGATGAATTGATGAACACCATTAAGTATCAGTTGGATAAATATATTCCGATGCCGCTAGACGAAGCAACGGTGGATTATGTATCTTTGGGCGTGTGCCCGAATGACCCGACGAAAGTAGAAGTTTTGATTTCTTCGACAGCGGTGGATTTCGCGGAAGCGCGGATGGAAATGATTGAATCCTATGGTTTGAATGTGATTGCGCAGGAGCCGGAGTCGCTGGCGATGGCGCGGGCTTTGATGCCAATTGGGGCGCAGGATGCACGGCTGATTGTGGATTTGGGTGAGAGAAGTACAGATCTCGTGATGATGTATCGAGGTTTGCCGCGGTTGGTGCGTAGTATTCCGGGTGGTTTTGCGCTACTGATTCGGACCGTGACGACGGCATTGAATGTGAAAGAAGACCAAGCTAGGCAATTTATTCTGAAATTTGGTTTGGCGCAGGATAAAGTGGAAGGTCAGGTTTTCCGGGCGTTAGATTCGACGCTGGAGAACTTTGCTAGCGAGCTCAATAAGAGCATTCGCTTCTTCCAATCAGAATATATGAATTCACCGGTGGGGGGAATTATCTTGTCGGGTTTTGCAGGAATGATTCCGTTTATTGCTGAATATATCGAAGCGAAAACCAATGTGCCGACGAAGCAGGGGAACCCATGGCAGCTAGTGAAAGTCAGCCCAGAGCAACAGCAAGTATTGCGGCCAGTGGCGAGCGAGTTTGCAGTGGCGATTGGGTTAGCGGAAAGGAGTAACGACTGATGATGGACAAAGTGAAAGAGTTGTGGGGGCAGATTGTTGCGAAGGTTACGGGGAAGGCGCCGCAGCAGAAAACTAGCCCGATGGTGGCAACTGTGGCGACGCAGTACGAAATTAACTTGGTGCCAGAAGTAAAGGCGCAGATGATTAAGGCGCAGAAAGTGCGCAACTTAGTATTATATATATGTATTGTGGTGAGCGTGGTGAGTGTGGGTGCGGTTTTGATCCTGTTTGGTGTGAAGAGCGGTCAAGATATTGCAATGTCGAACCAGGATAAGAAGTTGGCAGTGATGTCGGCCAAGTTGATGGGCTATGAAGAATTGGGCGATTTGGTGACGATTCAATCGCAGCTGGAAAAGTTGTCGGAGATTTCGGCAAACAAGACCGTGCTGTCGCGGGTCTTTGGAGCGCTGGGCGTAATGTTGCCGGCGGGGGAAGATAGCGTGCAATTGTCGGAGCTGAGAATTGATCTAGATAATAATTCGATCCGAATGGAAGGACAGGCAGATGCACGCGTGGCGCCGTTGATTGACTATCGAGTTTTGGAAAGTTTCAAGAAAGGCGTAGCGCTGACGACATATGATTATGGTCGTTATGTGGATGTTAATGGCACGGAGATTCCAACTTGGTGTATTAATGAGTCGGATGGTAGTGGCAATCCGTATAAGTCGGGCGAAAGCTATTATGCTTGGTGGGATTTGACTACTGCGGGATGCGGTGGTACGCAGCAAGGCGATGCGGTGCCGGAAGGTAGCGATACGGAATTAGTCTATGGCAAAAATGCCGAAGTGGAAGCGGAAGAGACGGAAGTGCCGCTGGAGGAGTTGGTGAATGCTGGCAGCGTGGAAGTGGCGGAAGATGGTGCCGTGACGATTAAAGACAATGTAATTGAGAAACGCGTGCGTGAGGATAGTAGTGAATATTATGTGCGTAAACTGGTGAAGCGGGTGAAGATATGGAGAACGCCGCAGTTTACGGAATGGCATAATGGTGGCATGATGGAGTTGGATGGACAGATTTCTGGAGTTGAACACTTTGTGAGCGAGTGCATTACTTATACCGGTAATATGCAGAGCGGGTCGGCGACGGCGCGTTGGACTTCGACGAATAATTGTAAGTTGGCGCCAGAAGGTTTGACGGTGATTTCGTCATCAAATGGTCGCGATGAAAGTGATAACTTGGTTTTGAAGTTTACGGCGACAGCGGTGATTGAGCCAGAGTTCTTTGCTTTTCGCAACAAACATATGATTGCGATTGGGCCAATGGGGCAGAATGTGACCGACTCGTATGTGCAGATTGGCGGAATGTTTACACAGGAAGCGCGTGAGTGTGCGGAAGGTGATACGGAATGCTTGAATAATACGACTAATGCGGGAGGGAATGAATAATGGTAGCAAATGAAGCCGCAAAGCCAGCGCAGGGTAAGCGAGCGAAGATTTCTAAGGCACAACAGTATACGATGTTGGAAGTGTTGGGAGCGTCGTTGGTGCTGGGAACTTGCATCGTGTTTGCGATTTTCCTGATTAAATATATTAAGTTCAATACAACGATTATTTCGGAGAAGAATGATGCGATTGCAGCGTATGATCAGACGATTCGTAATGTAGGGATTTGCGTTGATACGGATAAGAATGGGCGTTTGAATGATAAGGAATTGGAGGATTGTAAGCCAAATGAAGTTTCCCTGGAGAAAGTAGTCGGGAGTTTGCGCTATAATGTTTTGTCGACGATGGCGCAGAATGAAGATTTGGAATCGGTGGCACGACTGAGGAATGAAAATTGTTATGACGTGAACGGTGAGCGGATTGATTTCCAAAAGTTGTATGAGCTGTCGACGGATGAACATGAGAAGCAGCAATATTTGCAGAGTTCAAAGATTTGTTCGGCGTTGCGTGTGATTCCGGATGCTTTGCCGGCGCAGAAAAATACTGAAGCTTTGATGGCGAGTTTGGATCAGATTTTCATTTTGACGGGCTGGGAGCCAGAGCGTTTGACGCCGCGGGATGACGTGGTGCGGAACGAGATTGAAGGTGTGGACGTGATTCCGGTGACGCTAAGGGTGGAAGGTCCGGATAGTACCGTGATGTCAGTGTTGAACAATATTGAGAAGTCGGTACGTGAATTTAATATTTCGTCAGCCACGGCGGAATGGACGAATCAAGGAATTAGCCTGCAAGCTTCGGCGCACGCTTACTTCTTGTCGGAGATACCAGAAATTGAGACCACGAAGACTTTGTATGCTTCGCGGAAGGCGCGAGGAAACACTCGAGGAAGTAGCCGGGTGGACGATGCGAAAAGTGAATATAGTAGTACAACGGAGGGCAATTAAGGGATGAAACAGTCAGATATTTTTACCTTGATTCTAGTGGCGGGAATTGGAACTTTGGCAGCGTTTTTTGCTTGCAATGCGCTGCTCGGCGATCCGGACATGGCGAAGACGGAGTTTAAGACTCTGAGCAAGACGATTTCGAAAGATTTGGCAATGCCAGATCCAGAAGTTTTTAACGGTACGGCAATCAATCCGACGATTGAAGTTTATGTGGGTGATTGCGAAGATATTGATCGCAACGGTTTGCTAGATATGGCGGAGCTGATTGCGTGTGGCAAAGAGCAAGCGCCGGCGGATGAGAACGGCGAACAGGGTGAGGTCAACGAGAGTGGCGCTACTAACTAAAGACGGTTTGGCGCGCGTAATTCAGCTGCTCGTGAGCGAGGGGCTGGTTGATGCTGAAGCGGTGAAGCAGGTGCAGGCAGAAGTGGCACAAACGAAGCAGCCATTGCTCGCGACTTTGCAGAGCAAAGGTGTGGTTTCGGATGAAATGATTGCCCATGCTACGGCGGCGGTGATGGGGGTGCCGTATGTGGATCTGAAAGACGTAGAGATGGATCAGGAAGTGCTAGCAATGTTGCCGTATGACGTGGCGGAACGCAGCATGGTGGTGCCACTGGGCGAGAGCAACGGCCAGATGGTGGTGGCGATGTTGGATGTCGGCAATGTGCAGTCGGTGGACTATTTGTCGACTTTGTTGGGGCGGCCAGTGCGGGCAGTGATGGCGTCGAGCGATGGTATTCAGGCGGTTTTGCAACAGTACAAAGGTGACTTTACGGGTGTTGAGCAAGCAGTTAAAGTTACGAATCAGGAAACTGCGCAGCGGCAGGCGAGTAGTAATGTCAAGACGATTACGCAGGATAGCCCGATCTCCAAGGCGTTGACGAGTATTTTGGATTTTGCCGTAAAGTCGAAGGCGAGTGATGTGCACATTGAGCCATTGGAGAATGGTGTGGTGATTCGTTGTCGAATTGATGGTGTGCTCCGGAAAGTGATGGATTTGCCGAAGGCGATTGAGCCGGCGTTGGTGTCGCGCATTAAGATTTTGTCGAATTTGAAGATTGACGAACATCGGATTCCGCAAGACGGGCAGTTTGCGGTGATGGTGGGGGATCGCGAAGTGGATTTGCGTATTGCGATTAGCCCGGTGGTGTGGGGCGAGCAGGTGGTGATTCGGTTGCTGGATAAAACTGGTACAAGTATGGAAATCGAAGACATGGGTATGACTGGGCGGGCGCTCAGGGCAGTGATGGAAGGGATTAGTCGTCCGAATGGGATGATTTTGACGTCTGGTCCAACCGGAAGTGGGAAGAGTACAACGCTGTATGCCTTGATTAAGAAGATTAAGAGTGAGCGGATTAATATTGTCACTTTGGAAGACCCGGTGGAGTATAAGATGGACGGGGTGAACCAGATTCAGGTAAATGTGGACGCAGGATTGACGTTTGCTTCGGGGCTCCGGAGTATTTTGCGCCAAGACCCGGATGTGGTGATGGTGGGGGAGATTCGTGATAAGGAAACGGCAAACTTGGCGGTGCAGGCGAGCTTGACGGGGCATTTGGTGTTTTCGACGCTGCACACGAACAGTGCAGCAGGGATTTTGCCGCGGTTGCTGGATATGGGGATTGAGCCATATTTGCTAGCAAGTACGCTAAACACAGTGATTGGGCAGCGATTGGTGCGACGAGTGTCGGAGAAACGGACAGTGTTCCAGAGTAATGAGATGCAGACGGAAGAGATTAATAATATTATTGGTGGGTTGTTGCCGAAAACGCAGGAAGAAGTGGCGGCAGTGAGCGAAGATTTGGGCTATGCGGGATTGCCGTTGGCGAACCAGACTTCGTATAACTTAGTAAAAGGTGTGGATGATCAAGATTCGCCGGGTGGCTATTCGGGACGGGCGGGACTTTATGAAGCAATTTTGGTGGATGAAGACATACAAAAGTTGATTGTGTCGCATGCGACAGCGGCAGAAGTGATGCATGTGGCGCGTGAAAAGGGAACGGTGACGATGCGGCAGGACGGAATGCTGAAAGCTTTGTCGGGTGTGACAACGATGGAAGAAGTGAATCGAGTAGCTAGTGATTTGGCGTAGCGATGATTAGCAACTTATATTCTCAGGGAGCAATTTGGACTAATCGACGAGTGAGTTATGCGACTAGCCCATCGGCGAATCAGGTAGTGATTTCTAGTTCGTTTGGTGTTAGCGCTAGTAACACTACGACGAACTATACGCGGATGGTCAGGTGCGTGGCAAGGTGATCCAGAATGGAGCGTGGGCTTATGCGAATATGGTAATGTTTAAGCGAAATTGCAAGACTTTACATTTTGTAAAAAATTGTGATAATGGTAAATAAGACAGTTATGTATATTTTGATATGCATAGTTAAAAATATTAGGGAAGGAAGTTATGCCACAAACGACAAAGTCAACTAAATCTAAGCGGGCAATGGCGACGCGAACAAATGCGCGTCGACGAGCCAGCAATATGTCAAATAATCGTAATCGCCGGTTTGTTACTTTGGTGATTCTGCTAGCGGTGGCGCTGGTTGGAGTAATCGGGGTGGCGGTCGCAGCGTTCTCGACCAACTTGTATGTGCGTGGTACCGCGACGGTGCGCTCGACAGTGTGGGATATCCATTTTGAGAATTTGCAGGAAGCTGTGATTACGGGATCAAAGGCAAAAGTAAATACTAAGCCAACGATCCAGACCAGTGTTCAGAATATGCCACAAGCAGCGATTAAGGAATACGATGTGGAGCTGAAGGATCCAGGCGATGCAATTGAATTTACCTTTGATGTGAAGAATGGCGGTGACCTCGATGCAGTGTTGAACACCATTACAATGAATACCGGTGCAGCGTTGTCATGCTCATCGACGAATACCAGTGAAGCAACAAAGGTTTGTGCGAAGTTGAACTACACTTTGACTTATGCTAACAACGGCGCAGCTGTCTCGGTAGGTGACAAGTTGGATGCAGGCGTATCGAAGACGATGAAATTGAAGCTGGAGTTTGATTCGAGTGCAACAGCGGACGATTTGCCTTCAGAAGATGTGATGGTGAGTGGCCTGGCAGTGATTTTGAATTACGGTCAAGATACTTCTGGAAACTAAGCGTAAAAGTTAGCTAAGATGAAATTAAGCACGCGAAAAATTATCGGGTTGGAGCTGGCGGCAGTGGCGGTTCTGTTACTGCTGGCGCTCTTACCGATGGATGGGATTCTGCGTGAGTACCTTCAAATTATCGTAATGGCTGGCGCGATTGGTGCCGGAGTGGCCTTGCTTGGTTGGGCAAAACCACGCGCTCGCGATGTAAAGATTATCGCGATGTTGGTGATTCTAGCGGCGGTAGTGTTCCAGGCGGTGAGTTTTGTGTTCCTCGGTATGAAGCTGGGATTTGTGACGAGCGTCTATCACTGGGGAATCAGTACTTTTGCGAAAGTTTTCTTACCATTAATCTTGATGATTACGGCCCAGGAGATTTTTCGGGGGCAAATGGTGGAGAAAGGTAAAGGCAGCTGGCTGGTTGTCGTCTTGACGATTATTACACTGACGGTGGCGGAGATCTGTTTCATCTTGCCGTTATATGATTATCAATCGTTGGCGGGTTGGATTGATTTAGCGATGGCGGTGATTTTCCCGACAGTGTTGACGAACATCTTGATGACTTACATTGCGTATATGTTCGATTATCGTATCAATATTGCGTATCGTTTGGTGATGAGCTTGCCGGCGGTGATGGCGCCGATTTGGCCGGATGTTTCGCGATACTTGATGGCGGCTTTCGAGATTGCGTTAGTGGTGATTTTGCTACTCGGATTGGTGAGTTTCCGCCGTTGGGAAGGTTCAGTGAAGTCGCTCTCAGCAAAGCAAAAGCCAGAACGGCAAGTCACGGATGGAGAGCTACGGCGACGACGTCTAATTCAGCGCGTGGTGATGGTGGTTGTGAGCGTGTTCTTGGTTGCCTATGTGGCGCTGATGAGCGGAATCTTTAAGTGGTTTTTGCTCGCGGTAGGCTCGGACAGTATGCAGCCGGCGTTGGCACGAGGTGATATGGTCTTAGTGATGCGTACGGATGACTATGATGATCTAGAGGTGGGCGATATCTTGGTTTATCATCATAGCAATGTGGTGATGGTGCATCGAATTGCTGAGGTGCAGGGCGATGATGGCAACCATCAGTTTATTACAAAAGGCGATGCTAACCAAAGTGAGGATGTTTGGGTGGTCCAGCAAGGGGATGTGATTGGTGTGGCAAAAGGAAAAATCATTGCACTGGGATACCCAACCCTATGGTTAAATGAGTTATTTAATGGAGGTACAATCTGATGCAGTCAGATCTCAAATATATCAAGAATGATAAAGTCTACCAAGTGAAGAAAAAAGCTTGGCGGCCGCACAAAGTGCGGGTGTGGTTGCTGTTGCCGCTGTTGCTGTTGATTGCGTTGGGTGGTTACTGTGCGTTTAGTGCGCTGGGGATTGAGAAAACTGGTACGACTGAATACAAAGTGGTGGGCGATATTGATTATAAAGTTTACCTGAAGCCGAATGATTATTATCAAGAAAAGTATCTTGATAAGGGGATGCAATATATTGCGAATTTGATTAGCGTAGTGCGGGTAGACTTTGATTACGAGCTAGATACGCAAGACGACGTGCAGGCGAATTATGAATATCAGATTGTAGCGGAGACGAAAGCGACGGATCGGAATGATAAGTCAAAAGTTTTACATGAGAAAAGTGATGTCTTGAAGCTGGGTAAAGTACAGCCGATGTCGGACGGGAAAATCGAAGTGCGCGATAGTGTGAACTTGGATTATGGCAAATATAATGATTACATGCGCAACTTCCGTAATGAGTTTGGGATTGCGGCAAATTGTGAAGTCGACCTGAAGATGGTTGTGAAAGTGAGCGGAGGAATTGAGACTGAAGATAAGCTCGCGATGGCGATCCCGCTGAGCGAACAGACGGTTGATATTGCGATTGACACGCAGGGAATTGAGCGTACCGAGAAGATTGGTGATGAACGCACGGAGATTAGCATTAGGAACTGGCCACTTTTGATTACGGGAATTGTGATTGTGGTGGTGAGCTTGATTCTGGTGATTGCAGTAATTTATTACTACGCGACGCGCTACAATGATGACTTGTATGAAAAGGCTTTGCACAAGATTTTGAAGGAATATGATACTTATATCGTGGAAGGTAGCGAAACGATTTATGAACTAGAAAATGTGGTGCGCGTGGCAAGCTTTAAGGAGCTACTTGATGCGCAGAACTTAGAGAATACGCCGATTGTCTTCCTCGAAGTGGTGCCAGGTGAGAAATCGTATTTCATTGTTAATGGTGTGAACACGACGTACCGTTATACTTTGAGTCGAGCTTATCAAGATAAATTAGCAGCGGAAGGTGAGAGTGAGTTTTAGGAAGCGAAGTAAGAAGCCTGCAATGCCAAAGTCGAAACGCTTGTCGCGGAGCGACTTCGGCATGCGCATAGTGGCGGTGGCTTGCGTGCTGGGGGTGATAGGCGCAGTGATTGGCGCTTGTGGCTATGCAGCGAATTCGGCTAATTTGATGGTGAGCGGAGTGGCGACGGTAGCGAGAGGCAAGGAGACAAAAATTGATTTTGGATTTGCGGGGGAACCGGAACTCTTTATTGCTCCGTATGATGGGGATTACAAAATAGAACTTTGGGGCGCAAGTGGTGGTAGTCCAGGAGGATATGCTGGCGGTAAGGGTGCTCATACGTCAGGCGTGATTCATCTCACGGCAGGAACGCAACTATGGGTAGTGGTTGGTGGAGCCGGCTTGGCGAATGTGACGTCGAGCAATTATAGCTCAACTGGTGGTTATAACGGTGGCGGATATGGTAGTTATCGGTTTGTGTCAGCTGGGGGAGGCGGTGCGACGGATGTACGGATCGAAAAAGATAATACGTTATCACGGATTATGGTGGCAGCTGGCGGTGGGGGTGCGTGCGCTTGGCGAACTGACATCAAGGTGGCCGGAATTGGCGGAGCTGGAGGTATGTTGACTGGTTTGGACGGGTCGCATATCGGAACCTATCAACAGATGGATGGAAAAGGCGGAACGCAGACACTTGGCGGAAGGGGGTGGGATTCGTCGCACTATGGTAGCTTTGCACAGGGGGCGAACTCGCCAGTACCAGAAGATGACCGGGCTGGCGGAGGCGGGGGATATTACGGCGGGGGAGCGGGATATGGTTCGTTTGGTGCGGGTGGCGGCTCGTCGTTTATTAGTGGGCATGCGGGGTGTAATGCCGTGGAGAGTGCGACGTCACTAAAGCATACAGGGAGA
Source organism: uncultured Candidatus Saccharibacteria bacterium (assembly GCA_964475445.1). Classification (GTDB taxonomy): domain Bacteria; phylum Patescibacteriota; class Saccharimonadia; order Saccharimonadales; family Saccharimonadaceae; genus Nanosyncoccus. Next base: position 12,332 of record CAYYWU010000007.1, on the reverse strand, counting down.
AGTGTGCATTATAGCGGGATGAAGTTTACGGATACAGCGATGATGACTGGTAATGATAAGATGCCGGATTGGAGTACCGGGGGAACGATGACTGGCAATACCGGAGATGGACACGCCAGAATAACCAGATTGTAAATTTGGTGCTAATGATAATGTTTATGGTATAATAAAGCTATGGATAATAGTGGGCTTTCAGGAACAAATATGACAAATCAAACTTCGCCGTTTGCGCCGGTGGACATTCCGGATTTGAATAATATTGCGACGCAGGGTGCGATGCCGCCGATGGGGATGCAACAAGGTGCTGGAGTGCCAGCGCAGAATGTGGCAAAGCCAGTGCAGCAGGCGAATAATGCGGACAGTGCGACGATGCAGATTCCGGGTGCACAGAGTTCAAAGCCGGAGACGGCGGGGGTGACGATGGCGGATATTCCGGAGCCGAAAGTGAGTGCCGAAAGTACCGAGAAGAAGACGGAGCCGGCGAAAGTGGTTGAACCGGTGAAGGCGAGTGCAGTAAGTGGCGCGGTAGCTGGGGGTGTGGTGGCGAATAATGCCCCGGTGAGTAAAGCGACGACGGGAAGTTTGACGATTGAACCGTTGCTAGAAGAATGTATTCGCCAGAATGCAAGTGATTTGCATCTTGAGGTGGGCTTGCCGCCAGTACTAAGGGTGGACGGTGCGCTTCGGCCGATGTCGACTTATCCAGTGTTAGATAATGAAACGGTGAAGAAACTGGTGTTTTCGACTTTGGACGAAGACCAGCAGAAGATTTTGTTGAAGGATAAGGAATTTGATTATTCCTTTGCGTTTGGTGATTTGGGACGCTTCCGTGTGAACGCTTTTCACGAAAAGGGAAACATGGCAGCGGCGTTTCGGTTGATTCCGAATGAGATCCGCAGCATTGAAGAGTTGGGACTTCCAGGCGTGATTGCGACGTTTGCGGAGCGACCAAATGGTTTGGTGCTAGTGACGGGTCCGACTGGCTCAGGTAAAAGCACAACCTTGGCAGCGTTAGTGGATAAAATCAACACTGAGCGCGCAGTACATATTATTACAATTGAGGATCCGATTGAGTTCACACATAAGTCGAAGCGGTCGATTGTGGCGCAGCGGGAAGTGCATTATGATACTTATAGTTTTGCGGCAGCGCTCAGGAGTATTTTGCGTGAAGACCCAGACGTAGTGTTGATTGGTGAGATGCGCGATTTGGAAACAATTCAAGCGGCGATTACAGTGGCGGAGACGGGGCACTTGGTGTTTGCGACTTTGCACACTAATAGTGCAGCGCAAAGTATTGACCGTATGGTGGACGTTTTTCCGGCACATCAGCAGCCGCAGGTGCGGGCACAGCTGGCAAATATCCTCGTGGGGATTTGTTCACAAAGGTTGATCCCAGCGATTGATGGTGGACGCGTGGCAGTAGCCGAGATTATGGTGGTGAATTCGGCAGTGCGAGCGATTATCCGTGAAGGTAAGACGCACCAACTTGATATGGCGATTCAGACGGGTATAGAGCAGGGAATGCAGACGATGGACCGAGAACTGGCGAAATATGTCAAGAATGGGATTATTAGTTATGATGTGGCGCGTGAATACGCAGTGGATCCGACGGAGTTTGATCGCTTGGCGAGGGGGTAGAAATGAAGCGATACGTTTATAAGGCAAAGGATAAGAAAACTGGTAAAATTGTTAGCGGTAGCGTGCAAGCGGAGAATGAGCGCGCGGCAGGACGGATTTTGATTGATCAAGGTTACGTACCACAGAAGATTAACGAAGAAAATCGGGATGGGCTATTTTCGAAGTTTTCTAATAAAGTTAGTAGCAAGCAGCGGATTATTTTTACGCGGCAGTTTGCAACTTTGATTGGTGCGGGGTTACCGCTTTCGAATAGCTTGCGGATGGTAGCAGAGCAGACCGAAGATAAGGCGACGCGGGTGATGATTGAAGATATCTTGGCGCAAGTCGAGGGGGGCCGAACTTTGCACGATGCGATGGCAAAACATCCGGATACCTTCAATCAGTTATACTTGTCGTTGATTGCAGCGGGTGAAGCTTCAGGCACTTTGGATAAATCCTTGAAGCGCTTGGCGGACCAGCAGGAGAAGGATGCTGCGATGATGTCGCGGATTCGGGGAGCAATGACGTATCCGGCGATTGTGTTGGCGGTGATTGTGATTGTAGTAATCTTCATGATGATGGCGGTAGTGCCGCAAGTCGACATGTTGTATCGCGATATGGGCGAGGAATTGCCGGTGCTGACGAAGATTTTGGTGGCGGTGTCGAACTTTATTGCTGGGTTCTGGTGGTTGATTCTGATTATTGTTGGGTTCTTGGTATGGTTCTTCTTCCAGTTTAAGCGCACAGAAGTGGGCGAGAAGTGGCTGTCGACGTTTAAGTTGAATGTACCATTTTTCAAAGGACTGTTCTTGCGATTATATAATGCCAGGTTTGCGCGGACGATGCAGATGTTGTTGAGCGCGGGCGTGCCGATGTTGGAGGCGATGAAGATTTCTTCGGAAGCAGTGAATAATATCGTGGTGGAAGATCAGATTAACCAGGCAGCGACGATGGTGCGAAGTGGTAAGCCTTTGAGCGTGGCACTGAAAGGGCGGGATTATATTTTGCCACTTTTGCCACAAATGTCGGCGACGGGCGAACAGTCAGGTAAGATCGATGAGATGCTGGGGAAGGCGGCGCAGGTCTATGAGGATGAGCTGGATGAGAAGATTGATGCGATTTCGACAGCGATTGAACCAATTCTAATGGTGGTTTTGGCGCTGGTGGCGGGCGGAATTGTAGGGGCGGTGCTGTTCCCGATTTATGCGCTAGTGAATAGTATCGGCGCATAAAAGTGTGCTATAATGTTATTAACTTAGTGCTTATTTAATAATAAGAAAGGAAAAATTGTGAAGAAGACACGCAAAATGAAATCTGGTGAGCTGGGCGGGTTCACGATTATTGAGGTGATTTTGGTGCTGGCGATTGCTGGTTTGATTTTTATGATGGTGTTTATCGCTTTGCCAGTGCTACGGCGCTCGCAGCGGGATACGCAGCGTCGGCAAGATATGGTGCAGGTTGAGAATGCCATGACGGCTTATCAGCAGAATAATAACGGGAAGTTGCCGACGACGCCAAGTACGCTTGACCCGACGGATGGCGATCCAGTTTTGCAAGAATGTAGTCGGACGAGTAATTCGAGTAGTATGGTGGCAATATGTTTCCTTAAGAATTACATTAACTCAACTAATGCGACAGAAAATGCTTTCGTTGATCCAGATGGTTGGTATTATGGTTTGAAGTTCCAATCTTTGCAGGGCGGTCAGAAAGATGTTTATGTGGATACCTTTGATCATTATGTCTACATTTATGAACATGCACGTTGCAATGGTGAGACGGCGGAGTATTCAAGTAATGCTCGCGACTATGCGATTATGTATAAGCTTGAGGGAAGCGGTACTTATTGCAAGAGTAACGGTTAGTTAGGAAAAGCGGCGAGGGGGCCGCTTTTTTGATGCAGAGAAGTTGCAGTAGTTGGCGCAGGAAAGTTTTTATGCTATGATGAAAATATGTTAGACACAACTTTGACGGTATTAATTTTGGTGATGATGTTTATGCTGGGGGCGGTGTTTGGCTCGTTTGCTTGTTGCCAAGCTTGGCGGTGGCATTATCAGGCGACAAAGAAGGTAGATTTGGGCCAATGGTCGGTATGCATGCATTGCAAGAAGCGGATTAAGTGGTATGATAATATTCCGATTGTTTCGTGGTTGGTGCTAAGGGGGAAGTGTCGATATTGTCATAAGAAGATTGGAATAGCGGATTTTTTGTCGGAAATTAGCTTGGCGGTGGCGTTTTTGATGATGTCATGGGCGTATTTGCTGCCAATTTTGGATAATTGGCAGTTGTTGGCTTTGAAACCAGAGTTTTTGGCGCTGCAGATTGCAGTGTTCGTGGTGACTTTGATTTTGCTGGTGGTATTGATGGTGCTGGCGGTATATGATGCGAAGTGGGGCGAATTGCCGACAGTTTTGCTGATTTTGGCGATTATCATTGGTGCGATGGTGTGGGTTTTGAAGATGTATGAGCTGAGTTTGACAGACGGTGGCGATTTGGTGAACGGTCTTTGGAATACGTTGGCGAGCGTGGCGATTCTGGCGGGGACTTGTTTCTTAATTTATAAAGCTTCGAAGGAAAAGTTGATGGGTGCAGGGGATTGGTTACTGGCACTGGCGATTGCTTTGCCGCTGGCAAACTGGTGGTTAGCGCTGTGGACGATTTTCTTGGCGAATTTGTTGGGAGATATTATTGCTTTGCCAGGAGCAATGAAGAAAGGGAATCATGTGGTGCATTTTGGGCCGTTTCTGGTGGCGGCGTTTGTGATTGTGTTAGTACTGGGGAATTGTTTGCCATTGTTGATTCAGGTGGGTTAGCTTCTCACTATATATAACTAGTCTGCCAGGCAGCGGAGGGGGAGACCAATTGCGTAGGCGTCACTATATGATGAATGTACGATAAGTTCTTCAATATAGAGATCGGCAGCACGGTTCTGTGCGATGGAAGATGCTGACCACGCAAATCCATATTGATTAGGATGCATTAGCTTCCCGTAATTCAGATCTGTATACCCGCTGCGCACAAAGTATAATGGCGTAATAAATAAAGAATGTTATAATACGGTTATGGCATATGTTTCGGAATTGATTGGTGATTTTGTAGAGCATCTAGAAGTTGAGAAGGGACGTTCAAAGAAGACGGCGGAGAATTATGAGCGTTATTTGAACCGGTTTTTGGAAATTGCGGGTGAAATTAGCGGTAAGGAATATGAGCTGCAAGCGGCGGATATCACGCAGGAATTGTTGCGTAAGTTTCGCTTGAAATTAAACCGAGTCGTGGATGAACGGGGCGAAGGTCTGGAAGCAATTACGCAAGCATATCATTTGATTGCTTTGAGGGGTTTTTTGAAGTATTTGGCAAAACGGGAGATAAAATCGCTTGACCCTTCGCTAGTTGAGTTGCCGCACGTTGTGCGCAAGCAAGTGACGTTTTTGCATTTTGATGAAGTTGAAAAGATGTTGGAGCAAATTGATACGAGTAATGAGACGGGTTTGAGAGATCGAGCGATTATTGAATTGCTGTATTCTGGAGGATTGCGTGTATCGGAGCTGGTGAAGCTCGATCGTGATTCGATCAACTTGGAGCGACGTGAGTTCTTGGTGCGCGGGAAAGGAAGCAAGGATCGGCCAATCTTTATTTCTAAAGCGGCAGCGGATCGAGTGCAGGAGTATCTTGATGCGCGTACTGACAGTTTGGCGCCGTTGTTCTTGAACAATAGTAAGAATTTGCAGAGCGTGGATACGAGCGGGAATTATCGGCGATTAACGCCGCGGTCAGTGGAGCGAATTGTGCAAAAATACGCCAAGATGGCGGGAATTGTAAAACATGTGTCGCCGCATACGTTGAGGCATAGTTTTGCGACGGATTTATTGATGAATGGTGCGGATTTGCGGTCGGTGCAAACGATGCTGGGGCATGCGGACATTTCGACGACGCAGATTTATACACACGTGACGGATGCGCATTTGCGCGAGGTGCATGAGAAGTTTCATACTGAGACGGAATAGAATTGTTAGTTAGCGTTTCTTGGCTGAGAGCATATTGCTACAATATAGCTAAAGCTCCATTATACTTTGTGCGCAGCGGGTATCCTGATAGTGGTGCTGGGCAACTACGGCATTCTGGTCTTCGTGGTTACAGTTGGTCGTCTATGTCTAATATATACACTTCTACCAATGCAAATGCTTATGGAGCTTATGCGGACAATGCAACAGCTAGTTCTTCGCAACTTTATGTTCGTTGGTACGGTTTCCCACTCCGCTGCCTTAAGCTAAGTAGAACTGTATGAGTTTATTATGGTTGTTTGCACTTTCTCACTATATATAACTAGTCCGCCAGGCAGCGGAGGGAGAAACCACCCCAGCGTAAATAATCGTAAGAGGGATTTACGGAATCAACACTAGCGCTTAAGTTGGTGGCAGTTGGATTACCGCTAGTAGTTGCGGCATGAGATGACCAAAGATGAATATTGTTACCACCGAGTTGGTGTCTACCATTTGATATATTGATTCTTCCGCTGCGCACAAAGTAAATTGTCGGTTTAGGGAAGTTTGTGGTATAATTGAAAAAAGCAACAAGGAGTTTTATGGGAAAAGAAAAGGACTTAGTTGAGCGTAGTTTGGTGGTTTTGAAGCCGGACACTGTGCAACGAGGGATTGTTGGTGAGATTATTTCACGCTTTGAGCGTGTGGGATTGAAGATTGTCGGTATGAAAATGGTGATGCCGGATGAAGATCAATATCGTGCACACTATGAGGATATTGGTCAGATGATTACGCGTCGTGGCGAGCAGGCATTTCGCTATAATTTGAGCTACATGATGACTGGTCCGGTGATCGCGATGGTGCTTGAAGGAATCGAGGCGGTACCATTGGTGCGTAAGATTGTTGGCCCGACTGAGCCGAAGTCTGCAGAAATGGGCACGATTCGCGGTGATTATGCACATATGAGCTTTGGTTATTCGGACGCAAAGGGAATGGGCGTGCCAAATTTGGTACATGCTAGTGGCAGTAAGGATGAAGCGAAGAAAGAAATTAAGTTGTGGTTTAAACCGGAAGAATTGTATGATTATTCCGACTTGAACGAGAAATATACGCGTTAGTTTTTGCGGTTAGTAAAAGTCCCCAGCTATGTTGGGGACTTTTTTGTGCGCAGCGGGACCATCCCCATCCGTGACGGGCAGTTTAGAGGCTTTGGGCTTTATGGTTATTATTGGTCTCGCTCGGCTCGCGAATATTCCTCAGATACCACTACTGCCGCCCATTCTTGGTATTTGATTTTCGATGCGATTACTGTCAATGTAGCAGATTACGTCTATCGTTGGCTCGGTTACTCCCTCCGCTGCCTGGCAGACTAGTTATATATAGTGAGAAAATGCCAAAAACAACATATTTATGCTTGCTAATTTCTTTTAATCTTTGTTATTCTGAAATTGCGGGCACTAAAACCGCTGGACATCAACAATTTGTCGGAGGTGGAGTGGGAAGGAGATAAGCGAATGTTGCGACGACTTCTGAAGAGAATACCTCGCTTATTCGTACGCATTAGTGTGCGAATAAAAATTGTCTTAGTCCGTAAGGGCTAAGACAAAACGCAAACTTTAATCCTATCCTAGCAAAGTTTTAGTGAAATGTCTATGTTTTTGTGCTCGTTTATGTATTCTCTTACTACATATAACTAGTCTGCCAGGCAGCGGAGGGGGAAACCAAGCCACCGGAGATAGCAACGAGATGGTCTAACTTCATTGGGGCCAAAATCTGTGAAATATGCATATGATCCTAGGTAGTCACCTTCAGTTGAACCCGTGCTTGACCATAAGTTGCCATATTCTCCAGGATATCTATATGCTCCATTAGCCATATCGATATGTCCGCTGCGCACAAAGGCGATTTATGTTATAATTTAGCTGTGGCTTGGTAGCTCAATTGGATAGAGCAGCTCCGTCCTAAGGAGAAGGTTGTGGGTTCGACTCCCGCCCAGGCTACCATATTAAGACGACAGTTTTAATACTAAAAGTGGCGTGAGTTTCTTGGATTTGTGCCCAGGCTACCACTCGGGTTGTCACTATGATATAATATAAATATGAGCACGATGGCATTTTCGGGGCAGCGCGAGGGGGAAGAGGTGGAACTGATTTTTCGGCGACACATGATGACGGCGTGGCGGGGAATGGTGTGGTTAATTGTCTGGAGCTTGATCGGTGTGCTACCAATGCTGATTTGGAAAGATAACGAAAAGATGTTTTTTGCTTGGTTGGCCTGTGTGGGGATTGGTTTGCTGGGAGCGATGTATGCCTATATGTTGTGGCACTTTTCGTACTATTTAGTAACCAATCAGCGGGTGCGACAGGTGCGGCAGCGGGGATTATTCCGGAAAGTGGTGGTGGATCTAGGTTTGGACAAGATTCAGAGTATTAGCTATGAAGTGCCGGGGATTGGCGGAGGAATGTTTGGTTATGGCACTTTACTATTGCAGACGCAGGTTGGGGATATGACGATAAGTATGGTGCGAAATCCGGAAAAGACATATAATATATTGCAAGATCTAGCAGAAAAGGCGATGAGGTAATGAGTTTGTTTAAGGAAAAACCCAAGACTGAACGGGAAAAGGTTGAAGAACGGCGCGAACAAGTGCTGGCGCAGGGTCGGAAGTTCAAATATCCGATGCAATATGCGAAGCATAAGCTGATTATCAATACTGTGGTGGTGTCGGTGATTGCGATTATTTTGATGATAGTGGCTGGTTGGGCGATGCTGTATAAGTTGCAAGACACAGGTGATATGATTTATCGTTTGACGCAGGTTTTTCCGGTGCCAGTGGCGGAAGTTGATGGCGAAAAAGTGCGATATAGTGATTATTTAATGATTTATCGCAGCAATTTGGAGACTTCGGAGCAACAAGGCGGGCAGCTGGGTGAAGGTGCGGATGCAGATTTGGTGCGTGAAGGTTATAAGGAAGCGGCGTTGTTGTCGGCGGTGGAATATACCTATGCTATGAAGTTGGGCAAAGAAATGAAAATTACGGTGACGGATGAGGAGATTGACCAGGCATTTGACGAACACCGGAAGGTAGGCGGAGTTGAACGCAGCGAAGAGAGTTTCTTGAAAATTGTGCGTGATAACTTTGGCATGAGTAAATCGGAATATCGACGGATGTTATATTTGACTTTGATGCGGGCGAAGGTGACGCAAGCGCTGGATGATAAGGCGCAGGAAACTGTAGCAAAAGTGGAGCAGACATTGGCGGAGAAAAATGGTGATTTGTATGCAACGGCGGAAGTATTAGGGCTGTTGACGGGATATGAGGAAACCGGGCAGCTAGTCGACAATAAAAACGTGGATGGTGGGCGTTCGAATAAGGCGATGACTTTGGAGGTTGGGGCGGTAAGTGAAAAGTTTTTGTCGAGTAATGGCGATGGTTATTTCTATGTGAAATTGAATGAAAAAACTGATACACAGGTTAATTATGCGTCGCTGAAGATTGACTTTACGGTGTTTGATGAGCGGGTTGCGCAGCTTTATGAAGAAGGAAAAGTGAAGGAATATATTACCGTGGTGGATGAGAATGCACGGATGGGCGTAAATGGGGAAGGTGATGCGGGGGATACTGGTGATGCTGGTAGAACTGACGAATAGTTGAGGAAAAGTGTGGTATAATGGGGGCAGATGCGGGTGTCGTATAACGGCTATTATGTATCCTTCCCAAGGATGAGACGAGAGTTCGACTCTCTCCACCCGCACCAGGAGATTTATTGCAAGAGAGAAAATGAAGCGTATTGATAGGTTGAGTGGTGCGGGCAAACCGGAGGAGAAAGCTAAGACCGATGAAGAATCGGTTGTTTTTGATGAAGCAGCAAAGGAAGCAGTAAAGAAAGTGGTGCTAGCGCAAAATCGCAAGCAGAAAGCTTTGAAATTTGGGGTGGTGGTGATGGTTTTGCTAGCGTTTGCGGTAGTGTTGGGCGGAGTGGTCTTACGGGCTTATTGGAAGAGCGCAGAGTACCATAATTTTCAGAGTGAGCAGGAAGAGATTTTTAATCAGACAAAGACGGATTTTGCTAAGTTATATCAGGATAAGGAAGCGGAAATTCCGGCAGAGGATGTCGAGCAGGAAGCGATCGATAAGTTAGTGAGGGAATTAGAGTGTATTAAATATAAAGAATATCTCAATGACAAAGAGGATATGCTTGCAAAACTGGAAGTGTTGCGTAGCTTTTTGCCAGTGCGTGATGCGGTGTTAGAGGTGTTTGATGACGAGGTGATGAAATCAGATACAACATCAGAAAAGATTGCCGAGTTGAAGGAGAAAGTATCAAAGTTAGTTGATGGGCAGAAAATGGCTTTAGCGAAGCGAATTGAAATGTTGGAGACGCAAAGAGCGGCAATTGACGAATTGCAGGCTGCCGTGACTAGTCTTTATACTGACGCTGGTAGGAAGACATTGAGGACAAATATCACGCAGGCGCAGTATGATGTGGTGGCGGCAATGTGGGGAGCTTTGCCCCAAAAAGATGTTAAGGGTGCCGAGCAATCATATTTGGAGAAGGCTAAGGTAGAGTTGGATCGGCGGGCAGCCGAGGAAGCGCGTAAAGTAGCGGAGGAACGGCGGAAACGAGAGGCGGCGATTGCGGCGGCTTGGAAGACCCTGAATGTGCCGTATATTAGCCAAAATGGTCAGGCGATTTTTAATGGTTGCGAAGCGGCTGCGTTGTTGATGGGTCTGCAATATAAGGGCTATCTTGGCGGAATGACTTTGCGGCAGTATGTGGAGATGATGCCGAAAAGTGAGGATGACCCTAATCAGGGGTTTGTGGGCTCGGTGTATGATCTGGAGCCGAAAACTTTGGTGCATTGGATTGCGCCAGCGCCATTAGCGAAGTTTGGACGAGAGACTTCTGGAGCAAATGTTCAGGATGTTACAGGTTCGAGTTTAGACCAATTGAAGAATGAAGTCTTGTCTGGCAACCCAGTAGTGATTTATTTAACTTTTCAGTATAATCCCCCGAAGGAGTGGTTGAATGGGGCGCCGAAGAATTTGCATGTGATGTTACTCACCGGTTACAATTCTTTGACGGATGAGTTTCAGACGACTGACCCGTGGACGGGCGCAGGGGGAAAGTCTAAATATACCTTGCCCCGAGTACAAATCGAGTCATTATTCAATCGCACTGGAAAACGGGCAGTGGTTGTACGTGGGTAGAAAATTTATTCCGTTTTTGGCAAAAATATAGTACAATAGGATAAATAAAGTGAACGCAGGGTGGGTTTCTGCTCTGTATAAATTAGGAGGCAAAAATGGCTACAAAAACTGCGTCGAAGACCACGACGAAGAAGGCCGGAGCCAAGACGACTAAGTCTGCTAAGACGTCCAGTCGCACTACGGCTCGTACAAAAACTAATTCACGCAAGCAAAGTTCAGCGAAGTCTGCGCCAGTGGTTTTGAAGCGCATTAAGGGCGCGGGTTGGTTGGCGATTTTGGAGTCGTTGATTATTGGTGCGTTGGGTGTGATTTTGTTAGTTCATCCGGATGGTATCATCAAGTTGATTTTCTACGTTGTAGGCGTGTTCTTGATGGTAAAGGGCGTTTATAAGATTATTAATTACTTTGCGGTGCATGGTAAATATGATTTTTATAATAATGATTTGCTGTATGGGATTATCGCTTTGGTTTTCGGTATCATTGCGGTGGTACTGTGGGAGCAAATGGGTGAGCTGATTGGCGTCATCGTGGGTGCATGGATGATTTATGGTGCCTTGGTGCGTATGAACACGGCGATTAAGTTACATACTGCTGGCGTGAAAGAGTGGTTTTATGTATTGCTACTTTCGATGATTATGCTGGCGCTAGGCATTTATATGGTGGTGAATGTTGGCGCAGTAATTCAGATTGTTGGCTGGGTGATGATTGCGGCTGCAGTTGTTGGTATCCTAGACGACATGGTGTTTATCAAGCATTTGGATCAGATTAGCTAGGGCTTTGACGGCCGGAATAATCTCCAGTGAAAGCTGGAGATTATTTTTGTTATACAGCACCTTGAAGCAATTAGTTGGCGTTTCTTAGCTGAGAGCACATTATTCTAATATAGCTAAAGCTTTCGTTTACTTTGTGCGCAGCGGGTATGTGAGGATTAATAACGGGGTATTGCGTATGGTTGGACAATATGGAAGATACTGGTCTAGTACAGTTGCGGGTTATACTTCGTCAACTAGCGCATTAAGTTATAATTTGCGTATACCCGGGAATGGTGTTGATCCAGTCGAAACTTGCGATCGTTATATGGGTGACCCCCTCCGCTGCCTGGCAGACTAGTTATATATAGTGAGAAGAGCCAAAGTAAGCCTAAACCTAACCTGCAGGGACGCGTCGCTCACTCCCGTCTTCACGGGGTTCGCGCGCTGCATGCTCGCTAGCAAGCTCCGCACCCCCTGCAGGTTAGGTTTAGGCTTACTTTAGTTCTTCTTATTTATAAAGTTTGTAGGCAGCGGAGGGAGAGACCTTGGTAACGGTTTGCATTCTTGTTCAGACTAACGTCAATAGTAGTAAAATTTAATCGTTGGGCTCCAGTGTCGATGGAAGAGGCGGTTGAAGACCAATAATAAGCATGTTGGTCAGCATAGCTTAAATATCCGGAATTGACGCTTATCATTCCGCTGCGCACAAAGTAAACGAAAGCTTTAGCTATATTGTAACTATGCTACATAACTCACTATATATAACTAGTCTGC
>CAYYWU010000006.1:43662-49706 GCA_964475445.1 uncultured Candidatus Saccharibacteria bacterium | reverse complement strand
TTTGTGCGCAGCGGGATCATTCGTATCGGTAATAGCGGTAACAGTAATATTGTCGCTGGACGTTTGGCTTATCCAGGATATGGTGGAGATTACTGGTCGATGACAGCCGCTAATGAAGCACGTAGTGCATATTATCTTCACTTTTATACTCCAAGTGTTACACCTGAAGTTCGTCCAACAACATATCTTGATCGCTATCTTGGTTTCCCCCTCCGCTGCCTGGCAGACTAGTTATATATAGTGAGAAATACCTAAGCAATATTCTCTCCAAATAAAAACTACCGCATGTATTGACTTTTATAATAAAGTGTGCTATAACGAACAGATAGGACTGCAATGTCCTTGTTCCCGTCTTGAGATAACTTTGAGAGATGGAGATTTTAAGAAAGGAGGTTGTATCATGAAGAAATACAACCCCAATGTTGCTATCAACCCCAACGAAAAATGTGAGAATATTGCCATTCTCAAAGATCTCTTATCGGAGATGAATGTTTATACTTTGGCAAATCTCACACCAGAAGAGCTGCTTCACCTGAAAACGCTGCTGTCCTGCGATGCATCTGATGCCAATTTCCTGGAATATTTTCCGAACACGGCAATCATCAGCTACAACAACGTCTATGGCCACCCCATTCACAGAGACCGGACATTGATGCGCAAAACGCAGAAGAGCCGACCCGAACCGGAGGCAATTGATTGGTCCGATACGGCCGTCTTGCAGCGGCAGCGCAGCTATATCCGTGAGCACCTTATTCCGGCTTGTCGGCACAAGGTTCACGATATGTTGAGTGGCAAAGCTTATCAGCAGATCAGAAGCACCGTTCCGTTGGATAATCTGCCGCTGTTACAGCAGTTGCTGGATGACACAAAATAATAACGCCGCGTTAAAGGCGTGCAAGATAGTAACCCGTAAACCAAACTGGATATTTTGTACACAAAATATCCCCTGGGGCCATATGGCCCCTTTTTTCTTTACATTTACTTGACACCATGCTACAATACTATTGACAGTCTGGTATCAGACTTTTTTTGTTAGTCACAGTCGATGCCAGAAGGAAAGGAGTCATATGTCGAACAAGTCAAAAGAAAAGACAAACATCACCAGAATCTCCGCCACGCCACATAGGTCTGAAACCGAAACAAAAGCTACGCCGGCGCCAACCGCCGAGACACACCCAGTTAGCACAGACAAAAAAGCCAAAAAGGCCAAAACTGGTCGCAAGATTAAGGGCTACGCCCCAGAAAAACCACTCAAAGAAGTCTTTTTGCTGGCACGCCCTTTCGTCGCTCTTGGTCGCTATCTACGTGATTCTTGGCGCGAACTTCGCCAAGTTCGCTGGCCTAATCGCAAGGCCACCTGGAAGATGACCCTAGCGGTACTCATCTACTGCGCAATCTTTATCGTCTTTATCGTCTTGCTCGACACTTTCTTTACTTTCATTTTCAAAACTTTACTAGGCAATAATTAATAATTCAAAGAGGAGAAATAGTTATTATGGCAGTCAACCGTTATGATGGCACCCGCGCATGGTACACAATCAGTACTTACAGCGGCTACGAGGACAAAGTTGCCGACAGCATCAAGCAACGTCTCGATAGCCCAGAATTTGAGGGTAAGATTTTCGATGCCATCGTACCGAAAGAAAAACGCATCGAAATCAAAAATGGCAAACGCAAAGTCGTCGACCGCAAGATTTTCCAAGGTTATGTCTTGGTCGAGATGAGCTTATCCGACGAAACTTGGTACATTGTGCGCAACACGCCGGGCGTCACTGGATTCGTCGGCAACGGCACTCAGCCAACACCAGTTTCCGAAAAAGAAATCGCCAAAATCAAGAAGCGCATGGGTGTCGAGGATCCAAAATACTCCGTCAATTACGAAATTGATGAAGTGGTTTCAATCATCGACGGTCCGTTCAAGGGCTTTGAGGGTACGATTTCCGAAATCGACAGCCAAAAAGGGAAACTCAAAGTCATGGTTTCGATGTTTGGCCGCGAAACACCAGTCGAGCTCGATGCTTTGCAGGTTAAACAATTGCAATAAACGAGACCATAAAAGTTTTAGAGCGACCCTTGGAATGGGGTCGCTCTCTTGTCGACAAGAAGTCTTCAGCTTTTTTGCCTAAAAAGCCGGCGAACGTCCAGCACTCTGGTTCAAAAACTCAATTGTATCCAGCAACTGGTTATAACCGGTCTCGCTAAAATTCAACCGAGCATCAATCTCATCCAGGCCCAGCGTAGCCTTCACGATCGCATGAAAATTGTTCGCCTTCAGGATAAGCCACATACTGCCGCCGTAGTCCTCAATATCCAGACGGTGTTCCTTAAACTTCTGGATATATTCTTCCTGCTCGGCGTACTGCCGATCGTAATCGACTATGCCGGTCTGGAGACGCTTCAGTTCTGTCTTCAGGGCTTCGTAATGAACCTGGTTAACGTAGTAGTCCTGCACGTGCTCCTCAACCCGATAAGGGCGATTCTTGTAGGCGGCCGCTTTCATCAGACCAACACCCAAGGCCACCAAAAATACAATGATCCCAGGCCACCAATCGTTATCCAGACACCAAACAAAGAGTCCCAACCCGCCAAATGTCAGCACTACACATGCGAACAATGCAAAACCAAACAAGATTTCATCCCGCCTGGTAATCAACTTATACCCCTTCGGCACATCATACAGCTTCCGTGCTGCCTCATTCCTCAAGAGGTTCGCCTCGTTCACCATCTGTTGCATACGATAGCATAAGGCTACGTTTTCTTGTTTCTTACTTCTTCTCGTCATATCTTTTCCTCCTTATCTTGGAGGGGATTTAAAGGTGCTACTTGTAAAATCCCCACATTTTTACGCTTTCTACTCTCATTATAGCACACATCACCAAAAAAGTCAATAGCGGTAATAGTTTTTCTCGTCAAACCTCTAGACATTTCGACGGGCTCATAGTATAATAGAGAAGTTACGCACGATTATAATAATCGTCCTGGGAGCTTCACCCAGGCTAATCAAGGAATAATTATATTATGGCAGGAAAGCAAGTTATCGGCAACTTGAAGTTGCGCATCCCTGGCGGCAAGGCTACGGCTGGACCTCCAGTTGGTTCCACCCTCGGTCAATGGGGCCTCAATATGATGGATTTCATCAATCCATTCAACGAAGCCACCAAAGATTTCATGGGCAAGAACGTCATCGTCCATATCAAAGTCTACGATGATCGCACGTTTGACT
The DNA here is from genome assembly GCA_964475445.1 of uncultured Candidatus Saccharibacteria bacterium. Lineage (GTDB taxonomy): Bacteria > Patescibacteriota > Saccharimonadia > Saccharimonadales > Saccharimonadaceae > Nanosyncoccus. Next base: position 46,483 of record CAYYWU010000006.1, on the reverse strand, counting down.
GGGTTTGTCTCGGTCAGCCAGTTGACGATTTGATTCGCGAGAAAATCAAGATCCAGAAGGGAAGCGGCAAGCCAAACCTCGAGAAAGTTGGCAAAATTTCCCGCGCCGATCTTGAAGACATCGCCAAAACCAAGATGGATCAACTCAACGCCATCGATCTTGAAGGCGCCGTTAAAGTCATCGCCGGCACCGCGCGCTCCATGGGCGTGGTAGTCGAAGACTAGGGGATTTGACAATTTTAAAGGGGCTAACCGCAGGCTAGCCCCTTTTTTGTGAGAACACACTTATACCTCGTCGCCATCCATCTCATCCAACAACCGTACTAATTTCGAACTACCAATCCGATCACAACCGGCATTAATGAAGGCTTTCGCTGCCTCAATAGTTGAAATCCCACCGGCAGCTTTGATCTTGACATTCTCAAACAAATGCTGGCGAAACAGAGCAATATCTTCCAATTTTGCTCCTCCCGGGCCAAACCCGGTCGAAGTCTTAATGAAATCCGCACCTTCCTGACTGATTACAGTACAAAGGGCAATCTTCTGCGCTTCGCTCAGATAGCACGTCTCAACAATTACTTTCAAGATGATGTCGCCTCTGCAGATTTCGCGCAGAAGGCCAATTTCGTGCCGCGCCTCGCTAAAAAACCTTTCACCCTCGGACTCAACCCCACGAACACGGCCAATATTAATCACCATATCAATTTCATTGGCCCCATCCATGATTGCCTGCTGAGTCTCCCAAGCTTTCGTCTGTGGAGTACTATATCCAAGAGGGAACCCCCACCACCGTGCAGACATTAATCCGATCCGGCAAAGTTCGCCGCACAAAAGGCACCCAATAAGGCGGCACACAAACTGCCGCTACATCATATCGCCGAGCTTCCTTACACAGACGCAGGTAATCATCCGAAGTAGCATTTGCTCGCAACTCCGTGTGGTCGATCTTACTCAAAATCTCACTCTTCAGCATCAACTTACACCTCTCATTCTCACGATTCATAAACAGAACATGAATCATTCCTCAATCATCAGTTTCGTTACAAACTTTACCAATGCCAACCAGGCAATCACGCCAGCCGCCACGCTACAGACAAATCCCAGCAGCATCTTATCAATCAAGCCTTTCTCCATTGCTATCACCTCCTTTTTACACTTTTGGCTAGGAAAACTCTCATATTCTGTTAATTTTCAAGTTTCCTAGGCCAAAAAAACGATACCTACTCTCTCATTATAGCACACTTTGCACCAAAAGTCAATCTAAAAGCCCTTCCGGTATTGACAAAACATAAAAAGTTTGCTATAATGGTAGCATATACTGTTAATTTAGTATACGAACCTTGAAAGACTGTGTTTTACTGAAGGTTTGTATACTCATTTCATCATAAAAAAGAAAAAATAGGAGGGGAATATGATGAAAAAAGTTCAGAAACAGAAGGTAATTCTTGGTATGGCAATATTAGCAATTATGGCCGCTATCTCAGTCAGTCATGCTAATTGTCAAGCAAAGACCACAAGTGACGCCGTTGTTGAGGGTGGCAAAAATCAGCTAATTGCTGGAATAGTCCCTATACCGGTATTCTTAAGTTATGATGGTAGCTTTTGGATTGACCAGTATGGCACAATAATGGATAAAGCTACCGCAGAAAGTTTTTTGAATCGTAATCCGCAATATGCTTTGGAAATTATCTACCTCAACAACAACCCATGTTACACTGTATCGTTGCAAAATCAGGAGCGTTCGAGTATGCTGAACGATTTACACAAAACTTGTTATCAGTATGCCTCCGATGGTGACCTTGATTGCGACCAATACCTCAAGGCATTCGAAACGGCTATCGCAAACGGGAAAGCGCAACAGGGCTTAGCCAAAATAGCAGCTAGATTGAGAGGAAACGGTGCAACGGATTATATTCGGTGGGCAGAAGAGCAATATCTTAAACGGCTAAGATCAGATTATACGGCCGAATATAATACTTCTGCAAAAACTGCTGCTCGAACTATCTTTTTCGCCGAACTAGCCATCCATGAAGAGAGAGGAGACTTCGAAGAAATTTGCGAAAGTCCGCTTTCTCCAACCACTACACACATACCCGTCATTCTGTGTGCCGATGGAAAAACTTGGATCGACCAAGACGGCGAAATCATACAAGAGCAAGACGGTTTACTCTGGTTTCTCAACGACCATCGTGAATATGCTAAGGCTATACTTGAACTGAACCAGCGACATGACTATCTCGTGAACGCAACGAACATAGAACACCAAGAGTTTATCGCAGATCAGCTTAATTTCTATGCACGAGAAGAAGATTATCAAACTCAGGGATATACTAGCTGGAAAATCGAGGAGCACGAAGAGGAATACGAATGGATAGTGGACGAAATACTCGATAATCCTCCGAGCACCGAAATCTTACGTAGCTATATTAATAAATATCCCTACATTAGTACTGAGATTGTTGGTAAGCTCATCGACGACATCGAACGGAAGGAGATTGATGTGGACACGAGAAAAAAAGCACACTCCGGAATATATTTTCTGGAGTGCCGTGGCAAAAGCTAACCAAAAAGACACTCTAAGATCCGTGTCAATTACGCCAGAACCACCAAAGTCCTTACCCAAGGCGTCGCCGACGAAGGAAGGCCCTATCGCACGCGACACGCTTTCCGCTACGCCGGCGGAAAGTTCTGATAGTAATCAGACAAGTCATGATGACGGTTCAACTTTAAATGATTGTGGCGTCAAACCCGAAGGACCGGAAACCAGCAATAAAGCGCAGTAATCATTACTGCCGGAACTCTCATGTTAGAGTTCCGGCAGT
>CAYYWU010000006.1:41763-43562 GCA_964475445.1 uncultured Candidatus Saccharibacteria bacterium | reverse complement strand
CAATAAAGCGCAGTAATCATTACTGCCGGAACTCTCATGTTAGAGTTCCGGCAGTTTTTTCTTGCACACGCTCCAGCAAAAAGGCCAGACAAAACTTTGCCCAGCCTCACGCCCTTCAAGAAATGGTGTTATCTTTAAACAAACTGTTACGATACTCTTTCGCAGCCAAAATTGCAAATTGATATGGCAACCTTAAGACCAGATTTAGGTGTTTACTAGTCCGCCACTGTCTCCAAGCTATCACGAAATGCAGTATTGCCAGAAGCACAACAATCAAAATAGCCCCTGTTTGTGCTCTCATATCATCATAATTGAACAACCAGCATCCAATAAACGCCAGCCAACAAATTCCTGCCACTATTAGTAAACACAGACTTGTTATACATCGCCGCAGCATTTTCTGCCGTTTCTTCCACCAAGTCTGCGCAAGATAGCGCTCCAATTCTCGGCCATAAACCTCTTGAAGACCTGCCCTAGGCGAATAAACTGAGACTAGCTCCTTTATACCGCCAAATTCCAAGCGTACAAAATACACCTCTTGCAACAAACGCGCGAGCACTAAAGTTAGCCCAGCGACGCACGCCAACAAAATTACTCTTTCCATTTTCCACCTCCAATTTCCGAAGTCAGTTCTTGCCAACCGTGCAAAACACCATTTCCATTAATTTACTAGCCGGCACACCAACTCACTCTCGATATCGATAGTATAACACATCACCACCGCCCTTGCCAATTTCCGAACTTTTTGCTATAATTAAACCATTATTAACCATGTTGGGAGAGCTTCGGCTCATTATTACCACAGAAAGGAATCTATGGCAGAAGATAAAGCTGCAGAAAACACTGCTCCAGTGGAAGTCGTTGAGACGACCGAAACCGTAGTCGAAGAAGAAAAATTTGCTAAATCCGGCAAAAAATCCAAGAAGCACATCGAGGAAGTTAAGGCCGAAGAAGAGCGCCAAGCTCGCAAAGCCGAGGCTAAGGCTCTTGAAGAAGCTGGCGAGAAGCCGCGAGGCGCCACTCCAGTCACCCGTCCAAAAATTGAGCGTCGTGGTAAGAAATACCAGGCCGCAGCAAAACTTGTTGAAGCTGGCAAGGTTTACACCTTGAAAGAAGCTCTTGAACTAGCCGCAAAAACCAACCCAACTAAGTTTGACGCTACCGTCGAAGCTCACGTACGTCTGGGTGTTGACCCGCGCCAAGCCGATCAGAACATCCGCGCAACCGTAGTTTTGCCCCACGGTAATGGCAAAACCGTCCGCGTCGCCGTCTTTGCTCCGCTTGACGAGGCTAAAAAGGCTGCCGCTGCTGGCGCCGATATCGCTGAGGACGAAGAGTTTTTGAAGCGTCTCGAAAAGGGCGAAATCGATTTTGACGTCCTGATTTCGACTCCAGCCTACATGCCAAAGTTGGGTAAGTTTGCCCGCTTGCTTGGGCCAAAAGGTTTGATGCCAAATCCGAAGGCTGGCACCGTAACCACCGATATCGAAAAGGCGGTCAAAGAAGCTAAAGCCGGTAAAGTTGAGTACCGCGTCGACAAGCAGGCGATTATCCATATTGGTCTCGGCAAGACCAACTTCGACCCAGCCCAGCTGCTTGAAAATGCCGAAACTTTCTTCGAAAGTCTGAAGAACCACAAGCCAGCATCGATTAAGGGTGCCTATGTGAAGTCGGTTTATATTACCACCTCGATGGGCCCATCAATCGCTGTCGAAAACCTGTACAACTAAACACTAAAATTCTCAAAGGCCTGGAGCAATTTCCAGGCCTTTTCTGCACAGAAAAGCTTTTGGCTTTCA
>CAYYWU010000006.1:0-41663 GCA_964475445.1 uncultured Candidatus Saccharibacteria bacterium | reverse complement strand
AAAGGCCTGGAGCAATTTCCAGGCCTTTTCTGCACAGAAAAGCTTTTGGCTTTCATCTGCAAATACCATAAACGTCAAACTATCGGCTGTTCAGCTGGCCGCGATATAGCTTCAACCTCCTCAGAACTAGCCGGTTTAGAAGTTTTCGACTTCTTGTTAACTTTGTCATTCAGGAACTCAATTCCTCGAGGAACTAACGAATATTCGCCCGCCAAATAAGCCATCACCAGCGACGCCAGCCACAATATCCCAAATAACAAACCATGATGCGCTCGCTTCTCGACACTTTTTCCAAGATTTTCCTCAGCATTCATCTGTCGCCTATGCGGAAAAAACGTAGCAGATTTTGGCATACAGTCTGTAACCGCAACATTCACAATCAGCGCTACAACACCGATACCAAATGTCGCCCAACCATTATGCCAAATTGCATACGATCCAACTACTCCTAACACAGCTGCTGCCCACATGAATATGCCTGCCTCCAAGCTACCAGCCAACCCAATTAGAATGCAATAAGCCAGGGCCCACACAGTAACCGTCATCCACTGTTGCGCTAAAACCGCTTCCGTTGCTGAACTTGCTGCTGTACTAATGCTAGATGTGACTCTCCCGCATAAATGCGCCGCCATGTTAATAACATAAATTACGCAAATTATCGTCGGAAAACCTTTCACGGTACGATATAATAGGCTATCTTTTCCGTGTTTTTCCCGCAATAACGTCATTATTAAGCGACCAAACGTTATCAATAAGATTAAAATCGTCAAAACTCCTGCCACACTACCACACCAAGTACCAATTCTGTTCATAATTTCCATCAAGAACCCTCCTTCTTTTTTTGAAAAAATAGTTTACGTCTACCTATCAAAGAGCTAGATTTAGACAGGTCTCATTCATATTTTAATACATGAAACTAATTTTGTCAACAATATCAGTATGCTCTCCAGAGCCCAATAGGCATAAACGCTTCCTTGACTCTACTAGCTTGGCCAAGCAGCACTTTGTGCGCAGCGGGCTCGTCAATGTTAATCTCGGCAGTGTTAATCGTATTGGACAAAATGGTACTTATCGTTCTCGTTCAGCTCAAGCCTATACTAACAGCACGTCAGCTGCCGCTTACGCTACGGCTATTACGGATACGAAAGTTGACCATGATTGGTATCAGCGTTACTATGGCTACCCCCTCCGCTGCCTGGCAGACTAGTTATATATAGTGAGAATGGTTGCATAATACTACAATATAGCTAAAGCTCCATTATACTTTGTGCGCAGCGGGTACATCAATATTAATCTTGGGCGCTTGAGGGGCTCTGGCCTGGGCGGCCTCTGGTGGTCGTTTACGGCGGGTTATTATACCTCTGACACTGATGCCAGATCGTCCTACCTCTACTTTGATGCCGCTGATGTCTACCCGTCGTACAGCAATCATCGCTGGGCCGGTCACTCCCTCCGCTGTCGGACAGGCATAAAATTTGTATTTTTCCACTTTTATGATAGAATCTAAATAGCTAGCTTACGAGACTTGAGTAACCCGAAAGCCTAGAGAACTTTTCAAGAAACGGAGGGAAAAATGAAAGCAAAAGTTCCGCTTTTTGCAATGTACTGTTTATGTACTATCTGTTTGACCTTAGGAGGATGCGCCCAAGAAGAACCTGTAGTAGCAGAGCCTGATGGAACCGAGATTCCTCTGATGCCACTCTCTTTATGGGAAGCGCCCATTGGTACGCTCACCACGCCACACTACCCAAACGCAATCGTAGCAGACGTTATCTTCCAGGACTTAACCGCTGGCACTGAGCAACATTTGCAAGAATTAATCACAAGCCCGGCCAATGGCATGGATCCATATCAGCTACAAATTGGCCATGAGTACCAAATCATTCTACAAATGCATAGCGACGGTGAAAAAATGTCTAGTGACGGTAAAGATAGTGTCAAAAACGTCAAACTCAGCGCAGAAACAGAAGATTTTGTTGCCGCTGATGGCACTATGTTAATTTGGTATTATGCTAGCGATGCCGCAACTGGACAACCTTTAATGCGCATTCGATTAAGTCTCACTTCGAGTGAAGACGCGCGCATCTGTTATGTCGACCAATCCGCAAGATATAGCCAAAAAGACCTACCCGCTCAGGATGATACTATGTGCACCATGGACGATAGTGAAGTAGTAAACTTTTTCGACTCCAAAAAAGGGATATTACTTGGAGACATCCACAGTCTGGATTTTTATGAAACACCTGAACAATCCGCAACCGTGATATTCGGATTTCGTGTCGAAAGCCCTCAACACAATCCTTTTTCGTAACTTAAAACTTTCTTGCACTTTTAAGCCTCAGCTCGTTCACGAGTTGGGGCTTGCTTTTTCTCACAAACTTTGCTATAATGAACCCAGTTATTCTAAAGACAGTGGCGGAGTTGAACTTTTCTCTAGAAGGGGTTCACAACTCTTAATTATGCTACCGAAGAATTATCTTGGGGTCTCATAGGGTAACGCGTTTTTAACAACTTACTAGCAATTCAGAAGTTTAAACTTAACCAAGGAACTTTTATGGCAATTTCAAAAGCAAAAAAAGATACTTTGGTTGCTGATTTGACCGCTCTCTTAACTGACGCCAAACTCACCGCTTTTGCACGTTATCAAGGGCTCAGCGTTGCTGATCTCCAAGAACTGCGCAAAGCCGCTCGTGAGGCCGGCGTCAAAATTAAAGTTGTCAAGAACCGCTTGGTGCGGGTCGCACTTGGCGAAATCGCCGTCTATAAAGACACCGACACCACTGGTCTCACTGGACAACTAATCTATGCAATTTCCGACAATGACGAAGTTGCGCCAGCCAAAGTTTTGGCCGAATTCGCCAAAACTCACCCAGCTCTCGAGCTGGCCGGCGGTATTTCAAACGAAGGCAAGGCCATGGGACAGGAAGAAATCACTACCCTCGCCAAAATGCCATCGAAAAACGAACTTATCGCTCAGGTTGTGGCACAGCTGCTCTCACCAGCCACGGATACGATTTCCGCACTCTCTGGTGGTCTGTCTGGGATTATTTCCGGATTGGAAGCTAAAGCAAATTAGCAACTTACTTGTTAGCATTCGCTAACGAATATAATTAATTAGTAAAGGATTACAATTATGGCTACAGATATCAAAGCATTGGCCGAACAATTGGTCAACATGACGATTCTTGAAGTCAACGAGCTCAAGAACGTTCTTAAAGATGAATACGGCATCGAGCCGGCTGCTGCTGCAGTCGCCGTTGCTGCTGCTCCTGCTGAAGGTGGCGCTGCTGCCGACGAAGGCAAATCTGAATTCGACGTCGTCTTGAAAGACGCCGGTGCTCAGAAAATCGCTGTCATCAAGGCTGTGAAGGAAATCACTGGTCTTGGTCTTGGTGAAGCTAAGGCAATCGTTGATGGTGCTCCAGCAACCGTGAAGGAGAAAGTCAAGAAAGATGAAGCTGAAACGATGAAGAAGAGCCTCGAAGAGGCTGGTGCAACTGTCGAATTGGCTTAATCACCATTCGTTTGCACGCTAGTAAGTTGTTCGAGTTAGACTCCGCAAGGGGTCTAACTTTTTTGTGCAGTTTTACCATAAACAGCATGTTTTTTTTACAACACTTTTGCTTGTACCACTGTAAACGCAGTGGAAAACCCTCAAAAACCGCCGTTGACTTTTGCGTTTCAAAGGTATAATATAAGGTTAGTATTAAAATTAATGACAGACTGGATGCGAGGTGATGTCTGAACTACCCGAAAAACAAATTAAGCGTCTGCGCGGCCTGATTCAAGAGGCCGAGACTAACCTTGCTGCCGCAAAAGAGTTATTAATTTCTGTGCTTGGCGACGGCGAAGCCATTACTGCTCCGCGCGAAACCGTAGTTTCTAGCCCCGATGGCAAAGTGATTGAAGGCGTCTTTGATGGCCAAATTATGATTGGCCCTGACGGCAAAAATTATCCGGTGCCAGCCAACTATGCTTCGAAGTCCAAACTGATTGAAGGTGATATTCTGAAACTTACAATCACACCTGAAGGACGCTTCCTATACAAGCAAATCGGTCCGGTGGAGCGCAAGGCCGTCATTGGTACTCTCGTACATCATGATGATAAATATTACATTGAAGTCGGCGGGCGCGAATATGAAGTTCTGTATGCTTCGGTAACCTATTTCCACTTGCGCGAAGGTAGCCAGGTTTCCGCAATCATCCCAGCAAACAACGAACAAGCCGCTTGGGCCGCCGTTGAGGCTGCTCTCTAAATGGCCGAAAATAACTTAGTCTTATATCGCAAATATCGCCCCACCAAGCTCGAAGATGTGGTTGGACAGGAGCAAATCACCCATGTTTTAGCTAATGCCATTAGGCAGGGCAAAATTGCTCATGCCTACCTTTTTATTGGTCCGCGCGGCACTGGCAAAACGTCCGTTGCTCGAATTTTTGCCCACGCCATTAATGGCTTTGACTATCAAGTTGAAGACAACTATCTTGATATTATCGAAATCGATGCCGCTTCTAACACTGGCGTTGATAATATCCGCGAGCTCCGCGAAAAAGCTATCATCGCACCGACCAAGGGAAAATACAAAGTTTATATCATCGACGAAGTTCATATGCTTACCAAAAGTGCCTCTAACGCACTCTTAAAGACTCTTGAGGAACCGCCCGAGCATGTAGTTTTCATTATGGCTACCACCGACGCCCACAAGGTTCCAATCACGATTTCTTCCCGCACCCAAGTACACACTTTTAAACTCGCCGAGCCCGAAATCATGCAGCAACATTTACGCAAGATTTCCGACCAAGAGGGAATCAAAATCACCGATGATGCGCTCGGAGTACTAGTGCGCCGTGGTGGCGGCAGTTTTCGCGATAGCTTGAGCTTGCTTGACCAAATCGCCAGCCTTTCTGACCAAGAAATCACCGCCGAGATGCTTACTTCTGCCCTGGGATTGCCCCAAGAACAAGCGATTAGCGAGCTGCTTGCTGCTTATACTAGTCAAGACGGGGCAGTGATCCATAAATTGCTGCAGGATCTCTTTAACACCGGTATAAAACCCGAAGTTTTGGCCTCAGAAATTATCCAAGCTATCATAGAGAAGCCTGAAACTGCGCTTTTACCACTTTTAGCCGCTCTTCCAGAGGTACAACCGCCTTTTCCAGAGGCAAAGCTCTTATTAGCCTTTCTTAGCCCCTCTCAAAGCTTAGCGCCGTCACAGCCCACTTCAACCCCTACTACCCTCAAAACGCCGGAAAATAGCCTTAAACGCAAAATTCCAGCCAAAAAACCCGCCCCCGAGAGCTCAAAAGGCAGCGTTTTGGGGTCACAAACGACCACTGAGCAACCTTCGGAATTATCCCAAGAAACCTCAGAAACGCCACTAAAGGCTAGTGATACCCCTAAGGAGTTCAACTGGGAACGATTCCTCGAACAAATCCACGAGCTTAATAATGCCATCTATAGCCAACTCCAAAAAGTCAGTTATCGCCTCGACGGATCGACTTTACACCTCTATCCAACGCATAAATTCACCAAAAGCATCCTCGAGAAACCCGGAAATCGCCAAATTATGGGGCAAGTTTTACCAAATATCGCAGTTACCGTCCATGAACCGGGTGAGCAGGCTCAACCCAAAGATCCCGCGCTTTCCCAAATTTCTGCTATAATGGGGAATATACAAGAGGTTAATGGCGACGCGCCGTTTTAAAATCCCGCGTCAAAGGAGAAATCGTGAAACCAACCCAATCCGAGGATGGTGGGCGAGTTCCGCCCCAGGATATTGAGGCGGAAAAATCATTGCTAGGTGCACTGCTACTTTCTGATACCGCTTTTCCCAACGTTCTGGAGCAAATCAAGGCGGAAGACTTTTATGATCCTCGACATGTCGACATTTTCCGCGGCATGACCAATCTTTATGAACATCACCGCCCCATTGACCTGATGACCCTCACTTCCGAGCTTAAAAGCCAAAAAACTCTGAAAAATATCGGTGGAGCTTCCTATCTCACCGATTTGACCAATTTTGTGCCCACTGCCTCACACGTCGACGCCTATACCGATCTGGTTAGCCAAGCCGCCATGCGTCGTCGCCTCATCAAAGCCGGCACCGAAATCGCCACTGCCGCTTACGATACGACCGCCGAAATTGGCGAATTGGTCGGTCGTGCCGAGAAAAACCTCTTCGCGGTCTCCGACAAAACCACCAAATCTGATTATGTTGCCTTGGAAGACTTGTTAGTTGACGCTTACGACCGCATTGAAGAACTTTATAAGAACAAAGGCGCTTTGCGCGGTCTCAAAACTGGCTTTCGTGATCTTGATCAGAAGACTGCTGGCTTCCAGAAAGGTGACCTGATTATTATCGGCGCTCGCCCAGCCATGGGCAAAACTACTTTTGCCCAAAACTTAGCCTACAACGTCGCCACACGTAACGGCCAGGGCAAAGGCGTGTTATTCTACTCCATGGAAATGGCCTCTAACGAGATCGTCGACCGCATGGTTTCGGATATCTCTGGTGTGGACGCCTGGAAGATTCGCACCGCTAATCTTTCCGATGAAGATTTTGCCAGTATCGGCGATGCTCTTGGCGACATGAACGAAGTGCCACTATATATTGACGATACTAGCTCGATGACTATTCTGGAACTACGCAACAAAACCCGCCGTGCCGCCCATGACCATAATATTAGCATGGTGATTGTTGACTATTTGCAGCTTTTGCAGGGCTCAGATCGCTACGCCGGCAATCGCGTGCAGGAAGTTACCGAAATCTCTCGTGGCCTCAAAACTATGGCTAGGGAATTAGAAATCCCCGTAATTGCGCTAGCCCAGCTTTCGCGTGGCGTCACTGGGCGCGATGACCCCCGCCCAGTCTTGTCCGACCTGCGTGAGTCTGGTTCAATTGAGCAAGATGCTGACTTAGTAATGTTCCTCCATCGTCCCGATTATTACAAACAAAATAACGACGATTTTGTCCCTACCAATATCACCGAACTAATTCTCGCCAAGCACCGCCATGGGCCGGTCGGCAAAGTCGAACTCTACTTCCATCCCGAGCTGCTTCGTTTCATGTCGCTGGATAAAGAACACTAGCTGTGCTATAATACTTATGTGAAGAAAAAGAAATTCGTCATTTCCCGACTCTTTCTCTATCGCCACCGCTTTGCGATTGGCTTTATTCTACTCAGCACAGCTTATGTTGCGCTACTTTTTGGGTTACCGCTCCTAGCTCCGCGCGGACTATCCGAAGCCGAAATGCAATCCGCCGCGAACTCTTATAATCTCCATCTCGACTCAGTTTTTCATGGCGACATTGTCGATTTACCATACCGCGCCCTACAAAAACTTTCCATCATGACTTTTGGGCTTACGGTCTATTCCGTAAAGTTACCCAGCATCGTCATTGGTCTATTTCTAGGTTGCTTGCTGATTTTGCTCCTCAACCGCTGGTTTAAGAGCAACGTCGCCCTCCTAGCTTCGATTCTCGCGGTTTTGTCGGCTTCATTTTTGTACCTTGCCGGATCAGGCACGCCGTTAATCATGCTGGTATTCTGGCCAACCTTACTACTCTGGCTGGGCTCAAAAATTCAAGGCGTCACCAAGCCAAAACCAATGTATTGCTTTGTCTTTGCTTTTGCATTGCTCGGTTCAATTTTTACACCACATCTGATTTATCTAGCAATTTTTATCGTACTGTTTGCTTTTCTACATCCACATCTGCGTTTCACTATTAAAACTCTACCAATTATCCCACTCGTACTTACGGCCTTGATTGTTACTATTGGACTAGCGGCACTGGTGATGGCGGCGGTGATTAATCCAGAAATTATTACTGAGTTACTGTTAGCTCCAGGACTGACAATAGATAAGTTTATCGCCAATATCGAAGTGGCTTTCTTACCCTTCTTTTCCTGGAACACTGCTCTCGAAAGTGCTTTTCTTGCGCCATTCGTCGGTTTGGCCTCAGTCGCCTTAGCTGTCATCGGACTTTTGTCGACCACAAAGGGTTTCTTTGCTTCGCGTAATTCAATTGCCAGCTGTCTAATATTGTTCACGATTTTCTTGTCTGGGCTCAATCCTGAAAGCGCTATCCTAATTTTACTACCAATGGCAATTTTGATTGCTCATGGTTTGCGCTACATTCTTGCTAAATGGTATGATCTCTTCCCAGACAATCCTTACGCCCGTATTTCCGCACTCTTTCCAATTGGTATCTTCCTCGGCATTATGATTATTGGCGGAATTAGCCACTTTGTGTTTGGTTATCGTTATGTGCCAATGGTAGCTGATCACTTTAATGATGATGTGGCACTCGTCAGCAAACATCTTGCGCCCGGAACTACCTTATATATTCTCGACAACGATTGCGCTTACAACTTTTTCGAGATTATGGACGATCGCGGAGAGTATGTCGTTGAGAATCAATTACCCGAAACTCTACCGACAACTTATGCTACGCTCGGTAAACAAGATGTAACTGGCGAAATTACTAACATTATCACCTCGCCAAAATCCCATAACTCTGATAGAATATACATATATAGCACAAGTAGAGAAAAGGAGTAATATGGGTGCGACTATGGATCAGATGAAAGTGCTGAATCAGTTACGCAAAGCACAGAAATCGCTCAAAAATGAAATTGTGGAAGTTGAAGCTGGCGACGGAGCCGTCGTCGTGCAGATTACCGGAGAGCTAAAGATTAAGAAAGTCAAAATCGATCCTGAGAAGATTGACCTCGACGATATTGAAGAGCTCGAAGGCTGGATCGAAGACTGTATGCGCGACGGCTATGCTAAGGCGCAGGAAATTGCTACCGACAAAATGAAGCCCCTCATGGGCAATCTAGGTAATTTAGGATTATAAAGGAGCGCACGTGATAGACAAAATCGATCTCAGCGGCAACAACAACTATAAGATTTCTGATAATTTCCGCAAATACGCCATCAAGAGGATTGGCAAGCTTGATAAGTTTTTGCCTCGTGGCAGCAAAAAAGATGTGGTTGCGAAAATTGTTGTTACTGAAGTCGATCGCGCGCATGGCAATAAATACGAAATTTCCGTGGCTATGGAAGTCCCTGGCGGTAAAGTTGTCACCGCAAAAGATGAATGTAGCAACGTCTTTGCTGGAATTGACATTCTCGAAGCTAAACTTAAAGGCCAGATTCGGCGTTTCAAGCTTGAATCCACCCCGCACCTATCCAAAAAAGGCCTGAAAAACCTGTTTATTAAGAGAAGCTAACATGCTATAATTGGGGGAAGTTGTGGAGAAAACTAAATTATGCCAGAAGATGTGAAGAAATCGGCCGATGTGGCCAAAGAATCCGCTGCTCAGCCCAAAAAGCTCAAACAGCCTAAAACTCCAAAAGAGAAGAAGCCAACCGACAAATTGGCCGACAAAACTTTGATGACCCGCTTTTTGCAGGGTGTTTTTGGTGATGCGCAGAAGAAAATCCTGAAGCGTATGTATAAGAAAGCTCTCGAAATTGGTAAACTTGAGCCAAAATACGCTGCCATGAGCGACGAAGAGCTAGCTGACCAGACCAATGTCCTGAAAGGCAAACTCAAAACTGGCGACCAGAAAGAGCTTGACGCTATCCTCGCGGACGCTTTTGCGGTTGCCCGCGAAGCTTCAAAGCGTATTCTCGGTATGCGCCCGTTTGATGTTCAGCTGATTGGTGGTATGGTTTTGCACGAAGGCGACGTTGCTGAAATGAAAACTGGCGAAGGCAAAACTTTGGTCGCCATGTTGCCAGCCTACCTGAACGGTTTAACTGGCAAAGGCGTCCATATCGTCACGGTCAACGATTATCTCGCTCAGCGTGACGCTGGTTGGAACGCCCCGGTTTATCACTTTCTTGGACTCAGCGTTGGCGTTATTATTAACCAAGCCAGCTTTATCTATGATCCAGAATACGAGAATGAAGACCACGACGATGAGCGCTTCCAGCATTTGAAACCTGCCACGCGCAAAGAAGCTTACCAAGCCGATATTACTTATGGTACCAATAATGAATTTGGTTTTGATTACTTGCGTGATAACATGGTTAGCGAACCGCAATTCTTACGCCAGCGTGGCTTGAACTATGCTATTGTCGACGAAGTCGACTCGATTCTGATTGACGAAGCTCGCACACCATTAATTATCTCCGCTCCGGCTGGCGATAATCCTGATGCTTATTATCAATTTGCCAAAGTGGTCGCCGGTCTCGGTCCGGATGACTACGTTTTTGATGAAAAACGTCGCAGTGTTGCGCTGACCGACCAAGGCGTCGAAAAAGTCCAAGATATTCTCGGAATTAAAAATTTGTATTCCACTAAACACACGCGCACGGTTTATCACCTTGAGCAGGCTTTGCGCGCCCAAGTGGTTTTCCAAAAAGACAAAGATTACGTCGTAACCAATAGCGGCGACGTCGTGATTGTCGACGAACATACTGGACGGTTAATGCAGGGTCGCCGTTATAATGAGGGGCTGCACCAAGCGATTGAAGCCAAAGAAGGCGTTGCCGTCAAGCAAGAAAGCATGACTTTAGCCACGATTAGCTTTCAAAACTTTTTCCGTTTGTATCATAAGTTGTCTGGTATGACTGGTACGGCCTTTACTGAAGCTGAGGAGTTTCAGCAGATTTATTCGCTCGACGTGATTCAGATTCCACCAAATCGCCCAATTCAACGTGTTGATAAGGATGACTTGATTTATCGCACTGAAGCCGGTAAGTTAAAGGCGATTGCTGCCGAAATCAAAAAGTATCATGACCGCGGACAGCCAGTGCTAGTCGGTAGCGCCAGCATTGCCAAGAACGAGTTGATTGCCAAATATCTCGATAGCCAGGGAATTAAATACGAACTTTTAAACGCTAAGAACAACGAACGCGAAGCCGCAATTATCGCCAAAGCCGGCGAAAAAGGTGCAGTTACATTGGCTACCAACCTTGCTGGACGCGGTACCGACATTAAACTCGGAGAAGGTGTGAAGGAACTTGGTGGCTTAGTGGTCATTGGTTCCGAACGCCATGATTCTCGTCGCGTTGATAACCAGCTCCGCGGGCGCGGTGGCCGTCAAGGCGACCCTGGCACCACCCAATTCTTCGTCAGCTGCGAAGATGATTTGATGCGCATTTTCCAAGGTGAGCGCATTGCGATGCTCATGCAGCGGCTCGGTGTGGACGAGGATATGCCCATCCAAAACAAACGTATTTCCAAAACTCTCGAAAGCGCTCAGAAGCGTGTTGAAGGTTTCAACTTTGATTCACGCAAAAACGTCGTGCAATACGATAACGTCATCAATCGTCACCGCAAAGTTGTTTATGGCATGCGTCGCAAAATTCTTGATGGCGAAAACATCCACCGCGAAATTAAGCGTTTAATGAAAGTTGCTGCCGAAGATTTAACCAAAGACAGTGCTCGCGTCAACAAGAAGTTTAATGAAGAGTTCTTGAGTGTCTTCGACTTCGATGAAGCTCTAGTTGATAAAATCGGCAAGATGCGCAAGGAAAAAGACCGCGCGAAGGCCGCTCTTGAAGCCATTGAGCAGGCTTATGCCGAAAAGGAAGCCGAGTTCGGCGAAGAAACTATGCGCAAGATTGAACGCGAAGTTTATCTAAAGGTACTAGACACTCTCTGGATGCAACACCTTGAGAACATGCAACATTTACGCGAGGGCATTCATTGGCGCAGTATTGGACAACGCGATCCACTAGTTGAATATCGTAGCGAATCGCAAAAACTCTTTGATAGTCTAGAGAAAAACTTGCGCGAAGAAGTTTTGAAGATTTTGCTCAGCTTAACGAAGCAAGAAGCAGCTGCTGAAGGCGTCACTGATGGCGAAGAATATGACACCGAACTCACTAAAATGGCCGAAAGCGCCACCGAAAAAGGCGTCAACGAAGTTTCTGCCGGCGAGAAAAATCTCGACAAAGAATTTAAGAATGAGCCTAGTAGCGGTCATGGCGATAGCCACGCAAACGCCAATATCAATCACAAACGCAATACTGCTCGCAAGAACAAAAAGAAGCAACGTCAGAACAAAAAGAAAGGGAAACAGCGATAAAACATTCCGCCGAAGAAATTGTTTTAGCTTCGGGTGCGAAAGGTTTATTAATCGATGTACCAGACGCTAGTGTCATGACCACGAGATTTCAATTTCGGGCCGGCATGCGCTACGCCAAGCGCCCCGAAGTTTACGAAATTGCTCATGTCGTCGAGCACTTGGCATTCGGCGCCAACGCTAAATATAATAACGAACAAGCTTTTGAGGCTGAGTTTACCAAAAATGGTGCTTATCACAATGCCTGGACATCCGACTTTTCGGTTTGTTATGAAAGCGAATGCGCTGATTTTGAGTGGGAGCGCATCTTGGAACTACAACAAATTGCAATCGCTCAACCAAAGTTTAACGAAGAAGAACTCAAAAGCGAAAAAGGCAATATTCGGGCCGAACTCACTGGCTATATGAACGACTATGCGCGCTTATTATGGCCAAGACTGCAACAAGCAATTGGCGAAAATGTCCCCGACTTACAAGAACGTCTAAGAACTATTACTAATATCGAACTTAAAGACATCCGCGAGCATTATCGTCGTACCCACACGGCGCACAATTTACGGTTTATTATCGCCGGCAATCTCAAACATCGTAAACATAAAATCGTCAAAATGCTTAACGACTGGGGTCTGAAACCCGGAGAGCGTTTCGAGATTCCTTATGACGAATTACATGCCGCGGCGCCAGTTTTAATTCGCCGCAAAGATGCCACCAATATCACTTTTGTTTTCTCATGGCTGGTTCCGAGAAAGTTAAACCCTGCCGAAGTCTATGCTATGAACTGCCTCAATCACATTCTGAACGGCACTATGAGCAGCAAAATCTTTGGCCAAGCACGCAAAAACGGTTTGGTTTATGGCATGGGCAGCGATCTTAGTAATGGCTGGCACAACGCGTCTTGGGATTTTGATGGCGAAGTTAATGCCGAAAGCGCCAGCAGTCTGTTTGATCTGATTCGTAACGAAATCCAAAAAGTCCTCGACGGTGATATTAAAGACACCGACATCGCAGCGGCCAAGTCTTACGCCACCGGACGCTACCAAATGGGCGCCCAAACTGTCAACCAAATCGCCGATTATTACGCTGATGGTTATTTCACTAACGGTACTTTAGAAAAATACGATCGCATGCCTAGTTTTATTCGCGACATCGACAAAGATACTATGGTGGAGCTCGCGCGCGAGTTTATCGGCAGCGGATTGAATGCGCTGGTCGCAGTGAGCTCGATTGAAAAAGCCGTGATTAACGAGCTAGCCGAAAAGCTCAAGTTCTAGGACAAACGTTGTATTTTTTACAACACTATCTTGTCAAGTTTGGCATGAGCGTGATACAATAAAAATGTCTTACGTTATCACAATCAGTTTTTGATAAGTACATTTGCTACAATCGCAAAACACAAAGACGTATAAAGAGTAATAAGCGGCACCGCAAACAACTCGTTATACGGATTTAGTCTGTTTTGCGATTGTGAATGGCGTAAGACACCTTGCGGTGTCGCTTTTTGTTTATGGTTAGTTCCTTTTACGGCTAAACATAACCTTAAAGCCAACATTCGAGCCACAGCAATATCGTAGCGGCACCCAAGGTGTTACCAACACGAGTATCAAAGTCTCTTAATTTTTGGTGCTCCAGAAATAACAGCCAGGAGGTACGCATGAGGCAGAATCTAAAACCAGTTAAAACTAGTCGCATAATTCCTAGTAGTTGCATAGTAGCGCTACTAGTCTTAGCAATAGCCTTACTCTGCCCGAATGCTAATCATGCCGCCATGGCCGAAAATGCCACCGACCAAATTTCTGCCGTTACTAGCCTTAACGTTGGCTCAATGATTTCGATAGCCTTGCAGCCCTATATTAATATCGACGTTACTCCACAAGATTTAATCACATTTGGTAGCAACACCGCCAAGCTCACAATTAATACTAGCAACGTTAGTGGTTACTCCGTCTATATGCAAACCACCAACGGCACTGCCGACCTCGTGAGCACCGACAGCACTAATACCCGCCGTGTCGCCTCCATCACCGAAACCACTAGCCAAGAAAACTTCACCGCTAACACTTGGGGCTACAGCTTCGATACTGATAAACGTAAACTTTACGAACCGATTTCGATCGACGCCGGCGAGGCCATCCTCTCCACCGAAACTGCTACCACCACTGATACTTATGATTTAACTTTTGGCGTTGCCGTCGGCGCAGATTTACCCATGGGAACTTATAATAATAGCGTCTTGGTTTCCGTCATTGCCAATCCTTCCGTCGTTACCGGCCTGGAGCAACTCACTTATATGCAAGGTATGACACCCGACATTTGTCGTCACACCGCCGAAGGCACAACCAAGCAACTAATCGATACTCGCGACGGTAATAGTTATTGGGTAGCCAAACTCAAAGACGGGAATTGTTGGATGACCCAAAACTTAGCATTAGATATTACTACCGATGGTCTCAAAGCCACCGATACGGATATTAGTGTGGATTGGAATGAGCGTAGCGTTAAACCTCCTTTAGCAACAAACGATTATACTAAATTTGGTACAACTACAGCTAGTTCCTGGAGCGACGGTAAAGTAATTTTAGCTACTCCGGATTATGCCAAATCAGCTAACATCGTCGCCCTACAAGCCGGCGAGCATATCGCCGTAGTCGGCGCCAACGTGGGGTTTGTAGATGTTTCCAGTAAAGATTGGAAACCAACATTTGAAGCACAAGAAGGAACATTGAAATTACCAGATGGAACCCTTTACGAAGGAATCGTTGCAGTCAATCCAGAAAACAAAACTTACGACGCTCATTATCTTGTAGGGAACTACTACACTTACTATGCAGCTACGGCTGGATTGACAACTGCAACTAACATAAATGCTACTGGGAGTATTTGTCCAAAAAACTGGAAATTGCCAAAAGGCGGAGCGTCTACCTTTGATTTAAATGGGTCACCAGCCTATCTCTTAAGGCAATACGGCTTAGCGACTTCTAATACCACGGGCGTCATTAAAAATGACGAATACAATATAGCTGCGCCACCACTTTATTTTATTAGGACTGGGCGCGTGGGTTATGTTAATAACGGGGCACTATCATATCCTAGCACTATCGCCGAACCTGGGTTGTCTGGATTATCCTGGACCTCAACAGCTACATATTATTATGGTTATAATTATCGAGGTAATCTAGCTCTTTCTTCTAGTGATGAACCTATGTATAAAGGTGGTACTGTACGCTGTCTAGTCCAAAGCAATTAGCCAGCCCAACCACGCAGCGGAGGGGACGACCATACCAGCGATCATACGGCCCAGTTGATGGGTTAACACTAGTACCAGTAAAACTAATACTGTATGCTGAGGCTGTAGTCGTATTAGTATATCCAGCAGCAGACCAAGACCAGCCAGACCCAATGTCTCCAGAAGAATAGAGCCTTCCTTCCTTGAGATGCACATACCCGCTGCGCACAAAGTATAATGGAGCTTTAGCTATATTGTAGTATTACGTAGCATCTTGAAGCAATTAGTTAACATTCTTGCTTTAAGATGCTGAACCTGACTTATGTTATAATAAAACTACACATGTCCGAAATTAATATTAAGAAAATCAAGCAGCTACAAACCGAATTAAACACTGCCTGGAAGAAATTAGATCTAGATACCAAAATTGCCCGTATTACCGAGCTCGAAGCTTTAGTCTCCGAACCCGAAATCTGGCTCAACCCCGAAAATGCCCGCAAGCAAAACGAAACTCTAGCTCACCTCCGCGATGAAGTCGAACCTTGGCAACTATTACGCACTCAACTAGAAGATTTAGGCGAGCTCGTCGAGCTCGGCGACAATGATCTCGCCGAAGAGCTTAATCTCCAAATTGACGCCCTCGAAAATCAACTTACCGAACTCAAAAAAACCCTGCGCTTCACAGAAAAATTCGATCATAACAATGCCGTCTTACGCATCACGGCCGGCGTCGGTGGCACCGAAGCCATGGACTGGGCCGGCATGCTGGAACGTATGTATTCGCGCTGGTGCGAGGACAAAGACTTCACTGTGAATTGCCTCGAAAGAACTACAGGCGAGGAAGCCGGAATCAAAACTGCTGTCTATGAGATTACTGGAAGTAATGTTTATGGTTTACTTAAAGGTGAGCATGGCGTACATCGTCTAGTACGCCTAAGCCCATTCAATGCCGATAACTTGCGCCAAACTAGTTTTGCTTTAGTGGAGATTCTGCCAGTTATCGACAATGACGAGGAAATAAAAATCAACGACAAAGATTTGCGTATTGATGTTTATCATTCTGGTGGACACGGTGGCCAAAGCGTTAATACTACCAATTCTGCAGTGCGCATCACGCATTTGCCAACCAATACCGTCGTCGCAATCCAAAACGAGCGTTCGCAACTCCAAAACAAAGAAAAGGCCATGGAAATCTTACGTGGCAAGCTTGCACAAATGCAGCAAGAGCAACATGCCGAAAATATCGACAAGCTACGTGCCGGCGAATCTGCGAAGTGGGGACAACAAATCCGAAATTATGTGCTCCAACCTTATAAATTAGTTAAAGATACTCGCACTAAGCATGAAAGTACGGACCCCGACGGCGTACTCGACGGCAAAATCGACGAATTCATCGATGCTTACCTAGACCAATAATCCCAAGTATTGCCCATACATTAAGCTTGTGGTATTATAAGGACATGATACTGCTTGACCGTATTACCAAAACTTATCCTGGCGACGAAGAACCTGCGCTCGACAATGTTTCCCTGCATATCGAACCGCACGAATTCGTCTTTTTGGTCGGCAAATCTGGCGCCGGCAAATCTACCTTAATCAAAATGATCACCAAGGAAGAACAGCCTGATTCTGGGAAAATTATCATCGGCGGAATTGACCTTGATTATGTCAAAAAACGCCATATTCCGCACTATCGCCGTCGTCTTGGCGTAGTCTTTCAAGATTACAAATTATTGCCCACCCGGACGGTTTTTGAAAACGTTGCCTTTGCACTAGAAATTGCTGGCATGAGCAGTCGCGAAATCAATCGCACCGTGCCAAAAGTGCTGGATTTAGTTGGACTCGCCGATAAAGCACACAAGTTCCCAACACATCTATCCGGTGGGGAACAGCAACGCGTTAGTATTGCTCGTTCTGTCGCCAGACAACCAAAAATCCTCATCGCTGACGAGCCAACCGGAAACCTTGATAAACTCACGCGCCAAGAAATTATCGACTTGTTGCAACGTATCAATGATTTTGGTACTACCGTACTCGTGACAACGCACGACGAGGGAATCGTCAATGATCTTGGTAAACGCGTTGTTACCCTAAAAGGCGGCCGCATTGTTGCTGACCAGAAAGTTCACGGAGTTTATTGCCTTGATAGTATGTCCGAGAACGATCGCATGGGTATGGGTGGATTAGTTGTTCCAACGGAGAAAAATGAGCTTGTAGCAGAACCACAGATTCATATCCAAGTCCCAGGCGAAAAGTTAGTTGGTTACCAAGGCGCAATTCGCGTTGCTAATGCCAAAGTTCCGACCGAAGCTAGTATGAAGATTCAGCACCCTAGCCGACGCAAGCCAGTTGCTAGTGCTACAAAACGCAGTACGACAGGACGCAGTGCTAGTATGACTAAGCCTGGAGCGAAGGCAACAGCGAACACTAAGGCAACCGCAAATGCCCGAGCCAATGCGGTAAAAACTGCTAGTACGCCAACACCAAAAACTACGAATACAGCAACAAAACCAGCTAGCCGTCCGGCGCGCAAGCTCGCACAAGATTCCGCTAATCAATGGTACACCGCCAGTCGGCCACTCAAGGCCGCTCCGAAGCTCAGCGACTTTAGTCTTGGCCAAACCGTTAAGTTGAAGCCGGCTCCAAGCATGAGTCAAGTTGCCCATCAACGTCCAGTCGTGCCAAAAGTTAGACAAAAACGCGTAATTTAGTTAAGGTATATATAATATATGGTGGAGAAAAACAAAACTATTAGCAACGAACGTCGCAAGGTACGTAAACCCTCGCGCCAAGAAACCAAAGCCCATCTCAAAACTTTGGTTGAAAATAGCAGCGTCAGTCGAGCACGCAACGCCAGCCGGATTGTTAAATATGGTGCTGCCAGTTTTACACGCAATATTTGGTTGTCCATTGCTGCCACTTTGGTGATGACGGTTACGTTAATAATTCTGATGATTACTGTCGGTGCTAGTTTAATTCTTAACGCTACTGCTGAAACGATGCGCGAAAAAATTGATATTACAATTTTCTTCACCCCCGGAACCAACCAAGACACGCTCATCAATATGGCTAATATTATGGCTGCCGAGCCCAATGTACGTACCGTCGAAGTAGCCGATTCACAAACTGAATATAATGATTTTATTAACGACAACAAAGATAACGCCGAGCTAATTGCTGCACTCGAAGACCCCGACATGTATAATCTAATGCTAAATACCATGCAAGCCACTATGCGCGTCAAAGTTGATGACCCAAACAACCTCGATGGTGTCAAATATGTCGTCGAAAATACACCAGTTTTTCAAGAAAATCTTGATGAAACCAAAGAACCGACTTACGCCGTCAACCAAGCTGAAATCGAAACTATTAATTCTTGGGCGACTATCGCCAAGAATGGCGGTTTAATTCTTGGTGCAGTGTTCTTAGTGATTTCAATTTTGGTCATCTTCAATACTATTCGTATGGCAATCTTCTCACGTCGTGAAGAAATCTATATGATGAAACTGGTTGGTGCCGATCTCAGCTTTATCCGCGGACCATTTCTCGTCGAAGCCCAAATCTGCGGAATTATTTCCGGGTTGCTTGCTACCACTCTTGGCGTGATTGGTTTCCGCTTCCTGGAACCACATTTATCTGGCTATGGTATTGATGTTGCCACAGTTTCACAACTGCTTGAGAGTAGCATGTTGGTCGCAGTCTACGGTATCATGATTGTAATTGGCATGATTGTGGGCACAATTTCTGCTCGCCTCGCCATGCAAAAATACCTAAAATAACTTTGTCAGCTTTACATTTTAGCATAAGCGTGTTATATATCATATATGACACATGCTCGAAAACACAAAAATATCGGTTTACGTGGACTTTTGTTGCTTGCAATCGTTTGCGTAACGCTAACTGGTAGTTTTTTTCTCTTTGAACACACCGAAGAACCAGCCCAAGCTTATCCTGCAGCTTGTGTGAGCCAAGCTTGTCGCGCTGCCGCCGACGCTGCTACGGCCGCCGATCGCAACGCAGCGAACGCTGCCGCCAATGCTCAAACCCTTGAAGGCGAAGTCGCCAGACTCAACGCTGAAATTGCCTCGCTTGAAGCC
Source organism: uncultured Candidatus Saccharibacteria bacterium (assembly GCA_964475445.1). Lineage (GTDB taxonomy): Bacteria > Patescibacteriota > Saccharimonadia > Saccharimonadales > Saccharimonadaceae > Nanosyncoccus. The sequence goes on along the minus strand of CAYYWU010000006.1, from coordinate 22,301 downwards.
GAAATTACCGCCAACCAAGCCATAGCCGATGATTTATCCGCGCAAATTTCCGAAAACGAGACCAAGCTCAATCTGCAACAATCGGCGCTAGCGAAGTTATTAGTAAGCATGCATTTCGAAAGCGAACCTGACGCTATCGTGGTGCTTGCCGGCAGTAACTCTCTTGGCGATTATGCCGAAAAGCAATCTCGCCAAACTAATGCCAAAACCCAAATTGCCGCTTCAACTGAATTAATTCGTGAGCTCAAAGAGAGTCTAGAAAGCCAAAAAGCTAGCGTTGATGCCTTGATTGCTAGCGCCGAAGCTAGCCGCGTCGAAATCACCAACAAGCGCAATCAACAAAACGCCCTCATTGCTAAATATCAAAATGACAGTGCCGCTTACGAACGCGACGCTATGGCCGCTCGCGAAACTATGCAACAAGAAATCGCTGCTGAAATCGCTCGTTACAACAGTAGCGGCGTAGTTGGCGAAGGCTATAACTCCTATCCTTATGCTGATCGCTGTCCGCGCGACAATGTTGGTTATATCGTAGTTGGTGGCTACGTTTGTCAATGTACCAGTTATGCTGGCTGGAAAGCTCAAGAGTTCTGGGGAATCTATATTTCCGCTTGGGGTAACGCTAAAGATTGGGGGAACACCGCTTCGCGCCTAGGCTACGTCGTCGATAACAAGCCCGCTCCGCACACCGTGGCTTATAGTACATCCGGAATCTACGGACACGTCATGTGGGTAGAAAGTATTAACGCCAACGGGACAATTAACCTCACCGAATACAATAACCCTAGCAGTTCTAAAAGCGGTCTTGCTGGCGACTTCGGTGCACGCTATAATGTTAATCCTAGCGCTTATCGCTATATCCATTTTGACCAAAGATTGTGGTAAAGAAACCCCACCACACTGGCTGAGCCATGCTATAATGTTCTTATGACAAAACAATGGGAAGAAAAACAAGTCAGCCTCGGTGGCGCTATTATCGCCGGGGTTATCACTTTAGTAATCGGATTTTTTATCGGTACTGGCTGGACGAAATTAGCCCCCAATATTCTACCTTACCTGGGGATTCATAGCACCACGACCGGAAGTAACGATTGGTCGGCACTGGACGAAGTTTATAATACGCTCAAAACTTATTATGATGGCGAAATCGATCGCGACTTAATGATTGAGGGAGCTAAGAAGGGCATGACTGCTGCCCTCGGCGATATTTATACTGCCTATATGGACGCTAGCGAAGCTGAGGAGTATGAGGCAGCATTGCATGGCGATGTTGGTGCTGGTATTGGCATCGAAATGGGGTTACGCGACAATTATGTGCGCGTTCTCCGCACGTTACCTGATAATCCTGCTGGCAAAGCCGGGGTTAAAGCTGGAGATATTATCTACAAAGTTGACGACGAAGAAGTTTACGCCGAAAGCACTGATGCCATCGCCTCGAAGCTGCGCGGCGCTGCCGGCACAAAAGTCAAACTCACCGTCGTACGCGACAATGAGGAAAAGGAGTTTACTCTGACCCGCGAAACTATCAATAATGTCTCCGCGTATGTTGATTATGATGGCTCGACCGCGATTATTACCGTTACGCGTTTTGATACCGACACTGGCGATATCGTGCGCAAAATCGTAAATAGCGACGAGTTTAAGAAAAAGAAAATTTCTAAAGTTATTCTTGATTTACGCAGTAATACTGGTGGTTACGTCTCCGCTGCTAAGGACTTGCTGTCGCTCTGGATTGACGGGGAATTAGTGTTAGTACAAAAGAGTACTAACGCAGGTGACAACAATACATATGCTAATCGCGGTCAAGCCGTACTTGCCAATATGCCGACCGTCGTCCTGGTCAATGGCAATACTGCTTCGGCCTCAGAAATCGTCGCTGGCGCTCTGAAAGATTACGGCAAAGCGAAAATCCTCGGCGAAACCACCTTTGGCAAAGGCGTTGTCCAAACTTTGCTCAATCTCAGCAATAATAGTATCCTCAAAGTTACTACAGCCCGCTGGTACACGCCCAAGGGCACCAGCATCAACGGTGAAGGTATTAAACCGGATATTGAAGTTGTATTAACTTATGATGACGCCAACCATAGTCGCGACCCACAATTAGACGCCGCCAAGAAGTTAAAACTTTAACCGACGCATTCTGTGCTATAATTGAGTTATGATTAAAGTATACACCACCCAAACTTGTCCATATTGCCACGCCCTAATGGATTGGCTTGACGAGCAAAATATTGAATATGAAGAAATCGACGCTTCCAATATGCCTAATATTGACGTCGTACCAGTCACGGAAATCGGCGACGAATGCGTTGTTGGCTTCGACCGACCAGGAATCAAGGCTGCTCTCGCTAAGCAATCAGCCAAGAAATAGTATTTGATGTCAAATTCCAGCTCTCCAGTTACGCAAGCGCAACAAAAACCGCCCGTCGTCCTGGTGCATGGGTTTCGTGGTTCACCGCTTGGGCTTGACACCATTGCTAATGATTTACGCACTGCTGGATATGCTGTTTTTGTTCCTGCAATCCCGCCTTTTGCTGGAGCAGCAGCGCTCAAGGTTTATGATCCGGAAAGTTATGTTCAATATTTGCTGAACTATTTGTCTGAACATAAAATCGAACAGCCAATTCTGGTTGGGCATTCCATGGGTTCAGTAATTTGCGCCTGCATTGCGCATAGTCATCCCGGATTGCTTCACGAAAAACTCGTGTTGCTTTCACCGATTTCTAGTAAGCCACCCAAGCCGATCGCGATGATTTCACCACTTTCGGCTTTATTACCCCGCAAAGTAGTCGATTATGTTACAACTAAGTTTTTATTTGTGCCACATAATCAGAAGCTTTTACGCGGGACCCTCGACCTCACTCATCGTTGCACAGCCGATCGACCGCCACACCGTTCAGATGCCATGAAGTCTGCGCGCTTTGCTGCCAAATATGCTATTGGTGATTTTTTACCTATTCAGAAAGACATTTTGCTCCTTGCCGGAGAAAAAGACCGTCTGATTAAAAAAGCTAAGACCGAAAAACTTGCTCAGAAAATGAATGCTCAAACTAGCTTTTTGCCGGATTCTGGACATCTACACAACTATGAAAAACCTCATGAAACTGCTACCGAAATCTTACGCTTTATTCAAGCCTAAAACCACACTACCCAGCTATTACTTGTGTTTCCACCAACGCCGCTTTGGCACTTTTTTGCCTTTCAGCTCAATCGCTTCTTGATAAATCTCCTCGAAACGTCGCAAAGTTCGGTTCAAATCATGTTTCTTCGCCACCGCTAAACTATGTTTCGCATAGCGCTGGCGCACATCCTCATTTTGCAAAAGCTCCACCAGCGCATCCGTAATCTCCGTGATATCACCCGGATGACACAAAATCCCGTTCTTTTTGTGCTGGCAAAGCTCACGCACCGCACCGCCATCCACCGCCACTAGTGGCAATCCCGTTGCAGCGGCCTCAATCAGTACTATCCCTTGCGTCTCGGTTTCGCTCGCGGTCGCAAAAATCTTACCTGCGCGGTACAAGTCCATAATATCCGGCGGATAGACCCTACCCAAAAATCGTACCGATTTCTCAATGCCCAGTGCACTCGCCAAATCTTCCAAACGCCGCCGATCCGTACCATCACCAACAATCACCAAAATCGCCTCCGGGACTTTTTCCAGCACGCCCGCAAACGCCGTCACCACATTACTAATACTTTTTTCCGGATCCACCCGGCCTACATACAAGACTAACGGTTTATTGGCCGGCAAACGAAACTTCCGATAGATCTTCGCCGGAACTTTTTTCGTCTTTGTCTCTTCTAGCGGCACAAATTGCGACAAATCCACACCGTTCGACAACGGTTCCACCGGCACCTTAAAATGTTTGCGATTCTTTGGTACTAAGTCATCAATCGCCATTTCCGTTGGCATCGTCGCATATTCCGAATGTTTCAAAAAACTTGCCATGTAAGTCCGCAAAACTGCGTCTAGCGGCCGTTTAATTGGCTTCAAAATCTTCAGCTGACTAGTAATATTATCCGGGTAGGCATGCCCGGTGCTCACCATTGGCACTTCATACTTTTTCGCATACCGTCGCGCCGCCACCGCAATCATCTCCGCGGTCTGATTATGAATTACATCCGGATGAAACCGGTTCAAAATTTTCTTCATCATCGGATACGGATCCACTGTAATCCATAACCCATGCCGATAAGCCAACCTCGGCAAAGTCATGCCCATAAACTCTTTGCCACTCGGCACTTCATTAATTTGATCAGGATAAAACGGAAAACGAATCGCCCGCAAATAATATACCGTCACACCATCGCGTTTTTCTTTGTACGGTTTACCTTTGAAACTCGGGCAAATCACCAAGACTTCATGACCTTGCTTCGCCAAACCTTGCGCTAAGTTATGCGCAAAAACTGCCACCCCATTCGTCATTGGATAGTACAAATCTGAGGTAATCGCTATCTTCATATGTTATAATTATACTATGAAAAAGCCCAAAACTCCAGCTTCGGTCACTGTGAACCGCCGCGCCCGATTTGACTATGAACTAGGCGAAGAGCTGATTTGCGGTATGCTACTTTCTGGTCCCGAAGTGCGTTCAATTCGCGATCATCATGTTCAGCTCAAGGGCACTTTTGTCACTCTCCGGAATAATGAACTTTGGCTGAATAATCTCACACTTGGTGCCGATACTGCGCGCAATATTAAACTCCTAGCCACCAAGCGCCAGATTGCTAGCCTCGCCCGTGCTAAAGTTGACGGTTTACAAATCATTCCCGTGCGTCTGCTCGCCGGCGGGCGCTATATTAAACTTGTGATCGCTACTGGTCGTGGCAAAAAGAAGTACGACAAACGCGAGACCATCAAAAAACGCGACATCACGCGCAGTCTTGAACGCGGGAGGTACTAATGAAAATCTATTCTTGGAATGTTAATGGTTTACGCTCGGTTGTTAAGAAGGGCGCACTCGACAATTTAATCAACTCTGAACAACCCGATATTTTGTGCATCCAGGAAACCAAAGCCAAACCCGGCCAAGCCGAAGTTGATTACCCAGCCTATCTCGAACTTTGGAACAGCGCTGAACGCGCTGGTTATTCAGGTACTGCCATTTTTACTAAAATTCAACCGCGAAATACTTACAATGATTTTACTGACGAAATTAAATCCGGCTATCTTTGGGACGACGACAAATATGGCACCCCACTCAACGAAGGGCGCGTGCAGACCGTCGAATTTCCAAATTTTTATCTCGTCAATGTATACACGCCCAATAGCAAACGCGACTTATCACGTTTGAAACTACGTGAAGATTTGTGGGATCCAGCCTTCTTGCGTTTTCTTAAAGACCTCGAACGCGCCAAGCCAGTCGTAGTTTGTGGCGATTTTAACGCCGCTCATACACCGCTCGATCTCGCCCGGCCCAAAGACAATGAGCACAACGCCGGGTTCACTGAAGAAGAACGCCAGGGGATCAAAAATCTCCTAGCCGCCGGTTTTGTCGATACTTTTCGCTATTTTTATCCCAGCCAACAACGCTACACTTGGTGGTCCAACTGGTCGCACTGTCGCGAACGTAACATCGGCTGGCGCATTGATTATTTCTTCATTTCACCGAGTTTGCTACCACATCTCAAATCCGCCGAAATCCACGAGCAAGTCATGGGCTCAGACCATTGTCCAATATCAATCGAATTGGAGTTTTAATGGCTTTTGCAGAAATCAAATCCGACCTTTCTTATTGGCAAAAACAAGTCAAGCCACTTTTTCCTGACCTTGCCTGGAATATTCCTGAACAAAAAACCGGTCGACTCAGTATCGTTGGCGGCAACAGTCAAAACTTTTCGACCGTTATACGCATCTCCGAATTCATCAGTCAAACTTTTCCTTTGAAATCCGTAGCAACAATTTTACCCGACACTTTGCGCGGCAAGCTTCCGCCACTTCCCAATCTCGATTTCATGCCCGCCACGGCTAGCGGCTCCTTTGCTAAGTCCGCTCAACTCAGAATTGCTTGCGAATCTTCTGATGCAATTCTGCTCATTGGTGATTTATCCAAAAACTCTGAAACTGCCGTTGCACTGGGTTCAGCGGTTTTGTCACCAACGGATAATGCTCACAACTTACTAGTGGTCACACGCGATGCGGTTGATTTGCTCAGCGGCGATGCCGAACGTTTATTAGAACGGCCGCAAACTTTTCTGGTAGCTTCGATGTTGCAGTTACAAAAACTTTTCCGCGCCGTTTATTACCCCCGCATGATTATGCTTTCGCAACCATTACTGCCAATTATCGAAACCTTACACAAGTTCACGCTAACTTACCCCGTGACCTTGCTGACTTTTCATGAAAATAATATTATCGTCGCTCATGGTGGAGAAATTACCACTACACCCATTGCAAATACGGACTACACGCCAATCGCTTTGTGGTCTGGCCAACTCGCTGCCAAAGTCACAGCTTTTAATCTTTATAATCCCGGGCAGTCACTTGCCGCCACCACGGCTAGTATTTTATTTAATTAGACTTCGCCAGGCGCTTCGCGGTTTGATAAACTTTTAATAACTTTTTGATTTGTGTCGACTGCAAAACTTCTGCGCGGTGCCTCAACATTACCTTACTCATTTTTTGAATCTTTTCCGGATCCAAATTCTCGAGCGCAATCTCCATCGCTTCTGCCTCCGGACCACCAGCAATCACAAAACTTCCGCTCGGCACCACGCCCATCATTTCCGGATCGCAGAAGAAGACTGGCAATCCCGTTGCTTCCGCCTCCAACAAAGTCATACCCTGAGTATCAAAATTATACGACGCCATCACACCCAAATGTGCCTCGCGCATACGCTCAACAATCTTCTCCCGTTTGCGCCGACCATAGAACTTCACTTTCAAATTATGCTTCTTGGCATACTTCTCAGCTTTTTTCAGACAATTACCATCACCATAAACATATAACAAATATGGTCGCTTCAATCCCGCCAGCGCTTTCAAAAACGGCATGATGCGTTTTTCTTCCGAAACCCGCGAATTCCAAATCATTTTCAGAACATCGCCATTCTGCATCATGCGCTCTGCAAATTTTTCCGCCACCAACTCCGACGGCACGCCATTTGAAACCACTTCAATCGGCTTCGTCACGCCATAATGTTCCAATTTCTTCGCAAAATGGTCCGACGGTGTAATGACAATATCCGCATTTTCCGCATGATTCACCATCAGCTGCCACATCCGCGCACGCGTTCGCGTTGGTGCTTGGAACTTATCGTGCTTCACATGCATCGTATTCGGCAAATATTTGTGATGCATGCGTTCCAGTGCTAACGCCGTGACATACTTAAATGGATGTGACACATTCACAGCAATCGCCATATCCTCACGCCCATGCATAGTCTGCACTAACGGCAAATGAAACTTTTGCGCTAACCAAATTCCGGCAATGCTACAACTACCTTCATAATGCGCATGCACTACGTCAAAAGTTTCAAACTGCGGAAACTTTTGCAAAACGAACTCTTCAACTTGATGCGGATTTTTCGCAATTACTGCACCATTAATGCGCAAATATTTATAACTCGGCACCGTAATTACGTTTTTTTCGTGTGCTTTGAATCCTGGACAAAACACATAAACTTCGTGTCCCAACTTTTCCAGTTCATCTTTTTGCGCTTTCACCGACGAAGCAATCCCGCCATCACTCCACGGCGCATAGATATCCGTAAAAACCGCGATTTTCATAACTATTATAATTATAGCATAAACACCACCAGTTAATGAAGTAACCAATAACTTTAGCTGTGCTATAATTATACTTATGGAAAACTATACTATACACCGTACGGCCGAAAGCGTTTCGCCCGGACACCCAGACAAACTTTGTGACCAAATTTCAGATGCCGTGCTTGATGCCTATCTCGAGCAGGATCCGAATTCGCGCGTCGCCGTTGAAGTCTGCGGCGGTCACGGACAAGTTTTTGTCACCGGCGAAGTCACTTCTACGGCCAAAAATATTAACATTGAAGACGTCGTACATCGTCTTGCCGGCGACAGCATGAAAGTCATGGTCAACTTAGTCAAACAAAGCCCCGAAATCGCTCAGGGCGTTGACGTTGGTGGCGCCGGCGACCAGGGAATTATGATTGGCTATGCTTGTGACGAAACTCCCGAATTATTACCACTCGAAGTCGTTCTGTCGCGCCGCCTCAACCAATTCATCTATGCCAAGCATCCTTATGACGGCAAAACCCAAATCACTTTGCAAGATCCTAATTTGCCTAACAGTGATCAATCTGCTCCGATTGTTAGTTCAATCGTTGCTAGTTTCCAAAATGTCTCCAAAGCCGAACTGGAATCTCTCGTCAAAGAGTTTGTTACCATGCATCATCTTCAACCAGAAGTCGGAAAATCTGAAATCGAGCTACACCTCAATCCGGCCGGTGATTGGAATCAGGGCGGTTTCGAAGCTGATACTGGCTTAACTGGCCGCAAACTAATTGTCGATAATTACGGTCCACGCATCCCGATTGGTGGTGGTTGCTTCTCCGGCAAGGATCCTTCTAAAGTTGATCGTTCCGCTGCCTATATGGCCCGTCGCATTGCCGTTGATTATCTCCGCGCGCGTCAAGCTAAAGAAGTCTTCGTGCGCCTCGCCTACGCAATTGGTCACGCCGCTCCGCTCGAAAGCACAGTGATCATTGATGGCGTTACCGAAGAAATCCCGCAAGTTGAAGTTGCGACGCCAACCGATAACGAGCAAGGCAAAATCACCGGCTACAACCTCACTCCGCAGGGAATTATTAATTACCTCGATCTGAAACGACCAATTTACGAGCCCACTGCGCGTTACGGACATTTTGGCGAAGGTTTTGATTGGGATAAATAAGTTCCGAGTTAAGCAAAGCCCCGTCAACCGCAGCAAAAAAATAAGTCTGGAACTTCCAGACTTATTTTGTTATTTCTTACGTCGCTTCGTCCGTCGCTTTTTCTCACCTTCATAACCATAAGTCTTGGTAATCGGATCCTGAAACAAAAAGTTGTGATGCAGGGGAAAGCGTGTTAACAATAAATATGCCACCAAAATAATCGTAATAATCACTAGACTCGTAATCTGCCCAGCTACGCCCAGTGGCGGCAAGTTCATAAAACCGAGAAACACCGCCACGCTTGCAAACGAAGCAATTACAAAAATCGTAATATCAATCGGCAAGCAAGATTTTACTTTCAAAATCGCCCGATAGCCATAAAACAGCACCGGGATTACAATAATCGGCGTCAAAAACGCCATACTTTTTGCAAACCAGTAGTTAGGATTGCCATCCAACCACCACATGTCCACCAAGGTACAGAGAAAGATTCCCGACAGGGCTAACTTGATATGCTCCCAAGTACTTTCGTTCACCGCTGCAAAGGTCGCCACAAATTTATTCCGCCCCGTCCACTCATAGGTAAAATGCAGTAGCGAGCCAAAAATCGTAATTGCTAAACCTTCAATGATAAAAATCCACCAGTTTTCGTTCATGGTTAAATTATAGCACAAAAATTGATTGACAAACTTTTTCCTGTACTATATCATTGTATTAAGAAAGTAATACAATGATAGATTTTAACTTCACTAGCGACCGACCAATTTATATTCAGCTTGTTGAACAACTCGAATTATACATTATTTCTGGCAAGATTCCTCCGGGAGAGAAGCTACCTTCTGTGCGCGATCTCGCTCTACTTGCCAAAGTTAATCCCAACACTATGCAACGTGCCTTAACTGAATTAGAAGATCTCAAGCTGATTTATACTGAACGCACCAACGGTAAATATGTCACCACCGACGCCGCACTGATCGAAATCTACCGCGAAAAATTTGCCGAAGACAAAGTCAAAAACTTTCTCATCGAAATGTCTGAACTCGGTTTCGACCACAAGGGAATTATCAAATATCTTAAATCTCAAGGAGGAAATTAAATGCCCAAATCTAGCAAAAAGCTCAATCCGCTAGTCGAATGTCGAAAACTTACCAAATGCTACGGCAAAAATACGATTTTAGACAACGTTACTTTTACCATCCCGCGTGGCAAAATCGTCGGTTTACTTGGTCGTAACGGCGCAGGAAAGTCAACTATTATCAAAACCCTCAATAGCCTAGTCACGCCCACTTCTGGCGAAGTCCTAATTGATGGCCAACCCGTCGGCGTTGCCAGCAAACAAATTATTTCCTATCTCCCGGAACGCACTTATCTCGATAAGTCAATGCGCGTCGGCGATGCAATTAACTATTTTGCAGAGTTTTACGATAACTTTGATTCCGAAAAAGCCAAACGTCTCATTAAAGACCTTGATCTCAATCTCGAAACTCGCATTTCCAAAATGAGCAAAGGCATGCAAGAAAAGCTCCAGCTAGTACTCGTGATGAGTCGTAATGCCAAACTTTACATTCTTGACGAACCACTCGGTGGTATTGATCCTGCTACGCGCGATTACATCCTTGATACTATTCTTTCCAACTTTAATCCCGATGCCAGCATGATTATTTCCACCCATCTCATTTCCGACATTGAGCGCATTCTTGACGAAGTGATTTTTATCGACCACGGCAAAGTGATCCTCACTGCCGAAACTGACACCCTGCGCGACAAGTACCACACTTCAATCGACGAAATCTTCCGCCAACAATTTAAGGCTAAAAACTAATTAGGAGTCCAATATGTTACACAAATTACTCAAATACAATCTGCGCGCTGTTTATCGACAACTAATGATCTTTTACTCCATTGCTCTCGCTTGCGCTATCATTAGTCGGTGTTTTAACAATTATGGCGACAATTTAATTCTTAAAATTATTCACGAATTCTTTAATGGTGCTTCCATTGGCCTCTGTGTAGGCATCCTCATCAATAGCTCTACGCGCATCTGGGAGTACACCAAACGCGATTTTTACGGCGATCAATCTTATCTCACCCACACGCTTCCGCTTTCGCGCCCACAACTTTATTGCGCGAAATTCGTCACCATTTTGCTCACTCTTCTCACCAGCGCTCTAGTCATCGCCATCATTCTACTTATCGATTACGCTTCACCAGAGCTCTGGGCAATGATCGATCAACTAATTTACGACTGTGGGTCAAAAGCTGAATTTATTAAATTCACTATTTTAATTATCGGTGTCTTCCTACTCGAGCTAATTTTTATTACCCAAGTTGGCGTCACTGGCATCATTCTTGGCCACAAAGCCAACAATCATAAAGTTTTATTGTCCTTCGCTTACGGTTTTGCGCTGTTCATCTTCTGTAATATTTTAACCGTTGCGCTCGCTAATCTTTGGGGTACCTTCGACTCCGAGGTTAGTCGCATGATCCATCAAGGTTTCTCAACGAACTCCGTCATGGAAAAACTTCTATTCGGCGGTGCTATTGCCTACACAATTTATATTATCGGTACTTATTATATCGGCCAGCGTGCTTTGCAAAATGGAATCGATGTGGAATAAGTCTTGTAAAAACGCCCCCCCCCCCATGATATAATTAGTGACAGAATACTTTGAGAAAGGAATCTATGCGTGGACTAATTTTAAAAGATGTCTCCAAAACTTTCGCTGGCAAACTCGTAGTCGACAAAATCTCGTTGACTTTAGACCAGCCCGGAGTGTACGGTTTGCTGGGTACTAACGGCGCCGGCAAAACCACCACCATCCGCATGTTGCTTGGCATTATTACCAAAGATAGTGGCGAAATCACTTGGAATGGCGCACCGGTTGATCGCAAAACTGTCAACTTCGGCTATCTTCCCGAAGAACGTGGCGTATATCCAAAAGTCAAAATCATTGACCAACTAATGTATTTTGCCGAACTCAAAGGCATGTCGCGCGAAGCCGCCATGAGCTCAATCCAAAACTGGGCCAAGCGTCTACGCGTTGAAGATTATCTGCCCATGCCCGCCGAAAAACTTTCCAAAGGGAATCAACAAAAAATTCAGTTCATGACCGCCATCATTCATGATCCTGATCTCGTAGTGCTTGACGAGCCCTTCAGTGGTCTTGATCCCGTAAACACCGAGATCCTGAAAAATATTATTATCGACCTGGTGAAACATGGCAAATACATTATTATGTCGGCCCATCAGATGGCCACCATTGAAGAATTTTGTAGCGATGTTTTAATCCTCAACCAAGGTAAGACTGTCCTACAAGGGAATCTCAAAACTATTAAATCTACTTATCCAGCTAACCGCGTTGAAATCGACGTTGATCAGGACATCGAAAAGTATATCAAAAAGCTACATCTCGAAATTGAAAACGTCAAAAATCAACAGTACACTTTGAAGATTACCGACGAAACCCAAGCCCATCAGCTGCTCAGTCAGCTTGTAGCTGATGATGTCAAAGTTAATAAGTTCGAGATTATGAAACCAACTCTAAACGATATTTTTATCGAGAAAGTCGAGGGTTAAATGAAAGACATTCTCACCGTTATCAAGTTTACGATGCGCGATTTACTCAGTCGCAAATCTTTCCGCATTTCGACATTGATTATTGTAGTTTTAATCGTACTGGGATTCAATGTACCGGGTTTTATCAACAACCTTACTGGCGGCGACTTTAGCGATACGGTTATATTATCTGATCCAAATGACCTTTATCGTGGCGCACTCGAACAACTTGGCCAAGACACCAACAATTCTGAATACAAGTTTGAAATTTCTCCGCTCAGTTTCGAAGAAATCAAAGATAAGATTAATCGCGACGAAGTTTCATCGGCCATTATGATTGAGCCGGGCAACGAGAATACGATCAAGTTTAGTTATATCGTCAAAAATGCCGCCACTATCACTGCTCCGCCAACCGCGCTCGTCGACACGCTCAGTAACCTCTACGTTAATCTCCAAATTCAGAAGTTGCACCTTTCCGAAGCTGAGCTGGCTAAGATCTCGCCAAACTTTGAATTTAATATCGAACAAACCGATACTCAAGAAGTTGGTGGCAACATTTTCGTTATGATGATTTTGTCGATGGTCCTATTCTTCGCGATTTATTTCTGCGCTTACCAAGTTTCCAGCTCCATTACCGTCGAAAAAACTTCCAAAATCATGGAAACTCTTGTCACCTCAACCAGCCCGCGCACGATCGTGCTCGGCAAAACTATTGGGATTGGCTTCGTTGGACTTTTGCAAGTGATTCTGCTTGCTACTGTTGCCGTTATCAGCGCCTATGCCTTCCTTGATCCAGAATTGCTCAACGCCATGCTTGACCTTTCCAACTTCACGCCTTATCTTGCTTTCATCGTAATTTTATATTTCATTCTCGGCTACTTTATGTATGCTCTACTTTATGCTGTCACCGGCTCGACTGTGAGCAAACCAGAGGATATCCAAGCCGCCAACACTCCCGTTGCGTTAGTTACGATGATCGGGTTTTATCTGGCTTACTTCACACTCACTAACCCGACTGGCAGTTTAAATACCTTTGCCGCGCTCTTTCCAATCTCTTCACCTTTCTGCATGCCGATTCGTGTCATGATGGGCATCGCCAGCGGCTGGGAAGTTCTATTGTCAGTAGCCATTCTAGTTGTAACCTGCATTATTATTGCCCACATTGCTATCAAAATCTATAGCGACGCGATTTTGAATTACGGTACCCGTATGAGCCTGCGCGACATCATTAAGGCTTATAAGGATCGCTAGCTTGCCAGGCAGACTAGTTATATATAGTGAGAAGACATATCAAGAATCCTGACGGCTCTCAACATTAATAACTTCACAATATTCGTTTTGTGGCTCAGAAAAATAATGCTTTTCTCGAGCCACTTTTAAGGCCGCATCCAACACTTGCACGTTGTTATCTCCAAAAACTTTTATCCGCGCCAGGCGTTCTCGGGCGATTTCCGGCGTAACTAATTCGCGCCCATAAATCCAATTTTCCACACGGTCTGGATCCGGCATTGGCGTGCCAATTTTACTCACCCGCACCACCATGCGCGCCCAATTTTCGCGCTCACATGCCTGAACATCCGTCGCTGCAATATATCCTAGATAATCGCATTTATCGATCTTGCAGTTCAATTCCTCCTGAACCTCACGTTTCAAAGCTGATTCCAAATCTTGATCGCTGGAGTCAATCCGACCGCCAGTAACTCGCGGCTCACCTTCCTTGTAACGTAACAAAACCCGGCCATCACTAGTCATCAACATCGCATGAACACGGTCAAACTTTCCGCCCTCCGGGCGTTTTCCAAGATATAACTTATATTCTTCCATAAGCCTATTTTATCACCGCGTCGCTAGCCGCTAAATATACTCCAGCAATTCTGGAAATTCGCGATAGCCGCTTTCGGAATTAAGATGTCCTCCACCCGAAATCATAATTTGCTCCGTAGCAACTGCATCCGCGAATTCTTTTTCAGCCTCATAACCCACATATGGATCATTATCGCTATAGAAACAGACAATCTCATCCGCACACATTTTAGCATCCATTAAATTTTCCATATACATACCACGATTTACAGAATCATAGTCCTCATCAATTCCAAGATAATTATTAAACCCACAAACACAAACTAGCTTTTTTACCTTAATCTCATGTTTCTTGAAAAACTTACACAAAAAGATTGGTGCAATCGAGTGAGCAAAGAATATTGTATTTTCAGTTACTAAACCAGCGCCTACATAAACTTCTAACAACTTCTCCCAGTTTTCATAATTCTGAAATCCTACACCAGTCGGAAAATCCGGCGTATAAACTTCTTTACTTCGCTTCCGCAGTTCAGTATGCAACCAAGGAATCCAATTCACGAAAGGGGAGCCAAAACTGCCATGAACGATAAAATAATTTTCTTGCATCCTAAATCTCCAAACTTTCATTATTCTTTAATGCCCGAAAGTCTACGCCAAGTTGCTCACACTCCGCCCTCAACCAATTATTACTAACTTTATTACCAAAATCTGACAGCACTGCATTATGTACGGGCACAACAATTTTCGGTCGCATAGCTCGAATATACTTCGCGCTCTCAACAACTTTACACCAAGGCGCAGCAATTGGCACCAACAAAAGTTCCGGACTTACTAGATCATCCGGAACATCAAACGAATCGCCAGGATTCACAACTTTTTCATCAATCACGACACCGGTATTTTCGCAGGGAACCACGCCATCAACGATTACAGCATGATTCTCACCGAAGAATCGCAAACGAAAATCAACAACATTAATAATATCACCGTTCCTCACGATTTCGACGTGAGGAACTTCTGACACGGTGTCAGAAGTTGTCAAAATCCGTACTCCTGGATTCTGTTCCGTAATTTTTTCCAGCTTTTCAATCTGTAAATGATCGCCATGCTTATGGGTGATAATTATTGCAAGAACATTATTAAGCTCTGGCAAGTTACCTTCAATCTCCACCGGATCACAAACAATCTTTTTGCCATCCTTTTCGATTATACATCCAGAATGCTCTAGTTTTGTAAACTTCATCATCTCTCCTTTCCTTCATTTTATCACACCGACCATATATAATATACGTATGAACCGCGTATTTGCCGCCATCGACCTCAAATCATTTTACGCTTCCGTAGAATGCCAAGAACGCAACCTCGACCCGCTCACAACTAACTTAGTTGTCGCCGACGCCTCTCGCACTGACAAGACTATTTGTCTAGCAATTTCGCCATCACTCAAATCTTATGGCCTACCCGGACGCGCACGGCTTTTTCAAGTTAATCAAAAAGTTCGCGAAATCAATCTCGAGCGCAAGCCCAAAGCTCCGCTAGGGATCTTCATCGACAAGTCCTATGACAACTCTGCCTTAATTAAAAATCCTAATCTCGAGCTTGATTTTTTAATTGCCAAACCGCGCATGAAATATTATCTCGAGTATAGCTCCAAAATCTATAACATTTACCTCCAACACGTTGCCCCCGAAGATATTTTTGCCTATTCTATTGACGAAATCTTTTGCGATATCACGAGTTATCTCAAAATGAAAAATTGCAGTGCCGAGGATTTTGTCACCCAAATGGTGAGCGATGTTTATCGCCAAACTGGTATCACCGCCACTGCCGGTATTGGTAGTAATTTATTTCTCGCCAAAGTCGCCATGGATATTCTCGCAAAACATGCCGAACCAAATTCCGCCGGCGTACGCATTGCTGAGCTTGACGAACAAAGTTTTCGCACCCAACTTTGGTCGCACATGCCCATCACTGATTTTTGGCGCATTGGGCCTGGCTACGCCAAGCGTCTCAGTAAGCTCGGGCTTTATACCTTTGGCGACGTTGCGCGTTGCTCGTTGCTAGACAGCGAACAACTTTATCGCACTTTTGGTATTAACGCCGAGTTACTAATTGACCACGCTTGGGGTTATGAATGTGTCACTATCACCGACGTCAAACAGCACTTTCCTAAAACCAAAAGCCTTAGCTCGGGACAAGTTTTGTCCTGTCCGTATTCGTTTGCCAAAGCTCGCACTATCGTCAAAGAAATGGCCGAAGCCCTTGCTCTAGAGCTGGTACAGAAGAACTATGTCACCAACCACGTTACGCTTACCATTGAATATGACCGCGAAAACTCTGCTCAAGATTCAGTGACCGACTATTATGGTCGTCGCGTTCCGAAGCCGCTAGTTAGCAACCATCGCCTCGACTTGCACACTTCATCAACCAAGTTAATTACGACTGGTTTACTAGAAATCTTTGATCACAAGGTTAATCCTAATTTTACAATTCGTAAAGTTACAGTTGCGGCCAATGATTTAGTTCCGCCGAGTTCTGAACTCGATCGTAGCGCAACTCTCACTCAAGCTAATCTCTTTACTAACTATGCCGAGCTCGAGCAAAAACGCACTCAGGAATTAGCTGAATTAACCCGCGAACATCGCGCACAGCAAGCCATGCTAGCGATTCGCGAACGCTACGGCAAAAACGCGATTCTTCGCGGCACAAACTTCGAGGACGGCGCCACCATGTGTTCGCGTCATCAACAAATCGGAGGTCATCGCGCATGAGCAGCAACACTACCAGTCTTACCAATTATCGTTCACATCAGCCTTCCACGAAATCCAATAACCCCGATTATTCCGATATCATCCACGCTCAACGCCCCATCGCTCCGCATCCAATGAAACTTGCCGCCCGCGCCGCACAATTCTCACCCTATGCCGCCTTAGTCGGCCACAAAGATATTATTACAAGTGATGAAGAACGTGTCGAAGAAACTTTGGATCACGAGCACGAAATTATCTTTGATAAAACTACTTAACTATGCTAAAATAAAATTACAACATAAATTAACGGGATTATCATGCATAAAAAGTTCATCACTTCCATCATTAGTTGCTTAGCTCTTCTGGCAACGTTATTTCTACCCACGCCAGTTATGGCAGCCTCTTTTAGTATGAGCGCATCCGTGCAGCAAGTTAATCCTGGCGGGGCCTTTACCGTTTCTCTTGGCGGCGATTGCATTGGGCGCGTCAATCTGAGTGTCAGTAATGGTACAGCGTCAAAAAATGCTGTCTGGGTTGAAGAAGAATTCATCTCCGTGGCTATTACTGCCGGAGGTAGCGGTACGGTTACCGTCACTGCTACACCCGAAACGGGTTTCTCTGACCCAAATGGCGACGAATATCGCCCCGGTCCTCGCACTGTCTCCGTCAAGATCGTCACACCCACACAGCCCAGCAACCCTACTACGCCGCCAGCTACTACCAAACCTAATACTACCACCCCCACCAAACAACCACAATCTAATACTCAAAATACCAAACCAAATTCCAATTCTAGCACCAATAATAGCAGTTCAGAGAACACCTCTGCCGACATATCACCAGATACTTCTGCTGACACTGAACAACCGACTGAAGATGCTGCAGATTCCGACGATAAATCCGCAAATACTGATGCACCCGAACCCGAAGAATCATCCGACGAAGATTCGTGCCCCAAGTGCCCGGCAACTTGGATTCCGTGGTCCTTAGCTGGGTTCTTTAGCTTTGCTTTTTTGGCCGTAACTGGCGTATTAATTTATATCCTCTATCGTCAAGCACCGAAAAAAGGTGGCGCCCATGAAAAAACCAAATAAATTATTCCTCGCTATTGGCTGTTTTAGCTGTCTTATCCTTAGCTACGGATTTTTCCGTTTTATCAGTACACCCGCAGCTGCTACCGTCACACAGCAGACTATTACCAACCTCGGGATTTTGATTAAATTTTCTAACAGCGACGATATCGTAGCTAGAAGCGATGATGGCACGCCCCTACATATTGACGACGCTACAAGTCTCAATAATGCCGAACAACTCCTAAATAGCGATCAACCAATCACTACGACAGCAGTAGTCGGCGACAGCGAATCTACAATTGCTGTGCCATCTGTCAAAAAATATTACGAAACCCAAAGCTATGGTCAGCTTTCCATTTCCACAATACTTTTCCCAAAATCCAATTCACAAATTATCGCTTATCAAGACTCACACCCGATTGAGTACTATCTACCGAAAAATGATAGCAACTCTCTAGGATATGCTAACCACAACGAATCATTACGGCGCGAAGCCGAGCTGCTCGCGAATGCCGTTCATCATATTAGCAGCCAAATCGACCAAGCTGGCATTACTGCTGATAGTCTTGATACTAATCACGACGGCCGTATCGATATGCTCAGCCTTTTTGTCGAAGGAGCTGCAGACGGCAAATACACCATCGGTTTTCAAGATTTATTATGGTCGCACAAAAGCACCAACACTAATGACGGCATACAAATCCTTGGCAAAACTGCCTCAGCCTATACACTAGTTTATTGTACCGATTATACCGAAGCTGCCGGCACATTCTCACTAAACCGGAGCGGTTACGGCGTCATCATCCATGAATTAGGGCATATCCTCGGTTATCAAGACCTTTACCGCTATGGCAACAATACCCAGAGCTTAGACCAGCCAGTTGGCTTCTATGACATTATGGGGCGTTCGCCAAGCTCCAACCCTGCCGATTTCCTAGCATACTTCACTAGCGAATATCAACCCAATACTAATTGGCACAACCCGCTACCAGTTATCACTCAAACCACTACTAATCTTACTCTAAATAAACCCAGTTTTTCCGACCCTAGTGAACAACGGGCGATCATTATTCGACCCAATAATGGTCAAGAGTTTTTCGTTATCGAATATTATGCTAAGCGCGACACTTATAGTAGTTACACAGCCGACCAAAGTGGAGCAATCATCTATCGCGTTAATGATAATAACTATGGCCATGGCAATGCCAATAATGATACTACTGGGGCCCAAGATCATGTCTTCGTTTTCCGCCCTGGAGAAAACTCCCTTGGCGCTGCTCAAGGCAACCTCACACAAGCCACCATTAACACTAGCCGACCTAAACTCGGCAAAGCTCTATCCACGGAAACAGAATTCGACCCAGAAGCCATTTATTACAGCAATGGTAACAACTCTGGCATTATTATTGAAGTTGTTTCTCAAAATGACAATTCTATTACTTTGAACATTACGCTTCCAGAAGTCACTGGCGACGGTAGCATAAGTAATCCGTATATTATTAATACTGTCACACAATTTTTCTATTTGCTGCAAAATGACACCACCGGGAAATACTATACTCTAGCTAATGGCCTTGATTTCGACGGCTATGAATACCCAGCAATCAATTTTTATGGGTATTTAGATGGCCAGAACCATGTCCTACGCAATATTAATGCAACTGGCCACGGTGTCTTTAGCAGTCTTGGCAACATGAATCAATCCGCCAGCATTAAAAATCTCCGCATAGAGAATCTTAACGTCAAATCCACCGGCAGTAGCGTAGGCGGAAGTTTGGGCGGACTTGCTAATGCTACTGAAAATAGCCTCATCGAAAATATTCATTTATTGTCTGGGTCAGTCGCGAATACCGCCAGCCTAAATGATGCCGCCGCAACTGGTGGTCTCGTTGGAAATGCTAATGAAACCACTATTATTAATAATTCCAGTAGTAACCTTGCAGTCTCTGCACCTAAAAATGTTGGCGGATTTGTTGGCCTAAACATGAATGCTAGATTTACTAATGTTACTGCTACCGGCAAAGTTACTGGCAGTACTAACGTTGGCGGGTTTATTGGCGCGCAAGCTATCACATCCACCTACCAAGTACCGCAAAACGCCACCTATAACGCCGATCTTAACCCCGGCGGCGCAGTAGGCGGTTATTTGGGCTATCTGCATGACTTGAAGTTTCTATCCGCTAGCGAGCTCAGCAAGGGAATCACGCCGTTAAAACATTCCGAAACGCTTAACGAAAACATGATTTTACAGCAAGTTGGCCTCACCAAAAGTGATCAATATTTAGTTGGATTTCAACTCGGAACTGATATTGAAGCCGTTCGCCAACTTTTCGCCAATCTACCCAACATTACAGTTGATAATTTTAAGAATGTTAATGGCCAGGAAATTACTCATGGACCAATTGCTACAGCTATGCAATTTGACGTTAGCAATAGTGCTGAAACCTTTCATTATATCGTAGTCATTAAGGGCGACGCAAACGGCGATGGCGCAATTTATGCTACCGATTATGTCAAAGTCCGTAATCACATCATGAACCAAGGCGGACTCAGTGGTGCTTATTTACGAGCTGCTGACATTAATAATGACGGTAATGTTCATGCTACCGACTATGTCAAAATTCGCAACTACATTATGCACGGAACCGCTATTGAACAAAAATAAATACTTTGTGCGCAGCGGAAGCATTGACGGCAGTAATGGCCGTTTAAGGTTCGTTGGCCTTCGTGGATATACCTGGTCATCTTCAGCTCTTACTTACGTCTCATCTACCGATGCTGGCTCATTAGATCTAAGATTTGATGCGGCTGATATTGCTCCATCAAACGGAGCAAGCAATCGTTGGAGTGGCTTCTCCCTCCGCTGGCTACAAACTTTATAAATAAGAAGAACTAAAGTAAGCCTAAATCTAACCTGCAGGGGGTGCGGAGCTTGCTAGCGAGCATGCAGCGCGCGAACCCCGTGAAGACGGGAGTGAGCGACGCGTCCCTGCAGGTTAGGTTTAGGCTTACTTTGGCTTTTCTCACTATATATAACTAGTCTGCCAGGCAGCGGAGGGAGAAACCGCTCCAACGATCACTATTGTGTGACGGAGTAACAACGCTATTATAGAAAAAGATAACGTTTGCGTTAGTAGAATTAGAATAAGCCGAAGCAGACCAAGTGAAACTATGCTGGCCAGAGCTTAAAAGTTTACCGTTGTTAATATGAATAAACCCGCTGCGCACAAAGTATAATGCAAGTTTCCTCCATAAAACACATTTTTGTTGTATAATAAACATAAGAAGCTTATAAAAGGAGAATTATCGTGGCAGAAACACGTAAAACCACCAGCAAAACTGCAAAAACTAAAACTACCAAATCCACCAAAACCGTTCCTGCGAAGAAACCTGCCACCAAGCCCACAGGTAAGTCAGTAAAACCAAAAGCTACCAAAACCGTCAGCGCCAGCGCTAAACCAAAAACTACTAGTACTAAAGCTAAAACCACTGCTACAACTCGCACAAACTCCGCAAAGCCAAAAACTGTCAAGAAAGAGAAGAACGGCGCTAAGACAATTATGATTATTCTGATTGTTGTCGCCGCATTAGCTGTCGTAGCTGGCGTTGCAGCTTGCATTATTAATAAGTGCATCAACAACGATATCGTAATGATCGAGAATGGCGATGGCAAAAAAATTGAAGCCAAACGCGTCGGGCTTGAAGGCTACAACTACACCATCGCTGTACCGACCGATTTTAAAGCTCTCACGGAAGAAGAAATCAAAAAGGACTATGGCACTAGCGAAGCTCCTGATGCCGCCTATGCTAACAGCGACAACACGGTCAATATTGTCTTCAGTAAGCCCGAGAACAACCTCGCCAACGACCAAATTGAAGAATACCTCAAAGCCATGAAACTAATTCTTGGCACCAGCATGGATGTCATCGATACGGATTTTTATGAAGTTAACGGTCACAATGTTGGCGTACTCCGCGTTACCGCCACTACCGATGGCCAAAAAGTCTACAACCAAATGGCCTTCTTCTCTTATGGCGACAAACTCGCAATTGTTAGCTTCAACTGCAAAGACGAAGTGCGCGGCGAATGGGAAAAAGCCGGAGAGAACATCATCAAAACACTCGAAATTAAATAGCTACAGCTAGCTTAAACTAATTAGTTCCTCAGAAAACTGAGGAACTAATTTTTAGCTATCCAAATATTAGCGTTGGTGGGCGGGGAGGGAATCGAACCCTCACTCCCTTGCGAGAACCAGATTTTGA
>CAYYWU010000005.1:8235-52026 GCA_964475445.1 uncultured Candidatus Saccharibacteria bacterium | reverse complement strand
TAGTCTGGGGAGACCTGGAGCGGGAGTTCGAATCTCCCACCCTCCGCCAACCAGATAGCCGCGCTCATGCGCGGTTTTCTGGTTGGATAAAAATGTGGGAGAAGTAGAACTTTAAAAAGTTCGTCTGTCGTAGGAGACGAGAAAAAGAAAATTCACTTTCTTTTTCGAGACGACGCCCGACAGAAAAGACTTGCACAGCAAGTCGCTTCTCCCACCCTCCGACAAGCTCCCCACCTTTTATCGACTAAATCCCACGCTTACTCTCGATCTCTTGCAGCTCAAACCGATACTTCTGCCCATTTTTATTAACTTCACCCCCAAACAAATCATACGGTCGACACCACAACGGACCATCATTATACAATCCTCGATAAACCACCATTTTCTCATCAGTCTCGCTGTGCCGCGCGATGTCTTCCACCAAATACAAATCACCTTTATAGTGCCGATAAACTCGCCCCACTTTCACTTCTCTCATAGCTTCACCCCATTATCCCGCAACCAACTTTTCAAAGCTTCCACCGATTTATACGCTGCCAAATCCTGGTCCGATTCCGCATTTAGAAAGTTCACAACTTGCCCATCCCGAATCACTGCCAGTGACGGCAAATACTTAATCTTTTCCGCCAAGTTCGTCTGCTTAAACTCCGCTTCATTCATATAATATATCTGCACTTTTTCTTCGTGCGCCAACTTTTTCGTCGTATCCGTCAAAGGAAACTCCGCCGGACAAATCGTCATATGCACCACCACCAAGAAACTTTTATGCTCTGCAATTAATTTTTGATAATCCGCCGCCGTCAATTCCGTCGCTTCAATTTGTTCCGTCTTTGGCAGCTCAATCTTTTTCTGCAGCCACTCAAAGTCAATATCGTGGTAGGGAACTTTCCAAAAATCGTACGTCGTCACGCCATTTTCCGTCCGCTTCACCTCTACTTTGTGCGCACCATCATAATACCAATAACCGCCAACATTATAAATCTTATCCGCGTCCCAGCCCAAGCTCACCAACATCTCCTTCATCATCCCCGCATAACCCCCACCACCACACATCAAGAAAATCGTCTTATCTTTCGGGAAATAATATTCCAAAAACTCCATCGACTGATCATAATTCGCAATATATTGCCCGTCTTTATAAGTAAACAATGTCGGCCCTGTATAACTTTCGCCCACCGCCGGCGGCAAACCCGTCACGTTCACCAACTTTGGATAGGGAACTACCTCAAAACCTTCCACAAACCCCGACAAATACGAATCTCCGCCAATATTTTCATAATCGGCTTCATCCACCAACATCCGCATATCACGATACACCGCATCCTCACGCCCCAGATATTGGTCAATCGTCTCTTCATTAATATTGGCATCAATCCCCATTTCACCCCGCATC
Organism: uncultured Candidatus Saccharibacteria bacterium; assembly: GCA_964475445.1. GTDB lineage: Bacteria > Patescibacteriota > Saccharimonadia > Saccharimonadales > Saccharimonadaceae > Nanosyncoccus. Next base: position 50,633 of record CAYYWU010000005.1, on the reverse strand, counting down.
CCACCAGCCACTTCCGGCTCTGGTAACATGAGTTGCACCTCTGCAGCCTCTCGCTTTGACTCAACAATCCCCAACACTCCACAAGTAATAATTCCTGCCACCCCCAAAATAAGCACCGCTATTGCAATTTTTAGTTCATGTTTTCGCATCTTTACCTCTCTTTTCCTACATATATTATATCATTCTGTGATATAATAGTGGAAATTGGCTAATTTTAATTAAATTGCGAGAATATATGAAAAAGTTTACCAAACACATTTTACAAATTGTCACTGGTGTCTGTGCAGCATTGACCCTGTGCGCCGGCAAAGCTATGGCCCTGACTGTCCAAGAAGGTGCCGAAGCCGCTCGTGCCGAAGGTATGCCAGCCGAGTTAATTGGCGCCGACGGCGTTTTCACCCGCATCACCAGCATCGCCCTCTATATTATCGGCGCCATCTCCGTCATCATGCTCGTTTGGGGCGGTCTCCGCTATATTCTATCCGGCGGCGACAGCAAAAAGATTACCGATGCCAAAAACACCATTCTTTATGCTATTGTCGGTCTCGTAATTGCTTTCTTGTCTTATGCTATTATCGGTTTCGTTCTCAACGCCATCGGCGCTCCTATCGAGCCAGTTGAAGAAACTTCGTTCCTAGCTTTATCATTACTCGCCTAAATCACCACCTAATATCGCTAACCCAAAGTTAGCGATATTTTTATGTCGACTTTTCCTGATCCTTACCCGTCGCTAGCACCGCCCCATAAATCTCGCACGCACCTGCAGACCGCAAAACCTTCGCTGCTTCGATCATCGTCGCCCCCGTCGTCCAAATATCATCCAACAACAAATACGCCTTCCCCGTATCAATTTCTCCAGAAATTTCATAAGCTTCCGCCGCCTGCTGCGCACGTTCACTTGCCTTCGCACCCACTTGCACAGCATCCTTCTTCCGGCGCAAAACTCTCCGTATTTTCCAACCGCGCTTTTTCGCTAATTTCTTCGTCAAAATCAAAATATGGTCCAAGCCTCGCTCCCGGATATGCTTCCCGATAGTCGGCAAGGGGACTACAACGGTTTCATCCGGCAAATCTCTCGGGATCGTCTGACCCAAAATCTCCACTAACGACACACTCGCCGCCCGCACTGCCCGATATTTATAATCTTTGATCAATTTCGCCAGCGCTCCTTCGCGCCATCCACCCACAAAAACCGCCCGCAAAGGCAACTCACAATTCGCGCATCTCCACGCCAAAACATTTTTCTGGCATCCCGCAATTTCACGTTTACAGAGCGGGCAAATTCGTTTTTGTTGCTGCAAAATGTTATTTTTACAACGTCCACACAAAACCTCTCCCAATCGACCGCAACCTCGACAGGTATGCGGGCATACTAAGTCCAACAGACTCCGCATTGTTGTATTTTTTACAACGAAACTCATAATATCTATTGATTTTACTACGAAAATCCCTTATAATAAAGCATAACAATATAACGGAGGTAATTCAAGCAATGGCTCGTACTAATAGTGACGACATGCTGATGGAAGATGAACTAGCAGCCGCTTTCCTCGATGACACCGATGCTTCGTCAATCGTCGATCAAAGCAGCAAAGCTGACCTTGAGCGTGAACCATCAGACGCGGGGGATGATGGGTGGGACAATACAGACGATTTTCCAGGACAACTCGCCGTAGATGTCTACGAAACCGCCGACAAACTAGTCGTAAAGGCTCGTACCGCTGGCATTTCCAAGTCCGACCTCAATGTGACTATTTCCGACAACATCTTAACTATCTCCGGCATCTTGAGTGGTGGGGAAGATGAGAATACCACCGCTTGGCATATCCAAGAGTGTTATTGGGGCGAGTTCTCCCGCACCATTGCACTTCCAGTGCAAGTTAAGGAAGACGAAGGCACAGTTAAAGCTGAGCTCAAAGACGGCGTCCTCACGATTACCTTCGAAAAGGAAAAAGTCGAAGCTCCAATCAAAATCGCTATTCAATAATAGTTTTCTTGGCTACAAAGCCGGCTCACACACTAAAAATCGCCCTCTCTGGGTGATTTTTAGTTCTATATTCCAGTACTTTGTGCGCAGCGGACATATCGATATGGCTAATGGAGCATATAGATATCCCGGAGAATATGGCAACTTATGGTCAAGCACGGGTTCAACTGAAGGTGACTACCTAGGATCATATGCATATTTCACAGATTTTGGCCCCAATGAAGTTAGACCATCTCGTTGCTATCTCCGGTGGCTTGGTTTCCCCCTCCGCTGCCTGGCAGACTAGTTATATATAGTAAGAGCAATATCTTTCGAGCAGCTGAAGCTTGCATATCTCAAAACTGAGTGCTAGAATGAGGATATAGTTAATTGTTAATCACTCTAGTTTTTGGCTAGGGTGATTTCGATTGTGAAGCACAATCGTCCAATATGGACCGCAATTGCCATACCACTCCTTTCTACAAAACTTTTAAAGTTAATATACAATTGGCGCTTCAGCTGCTCTATATCCAACCTATCATAGAATAAAAGAAATTAGCAAACACTAGCATGTTATTTTAGGCACATTCTACAATATATAGCTAAAGCTTTCGTATACTTTGTGTGCAGCATCTTGAAGTAAGAATGTTAACTAATTGCTTCAAGATACTAGAAAACAAAAAACTACCCAGCCCTCGCCAGGTAGTTTTTTGCTTAAATCTCTTATGGATTCGACACTGCCGAGCTGCTACCAGACCCCGACTTAGACGTCTCCCCTCCACTTCTGAATACACTCGAAAGCACAAAATTCACAATCGCAAACGCGAGCAGGGAAATCACCAATCCCACCACGCCGTATAGAATCGTATTCTTTGCCCTAGTAATCTTTGCGGCATCACCCTGAGAAATCGCATAGAAAATCCCGCCAATAATAATCACTGCCACAGCAATTACACCGACCACGCCGACGATCACGTTCAAAATCCGCACTACAGTCGACATCAGATCCTCTTCATTATCTTTCTCGCGAGGGAAATTACATTCCGCCAAAGTCTTACAATCGTCACCTTCACGTAAACTCCCCACTGGGCAAGTACACTCCGCATACGCCGGCTCAGCCCCGCCTAAAGATAACGCCCCAACAGCACTCGCTACTGCCAGAAAGGCTGCGATTCCAAGAGTTCTCAATTTCATACTGTACCTCAAACTCGCTTTATTTGAATACGTTCGAAAGCACAAAGTTCACAATCGCAAACGCGAGCAACGCTACCACGAGACCAACCACACCATAAAGAATCGTGTTACGCGCCTTGGTTGTCTTCGCTGAATCACCTTGCGAAGTGGCAAAGCTGATACCACCCATGATAATCATCACCACGGCGATAAACCCAACCACGCCAACCACTACGTTGATAATCACGTTTAGAATCGACATTAAGTCACTATTATTTGACAACCCATCCTTGCCATTCCACTCTTGGCAATCAGTAATTGCAGGCTTAGTCTGACCATCCGCGCAAATCACCGTTGCGTATGCTGGCGACATCGTTGCGACGCCACCCAAGCCCAACACCATCAGGACCGCAGCAATCACATTTAACACTACTTTTTTCATGCTTTTCCTTTCAATTATCTATTCAACTCTGACCTTATCATACATCATTATATGTAAAAAGTCTATACTTTTTATGCGCCTAAGCTTTTACTTACAAATGTCACTAGTGTATAAGCCAGCAGCGCCACCACCAAGCCAATTACACCATATAATATAATATTCTTCGCCTTCGTCGTCTTCGCTGAATCGCCCGTGCTAATTGTATAAGTCACCCCGCCATAAATAATCACTCCCACCGCAATCACGCCAATCACCCCCATCACCACCTCAATGATCGTCGTCACCACCGGCATAATTGTCTTATCCCGATCGTCCCCAGTCAAGCATCCCGCCGCATCTTTCAAAGCCGGGTCAATATCCGGATCATCACACAAAGTCTTATTACCACAACCAATCGCCGCCTTCTCCGCATCACTCAAGCCAGAATCATCAGCACACAAATCTTCGCCCTCTGCTATTGCCGGCATCGCCATCAACCCCCCTATACTCAGTGCCATCATCACCACAATCACTATTTTCTTCACGCTCATTGTTGCAAAGCTCCTCCCGTTGAATTTATCACAAACGTTGTAATCAATGCCGCCAGTAGTACAATCACCAACCCTACCACCGCATAAATAATCGATTGCGTCGCCTTGCGTGTTTTTGCCGGATCGCCCGACGACAAGAGATAATCCAGCGCACCTTTGATAATAAAGATCACCGCCACAATTCCGGCCACCGAATACGCCCACGCGAACGCTCCACTAATATTATCCTTCGTAAACTCCTGCTGCGCCCACAGGTCGTTCGAATTAATCCCTAATATCACCCGAATCGTATTCACCGCGATTGACGCCACCAGCGCAATCACCGTTCCGATAATCGCCGCTGTCAGCGTCCGCTTACCCCTCGCCAGTTTTACCGGATCGCCCTGCGACATGATATATAAGAACCCACCATAGACCACAAACCCTAGCGCCAAATAACCTACCGCCACCAATAAATCAAACAGCACATTTAAAATAATTGTCCAGATAAACTGTACTAATTCACTTTCGTCTTGATTATCCGGCTTCTGAATCTCTGAATCTTTCTCATTACCATCACATAGCCCTGCGTACCATGCCCGGAATCCCAATGGCGTTCCTGCCCCACAATCTCCGCCACCCAGAGCCCCCACTTCCGTCGGGTTCAAAACCGCCGTCCCCATAAACACCGTCAATAAAACTCCCAGAAAGGCCAAAATTCTTCGCTTCATGCCCCTATCTTAACATTTTTTCACTAAAAAACCAATTATTTCGCCAATTTTAAACATAACCATTGAAAAAACACAAAAATCATTGTATTTACTCTTGACTATAAAGCTTATGTGTGCTATAATCATGTCATACCCATATATTGGGCTTTGTTTGGATGTTCTAAGATGGAAAAATCATTACAGAGACTACTTGTTATGCTTGCGCTGGTCCTCAGCTCAGTTTTTTGTAGTTTCTGTTTCACAACTCCTACCTATGCCGACCCCTTACCCCCCGAATTGGCCGAATACGACCTTAACGGTGACGGTATCGTCAGCCCAGAAGAGATTGAACTCATCCAGAGCACCATCAATGCCACTCCCACTAACCCCGATAGCACAGGGAATGGTGAAGAGAACGATTCCTTATCCACCGAGACCGAAACTCCTTCCATCGATTCTGATGATTACCTCAAATACGACCTCAACGGCGACGGCATTGTCAGTCCTGAAGAGATTGAACTCATCACGAACACTATGAACGGCGTCGATTCTGACGGCAATCCACTGCCCGACGAACTCCCTGAAAACGTCTGTCAAGACGCCACCAACTCCCTCTCTTGGATTATTTGTAGTAGCGTCCAAACCGGCGGCGGTCTCGTCGACGACCTCTATGGCGCCATCGAAAACATCCTCATCGTCAAGCCCATCACCACCGACACTTCTTCCAGTATTTATCAAGTTTGGCAAAAAGTTCGCGACCTCACCAACTTCGTCTTTGTCATCTTTATTCTGATTGTCATCTATTCTCAAATCACCGGCGTCGGCATCAATAATTACGGCATCAAACGCGTTCTCCCTCGCATTATCATCTCTGCTATCCTTGTCAACCTCAGTTTTTACATCTGTGCTCTTGCCGTTGATGTTAGTAACGTTATCGGTAGTAGTATTGTCGAATTTCTCAACCGCATTCAGGCCGGCATTGTCACCGACACTGACACACTGAGCATTATTCGGCATATCAACTGGAGCGCTTTCGCCGGCTATCTCACTGGTGGTGCCACGGCCGCCTTCGTTGCTCTGACCTACGCTGGCGGTATCAAAGCCGTCTTCTGGACAGTTCTAGTTGCTTTGATTGGCGTCATCATTTCCGTCTTCATTGGCGTCATCACGATTGGTCTCCGTCAAGGTGTCGTCGCCATCCTCATCATGATTGCACCCCTCGCTTTTGTCTGTTATCTCCTTCCCAACACCGAGAAATGGTTTGGAAAATGGAAGAATACCCTTGCTCAAATGCTTTTCTTCTACCCAATGTTTAGCTTCCTCTTCGGCGCGTCTAAGCTCGCCGGCTGGGCTATTATTCAGGGTGCCGTTACCAAAACCGCCGACAGTTTCACTGCCGACGCTTTCCAAGTCATTATCGGTCTCGCCGTCCAGATTATGCCCCTTTTCCTCGCCATCTCACTCATGAAAATGTCCAACACTATCCTCGGCAGAATCAGCGGTGGTCTCGACAAAATCACCAGTCCTTTCCGTGCCACCGTCGGCGCTTGGGGCGCTTCTCACGCCGAACAAAAGCGTCAGCAATACATCCGCGACGCGCACTGGTATAACGGTGGGCGCCTCCGTGCTTATCTCCAAAAGCGCCAGAAGCTCCGCGAGCTCGATACTTCCGTTAATGCCGCTCATAACCAAGACCGTGCCACCGAATACGCCCTAAAGAAACAAGCTTCATACTTGCGCCGCGATGCTTCTGGTAACTCTGTCTGGCGTGGTCGTCCGAATGCTTACACACGTGCCGCCAAGAAAGCTGATTTGCAACGTCTCCGCACTGGTGCCTACCAGCAAAACCTCGCCAACACGCTTTCCGAATACCAGAAGCTCTTCAAGGACAAGTCGTCGCAACGCCTGGCTACCTCTAGCGCCGAAGCTTTCAAGGACACCGTCATGCAACAGTTCTGGGCCGAGAACATCGCTCAAGGCGACCAGTCCTACTTGTTGAACGAATACCTCAAGGCCGCCAAAAACCGCACGCGTGCGCCTTATGAGTTTAACCGCCTTGTCCACGATGCTGCTGGTAGTATTGGCCACATCGGTGAAGCCACAATTATGGGCCAGGTTATTAAGCGCAGTGCCGAAATCGAAGCCCGCCGCCGCACTGAAGCGTCCATTATGATCAATAAGTTCAATGTTAGCAAAACTGCCTTCCGCGGCATGACCTTTGACACCGCCCACATGAACGATGATGGTTACGAAGAAGATGGTCACGGTAACGTCATTGAAGATGACCATTATAACGTCAAACCTGGTTACAAACATCAAGAATGGCAATATTATCTCGCCGTCGATAAGGATGGTAATGAAATTACCAGCGCTGAATATGCCAAACTCAGCGAAGATGAGCGCAAGAAATATCGCAAAGTACGTTACATGGATATTCAGGATGATGACGGTGACGTCGTCCAGCGTGTTTATGAAGATGATGCTGGCTATATGAAAGAAATGCTCAATAATGACATTATGATTGGCGACCCAATCAACCGTCGCTATGCCATGAGCTTCGGTCTGCCTCGCTTTGCTAAGGACCAAACCGAAATTACCGAGCAATTCTCCGAAACCCTCGGCCACTTACGTAAATACCACAGTACCGTGACAAGTGCGCTCGGTAACGCTAAATATTCTGAACATGATGCCGCCTTTACCGCCATGCTCATCTCGCAAATCAATTCTGGTTATATTACTTCACCAAGCCAGCTAAATATCGCTCGCCTAGATAGCCTCCGCCTTACTGCCAAAACTGGTAAAATCGTCCAGAACGATCCTATTATTCTCCGCGAATACGCTAAGTTATTAAATTGTCTTAACCCGAATGCTCCTGAAGGCGAAAGATTCGAAGATTATTTCACCGACGAAGCTATCGCCAACTACCGCAACGTCAATGGTCTTCGCCTGCACGGTCTACGTCTTATGACCGATGAAAATGGTCAAGAATACTGGCAAAAGATTGACCGCACTAGCGCCGACCTAACACTTGAAGACCAAAGAAACTTCGTGAAGCATGACCTCATTCCGCGCACCGCTAAGAAGCTAATGGGTGCCTTCAAGCGTAATCTCTCCCCAACTGCTCTCGATAATCTCAAACCAGAAGGTGTCGACGAAATCAAGAAAATGGTTAGCTTTATCGAGCAACTTGAACTTCGCAACCAAGACACCGATTTACCATTCGAAGAACGCGCCAACCCCCGCTTCAAAAAGGGCGATGGTTTTGATCGCATCAATATCTTCGAAAACGCCGACCCAGGAGAAATCAAAGATCTTATCACCAACGCTCAGGATTACTTCTATAATACTGGTGCCTACGAACATCGTGGTTCAAACAATAATGGCAACAATAATTCTGGAGGAGGGAACTATACCTCTGGCTACACCGGCGCCAACGATCTTAATCAACAACTCCAAAAGGACGATAATCAGTTCAATGCTACCGAACAACGTCACCATATCATGATGGAAATTGACTACATCTTTAATCTTGGTCAAAATAATATCCGTCGTATTTGTAATGACCTGAAACGTTTTACAGAAACAAACAGTGTATTAAGCAAGCATCGCGACCAAGCTTATACTATTATTCAGCGCTACCTTGACCCACTTACTCCAACGGACGCCGTCCAAAGTGGGCGCCAAATCACCGACCCAACCTTTGGTAGTAGTCAAATTAGTAATCTGCGTTCTGAATTTGTCAGCTTTGTCGAAACCCTGCCAGAGCTCGATACCTAAACCCTTGCCAGACTCACCTCCCAATGCTATCCTAAAAGCGGGAGGTGAGATTTTGGTGGGCACTATTTTGAACTTTTTGCGCCTACTATGCTAAAATAGAAGTATGGCGAATTATAAGGTACCGCAAGATGTGGAGGCGGATGACAAGTTACTCGGTCCGTTCACTTTTCGGCAGTTTATTTACCTTATGATTGTTCTAGGCATGATTGTGCTCGCCGTAGGCTTGTTTCAGATTTTTCCGCTACTTGCAGTGATTCCGCTGCCAGTAGCTTTTTTCTTTATTGTTCTAGCTCTCCCTATCAAAAAGGACCAGCCCATGGAAACTTATCTTGCTGCACTGGTCTCATTTTATCTTAAACCCAAAAAGCGCTTCTGGATGCCAGGCCAAAGCGAATCCACCATCCTCATCACGGCACCCAAAAAAGCCGAAGTTAGTCGCGCACGCAACATCACCGAAGAAGAAGCCGGCCATCGCCTCTCCTTCTTAGCCGCCATTGTTGATTCCGAGGGCTACGCTATTAAAACCGCCAATTCGCCTCTACGTGACGAATTTTACGCCGAAGCCTATAACGCTACCGACATGTTTGACCATTACGGCACCACTCGCATTAATAATATGATTGATCGCGAACAACAGGAACGCCACGCCGAAATCGTCAACCAAATGCGCACCGCCATCCAAAACTCCGAACATAACTATAATCAACCTGTCGCTATCAACAACCAACGCGTCGTCCAACCCACTAACAATATTCCTGCTCCCAGCAATCCTGCCATCGTCCAACCCACCACTAACCCTGCCGAGCTTGAACAAATGCGCAATCTAGCCACCAGCCCCGACTTGTCTGTCAGCACTATCCAGCAACAAGCCGATCGCATTCGCAAAGAAAATCAAAATGAGGTCTACGTGCCATTACGCTAAGGAGTTATAGTATATGAATCCACAAAACAATATCCCCCAAGGTCAACCTGCCGCTGGTAGCTACGGTGCTAATGCTGGCGCTCGCGCCATGGCTGCTGCCCAACCCGCTGCTCGCCCGATGCAGGTTCCGTCGGCTACTCACCCCAATGCTCGCCCCCTTCAACAACCTGGCGCATTGCTTCAACAAACCCCTACTCCGGTAGCTAACGCTGGTTATCCACAAGCTCCAGTTCAACCTCAAGCTCCAGTCGCCCCACAGACAGCCGCGCCCCAAGTTCCATTCAACCAACAACAAGCCGCTCTTGGTCAGCAAGCCATCGCTTCCATGACCACCGACGCCGCTCCTTCGCCTGCGCCCGTCACTGAGAATCCCCTTTCTACCCAAGCCACTCTCATGTTTTCTGAACTACGAGACAGCTTAATCATTATGAAAGATGGCTCCTTCCGCGCCGTCGTGGCTTGTCAATCCATCAACTTCGATCTTATGTCCGAGCAAGAGCGCGAAGGTGTTGAGTATAGCTATCAAAACTTCCTCAACTCGCTCAACTTCACCGTCCAAATTCTTGTCCGTTCCCAACGCGTCGATATTGGCCCTTATATCGAGCATCTCACTAAACTCCGTCGCGATAATGACAACATGCTCCTTGGCGTCCTGATGGATGATTACATCAACTTTATCGACATCCTCTCGCAAGAAGCCAATATTATGGACAAGTCTTTCTTCGTCGTGATTCCATATTACAGTTCCGCTGACGCCGAGAAGCTAGTTCAAGATACGAAAAACTTTTTCAAAACTTTCGGCAAAAACAATAAATCCCAAAACGTCACCCGCATCAACCGCGACGTTTATAACAAAGCTATCGACGAGCTCAATAATCGTGTCGAGTCCGTGATTTCCGGACTTTTCCAAATCGGCATTCAATCTGTTCGCCTCAACACTCGTGAACTCAGTGAGCTACTATACAACTTCAACAACCCCGACACCGCCGTTCGCGAACCGCTAGTCGATTTCACCAGTCTCGCCACCACTTATGTCAAGAAGGGAGTAAAAACCAATGAGTAGAAAAGATCGCAAGGCTGCCAAACAAGCTCAAGCTGGGCTGACCGCTGCCGATATCGCCGCTCAGTCTCAAGCCGCCGAAGAAGCCGAGATCCAGCGCGCCTTTGAGCAGGGAATCACCACTTTGCGTGACTTAATCTCCCCGAGCAGCATCGAAATCCATTCCAGTTATTTCCGTCTTGGCACCAAATATGGTCGCACCATTTATGTCTATGGCTACCCCCGCACCCTTTATACCGGCTGGATTTCTGGCTTAATCAATATCGACGAAGTGCTCGATGTTTCGATGTATGTTTATCCAGTCGAAACCACCGTCGTCATGAAAAACCTGCGCAAAAAAGTTACCCAGCTCGAAGCCAGCTATAACGTCAATGCCGAACGTGGGAAAATCCGCGATCCAGAGCTCGAAGCCGCGATTAGTGATGCTGAGGAACTCCGTGACCAACTTCAAGTTGGCGCCGAAAAGTTCTTCCGCTTTGGTTTATATATTACTTTATGGGCTGATTCGCTCGACGAACTCAACTTTGTCCAGCACAAAATTGAAACCCTCCTTGGTCAACAAATGGTCTTCAGTAAAGTTGCCAGTTCCCAACAAGAGCAGGGAATGAACAGCACCATGCCACAATGCACCGACCAGCTCCAAATCCGCCGCAACATGAACACTGGCGCCATTAGTACCAGTTTTCCTTTCACCAGCGCCGACCTCACCCAAGAAAAGGGCATCTTATACGGTGTCAATATGCACAATAACGGCTTGGTAATTTTCGACCGTTTCAGTTTGGAAAATGCCAACCTAGTCGTCTTCGCTAAGTCTGGTGCTGGTAAATCTTTCGCCGTCAAACTCGAAGCTATCCGTTCAATGATGCTTGGTACGGAAATCCTCATTATCGACCCCGAAAATGAATATCAGCGACTTTGCGACGCCGTCGGCGGCAGTTATATCCGCCTCAGTCTCAACTCCGACGTCCGTATTAATCCGTTTGATCTACCAAAAGTCGTCGATAATGAAGATGCCAACGACGCTTTACGTGCCAACTTAGTTACTTTGCACGGCCTCTTCCGCTTGATGTTAGGAGGGAATCAAATTGGTCCGAATGGCCAAGTGATTCCTGCTCTCACCGCCAACGAAGAAGCCGATCTCGACCAAGCCCTAATCGATACTTATGCCCGCGCCGGTATCACCAGCGACCCCCTCACCCACCAAAGCACACCACCCACTATTATGAACTTATATGATACCTTGCTTCATATGGGTGGCACTGGTCCACAGCTTGCTCAACGTCTACGCAAATACACCACCGGTACTTTTGCTGGTATCTTCTCCCAACAATCCAATGTCGACATCAATAATCCAATGGTAGTATTCAATATTCGCGACCTCGAAGACGAACTGCGCCCCGTGGCAATGTACATCGTCCTTAGTCATATTTGGAACATCGTTCGCGCCGAACAAAAGCGCCGCCTGCTAATCGTTGATGAGGCTTGGCAGCTTATGAAATACGACGATTCCGCCAACTTCCTCTTTAGTCTCGCCAAGCGCGCCCGCAAATACTATCTTGGTCTCACCACTATCACTCAAGAGGTCGAAGATTTCATGAGTAGCAAAATGGGCCGCGCCATCGTCGCCAACTCTTCCATGCAATTATTCCTGAAACAATCTCCATCTGCGGTTGACATTTTGGCTGACGTTTTCAAACTCACCGAAGAAGAAAAGAAGCGTCTCACCAACTTCCCAGTTGGCCAAGGTCTCTTCTTTGCTGGCCCGAACCACGTGCATATCCAAATCATCGCTTCCGAAACCGAAGAAGCCCTAATTACCACCCGCCCCGGCGATAAATAGTATATAATATATCATATAGAGTATGGCAAAATATTGGGATCCCAGTAACGATGAGTTCAATCCTTATAATGAGGATAGCCCTGCCAATCCCAAATCTCAGGAAGCTACCGATTCCCAAGATAATTCAAGTTCCACAGATCTCCTTCGCAATTCCGAAAATTCTGCTCTTTCCAAAACCGGCCCGAGTTTTCGTTATTCCGGAAAAGGTAAAAGTATTAATCAGGGCAAAGGTAAAAATCAATTCAGCGGACGCAAAAAAGGCATTACTGCACTAATTCTTTCACTTTGTATCATTGGCGGAGGCGCTGCCTTCCTTGGTAGTAGTAATTCAATGCTCATGGGAGCTGTTCAAAATATTTTTCCATCCATTGTCGAATACGACCACGCTTCACACTCCACCCGCGTCGACGAAATCGTCAGTTCAATGTCTTCCGGTCAAAAAGCTTCCTATACTTGGAATAAAGTTTATTACAATATATCCAATTGGCTCAAAGGTCGTTTTACTGATAGTGGAATCGATGTCGATGGTAACAACCTGAGTTATGATGGTAAAGATATTAGTGGTGACAACTTTATTGAAGCCTCAAACAATAGTCTCGCCGTCCGTGATGCCACCAACAAAGCTACTTATGGTAATGTAATTAATGATTTTGACGATGTTGCCAATAATAATTACGAATTAATAACTGGCAACAACCGTAACGTCCTCAAAGATTACAAAACTACCGGAGATGCCGAAACCGACGCTGCTAATTTCAAACAAACTGCTCTTGATTATTATGAGGGCAAAAGTTCTACCACTATCACCAGTAACGCCTATGAAGAAGAGGAAGTTAAAACTACTGATGGCGAGGGCAAAGAAGTTACAACAACTACTGCACGTGACGCGCTCACTACTAAAAGTGATAGTGTCGTAGCCGATAAAAATCAAGCTATCACTCAAGCCACCGAAACTATCACCGCACTTTCTCAAAAAGTTGGGCGCATCGCTAATTATGGTTGCACTGCACTCATGCTTGGCACAAGTATTGTTTCCGCCATCACTGGCCTGAGAATGATGAACTCTTACAATAAAGGCGTTTTCTTTATGGAGCCCGGCAGCAAAACCATGTATGGCGACGGCAATAGCTCCGGTATCAACACTCAACTTAACCAAATGACCAGCGTCGAAACTGTCACAATTGATGATCCCACTAAAGTCATCCAGAGTGGCTCTGTGCCCGATGCTACTACAGAAAACAAAGCTGAAGGCGATTTAACTATCGATATTGGCACTACCGAAATGACTGGATCGATGCTTGATTCGCCAAATTTCCGTGCCGCACTATCTCAATCAGCTTACAGCCCCGCCATTGCCGCCATCTTCTCTATGGAAGCTAGCGCTAAAACCCTCTTAGGTACCCTTAAAACCCTAGGGGTAATCGCAACTACCTGCACCATTATTCAAGCTGGACTAGCCGCCGTTGACATCCTTACTCCTATTGTTATGGTCGGTGTTACCATTGCTTCAGGTGGTACCTTAACCCTTGCCAGTGCCGTTTTTACTCCCGCCAAAAAACTTCTCGAGAAGGCTATTCTTTCCGTTATTGGCGGTATCGTCGTCAACTTTGCAATTTCTGGAGTTTATCAATTTGCCGTTAAAATGCTCGCCAACGAACTTACCAATCAAGCCGAATCCCCCCTCGGGATTCCTGGCGGAGAAGAAGCCTTTGCCGCCATTAGTACTGTTGGTAGTATGAACTCTCGACTTAATAGTGGCCTTACTCTCGGCACCGAAAAACAAATTGGCCAATATTCCAAAGTTTATGGCGACATCTTAGCTAAAGATGCTGAACTTGATCGTTATAATCATAGTCCTTTTGATACCAGTTCAAAAAACACTTTTCTTGGTAGCATCGCCTACAGTTTGCTCCCTCTCCAAACTTCACGTAAGTTCTCAACCGTTAGCTCCATCATGCAAACTACTTCTGCCTCACTCGCCTCCCTCACAAACAGCACTTACGCCGCTGATGGCACCTCTCCCGCGCAAGCTCAATACATGAACAAATTCGGCGACTGCCCGAATCTCGAAAGTATTGGCGTCAAAGGTGATATTTACTGCAACCCAATCATGATTAGTTCCGTTGACACTCTACATCTCAATCCTAACGATTCAGCTTATGCCGACCTAATCGATAGTAACCTTGAATGTCAAGGCGATAACTGTTCAGTGAAAGCCGACGGCAACCTTGCGCGCTACATTGCCTTCTGTGTTGAACGTACATCACCATTTGGTGTCATTGATGCCTCGATTTCCCAACAACTTCAAGCAGGCAACGCTATTATTAATGCCGTTCCTTATGTTGGTGATATTGCTCAAATCATGGACGCCACCAATATTGAATACAACAACGCTTGGGCTGATGGTACCATGTGTGGTGGCTCCTCTCCACTCTGGGACAGTGAAATCAAATATTATCAGCGCTATGTTGAAGATCAACGTATTCTCGACCAATTACATGCCTACGATGACGCAAGCAGCTCTGCCAACATCCAAAACCCTGTTACTGCTTTCCGTGAACAATATCGCGCTGAACACCCCATCGACAATTCCGATGCTGGCTATCTCGCTCGTGTCTCTGGCATTAGTAAAGATGATGCTGAATTATTACTCGATATCGTGGCGTATTACAATTTTGTCGAAAACTACGATGCTAGTACGCGCATTGCAATGGATGGTGACACTACCAGCCTTAAGAGCGGAGAAGAAGTTGCATTAAGCTTACAACAAAACAAGCTACACATCGAGTCCGAAGACGCTCCCGAGCCGACAATACTTGCTCAGCATTACATCATATATGCCGATGTTCGTAATCGGAGCTATGCTGTATGACCAAAAAACTTCCAAAAATCATAGCTTATTGCGTTATTAGCCTGACCTTGATTGCAAGTACACTTTTACCCACCCTAACCGTTTCTGCCGCTGATAATTCTGTGCTTATTATTGGTGACTCTATTACCCAACGTTCCAAAGAAAAAATTAAGAATCGCTATGGCGGTTGCTCTGATTGGAATACTAGCAAAGAAAATAGCCATGCTCATATTGAAGCCAAATGTGGTAATCTTACGCTTAACGCTACTGACGGACGCACTTTCCAAGAAGGCTTTGATATCTATAAACAAAAATACCAAGGACAAACTTTTAATACTATTATCATTGAACTCGGAAGCAATAACTATGATGGTCACTCACCACTTTCCGAAAATACTGTCAAAAATTTCGTTAATGCTATTGATAAAAATACCCGAGTTTACCTCGTCACTAATTATGATGGTAACCGTGGTGACTACTATAACCAAAATAACAATAAGTTTTTCCGTAGTGTCGTTACGAGTAACCCTAATGTCGGATTAATTGACTGGGCATCACAAGTTATTAGTGGCAACTATCTCGAAAGTGATGATCTTCATCCCAATAGTGATGGTCAGAATCTCCTTGCAAGATTATACACTCAAGTGGCACCATATGTAGCTAATGATAATAACCGCGTTACTAACACTAGTAACAGTCTTGATTCTTCCACACTAGCAACCCTCAATGCTAATAAAATTAAGTTTTATAACCCCTCCGGAAGCAATTGTGTCACTGGTGGCTATGCCGGAACAATTTCTGGTGATAGTAACGAGGCAAAAATTTGGAACTACTTCGTCAGTGCCGGTATTAATAGTCTTTCCAATAATCCTGCCGCTATCGCTGGGATTATGGGGAACCTCCAAGCAGAATCTAGTTTTAATCCTTTCGCATCCAATGGAAGTCACCGCGGACTTTATCAAACTAACGCCACACCGATGATTGCTGCAATTAATAGTCACGGCTACGAAAGTTACTGGGGAACCACTAATGCACCCATTGAAGCCAACGACCAAGCCATCAGTATTGAATTGGATTATCTCATCAATGATACCTTTATGCCTAATGATGACCGCTTCAAAACTTATCTCAATAATATTAGTAATAGTATTCCCAATAGCGCTGAGGGTGCCGAAATTTACGCTGAACTATTTCTAGTTGCAGTCGAGCGCGCCACTGGCGGCAATCAACCCTTAACTGCTTCTGCCGCTGTTAATCTCGCCAATAGCAAAAATATCACCACAACACATTGGCAAAACGTCCAAGGTCGCCGTAATAACGCTGCCGAAATCTATAATAAATACGCTAGCTCCACTCCAACCGAAATTACCAGTACTACGCTTTGTGGCAGTAGTAATACTACTTATACCGGCGAGGGGGTTCCACAATATCTCCAATGCGATAGTCAATGGGGAAGCTTGATGTATGGTCTAGGCGGTATTCATGGGTCACAGGGCAGTTCTATTTGCGACTCTGGCTGCGGCCCTACCTCTTTCGCTATGATGGCTACCACCCTACTCAACCAAAATATCCTCCCAAGCGATACTACCGAAATCGCTGGCCGACTTGGACAACATGTTGCGGGCAGCGGTAGTAGTTGGACTATCACCGAAACTCTCGCTAAGCGTTATGGTCTACAATATAAAGCTATTAATAGTTGCAATATTGATACTATCAATCAATATCTTAATGATGGCTGGATGATTCACACCTCTGGTCGTGGCTCCACCCCATTTAGTAGTGGCGGACATTATATTGGTATTACCGGTATTCAAAATGGTCAATGGTATATTGCTGATTCCGCTCGAGGTAATAAATATTATTCACCTAGCACCGTCGTCAACGCTGGCATGGCATGTAGTAATGTAAGGGCAATCAAAAGATGAACACTAATCCTACTTATTTACCTGTATCATCTGGTACAACACCAACTAACTCAAAATTACGTAACTTTTTCCAGCAACATCAGCTTTTACTTATCGCTGGTTTTATTGGGCTTATCACCATAATTGCAGCAATTTTTATTATCATTTTTACTCAACCTCGCCAACAACCAGAAAAAGCCCCCTATATCACTTTTAACTCTGAGAGTATCTTAACTAATGACCTGCAGCCTGCATTTAGTGATGATTTGCTTTTTAATCTCAAGCTCATTATGCTTAATGAATCCGAACTCAATTCTCTACCAATTAGTAATTACAGTGAACGCGAGCGCATTGTTACTTTTGATACCACGTCTTTCAAACAAAATCCAGTTACTAGTATCCAGAATGGGGAATTATATACTGTTAATCTTAATGTTTCCGACGGACGCACTTATCTTCTCCGTGTTTTAATGTGTAACCAATATCTTAATGAGTATGCCGTAGCAATTCTTAATCGCACCGACAACATTAGTCATCAATCTTATATCGTCTCTTTTACGAATTATACCGACGAATATTATAATACTATTGGTACCGAACGCCTCGAAAGTTTACGTAATTCTTCCGAGCCATCCGACCATATCACTGGTTTTCCAATCAACCCACTTCCACAAGCTGCTAGTATTTGGCTTAATAGCCTAAATCTTACCGATCCAAAAACCATTCATGCAGTCTTACCAGTCTTCCGCTAGAACTTATAGCATTACGGAATCAATTAACCCTTCCTCAGCACCACCGCATCCCCCAAATCATCTTGCACTCCCACCGATGTTAAAACAATCTGATTCTTCTGAAAGTTCTTCACTAAACATTTTTGCCGTACTTCATCTAGTTCAGAGAACACATCGTCCAACAGCACCACCGGCACACGCCCCAACTGCGCCATAATCATCTCCGCCTCAATAAATTTCAGCGCAATTACCATTGAACGCACCTCACCTCGACTAGCCGACCCATTCGCCTGCACCCCATTAAAAACAAACTCATAATTATCATGGTGCACCCCAAAGCTCGTGTGTCCCAAAATCCGATCTCGCTCAAATCCACTTTCCAACTTCTTTAAGAAACTACTCTCATCCTCAACTTCCGTCACGTATCTCAAACCAATCTCATCATCATTTTCTGCAATCGACCGATAGACTTCCGTACTTTTCTCACCGATTTTTTCCACAAACTCCGCTCGCTCTTGGCGTAGCTCCGACCCATACTTCGTCAACAATACATCCCAAGAAAACAACGCCCCGCTATTCACAACATCTTGTTTCAAAAGTTCGTTTCGCTGTTTTAACGCCTTATTATATCTTAATAGCGCCACACTATATTTCTCCGACAACTGCCCAAACATCCGATCAAAATAATTCCGCCGACTCGTTGGGCTACTCCCCACTAAGTTCAAATCATCCGGCTCAAATAAGACAATCGGATACTTCGCTTTCTTCGGCAGGCGCCGCGATTTTTTATCTTCCGCCAAAAACTCTTTCTTCACACCATCATATACAACCGTTACATTGCGACCGTCTTCATATTCCAATTCCACCCGATAAAACTGCTCCCCCCGGCGCAAAATTTCGCGGTCCACCGCCCGAAAGCTTTTCCCCCGCATCACCTCATAAATCGCTTCCAGTACCGAAGTCTTTCCACAACCATTTTCGCCAATAATTTTTGTTGTCCCCGCCTGACATTCAAGCGCAAAAAACTTATGACTCCGAAAATTCTGCAATTTTACGCGTCGAATTACCATTTAGCCCTTTAATGGCATAATAATATGAATATACTTTTCGTCTTTTTTATTCTTCAACACCACCGGATCCAGCTTATTAGAAAACCCAAACGCCACCTCGCTGCCACCTAAAACATTCAAAGCATCCAGCACAAATCGCGAATTCAGTGTCACTTTTCCATCCGTTTTCACCTCTGTCTGGATTTCCGAACTGTTTTCCCCCAGTTCATTCGCCACTGAAGCCACCATAAAAGCTTTTTTCTCTACATTAGTCTCACAAACAATCGATCCGCCTACTTCTTTCGCAAATAGTGCCGCCAACTTCGTAATCCGCACCAACTCATCCCGTTTTAAATTCACACTGATCTCGGTCTGCTTCGGAATTAGTTGTCGATAATCCGGAAATGAACCATCAATTAATTTCGAGGTAATTTCAATTTCACCTAAACGGAATCGCACTTGTGTTTCATCAAACCAAATCTCAATCTCTGATAAGTCATCGCTCAGCGACCGCAGCACTTCTTGCAGGGAACTAGCCGGCACAATCGCCATCACTTCACTCTCCACCTTATCAATAAACTTTCGTTCCGCCAAACGGTATCCATCCGTCGCCGCTAAATATAACCCCCCTTCAAAAGTATTAAAATACACGCCCGTCAGCGCTGGACGCGTCGTATCGTTACTAGCCGCAATCATCACTTGCGACAACCCATCTTTAAACTCTTCCACCCCCATCTGGAACTTCACCACCTTACTCTCATCAATTTCTGGTAACTCCGGAAAATCATCCGCTGAAGCCCCATTAATCGTCGAAATATATCCACCTGCCTTAATGGTGACTTTTTCGCCACTCGTCGAGATCTCCACCACTTCACCTCTCGGTAAGTTAGAAGTAAACTCCGCCATTAACTTTGCTGGTACCGTAATCACCCCGTTCTTACTCTGGCTACTTGGCAAATAACTCACTACTGCCATATCAAGATTGGTGGTGGTTAAACTTACTTTTCCATCGTCTACTCTTATGAGTACATTATTCAGAATCGGTAAAGTTGCTCGAGCTCCTCCCGCTACCCGACTAACATTATTTAATGCTTTAGCTAACTTTTCTTGTAAGATTTTAATCTCCATCTCACATCCTTTCTAATATATTAGTAGTTGTAGTAATAGACCTTGTGGAAATTGTGCAAAATCCCCACATAACAGATATAAATCTATGTGCAAAACCACCCGCAAAACTTTCCCCAGCCACCATAATTATGTGTAAAAATTCACCAATTCTTGTGCATAACTCACTTTTCTTAAAAACAGTGGAAACTTTCCCACAACTTTTCCGCAAACTTATTCGCAAACTTTCCCACATTTTTTCCACAAAATCTACCGAACAAACCGAACGTAAAGTTTTGTATCCTGCACGCCAAAACCCGAACACGCAAAACCGAACACGTGCCAAAACCCGAACAATATTGTTACTATCCATAAATCTGCTCCCTAAGAGCTGCAATTTGGTCACGCAAGCTAAAGTTTAGCTTCAAGTCATTATCAATTTTCTTCACTCCGTGCATTACGGTCGTATGGTCCTTCACTCCCACTTCCATTGCAATTTTCGGTGTGCTCATGTTGAGCTCTTTTGATAAAATATACATTGCTACCTGGCGGGCGTTTTTAATATGCGCCACCCGGCTCTTGCTACACATCTCCTTAGTTGTCAGCTGATAATATTTTGCCACTTTATCAATCACCTGTTTTGGTGAAATTGTCTTATTCTGTGGATTGCGCGCCGTGTTTACATAGCCCTCATTAATCACTGCAAGTGGCGACATATCTTTCAATTCAGCCACAGCTAGCAGGTGATTGAACTCACCTTCAAGATCACGAATATTGGTTTTTACATTCTCAGCCAAATATTCAATCGCTGCATCTTCAATTTCTACGCCAGCAAACTCCGCTTTCGCTCGCAAGATTGCACACTTATCCTCAAACTGCGGTAACTGTAAATCGTATGCTCCCGCCCAAGTCAGTCGTGAAGCTAAGCGTTCGTCTACTGACTTGATTTGGTTAGGCAAACGATCGGAAGTGACAATAATTTGCTTATTTAATCCATATAGCTCATTGAAGATATCAAAAAACTCCACTTGCGAGGCATCCTTGCCCATAATCATCTGAAAATCGTCGATAATTAGCACATCAAGTTTACGAAACTTTTGTCGAAACTCATCACTCTTTTTATTCTGCAACGACTTAATAAAATCCGAATAAAAGCTCGACACTGGCGTATAAAACACCTTCAGGTGAGAATTATTTGCCAATAACTCATTACCAATCGCTTGCACTAGGTGGGTTTTGCCTAGACCTGGACCACCGTATAGGAAGAATGGATTATAACCAGTGCCAGGTTTATCAATAATATTTCGCGCCACACTCACCGCTAAATCATTATTTGACCCAATCACAAAATTATCCAAACGGTAGCGCGGATTCAGGCCAGTCTGGAAAGTTCCAGCATTAATATTCGTCGGAGCAGTAATTTTTTCTGGCCGTGATACCCGCATTGCCCCTAGGGTACTTGGTGACATCGTCACCTCGCGAGCACGCACTTTTGGTTTCGTGTTGCTTTGGACAACATACTTAATCTCTTTAGCAGTCACCCGGTTATGTTCAAAAGCACTTTGGAGAATCTGTGAATATTTTACCTGGAGTTGCTTAATCTTAAAAACATTCGGCACCCCAATCGTCACAGCATCATCAGCAATATCTATTAACTCTGTCCCAGTGAACCAGGTCGAAAATTGTTCGCGTGGAATCGTCTGTTCGACTTCAGCTAGCACATTTTTCCACACGTCCAACATGACCCCTTTCACCTCCTTTAACTTGTCTCAATTATAACAGACCCGCGCTGACTTTTCCACAGTTTTTACCCCTAAAAACACCATGTTATAATAATTTTTCTCTAGTAACAGGGGTAGACTTTTCCACAGTTCAGAAACCCTACCTATATCAGATGTGGAAAACTCCTTGAAAAAAGTGGAAATCTACGCTATACTAGAACAAGAATTTGTTAATATAGAAAGAATTATTATATGCCAAAACGAACTTATCAACCACATAAGCGCCAACGCAAAGTCGAACACGGCTTCATGAAACGCAACAATTCTAAGAATGGTCAAAAAGTTTTGAAGCGTCGCCGTATCAAAGGCCGCGCTCGTTTAGCTGCTTAGTTCAAAATAGCTCCACCAGGGGCTATTTTTGTTATAATAATATTATGTTATCGCAAAAATACCGCTTTCATTCGCGTGGCGGAGTAAATCATACCTATCAGAAGGGAAAGACTATTCGTACGCCCGTCCTGTCATTGATTTTTGCGCCCAATACTCGTCATCATCAACGTTTTGGCGTGGTGGTTTCTAAAAAAGTTCTCAAGTCTGCCGTCGGGCGCAATCGTATTCGTCGCCGCCTTTATGAAGCAATTCGCCTTGAACTCCCAGAGCTTACTGCTAACCAAGATTGCCTTTTTGTGGTTTATAACAAATCTTTAGCCACCATGCCCTTTCGTGAGCTCCGTCAGATCGTTCAAGATTTGCTTAGTCGTAGTTTAACCATATGAAAGCCGATGTTAAGAAACCTCGAATTGTTTGGATTGATCTCCTCGAAAGTCTTGCAATTTTTGGAGTAATTCTTTGTCATAACATGCTCTATGACGCTGACGTTTCTCAGCCTGGAGCAAATAGGGAAACTTACATCTTTTACTTCTTTCGTACCTTGCTAGCAACCTGTGTTCCGCTCTTTTTCTTTGTTAATGGGTTTCTTTTGTTTCGTAAACCATTCAATTTGAAACACCACATTCAGAAAACCCTAAAATATATTGTTATTACCTTAATTTGGAGCGTGACTGCACTGCTAGTCTTAAATTGGCCACATTTCAGCTTACGTAGCTTCTTTGCTAGTCTTTGGACGAGCAAAGAAAACCTTGGTTATTTGTGGTTTATGGGTGCCTTGGTCTGTGTTTACGCATTTTTTCCAATTCTAAAAGCTGCTTACGACACCAATAAAAAACTGATTATTTATTTTGTTATTATGTGTGCAATTTTCACCTTTGGTAACACTTTATTAAACCAACTACGTACGCTTTATTCTGTTGGCCTCATGCACAGCGCCGAAGTTTTCACGGATGTGAACTTTTTCCGGATCTTTAACCCCTTCCAAGGTATTCATGGTTATGTCTTTGTTTATTTCTGTCTGGGTGGGTTGATGAATGTTTACCTAGATAAAATTCAGCAAATCCCCGCCAAAATTCGCAATATCGGCGCAGTTGTGGGTATTATTGCTGGTAGCCTGGGGTTATTCGCAATTGGTGTGCTTTATTCGCAGACCACAGGGTTTTATTATGACGTTATCTGGAATGGCTATGATACGATTTTTACTTTTATCAGTGCCGCTGGGGTTTTCTTACTTTGTCTAAATTATCATTCCCAAGACCAAAAACTCAATCATCTTCTCAAAACTATTTCCTGCAACACTCTGGGTATCTACTTTATCCATATAATCTTAGTTTTTCTCACTATTGACTACCTGCGCTCAATCCCTTGGTTGTGCACTTTCTGGGGAACAACCTTATATGGAGTGGCACTGTTTGCGGTTAGCCTGGTTCTCTCAATGCTGGTTAAGCGTATCCCTATACTCAAACATCTCGTCGGATAATCTTTGGGAGCTTCCTTCCTCAACTGAGGTATGTTATAATAGACCTATGTTTGAGTTAATTGATATGTTGATTGTGCGCCCAATCACAAATATTCTTTTTGTGATTTATGGTTTTGTTGGTGATTTTGGCCTCGCAATTATTTTGTTTACTGTTTTAGTGAAGATTTTGCTTTGGCCACTAGTGAAGCGCCAGCTGCACCAAACGCGCCTGATGCGTAAAATCCAGCCCGAGCTAGCTGAAATTAAGAAAAATTGCAACGGTAACCGTCAGCTTGAGTCTCTCCAGATGATGGACCTCTACAAGCGCAATAATATTAGACCTTTTCGTTCCATGCTGACTCTAATTATTCAGTTGCCAATCTTTATTGCGCTCTATACTGCAGTACGCGTCATGGTACAACCAACTTTGAGTGATAATCTTGATCGTCGTGCTTATTCCTTCGTCCGTGAGATTGAGGGGGTCAATCAAGTTATTGAGTTGCAACAACCTTATTTATCACACCTCCAAACCATCCAGAATATTCGCGACGATAGCGCGCTTAACGAGGAAGAAAAGACTACTAAAATCAACGACACCCCGGCAGTGACTTATGATTTTCAACCACGACTTTTTGGTATCGTTGATTTAAGTGTCAAACCCGGCTTTACATCGGTCAGTGCACTAATTATGATGCTATTTGCGATTGGCTCAGCCTTTGCGCAGTATTGGGTATCACGTCAACAACTTCCGTCGAATAAATCACAAAAGTCGCGCACCTTCCGCCAGATTATGCGTGAAGCCGCCGACGGTAAAGAACCTGATCAGGCTGAACTTAATATGGTAATGACCAGCCAAATGTCAAAAATGATGCCTCTTATGATGCTTCTCATCATGATTAATTTCCCAGGAGCATTAGTGTTCTACTATTTTGTTAGTAACCTACTTACCGGTGCACAACAGAAGTATATTCTTTCCAAAAAAGAAGATGAAATGGAAATCGCTGCTGATAAGAAAATTATCCGCGAGCTCAACAAAATTGAAGAAGGTGTTCTGGTTAAAGATAAGGAAACTGGAGCCAAAGTTGTACATATCACTGCCAAAAGCAAGAAACGTGGGCTAAGAAAGAAGTCTAAGAAAAGTCGTAATAAGGAGTAAAATATGAACAAAGATGAATCAATTCGTTTTGCCACAAAGTATCTCGAAGATTTATTATCATTCTTCGGAGTGAATGTTGCTGTGGATTCCACGGTTGACGATGAAGTGATTCAACTCGCAATTCCGTCCACTTCGCTAAATTCGTTGTTAATTGGTAAGGAAGCCAACAACTTACGCGCTTTGCAGCACATTGTTTCCCAAGCGCTGATTAGTCGTGGCGGGGAATTAACCCGTGTTAATGTTGATGTTGCTGATTACAAGCGTCAGCGCGCCGAGCGCATTGCTGAACGCGCCGAAGAATGGATTCGCGAAGTTCGCCAAACCGGCGAAAGCAAACATTTAAACCTTAATGCTGCCGACCGGCGCATTGTTCATAAAGTTGCTCAAGATTATTCCGATATTAATACTCATTCTGAAGGTGTTGGCCGTGAACGCCAGCTGATTATCGAAAAAGTTGCTATCGATTAGCTTAGCGATTATACAGTGTATTCGAGCAGTACCGCCTAAACCACGGTACTGCTTTTATTCTACCGATGTCTCCGTCTGGCCCACAATCACCACAAAGTCCGCTTGAGCTGCACGGATATCCGCTGGCAACTCAGATGCAATTTTTACCGTCACGCCATACTTGTTTTCGAGAGCTGCTTTCGTAGCCGGTGCATTATCACTCAGTGCAAACACGCAATAATGCTCACTACAATCTTCACTTGCTGCGTCGCCCACAGTTATAACCGTATAGCCTTCACTCTCTAGCTGGTCACGCTCATTGCCCGCCACACCAATTGTGTCGGTGGCATTATAAACTGCAATATTCGCTTCCTCGCGCACGGCAGGATTGCTGCTAAACATTTTCTTCACATATGCCTGAATATCATTATAACTATACGTAGGATTATTCGGGACTACGTAAGAAATCCCGTTAATGTTTGAGGTCGCAACATAATAAACGCTGTTGTCGTAATCCACTAATGGCACCTGACGAATATTTGCAATATCAAATCCTGATACCAAATGTACACCAGCCTTAATATTATCGGAAGAAAAGTTCGTACGTAGATTGTCGCCCAAAATATTTAATAAATTGAGCGCCTTCGTCCAGTCGATACCTTCATCCGTCAACTTACGCGCAATCCCTTCCACAATCTTCTGTTGTGAATTGCCCCGTGTAAAATCTCCACCTTGCGTCCCATGTCGAGCTCGTGCTAAAGCAACAGCTTGGATACCGGTCAATTGAGTTGGCACACCAGCCTTAATAATCATGCCAGTATAATAACGGTCATTAATATCTTCGTCCAATGTTACTGTAATCCCACCAATCGAATCCACAATATCTACTACTGATCCCCAGTTGACATGTGCCCAATATTGGAAATCAATATCCAAAATCTCACCCGCTTGTGCCATCAAAGCCTCTGCTCCTGCGGTCTCATCCTTACCGTTTTGATTATGACACATAAATACTTCGTTAATTTTACCAGCGCTACAAGCCATCGAAACTTTTAGGTCACGCGGTAAACTCAGCAGTGCTACATCTTTAGTCTTTTGGTCAAAACTAATCACCATAATTGAATCAGTGAGCTGTGATCCATCATGTGTGCCGCCGCCATCGGCCGAACCATCCATATCATAACCTTCCGTACCAAAGACCAGGACATTTGTGCGACCATTAGCATCTGTTTCAAACGGCACTGTATCCGACATCATCGACATCACAGTATCCCATAAACCCGAATTACCATTTGTTAACCTGGAAATTAATGCATCCCCCCATAAATAAAACGCTCCACCACCTAGCACTAATATTGCCAATAACACCCAGGCTACAACTTTACGAGGGCGCAATTTCTTCTTTGCTGCTTTTGCTGATTTTTTCGACTTTTTCTTCTTTGGTGTATCCGGTTGTTCTTGATCAGGCAGGGGATCGTCCCGAACCCCCAACTCTTTCCTAGAAGTCGATTTTTTACCTGTTGTCTTCTCGTCGTGGTCTAAGCCATCCAAAAGATCCGACCAATCAACTTCATTACCTGCCACTAGACTATCAATTTCCGGTTCATCAGCGCCAAAGCCTGCTACCGGCCCTAAAAAGTCTTCTGTTGCCGCTGGTTGAACATCTTGCATTGCCTTATGTTGGCGCCTTGACTTCGGTTGCTCAACCAAAAATCCCCCCACCACACGGCGTGTTGAGGTATGATTAGTCGGACGCCTCGTCGTCGCCGAACGCACAGTTAACCCATCAATTGATGTTCTTGCCATAATCTCCCGTTTGACCTATTCGACCTTATAATCTATAATCAATTATAACATATGTCCGTCAAATTAACCAAAAAACAAATGCTTATCATTGACTTTATCAATGATTATACTGTAACTCGTGGAGTTTCGCCGACTTATCGAGAAATTATGGCTGCATTAGGACTTTCTTCGGTTTCTGCAGTTGCTGAGCATATTGATAATCTCGTAAAGAAGGGTGCGCTGAAAAAATCTCCCGGCGCTGCTCGCTCACTTGAAGTTATCGACACTACCCATCCCGAAACTGTTGAGCTTTTTCGCCATTATTTAATTACGGCAAGCCCAGAAGAAACCAAAATTTTGCAAGACGCTGCTAAAATTCTCGATCTTGACCTCTAATTTAGCTAAAATCGCGATTTTAACATGCTAGTGCTTGCTTTTTTGTTTTCAGGTCTGCTATACTCCGGTCAGAGCAGAAATTTTGTACAAATTTTGGCATTATTAAACATAAACGGAGGTTGACATGAAAGGGAATTTTGCTAAACTAAAACTAGGAGAAACAGGCCATGTCAAAAACAAACACTAAACATCACCAATCTTTTTATCGGCACCCAATTTTTTGGGTTGTTTTGGTAATCCTTATTCTTGCCACTGTTGCTGCGGTGATAATTGTAACGACTACTAATTATGCTAACCAGAATGCTCCAGCTATTGGAACTGGAGACGAGGGTAGCTCGCAAACTGTAATTTCTGACGATGAAACCACTCAAAATCCAACTAATGTCGACAACAAAACTTCTTCACCGCAGCTAACAGGTATACCAGATGATAAAGTTACGCAATATGAAGGTACAAATGTAAATAATATGGCGGGTTTATCAGGCTCGATTAGTTATGCTGGTGTTAATGATGGCGTGTTAACTGTGCGTGTGACGATTGCGCAGTTCTTGCCCGATACTGGCACCTGTACGCTCACGCTCACTGGTAAGACTCAAGGAAAAACTTACTCAACTACTAATCGCGCTTTTGCAGATATTTCCTCGTCCGCCTGTGAAACTTTTTCAGTACCACTTTCGAATCTTCCTTCTGATACCTATAATCTAAAAGTTCATTTTAACGGCGACAACAAGACTGGTTTCGTTGAACAGGAGATCAACCTATGAGATTACATCCTAACTTGCAAGAGATGCATAAATATCGTTTTCCAATTCTACTATTATTTGTTTTTTGCATGATGACAACCTTGTCGTTTTTGGTGGCTCGTGGCATGCATTCCACGCTGGCGGCACCAGTTTCCGGATTTAACCCAGGGAACATCATCAGCGATGCTGTGATGGCTAATTATAATTCTATGAGTATTGATGACATTCAGTACTTTCTCTCTAGCAAGAATAAATGCAATAATACTGATTATCAAAAGTATCTCAAGCTTGAAGCTCAATATCCCAACTCTGACTGGCATTTTGAGAACGGGCATTTTATTTGTCTCGCTGAAGAACGCTTCGGTGATGGCATGATTGTCGGATCTGGCCAAACTGCGGCCGAAATTATCTATCAAGCCGCACAGGATTATCGCATCAACCCGCAAGTTTTGATAGTACTATTGGAAAAAGAGCAAAGTCTTATTACAGACACTTATCCGAGTAGCCGCCAATATCGCTCTGCTACCGGCTACGGTTGTCCAGATACCGCCCCATGCAACGCTGAGTATTATGGATTTAAAAACCAAGTACGCAAAGCGGCGGCCCTGTTCCGGACTGTCCTGGATGGCGGATGGTCGAACTATCCCGCTGGTAGTATCAGCTTTATCCAATATAACCCGGCAGCATCTTGCGGAGGTACCAACGTTTATATTGAAAATCGCGCTACTTCAGCACTCTATCGCTATACTCCATACCAACCAAATGCTTCCGCCCTCAATGCCGGATATGGTACTGGCGATGGTTGCGGTGCTTATGGTAATCGTAATTTTTACCTTTATTTCCGCGATTGGTTTGGTAGCACGCAAGCAATCGTTGATGGTACTTCGGTTGTTATCCCAGATGGAGTCTATGCCCTAACGTCTAAGTTAAATAACAATCAGTTCTTAGACATTGCTGGTGGAAGAATAGAAAATTTGACTAACGTTCAAATTTGGGAAAAGTCCGGTTCTGGCTCGCATCAATGGGAGTTTAAGCGTAACAGTAATGGTTATTATACTATTACGGACATTAAATCTGGTAGGAGGCTTGATTTGTATGGTGCTGAGACTACAAATGGTACTAATATTGGGCTTTATGACGCCAACGACACTTGTGCTCAACAATGGAAACTTTACCAAACTCCAGACGGTGCTTTAACTATTGAATCCGCTTGTAGCACTGGTATGGTCCTCGATGTCAACGGCGGTTACGCTGCTAATGGTCGCAATGTGCAACTTTGGATTGCGAATAATACCAATGCTCAAAAATGGTTATTAAATACAGAACAGCCAATCCCTAACGGTTATTACACCATTAAATCTACGGATACTAATAAATTAATCGAGGTTGCCGGAGCCTATATTACCGATTCCGCCAATATCCAAACTTGGACAGATAATAAGACTATCGCGCAGAAATGGTATTTTTCCTACAACTCAGACACTGATGATTATACGGTCATTAACCCGCGGTCAGGAAAAAGTCTTGATGTTGCTGGCGGTCTTGCTAAAAACGCTACTAATGTTCAACTTTACACTCCTAATCATAGCTGCGCTCAACGCTGGAAGGCTGTTTCGGTAGGCAATCAACAGTACACCTTTATTTCGGCTTGTTCGCAAGGAGTTGTCCTGGATGGAGATAAAGCAAGCGGCAATGTTCAAGTTTGGGCAACCGCTAACCACAACGCGCAAAAGTGGGTTCTTACGCCAGTAGAGATGCTTGCCGACGGTACTTACACAATTCGTTCCCGCATTAACACTCAGCAAGTCATTGACCTTGCCGGCGCCTCAACTTTAGATGGTGCCAATATCCAAACTTGGTCTGATAATGGCACTGCTGCCCAAAAGTGGTATCTACATTATAATGCTGCGACGGGTTTTTACAAGATCACCGATAGCATTTCGGGCAAATCGATTGATTTAGTAGGCGCATTGCAAGCTAACGGCACTAATATTCATAATTATTCCTCCAACAATACCTGTGCCCAAAACTGGCGCATTATACCGGATGAAAATAATTATTATACGATTTTTTCCGCCTGTCGTCAGGACGGCGTCATAGATATATATGGTGGAGTAAACAGCAATGGTGCTAATATCCAACTTTACCAAACTAATAATACTAACGCCCAGAAGTGGGATTTCATTAAGCAATAGTTATGCAAGCCCCTACCGTCCTCCCATCTGCCCCTAAAGTCTCCATCCTCGTCCCCATCTACAATGTTGAACGTTATCTCGATCAATGCCTTCAGAGTCTGGTTAACCAGACTCTGAAGGACATTGAAATCATCTGCCTAAATGATGGTTCTACGGACAAGTCTTTAGAGATTATCCAGAAATACGCCAAAGACGATCCACGCATTGTCATCATTGATAAGCCTAACTCTGGTTATGGTGATAGCATGAATCAAGGCTTGAAGCGTGCCACTGGTGAATACATTGGCATTGTTGAGTCTGATGACTGGATTGAGCTGGATGCATTTGAAACGCTCTACGACACAGCCAAGCGCTTCCATGCCGATGTTGCGAAAGCTAATTATTATATGTTCCGCACCGATGAGACCGGGAACGAACAAGTTAAGGTTTCTCAGTTTATCACCCAAACTTCCGCAAATGCTTTCCGGGTCGCCAGCGATTTAACCGTTTTTCAGTTTCCGCCAGCGATTTGGTCTGGGATTTATCGTCGTGAATTTCTTGAACAAAATCAAATTAACTTCTTGCCGACTCCTGGAGCATCGTATCAAGACATTGGCTTCAACTTGAAGGTTTGGTTGAACAATCCAAAAGTCGTTCTGCTCCAGCAACCATTTTTGCATTACCGCCTCGACAACGAATCGTCGTCTGTCAATAATCCCAGAAAGATTAACTGCGTCGTCGATGAATATGCAGCGATAGATCAATACATACAACAGTTACAACCGCCAACTGATTTTATTTACGCTCTGACAGCGGCGAAGTTCGGTAATTATTACTGGAACTACAAACGCTTAAGCCCCGAGCTCGCCAAGACCTTTTTCGTCACCATGCGCAGGGAATTATTACACAATCAACGCGCCGGCCATATTAAGCGTCCATTTTTCTCCAGTCAGCGCTGGATTGCTCTCCAGCTCATCCTGAAATATCCGCGGCTCGCCCAGCTTGTGTTATAATAAACCTATTATGGGTCAATTGCCAAATATCTTCTGTCGCAAGAATCGCGTCTTGCTCGGAGAGTTAGTGAAAACTGATTTTAAACTGCGCTATCAAGGCTCAGTCCTAGGTTATCTCTGGGCTATCTTGCGACCATTGCTGATGTTTGCAATTCTGTATATCGTCTTTGCCAAACTTTTGCGCATGGGCGGCGACATCCCGCATTATCCAGTCTATCTGCTGACCGGCACAGTGCTCTGGAACTTTTTTACAGAATGCACGGGCCAAGGCATCCAGGCCATCGTGATGCGCGGCGACCTGCTTCGCAAAATTAGCTTCCCAAAATACATCATCGTAGTCGCCGCCACCGCCACTGCGCTCATCAACCTTGCTATCAACCTCGGTGTGATTATTATTTTCGCATTTATCAACGGCGTCACGCCAACCTGGTCTTGGCTGCTGGTGCCATTTTCGATTCTTGAGCTTTATGCTTTTTCACTCGGCATCTCCTTCTTACTCGGCGCTATTAATGTGAAATATCGCGACGTCACCTCGATTTGGGATGTTATGGTGCAGGCTCTCTTCTATGCTGTGCCGATTATTTACCCACTTTCTATGGTTATCAGTAGTTCACCAGATTTTGGTCCACTCGCGGCTAAGATTATTATGCTTAACCCAATCGCCCAGGTTATTCAAGATGTGCGCCATAACCTCATTACTCCAGTCAGCATTACTACTTGGGATTTGGTTGATGGCTGGCTGCGGGCAGTTCCGATTTTACTTGTCATTGTAGTTCTCATCCTTGCGGCCCTGTTCTTCCGTCGAAAATCTAAACGTTTTGCGGAGGAGGTTTAAATGTCCCAGCATCACAAAGTTTTCCACAAGCATAATACAAATAACATACAATGTATGGACAATGTACATACAAATGATGGACAAATTGCCATCAAAGTCACCAATTTGCACAAAAGTTTTCGTTTGCCAACCGAGCGCGCTTCTGGTCTCAAGCAGGCCATTCTCAACTGGATCAAGGGCGTCAAAGGTTACACCGAGCAACAAGTTTTGCGCGGCGTCGATCTCGAAATCAAAAAAGGTGAGTTTGTTGGCATCGTCGGTCGCAACGGTTCCGGTAAGTCGACTTTGTTGAAACTTTTGGCGCAAATTTATTATCCAGAGCAGGGAACGATTGAAGTTAACGGTACACTAGTGCCTTTTATCGAACTTGGCGTCGGGTTCAACCCTGAGCTAACTGGCCGTGAGAACGTTTATCTTAACGGCGCTTTGCTCGGATTCTCCAACAAGGAAATGGATGCTATGTACGACGAAATTGTTCGTTTTGCTGAGCTGGAACCGTTTATGGATGCCAAGCTGAAGAATTATTCCTCCGGCATGCAAGTGCGCCTGGCCTTCTCGGTGGCAATTCGCGCCCGAGGTGATATCTTGATTCTCGATGAGGTTTTGGCGGTTGGCGACGCTGCTTTCCAGGAAAAGTGTAATGATTATTTTGCCAGCCTTCACGGTGAACAAACTGTTATCCTGGTTACGCATTCCATGGATAATGTTCGTCGTTTCTGCGACCGAGCGATTTTGATTGAAGATGGTAAAGTCAAAACCGAAGGCTCACCCGAAAAAGTCGCTGAGGCCTACGAAAACTTATGGAAAGAGGAGGAAAAATAATGCAACCCGATGTTTTGATTGTTGGCGCTGGGCTTTTCGGTCTGACTATGGCCGAACGCTTAGTTAATGAATGCGGCAAAAATGTCTTAGTAATCGATAAACGTAATCATCTTGGTGGTAATTGTTATTCTGAATTTGATCCCGAAACTGGCATTGAGTGTCATAAATACGGCGCCCACTTGTTCCATACTTCAATTGAAGAAGTCTGGGATTATGTTAATCGCTTCACGACTTTTACTAACTATGTGCACAAGGTTTACACTACGCACCAGGGCGAAGTCTTTCCATTGCCAATTAATTTAGGCACTATCAACCAGTTTTTTCATGCCGCTTATACGCCTGACGAAGCCAAGGTAAAAATCGCTGAACAAGCTGCCGATGCTCCAGCACACCCAGAAAATTTGGCTGAGCAGGGAATTTCACTAATTGGCAAGCCACTTTTCGATGCCTTTATCAAAAATTACACCGCGAAACAATGGCAAACTCCCGCCGAAGAACTTTCTCCAGACATCATCAAGCGTCTGCCGGTGCGCTACAACTACGATAACCGCTATTTCAACGACACCCACGAAGGTTTGCCAACCGATGGTTACGCGGCCTGGTTCCAGAATATAGTTGATAGCTGTGGTGATAAACTCGAAGTGCGCCTTGAGACTGATTATTTTGATGACCCCGAAATCCAGAAACTTCGCGAAAGCCAAATCCTCACGGTTTATACCGGTCCGATCGACCGTTTCTATAACTATCAATTTGGCGAACTCAAGTGGCGCAGTATTGAGTTGCAGAAGGAAGTCTTGGATGTTGATGATTTTCAAGGTTGTCCGGTGATGAACTACGCTGATTTGGAGCCAAAGTTCACGCGTATTCATGAGTTTAAACATTTTCATCCTGAACGTACCGAGAACGCCTATGCTCCAGAATCTGGTAAAACTGTGATCGTGCGTGAATACAGTAAGACTTGGCAGCTTGGCGAAGAGCCGTATTATCCGGTCAACACTGCCGAGGACCGCGCTCTGTTGGCGCAGTACCAAGAGCTCGCAGCTCAAGATCAGAACGTCGTCTTTGGCGGCCGCCTCGGTGAGTATGCCTATTACGACATGGACAAAACTATCGCTGCTGCTTTGCGCAAATTTGACGAAATCAAAACCAGGTTCTAATGTCTAGCCCGCTCATTTCAGTCATCATCCCGGTTTACAATGTTGCGGGGACGCTTGAGCGCTGCGTACAATCGGTGGCTGAACAAACTTATCATAACTTAGAAATTATTCTCGTTGATGATGGCTCAACCGATCAGAGCGGGGAATTATGTGATCGACTCGCCAGCCAAGATGCCCGCATAAAAGTGATTCACCAAAAAAACCGTGGTCTTTCCGGTGCGCGCAATGCCGCCCTAGAAATTTTTCGCGGTGAGTTTGTCACCTTTGTCGATAGTGATGATTGGCTGGCGCGTGATGCTGTGGAGATCTTATATCATGAACTCGTTAGCCAGCAAGTCAAGATGTCGGTTGGGCGGATTACTGAGGTCAAAAGCTATTCTGTGCCTCCGGAGACATCAAAAATTAGTCAGCGCAGCCGGGTTTATTCCAGCCTTGATGCCTTGGTGGCGATGTTACTCGAGCAGGACATTCTCATTTCCGCCTGTGGAAAACTTTATGCGTGCGAGCTTTTTCAGCGGGTGCGTTTTCCTGAGGGCAAATTGTACGAGGATGTCGGCACAACTTATAAGTTGATTTTGGCCTGTCCGCAAGTCGCTTTTGTCGACCAAGTAGTTTATTATTACTACCAAAACCCAGATTCGATCATTCATCAAACTTTCAGTAGCAAGAAGCTCGATTTGATTACTCTCACCGACCAGATGTGCGATGATATTACGACACAAGTGCTTAATAATCCTAAGTTCACCGAGTCGCCAGATCCGCAAGTCGCTGCCAGCCTTATCAAAGTCTCGGACGCTGTCCGTGGTCGTCGTTTGCACGCCCGTTTCAGCATTTTACGCCAGATGGTGATGGTTGATCCCGAGACGCTGCCTCTGGAAGGCTCAAAATCCACGCTCAGCCGCCCCGAATTTTTGCGCCTGCGCTCGGAAATCGTCCAATATCTCCACCAGCACAAAAGTGGCATTTTGCGCAACTCCTTAAGTTCTCGACGTGACCGCCTCGCGATGTATAGCCTGCTCCTCGGCTTGCCGGTTTTCACTCTGGCTTGGAAACTTTATTCTCGCAAATAATTTCAACAACTTATTTCCCGAGATAACGTAACGTATCTCGCATTGCGTCTGCCACGGTTAGCTCGGTTTTCCAGCCTAGCTCACGTTCCGCCTTGGTTGGGTCGGCGCACAGCACTGCCAAATCTCCCGGACGCCGGTCCACAATCTTATGCGGCAAAGCTACCCCGCTGGCTTCCGAGAAAGCTTTCACCATTTCTAGTACCGAAGCCCCCTTCCCAGAGCCCAAGTTATACACTTTCACTCCATCCATATTTTTTAGCGCCGCCACGTGGCCCTTCGCCAGGTCAACCACATGAATATAGTCGCGCACGCAAGTTCCATCTGGGGTTGGATAATCATTACCATAAACCGCCAGTTCCGGAATTTCGCCTGTCGCCACTTTCATAATAATCGGCATCAGATTATTTGGTCGGTCATTCGGATCTTCGCCAATCAGCCCCGAAGCGTGCGCTCCAATCGGGTTGAAATAGCGCAAAATCGTCACTTTTAGCGCCGGATTCGTTGCCGCCACGTCGTTCAAAATTTCTTCAATCATGTATTTTGTGCGCCCATACGGATTCGCCAAATCTCGCCCCACCGGCAGACTTTCATCATAGCGTAGCACATCCTGCTCGCCATAAACCGTCGCTGAAGAAGAAAAGATAATTTCATCCACCCCGTGTTTTTGCATGCAATCCAGCAAATTCAGCGTTCCACCGATATTATTCTGATAATATTTCAGCGGCTGTTCCACACTCTCTGCCACCGCTTTCAGACCAGCAAAGTGAATCACCGTTTGGAACCCGCCTTCCGCAAACACTTTTTCTAACGCCGGCAAATCCAACAAATCCACTTCATAAAACTTTGGCTTTACCCCAGTAATTTTCTCAATCTGGTCTAGAACCGCGGCCTTACTATTATAAAGATTATCCAGAATCTCCACTTCATAGCCCGCCTCAATCAGTTCCACCGCTGTATGTGACCCAATAAAACCCGTTCCGCCAGTAATCAGAATTTTTCCCATTTGCATCCTCCAGTTATGTCTCCATTTTATCATATTTTACCCAAACAGGGAATTATGCTATAATTATCTCATGAAACGGGATTCTGGAATCATTTTTCATATTTTTCTGATCATTGGTGACGCCTTGGCGATTTCGCTGTCCTTTTTGGTGGCTTATTTAATTCGTATTCATCTTGACCAGCGCCCATTTTATTTTGAAGCCAATCCGTCGGAATTCGTACTCTCCTTCCTCTTTCTACTCCCAATTTATATCATTGTCCTGGCCGCTTTCGGGCTTTACAAAAAGTCCGCCCTGGTTGGTCGTAACAGCAGTTCCACGGTCGGGCGGTTGTTCTTAGCCTCGGTTGTCGGCATGATGGCGATTATTTCCTACGACTTTTTCTTCCGCATTGATCTCTTTCCGGTGCGTATTATGGCGTTCTACGCGGTACTCTCTTGCTTCGTTTTTCTCTGTATTTTCCGCGGTTTGGTCCGGTTCTTACGCAACCAATTTTTGCGCCATCGCCGCACTACCTTGCGCGCCGTCATCATTGGTGGCAGTAAGAACACTGAATATCTGGCCGATTATATTTCCGCTTTCCCAGAATCTGGTTTTTCACTCGCCGGCATTGTTTCTGCGCAGAAGTACATCCCGAAAGATTTACGCAAAAAGCAGTATTCTTCACTCAAAGAAGCCCTAAAAAGGTCCAAACCTGACGTGATTTTCCAGACTGACGATCGCAACACCGATTATGTTTATCGCCAGGCTATCGACCGTCATCTCTTGTATTATTTTGTTCCTTCGAGCGCCACCTTGACCTCTCAAATGGGCGAGCTAGAACTCGTCGGTGACACGCCAGCAATCTTAGTGCGCGTCACTCCACTAGCTGGTGGTGCCCAAGTTGTGAAGCGTTTCTTTGATATTGTCATTAGCCTAATCGCCTTGATTATTGCTGCAATTCCGATGCTAATTATTTGGATTATGCAAAAAATTGCCGATCCTGAAGCTCCGGCGATCTATGCCGAGACCCGCCTCTCTCGTTATAATCGCCATTTCAAGATTTATAAGTTCCGCTCCATGAAGCCCGAATATTCTGGCATGTCGCCCGAGGAAGCTTTCAAGAAAATGGGCAAACCGCAACTGATTAAAAAATATCGTGATAACGGCGACAAGATCCCAAACGACCCGCGCATTACCAAGCTCGGACATTTCTTGCGTAAAACTTCGCTCGATGAACTGCCGCAGCTCTTCAACGTTCTCAAAGGCGATATTTCCATGGTCGGTCCACGGGCGCTGGTTCCGGGCGAACTCCGTCATTACGGCGACCGTTCGTTACTCTTGTCGGTGAAGTCCGGTCTGACCGGCCTCGCTCAGGTATCCGGCCGTCGTGACATTAGCTTCGACGAGCGTCGCGCTCTAGATATTTATTATATTCAAAACTGGTCGCTCGGCCTCGATCTCAAAATTATGTTTCGCACAATCGGCGCGGTATTATTCCGCAAAGGCGCCAAATAATCCAAAAGTTTTCCACAAGTGTAATACACTGTATATACAAATTGCATACAATGTATTACAAAATCCTATTTTTCGAGGTATTTTTGGTAAACTTTTTGCATCGTTTTGCGCGCTCGCTCTAGAGAAAACCGTTCCGCGCTTTTTGCTGCCGCCTGCCCCATCGCCCGGCGTTCTTGTGGATGCCGATACAGCTCCACAATCGCCCCATGAAACTCCGCCGCTGTTCGGAAAATCCGCCCTATCTGGTCATTTGTGATAATCTCGCGATGGCCACGGTTATCACGCACTACTGCTGACAGCCCGCAAGCCATCCCCTCAATCACGTTTAGCCCCAAGCCTTCACGTCGACTCGCCGAAATCACCACATCCGATAGCTGATACAGTTCATCCACATCCTTACGATAGCCCAAAAACTTCACCATCGCTTCCAGCCCAAACTGCTTAGTCATTTTCTCTAACTTCTCTCGCCAAACACCTTCGCTTACTAGTAGAATCTTCAAAGAGGGAATCGCCCGCGCCAGCTCAGCGGCGTTTTTAATAATGAACTCCTGATCCTTGTTCTTATTAATCTCTGCCACATAGATCAGAATAAAGTCCTCCTGCGTAAAACCGTGCTTTTGCCGCAATTCCTGCTTTTCCGCCTCAGTCACGGTATGGAATCTCGTCAAATCCACTCCCACTCCGTCCAGCCGCTGAGACTCACCAGCACGGAATTTGCGTTTCACTAAATCGTCATCTTCGTGATTAATCGTCAGAATCAAGTCGGTATCGCGCGCCAACCACTTTTCCACCGGGTAGAACAGCAACCAATTCAGCCACGGTGCGCCCTTATAGAAGTGAAATCCGTGCGCTGTATATAATAGTGGCGTCGGTTTTTCTCCATGCTTGCGCTGTTTACGCCGCAATGGCTTAGCCGCCACCCGCGTTACCACCCCGCCCACCGGTGTATGCGCATGGATTAAATCATATTTTTCTGTTTCCAGCAACGGCCGTAATTGCATATAAGCTTTCAAATGCTTATCCAGCCGGTACGGCGACCGGGCAAAATCCACGGTTATATGTTTATCCACGCCCGTCACCGGTTCATCGTCTGCCGATGCATAGTGCACAACATATCCTTGATTACGCAAGTCCTGAATAAACGGCTGATTAAACTTAGCAAAGTTTGCCGTGTGCGACGTAATCAAGACCTTTTTCATGATATAATTATAACATGAAACTTTTCCGCAAGGTTTTCTTCGGTCTGGTCTACGCCTTGCCGGCAGTGCTATTTTTTTCTTACCATCCCGTGATTTCGCTAGGGAACGACGCTACCATGAATTTCGAACTTTCGTTGCCGCTGATTTGGCTCGTTCTTTTCGACTGTGTTGCCTTTATTGATCTGCTCAGCTTAAAGCGTACTGCAGCTGCTAAGGGTATTAGCGATCGCAAATTCTTCCTCTTCGCCCTCTTTCCGCTCTATGCAACATTATCTATTTTTTGGTCCGCTAATCCCACGCGTGCCTTGCTCACCGCCGGTATTATCTGGCTCATCTTCTTTGCCGCTTTTGCTTTATTATATATTTTGCCACTTCTGCATCCCAACAAGCACTTTCCACGCCGCTTGATTGCAGTTTTCTTTGCTGCTTCCGCCATTGTCTGTCTCTTCTGCTGGCTGCAATGTTTCTTGGACGTCGCTGGCACCTCAAGAGCGGTAACGCTGGTATGCCCTGGTTGCACCGCCTGGACTTTTGGCTTCCCACATCCTTCTGGTTTTGCAATCGAGCCACAGTTCATGGGTAATTTACTCCTTGCGCCAACCCTTTTGGCGTTGTATTTTTTGGTTTTCCGCCGCCAACCGTTGTCACGTCTACAATATTTTGTCCTCCTCGCCCTCGCCAGTCTCTTCTCGACCACTCTTTTCCTCACCCTTTCTCGCGGAGCAATTTACGCCTACGCCGTCGCCGTTGTCATTCTCTTGATTTTTGCCTTAAAAGCCCGCCACCAAGCCAAACTGGTAGCAGCTCAGGCTTCGTCACCAACCATAGCTGTCCGCTCACGCTGGCTTTATCTGATTCTCATCCCGGCTTTCACTTTCGCCCATACTCTGATCTACCAGGGAATCTTTTCCGCCACCAGCCCCACCTCGGACGATTTTCTCTCTGGCGTCACCAAAGTCGTTCATCAGCTTTCGCTCGGTATCATCGATTTGCGCCCGCAGTCCAGCTCGTCAGAAGCTAACAAGGATTCGACCGCCAGCCCTGCAGTTGTGGAAAAACCTGTGGAAAACTCCCAGGTTGCTCCTAGCTCTGCCCCAGAATCTAATAATTCATCGCAATTTGATGGCTATATTTCCGCTTCAACCAATGTTCGCCTGGGCCTGAATGAAGTTGCGCTTAATACTTGGCACCATGATTTGCCACATATGCTTTTTGGCGTCGGCCTCGGTGGTGCCGGAGTGGCTATGTCGCGCACTTTCCCGCATCACGAGCTAATCGCTCCTAACGCAATTGTCCAGAATGAGCCGATCAGCCTACTTCTTGAACTTGGTATCATCGGTATCGCCTTGGTACTGCTCGCTCTCTGGCTCGCTTTCCACCCCAAGAGCGAGTTTTGGCATCACCCCAGCCTGCCATTTTTCTGCGCCCTCATTGTCGCCTACGCTATCACTTTGCAATTTTTCTCCGGCCCCGCCAACGCCCTGCAGATTTACCTGATGCCACCGCTGTTATATGTTGTCTTATCTCTAAAAAGCCGGAAAAGTGCTTGACGTCTACACTAAGCTGCGCTATAATAGACCCACATCGCGGGATAGAGCAGCCTGGTAGCTCGTTTGGCTCATAACCAAAAGGTCGTTGGTTCAAATCCAACTCCCGCAACCAAAATGGAACCGTATATCGCCCCCCCGATTGCGGTTCCATTTTGGTAGTAGAGACGCACCAGTATAGATGCAAAAAAGAAGGTGTCCTATTGTTCCAATACAGGAACGCAACACCTTCAATACCAAAATTGTACCATAGCTATTACTTTACGTCAATAATTTTCTTGCCTTTTGTTATTAACATTACTCTGTCAATGCCAGTACTGTTGTGATTTAGATAAAAGTTAATTCGCGATAGTGCTTGTTGTACTTCCATTGCTCCAGGTCTCAGTAAACTAATAATGATATTAGGCGACTGTTTCTTGGCTTTTCTCAAGTTATCTTCAATAGTATGTTTACCTGTCCCTCTGATATTTTTAATTTCCCATGTCTTGCCGCTAGCAACTACTCTAATATCGGGTGTGTTATGTACTCCGCGTACGATAAATTCTATATTACTGTCGAACTGCTTTGCGCACAACTCAGCAACTATTCGTTCATACTTATCGGGCTTTGGACTCAGCTCATTTGGGATAATAACACTATAATCATTCATCGCTATCCCCTACTTTAAGATTGGTCAACCCATCGACAATATCGTCAGCCAACACTAGAAGATCGTTAATCTTTTTACGTAATTCTCTTGGCAAAGTAGCATTATACTTACAAGAAATCTGCAACGACCAGTTATCGCTAGACTCAGAAATGCCTCGCTCTCTTGCTAGAGTTTTGGGTGACAGGGCCTTTGGGGCATCATTAACATACGTAGGATTAACGTTGTCTTCAAGCGGACTTTCATTGAGTACAGGAGCTTTTGCTGACAAGTCAGAAGTATCCGGATTAGCTAGAATAATGCCATTTTTCATCAGACCGGCAAATTCAACTGACTCTCGAAAAGTTCTTGCTGCTAGATCAGAGGCCTTGTCTGCAATACCATAATTTCTCGACAAAATGTTAGCCAACATTTGCGGCAGTGCTTGTTCATTATAGGACTGCAAGAGTTTGCTATACAGTGCAGGTGCTTTGCAAGCTGTGGCAATTGCTGTTTGGCGCTCTGCCTCACTTGTGTAATTTAAAATCTGTTCAGCTAATTCTGACAAGGAATAAGAGCTTCCAGACCGAGTAAGTAGCCCAAAATATCCACAAGCGGCAATTTTACCAGCAGAGACACCATTTACTCCTTTGTACCCCAGCGCTTTAGCGGCCT
The DNA here is from genome assembly GCA_964475445.1 of uncultured Candidatus Saccharibacteria bacterium. Lineage (GTDB taxonomy): Bacteria > Patescibacteriota > Saccharimonadia > Saccharimonadales > Saccharimonadaceae > Nanosyncoccus. The sequence goes on along the minus strand of CAYYWU010000005.1, from coordinate 8,883 downwards.
CATCTCGTGAATAAGGACCCTTACCAAGTTTCTCTTTTAGCGTCTCAATATTCTTAAGCGCAGTCTCTAAGTTGCTGTTTGGGTATGGCGAGCTACGTTCGTGGCGTTTCTTGCTGTTGGTGGATGCTTGTTCGCTATTCATTTTTGGGTACCTCCTTTATAGTTAAAATATAGCAAAGGTAATCATGCGTGTCAAGAACAAAAAGAATAAAACATGGATAAAATTAAAATAACAGATAAAATTTATAGAAAAATTATTCACTGTCCATGTCATGAGTAGCAGGTTAACCTAATAAATTATAGTTATACATCTAGCACCCAGGTCTCCTTGGTAAACTTTATATAGTTTTCCACACAATGTGTAAAATCTCCCCGATTTTTACCATTGCAATTTGGTAAAACGACTATATAAATTGCATAAAATACAACATTTTCCTGATTTTTCTAGTAAAAAATTACCTCTGTTAAATTTCCAAAATCTTGCCAAAATATCAAAATAAGCATAAAAAGTATTGACAATTTTGGACACCTGTGCTACAATGTAGTCATAAGCTTGATGAGGGCAACCGCCCACATCAACGAGTGAAAGGCTCGTTTTAAGGCTTACGGTTTAATCTATGTTAAACCCGGTTCGATTTCATCGAACCG
>CAYYWU010000005.1:0-8135 GCA_964475445.1 uncultured Candidatus Saccharibacteria bacterium | reverse complement strand
GGTTTAATCTATGTTAAACCCGGTTCGATTTCATCGAACCGTAAAAACCTTAGAAGCTTCGAACATTAGAATCCCAATTGAAAGTTGTGTAATAAACCTGTCTCTTGGCGCAAGTCATGCCGAAGGTCATATTATTCAGCCAAGCCATAACATAGCACTTTATGCAAATTAGTACTTTAGTTTAATCGCTTGTACCGTTTGGTGTGGGCAACGTAGCTCGAAAGAGCATTCAAGCATATATGTTATAGCTGAATTTATCCGAAGTCGAAGCTTCAAGGTGGGATATCTGTGGATTATTGGTCAATGTTTGACGGGCTTTTAATCCGCGGAGACCCCACCTTGCAAGCGAGGTAGCACCGATTGAGTTTTACGGTGAGCGTGCATTTGTGCGCGAAACCGCGAGCGAAGCGGGGCGGCCTAGCGATCTAGGAAAAAAACAGAATAGCGCGCAGGCACAACACAGCACCAGTTTACTGGCAAGCTTGAGTGATCCTGCGGCGGGCTGAGGAGCCTAAACCCTAAACTAAAAGAAAGGGCCTGTCCTCTTGGAGGGCGGGGGTACACAAATATGACGAAGGGCATTGAAACAACAACATACTTTGGGTTCGCATTGGCGGACTCAATGTTTAACGGGGATCAGCTGATCCACCGCCGCCCGCTTGAGGCGGAAGAGGTGAAGAGGCTGGCTGAGGCTGGGGAGTTAACCCCGTGCCTCAACCCAAGCCACAGGGCGACCATTGACGCGATGCGTCAGCGGTTTGGTATTGAGGTAGAAATACCGGAGATACCGCCGCGGGTTGCCCTGAACCCTGGCGACAGTATTGTCGTCATGGGTGTGCGCGGCCTGCCGCGCCTGACAGACCGACACGAATATTCAGAGGAGGAGATCGCTTCGGCGACCTTCCTCTTCACTGAATATAGCGTCCTCAGTGACGCTATGTGGTCGGCAATGCACAGCCTGTAAAGCTTCGGCTTATGCAGGCTGTGCAGAGGGGCTTCAGCCCCACGCAACTGGAAATGGGATAAGTCCCGGGGCAGCAATTGCCCCGGGCTTACCAAAATATGGGGCTGAACAGTGAAACCTGCAAAGCTCCACCAAACTGGCCTTCGGGCCGGAAGAGCACCTTAAGAACTAGTTACAAAGCCAGATTTATACTTATAAATCTGAATAAACGCTGTTTATCCGGGCATTCATAGACGTCTCCGCGCTTCTTGGGTAGCGTTAAGCTCATTTTCGCATGAGTTTGGCGCTGCCCAAAGAGGCATGCTTGCCAATGTGAGGAAAATCCTCTTAATCCTACCGGGCATTGGCTTTCCTCCATCGGGAGGAAGAAAGGAGAAACTATGAATAGGGAATTGAACGTTGCAGAGGCACGGGAATTTTTCGAGACCGAGAAGGTCTTCGAAATTAGTGAGGGTTTCCTGTACAATTGTGCAGGAAAATATGAGCCCAATATGAGCTTCCTGCTGCCGCTCCAGTTTGAACTGGACGCAACTGGGAAGATAGTGAACCCGCTGACCTATATCAGTGACCCTGCGGTCACTGATAGTTTCAATCTCCGTCTCGACGGAGAAGCCAGTTTTCTCTTCGGAGATTTCTGGCGTAGCAAGAAGGGCGGAGCTTGCTTCCGTCCGAAAGATCCTCAGCAGGCGAAACACCTGCTGGTGCGGGTAGATTGGGGCGGATGTTTCAATCGATCCCGTGGCCAGTGGGCGGATTACGCCAAGGAAGCTGGCGCGTTGTATTTTAAGCGCGCCAGTTCTAATGGTGGCGGGTCAGGGTATGACTACTGGGTACTCCCAGTGGGCTATGTCCGGCAGTACGACAGTGAGCAGGCTTTCCGGATTGACCGGAAGCTGGCCACGGAGTACTGTGAGCGCCATTCCGCCTTGCAGGCGGAGGAGCGGGCTGAGGCTGATCGGCTTCTGAAGGAGAAGTTGGCAGCTGAGGCGGCTTCTGTAGCCTGCCGGGAGCGCTATGTTGGCGAATTGGCCAACATAGCAAAGGAACTGGATAGCATTGATGCGGTAAGTAAGTATTACACTTATCGCATCAAACTGCAGGAGAAGGAGTTTCTCCTCGGTAGTCGGCAAATGCTGTACACTGAGGAAAATCTCCAAGCTGCTCGCGACTATCTGCAGCGCCAGCGAAAGGCGCTGCAGGAGTATCAGGCGGAGCAGGCGCAAATTCGGCAACAGTATGCTGAATTTGCGCCCAAGTTCCAGGCGCTTCAGGAACGCGCCCTGGCGGCTGGTCTCCAGATTAGTACCACTGATCTGGACAAGGCCAGCCTGAAAACGATCAGCGGCGGTTTCGTCGCTGATCCGGCCTATTCTGTAGAGGGTGTTCAGCTCTGCGAGTCCAAGATTCGCGAGAAAGAGTTGGAAGCCCAAGAAGAGGCTCGGCGTCAGGCCAAACTTGATGCCGAAGCGGCCGCCAAGGTAGCCGGCCTGCCCAGTGATGTCCGTATTTGGCATCGCACCGGGCGAACCAACGCCGGTTGCGGCTGGGTTATCTCTCCGGAGGGAATGGAGCGTGAGTGTGACGAGGTTGACACCTCTATGCACAGCTCCAGCTCGAAGCGTTATCACCAGAATTATGAAGGTGATCACGTTTGGCGGCAAATCCTTCCGGGAGAGCTGGTGGTGCGCTGGCATAAAGCCTACACCGCCGCTGACCACGAACTCGAGGTAATTTATTGCCCCGAGGTTGTGACAGAAGCCCAGCTCGAGCGCCTGGCTGAGCTTCTTGAAGAGGTTAACGCGGACTGGCGCGACTGCACCGGCCTGGTGTCGAAGACGCTGAGTCCGCTAATCGACATCGAGCGGTTCCTGGCGCAATTTGTGGCCTAGCCAGTCACGCAATGTAACTAGTTAACCCAATCCTCCGACCAGAACATCGGCCGGAGGATTTCTCTATGCCAAACTGCCACCCCCCAGGGTGGCAGTTCTCTTGCAGCTAGAAGTTTTATTCTACTTCACCACTCGTCTTTTCGTCGTCGTTCACTTCCACGACTTCGTCCAAACCTTCAGCTGGGCCTTCCTCATCCGCCTCGCTCAAGGCATTAAGCAGGGAATCTTCCGCGTTCTTGCGCTTTTTCTTTTCTGGTGCCTTCGCAAGCTCAATATCAATTTCGTAGCCAGTCAACTTCGAAGCTAGGCGCACATTCTGCCCCTGACGGCCAATCGCAATCGATTGCTGATCTTCGGTGACATAAACCTTCGCCTTCTTTCCGTCAATTTCCACCTTCACAACTTCAGCTGGGCTCAGTGCCTCGCGGATATATTCGGACGGATTATCGCTCCAGTTGATAATATCAATCTTCTCGCGCTCGCCGATTTCGTTCATAATTGCCTGCACGCGCATCCCGCGTCCACCGACAAACGTCCCTACTGGGTCCACGCCCGGCACCGTCGACATCACAGCAATCTTCGTGCGGCGGCCAGCTTCACGCGCGATACCTTTGATTTCTACGGAGCCATTCTCAAGCTCTGGCACTTCCTGACGGAACAAATACTCAATAAACTCCGCATTTCCACGCGACAGAATCAACTGTGCCCGGGCGTCATCATGCTCTACGCCCTTGATATAAACCTTGATACGCTCACCAACCGTGTAATATTCACCATCAATTTGCTCACTACGCGGCATAATCCCTGAAGCTTTACCGAGGTCAATCCGCACCACTCGTGGCTCCACGCGCGAAACCACGCCGGTCATCACCGTGCCAATCTTGTCTTCAAAAGCCGACAGCACTGCATCACGCTCAGCTTCACGCAGGCGCTGCACGACTACTTGCTTCGCCGTCATCGCCGCCACGCGCCCGAAATCTTTCACTTCTTCGCTCTCTTCGATGATGTCGCCAATCTCAGCGTCCGCTTTGACTTTCTTGGCTTCCGCCAGCGGGATTTCGGTCGCCGGGTTGTACGCTACGCCATCCTCAATCACTTCGCGGCCAATGTAAACCGTCGCCTTACCGGTATTAGTATCGAGGATCGCACGCACGTTCATGTCGCGATCGCCGTTATCCTTGCGCCAAGCCGCCGCAATCGCCATCTGGACGACATCCAGCACCGCCTCTTCCGGCAGGCCTTTTTCTTCGGCAATCACGCTCACCATCGCGCTAAGTTGTTTTAGGTCTAAACCTTCCATTTTGCTCCTTTCTTAATCTTGTAATACATTGTATATACGTTGTCCATACAAATTGCATACATTGTCTGTACATCTCGCACCCACCCCAACGCAAAAACCGCCCCTCTTCGGGTCGGTCAATATCTGTATATCTTCATTCTAACGCAGTTTGTTCAAAGCGTCAAGTAGGGAAAGCTCCGGCCAAATTAGCCGGAGCTCCATATTATCCCTTCGCTCTGATTGTCACCTCATACTCCTTGTCATGCAATAACAGCTCGCATACCACCGGAGTCTTAGCTGTCGAAAATCCCAGTTTATCTTCCAACCGCTCCATCAACAACCGTTCTTCGCTACTCGCCATTTGCCTCATGCGCTCCCATAATCCACTTAAGTTCAGCCCAGAGCCAATCTGCAGATTATTATAAGTTGCAACAAAACGCTCAATCTCGCAATGCTCCTGGTACTGAATCAACATTTCATGCCAATCAGCCTTTGGACCAAGACAACGATGCAGAGCCTTGTCGCTTGGTGTATGAATTTCTTTCGAACACTGTTCGATCTGTGCTTTGGTTGGTAAGGTTGTGATTTGCAGGTAATTCTGCATGCGACACAGCCCTTCCAGGCAATCTTCAGCCGAGTACATTAGCTTGTCCGGACGCGGAGTTTTCCCAGCAGCAACCTGCCGAAGCTTTTGTTGATGGCGGCGCTCGATTTTCTGTTTCTCGAGGTCGCGTTCCATTTCTTTCAACATTGTAGGACGTTCTTCCTCCGGTGTCTCTAGATAAAGATTTAGATACTTACCCCAATTATCCTTCGTCAGCAGTCGCCGTTGATAAGACTCACCGTGTGGCGTTCCCAGTATGTCAGCATACTGGCTGACCTCACGCAGCGAGGGCAGCCGTCTAATCTTTAGATGAGACTGCACCTTGAGGATTCCAAGCAGATAGTCTTCCAGCGTGTAGGTCATTGCCCGCTTACCAATATTTAGTATCTGCTGATCGGCTATATGACGCTTCTGCAGTGCCTGGTCACGAACCAGTCGCGCTTCCTTCATTTTGACCTCAACATCCTGCCAGCTTCCAAATTCCTGCAGAATCTGCTGATATTCATTAGGCCAAGTACGTTTAATTGTGATCCAGATCGGCATCCGGCTGTTTTCATCCCAGACCTGTAGTAGCCATGCTAACCACCGTTTTTCCCGAAAAACTTTATCCTGCTCATAATTTCTTGCAGCTTTTAATGCTGTCTGCATATTTTACACACCCCTTTCAATATTTTGCAGAGATTTACTATGTAGGGATAATATGTTAAATTACTACCCCCCAATCTCCTAATTATAGCACACAATATAGAAAAAGTCAATATTAAGAGTTGTTTTTCTAGGGAAAACAACTCTTATAACGACTATGCTTGGGTTTAGGAGCAAGTTGGTGCTACAATACAACGCATGATTCAGGCTTACATTGATGAATCAGGGAACATGGGGTGTGGAGGCAAATATTTCGTCCTTGCAGCTGTAGTTTTTGATACGGAAAAAGGCGCTGCGCGCATTAAGCGTCTTATTCGTAAAGAACAGCAATTAATTGCCAAAGAGAGGCAATGTGCTTATATTAATGAAATCAAATCATTTTCGCTTAATTTTCCACAACGTCAAAGAATTCTGAACAAAATGACTGCAAAAGCTGATATTGATATTTTCTGCTTGGTCGTAGATAAGCCTCAAGTCACTTTATTGCGACAACAAAAGCCTAAAAATCTAGTCTATAATTATTTCGCAAAACTCCTCACTGATGCAATTTTCAAAAAATATAATGGTGACTTTCGAGTTATCTTCGACCAGCGTGCCACAGCCGTCAAATCAATGAACTCTCTGACAGATTACATTACAATTAATGCTTATACTTCATTTAATTTAGTTCAGAATCAGGTTGAGGTCTTGCAGCGTGATTCGAAAACTGAATATAATCTTCAGGCTGCCGATTTGGTTGCCGGCACAATTTATAAAGCTTACAACAGACAACAAACACACTTTTTGCATTTAATTCATGAACGAATTATCAACTTAAGCGAATTCCCCGGAGCGCAATTCGAAGGCAGCCTCATCAGATGCTATCGCTAATTCGTTGACAATATTCTTATATCTGATACAATGCTAGTATGGCGTCAGCCGCATGGTGAGCTTTAGTAAGTTAAGTGTCGTTTTTCCGGCACCGATCCATGCGCAGTCATAAGCACTCTTCGGGGTGCTTTTCTGTTTAGCAAAATATCAATTAGACTTATAATTCGCATACAACCAGTTATTGACGAAATATGGTATTAGTGTTAAAATTACACCGAACTTCACCGCAAGAGACTTGCGCGTGTTTTATTGGAATGCCCAACCATAAGGGAGGTGAAATCATGGGTATTTATCAGTACCTTTGTAGAATTTTAGGAAGTATTTTGTGCCACCTTGAGGCCAAAACTATCATCACTGAGCGTAGCGAACTCTTTCGCCTTGCGACCACCAAGCTACATCGTGCTCATTGGGGAGATTCCTGGTATCGTGCTGGTATTGCAGTGGTGAACGAAAAAGGAGAGTTTCTCCTCGTCGAAGAACTGCGTACTCGCCGTAACGGCGTCTGGTATGACAGTGCAGATATGTGGAACATCGCCTCTGGAAGTTGTAAAGAAGATGAGACTTTTCTCGCTGCTGCCCACCGCGAAGCTCACGAAGAGTTGGGACGAGGTATTAAGCTTAAAGGCATTTGCGACATCAAGCACGGCAAGCATAATGATGACCCCTGTCTTTTGATTACGTTTTTGGCTGAGCTGACCGATGAGATTTTTGAGTTTGACCATAAAGAGATTAAATCTCAGCGCTGGTTCCCAAAAGCTGAAATCTACCAACTGGCAAAGCAGGACAAATTACGTAGCCCTGACCTGGTTCTGCGGGTGGTCAAAAATTACCAGCGTGGGGTTATCCTGCCATTAGAGGTTCTCAATGAGTACGAAGCTTCCTAGGAAGAATAGGCCGCTCTGTTTAGCGGCCTATTTTGTATCCCAATTATAAGAAGAGCGCCCCAGCTTCAATCGCCATCTCAATAATTGCTATGATTAACCACGGCCTCCATCGAGCTGTTGCATAATGATTTGCTAATTTTATGGTTTGATATAACGTAATCAATAACGCCACTAATAGCAAAACCACTACCATAGGCTGCAAAAACAATATTAGGACAGAAGAGGCGAATAACGTTGGTCCATCTATCCCTGATGATACTGCTTGACCGGTTACAATTTCGGTTGTGGCACCACAAAGAAGCAATCGCATCATAAACAGTATGACCGCATAAACCGAATTCACCAAAACTAAGGTTTTGTAATGGTCAATTCGGATTGTTTTTTTGATCTGCACTCCTCACCATGATTATAGGATAACATAGCAAGAGGTAGGGCCACAAATTAGCACTCTTGACACGCGACTGCTAATTTGCTACAATAAGCTTAATTAGCACTATTGACATGTGAGTGCTAATGATATAAACTAAAAATCAGAAATACGTTGTTTAAGATTTTGGTTAAGTAGCTGGCTAAAGGCTTACTCAAGGGGGTGCGGAGGTTACGACCGAGCATGCAGCGCGCCATACCCGCGACGGCGGGCTATGGTGACGCGTCCCTTGAGCAAGCCTTTAGTCAGGTGCATAGCTGAAATATTAAAGAAAGGAATTATTATGTCAAAAATCATCGGTATCGACCTCGGTACAACCAACTCAGCCTTCGCCTACATGGTGGCCGGCAAACCAGAGGTCATCACCAACAGTGAAGGTGATCGTACGACGCCTTCCGTAGTCGCTGTGACCAAGAAGGGCGACCGCCTCGTCGGTAAAGTCGCTCAGCGCCAACGCGTTACCAACCCAAAGAATACCATTTATGGTATCAAGCGTCTCATTGGTCGCAAATTTGACGACAAAGAAGTCCAGCGCGACCTTGACATTATGCCATATAAGATTGTCAAAAAAGG
>CAYYWU010000004.1:0-54429 GCA_964475445.1 uncultured Candidatus Saccharibacteria bacterium | reverse complement strand
AACTAGCAAGGTGCCAAATTATACGAGTAAGCCACCCCAACGGGTGGCTTTTCGTTTGCCTGTCAAAAACTATGTTAAGATATAGATATGGATAAAACCTCATCAAAATCTGCAACTATCGCACAGGCAGAATCATCCAAGCCAGTCAAACCCCAGCGCTCATGGTGGGCCTGGCTCGCCATCCTTTTAGTACCGGTTATCTTCTGGCTCCCACTTTGGGGAGAAGAGCTTCAACTCAAACTCATCGGCTATGAGGGTCGGTGCTGTCATCCAGACAACTGGCAAGAGCTCGAACGGGCAGCGCAGCATGCTCGGAGTATGCGCCTAGATTCTAATATTATACTTGGTACTGGAGTTGTTTTGGCGGCGCTTGTGTTTGTTGTGATGCTCTTTATCCTCTACAAATATGCCATTCCATGTCTTACCCGCAAGAAACTACGTCGCTTGGCGCAAGTCCTAGTTGGGCTTTTCGTAGCACCACTCGCACTGCTTCTGATTCTAACGATTATCACGCTAGTCTTCCATAACGACAACTTTCATAAAACCAGGTACCAACCGCCTAGAGATTATATCTACGCTTACGCTATTGATCTCATAACCCCATCACCATACTAAGATGACCATCCAAGACCGAGTCCTAGAATATCTTCTCACTATCCCCAAAGGCAAAGTAGTAACTTATGGTCAAATTGCCGAAGCAATTGGTTGTCCGGGTGGCGCTAGGGCAGTTGGTAATGCACTTCATCATAATCCCGACGGCGACAAATATCCATGTTATAAGGTTGTTAATAGTAAAGGTCAACTTTCCGGACGCTTCGCTTTTGGTGGTATCATGGTGCAACAAGAAAGACTTGAAGCTGACGGCATTAAAGTTGCCAACAATCGCATAGATCTATCTAAGTACCAAATGTAAACATCCAGCGGACCTATTGACTTTATAGAAATTTCATGATAATATAATAAAGATTATTGTTGATCAAAAAAATAGGGGAGGTAATAATGGCACATTATAATTATTTTGGAGGAGACAAAGACCAAGAAGGAATCATGCAAATGCTCTCGACGCCTCGCAGCTATCTCAAACAACAGGTAAGAGAGGATATAGCTCGTGATAAAGAAAAGCAAGCCGACGGCCAAGACATCGAACTAGATGAACGTGAATTGGTTCGGCGTCATCATCGTGCCGCATGGATTTCAATACAGCTGCAGTTATATTGGTCGCTATTCTTAGGCTTCAGTTTTTTAATCGCTATAAGAGTAGTAACCTGGATGATTACTAAAGAAGTTGACCGTCAGGTGGTTGATATAGTCGCAGCTATATTTATCAGTTGCCTGGGTGGTATATTTGATCTGCTAGTGAAGATTGTGAGCTTGCGTATTCTCTTGGCGCAGTCATTAGTTAAGGATAATATCGGCGTATTAGCCACGTTGCTTTTCTCAATGTTAGTGACAATAATACTCGGTGGCGTTATACAACAGAATATACTACTTGTAGCTACTTATGTAAGTTCCACTGGCCTTTAGTTACTCCACAAGACATACATGCCCCGCTCGTCGGGGCTTTTGCTTTGCGCTGTCTAGGAAGCAATCATCAAAGTTGAATAGACACATTAGCTTAAAAGCCGTATTTCTGATATAATATATATATGCCAGAAACTGCCAAAATCTATCATTTGGACCCAAGTGTTACGCCAGAGATGCGTGACCAGCTTCTGCAGAAACTGAAAACTTTACCTGCAGCACCAGGAGTTTATTTCCACAAAGACGCCCATGGTGAAGTGATTTATGTGGGTAAAGCTGCTGTGCTCAAAAATCGCGTCCGCCAATATTTTCATCATACTAGGAAGGACCCCAAAACCGAGGCCTTAGTGCAGGAGATTGCCGACACCGATTGGATCGTGGTCGATACCGAGATGGACGCGCTCTTTCTCGAATCAGAAATGATTAAGCGCTACAAACCTAAGTGGAACATTTTGTTGCGTGACGATAAGACTGTTTCCTACATTCGCATCGATATGAAATCAGAAGTGCCATATGTCAGTTTTACCCGCACTCCACAAGATGACAAGGCGACTTATATCGGGCCATTTTATGGCAAGTTGGCAGTAGCGAAGGCTCTGCGCATTTTGCGTAAAGTTTTTCCATACTACGATAAACCCTATGATGGTAAAAAGACTCTAAATACCGATTTAGGCCTAACTCCAGGAATCGAAGTTGGCAAAACTACGCCAAAAGAATATAAGAAAAACTTACGTAAATTAATTCTTTATCTCGAAGGCGGTCGCCATAAGTTAATGAAAGATCTCGAGAAACAAATGGCAACCGCTGCTGAGGCGCAACAGTTTGAAGAAGCCGCCGAGCTGAGAAAACAATTGTTCGGGCTGCGTGAGCTGCAAAAGAAAATTGTTTTTTCCGACAAGGAGTTTCTCGACATTTCTTCCGACCAAGCGCTCGTTGATTTGCAAATGGCACTGCATTTGCCGGAGCCGCCGCGGCGCATTGAAGGCTATGATATCTCGCACCAATCTGGTACTAATGTTGTCGGTTCAATGGTGGTTTTTGTAAACGGCGTTTCTGATCGTTCCGAATATCGCAAATTCAAGTTGCGCCACCAAAAGAACGACGACACCGCTAACTTGTGTGAGGTCATTGAACGTCGGCTCAAACATACCGAATGGGAATTTCCTAATCTAGTAATTCTTGATGGTGGCATTGGCCAAGTAAACGCCGTGAAAGATTTATTATGGGAACACCAGATTACTGTTATCGGACGCGACAAGTCTGGAGATCATACTCGCAATGCAGCTGTGCGCATTATTATTCCTGAAGCCAGCGGTGAAAGTCGGGAAATTTTGTTAGCTCCCAGTTCGCATATTGCCAAGTTGATTGCACGTATTGACGATGAAGCGCACCGCTTTGCAATTACCTACCACACGCTTTTGAAGCGCAAAAATATGCTAAAATAGTCTTATGATTAAAAAACAACTTTTCGGATTTATTGTACGTTGGGCGGCCTCGAGCCTGGGCATGTGGCTGTGTATTAGCTGGTTTGGTCAGGTCACTGACGCCGAAGTCTTTTCGGAACCATGGCTTCTCTATGTGGTTGCTGGTCTTATTTTTTCGATTATAAACTCCATCGTCAAGCCACTGATTACGGTTTTTGCTTTACCGCTTGCTATCCTCACTATGGGTATCTCCACTGTTATTATTAATGTTGCGATGGTTGCGCTAGTAGTCTATCTATTACCAGGAGTTGAAATGGATTTGGTAGGTTTCATCTTCTCGAGTATTATCATGAGCATCATCAACGGCATCATCAACGCCGTCGTCTAAAACCTTGCCAACCCGGTAGTTTTGGCATATAATAGATAGTAATATGGAATTGGGAACGTTATTTCAGAGTTTGACTTTTGTGTCAGCGATTTTAACTATTTTGTTGATTCTTTTACAGCAACGCGGAGCTTCACTTGGCGCTGGCTTTGGCAGCTCGGGTGAACTCTATACTACTAGGCGCGGTTTGGAGCGCTCACTGTTTAATGCTACGATTATTTGCTGCTTGGTGTTTATTTTATCGATTCTTGGATTGGTTTTAATTCCGGCATAAGGGCATAATTTCTTGCAGTTATGAAACAAACTTTCAAAAAGCGTGGGCAAAAATTAGCAAAACGGTGGGAAAGTTTTTCTGCGCAAGCCAAGGAAGATAGTCGTGAACATATCCAGGAAAACTTGATTAGTCGTTTACCCAATGCTCGCCGCGTACAGCTATTGATTTTGGAATGGATTCTGCTGATTATCGTGATTACGTCGTTAGCGCTCACCCAAGCCTTCTGGTATCGTCAATCTTATTCTGTGCAGTCATATGCCGAGGGTGGCACCTATATCGAAGCAACAGTTGGCAATGTCAATTCTTTGAACCCGCTGTTTGCTACAACGAATAGTGAGCGTGTTTTATCTAAGCTCATGTTTGCGACTTTATCAACTATTGATTATTCTGGACATGTTGGTTTAGGACTAGCAGCTTCGATTACGCCGGATGAAACCGGTAAAGTCTGGACGGTGAGGCTTAAAGATGGGCTTAAATGGTCCGATGGTGAGCCAATTACGCTTGAGGATATACTTTATACTGTAAATGTTGCCAAAGATGCCACTGTCAACACTATTTATTCGTCAAACTTTTCTGGCGTCAAAGTTGAGTTGGTTGATGATGCATTGGTGTTTAACTTACCATCCTCTTTTGCCGATTTTGCTGCCACTTTGAATATCCCGATTTTGCCAGAACATATTCTCGGTGAGGTTGCACCGGGGAACTTACTTGAACATAATTTTAGTGCCAATCCCGTAACTTCCGGTGCCTTTACCTTTAATGCTTCACAGAATTTAACCACTACGGGCGAAAAAATTGTTTATCTGACGGCTAACCCCAATTATTATAAGGGCTCACCGATGCTAAATAGTTTTGCAGTTCACACTTATTCTTCCACGGCCGACATCGTCGACGCCTTGTCAACGGGTGAAGTCACAGCTACTGCCGAACTGTCCGCACTTGACGAAAGCTTGTTGTCGTCTGGCGCCGTTTATGAGAAACAAACTACGATTGCCAATGGCGTCTACGCCTTTTTGAACACTACGAGCAGTATTCTCTCTAATCTTTCCGTGCGCCAAGCGGTTCGTCAGGGAATCGATATGCAGCAAGTGCGCTCTGTGCTCGATAACGAGCAAGCTTTAGATTATCCAATTTTGAGTTCCGAGATTGAGTTGAGTGATTATCCAGCAATTCCAGCTTACGATCTCGAAGCCGCCAGGAATACCATTGCCGCTTCTGGTTTGGCGGGGCAAACGATTAGTTTAGCGACAATTAGCACTGGTTATTTCCCAGAACTTGCCAATGAGCTAGAAATACAACTAGAAAAGTTAGGCTTTAGTGTTGAGCTTTCGATCTATAATCCCGGGCAAGAGTTTTTGATTAATGTGATTCGCCCGCGCAATTACGATATTTTGCTTTATGAAGTTGAGCTTGGTGCCGATCCGGATTTGTTTGCCTATTATCATTCTTCGCAAGCTTCGATTTCTGGTTTGAACCTGTCCAATTATCACAACACGCTTGTGGATGATTCGATTTTGGCAGCGCGTAGCACGCTGAATGAAAGTTTGCGGATTGCTAAGTATGAGACTTTTCTCCGGCAGTGGGTGAATGATGCCCCGGCGATTGGTATTTATCAAGCCAGCTTAAATTATTATTTCAACAAAAATGTACGCTCGTTTTCCGAAGATGATCGTTTAGTTTATGCCACCGATCGCTTTGTAGATGTCGAATACTGGGCAGTTAATCGCTCTGAGAAAAACCGTACCCCTTAGTGTACAGATGTGCGTAGTTGTGGTATAATTACGGGCATGAGAAGTTTATCTGCAGAACTAAAAACCCAAATTGGCAAAAGTGTTGAAGTTTCCGGTTGGGTGAATTCCCGTCGTGACCACGGGGGGTTGATTTTTATTGATTTGCGCGATCATACTGGTATTATACAGCTAGTGATTACGCCAGAAACCGCCGCAGCCTTCAAGATTGCAGAAACTTTGCGCGATGAATATGTAATTTCCGCCACCGGCACGGTACGTGAGCGCGCTCCAGAGCTGAAGAATCCTAATATCGCAACTGGTGATATTGAAATTGTTGTCAGCCAGTTAGATCTGATCAACAAGTCCGAACCACTTCCGGTAAACACACATGATGAAGGTGACCCCTCGAGTGAAGAAATGCGCCTGAAATATCGTTATCTCGATCTGCGACGCCCCTCAATGCAAGAGATTTTGCGCCGTCGGGCAGAGTATTATCGTTTAATGCGTCGATATATGGACGAACATGATTTTATTGAAATCACCACGCCGATTTTGGCTAACTCTTCGCCGGAAGGCGCGCGTGACTTTCTCGTTCCATCGCGCTTACATCCAGAAAAGTTCTACGCCTTGCCTCAAGCTCCGCAACAGTTCAAGCAGCTTTTGATGGTCGGCGGCGTGCCGCGTTATTATCAAATCGCACCTTGTTTCCGTGATGAAGACCCGCGGGCTGACCGTCTCTATGGTGACTTCTATCAGCTAGACATGGAAATGGCCTTCGTGAACGACGGTGAGGTGATTCGCCAAATGATGGAGCCACTAATCAAAAAACTCGTCAAAGAGTTTGCAGGCAAGAAACTAATTAGTGAAGAGATCCCGCGCATTCCTTATCGTGAAGCAATGGATAAATATGGCACCGACAAACCTGACTTGAGGTACGGCTTGGAATTGATTGATCTGACGGATGCTCTGCAAGACTGCGAGTTTAAGGTCTTCCAAGCGCCATGCGTGAAGGCAATTTGCGTTCCGGGCGGTGGTCAGTTTACTCGTAAACAAATTGACGAATTTACGGAACTAGCACGTAAGAACGGCGCCGGTGGTTTGGCATATATATTATATGAGAACGGCACGGTGCGCAGCCCAATTGCGAAGTTTTTGAAAGCTGAAGAACTCGCCAAAATCCAAGAACTTACCAGTGCAAAAGACGGCGATGCGGTATTCTTTGGCGCCGATGAGCATGAACAAGTGAACAAAGTCCTCGGTGCTATGCGAATTGCTTTTGCCGATGCTCTTGGGTTGAAAAATCCGCGCCAGGTAGCACTTTGTTGGGTGGTAGACTTTCCGTTTTACGAATGGGACGAAAAGAATCACAAACTCGACTTTGGGCATAACCCGTTTTCGATGCCAAAAGGTGGCTTGGACGCTTTACGCAATACCGAGAACAAACTCGAGATTGTCGCCGATCAGTATGACATGGTGATGAATGGCCTTGAATCTTGCTCGGGTGCGGTGCGCAACTGTAATCCCGAGGTCATGTTCGAAGCTTTCAAGGTTGTTGGCTATGACGAAACTGAAGTCGCGAAACGTTTTGGTGGTATGCTGAATGCTTTTAAGTTTGGTGCGCCTCCGCACGCTGGTTGTGCCTTTGGCATCGATCGCATGCTCATGGAGCTACTAGATGCTGAAAGCATTCGCGATATTGTGGCCTTCCCGAAGAACGGCTCTGGTGTAGATTTGATGATGGATTCACCTTCAAGCGTTGATGATAAACAACTTGAAGAGCTAAACATTTTCGTTATCAAAGACGACGAATAATTGGTGACGAGCCTGTCTCGACGATGCTAGTGTGCTATAATTAATCTATGGTTTGCATCGCTGCATTTATTATCCTCTGCCTGGTTGGAGTTTTTGTTGCTTTCCTCAGTATTTTTCGGCGCGATATTGGGCGTAGATATTGGGCAGTTTTTAAGAAAGCTTGGGGCTGTGTTGGTAAAAAGGTTCGTTTGCAAAAATGCGAGACCAACTTTAAGGATGATGTCAAAAACTCTCTGCTCAGCAAAGTAGTTTTGAAGCATCCTAAGTGGGTGAAACCTCTCGGCGTTGCGATTGAAGTCAGTGCGGTGCTGATAGTTTTGATTACGATTTGGTCGCTAGTCGAGGCTATCAAGGCTCTGCTTGCGCTCTGGGTATTTGGAACCTGCAATGTTTCGCAACCAGCCAGTTGTGCGCTGGGTGCCGAAGTTTGCGGAATTGACGCAGCCGAACCCACCAATCCGATTGAATGGACCGGGCGTTGGTTTGGCGAATGGGGCGAAATCTTTTCCAATATTCCTGACCGTTTCAAAAAGTGGGAAGTTGAGGATTATTTGGTCGAGCCCTACACTTTTGCTAGCCAATATCAAGATGGCAAGCCTTTGGCGCTGGATATTTTTGATCCCGGCTGCACAGTCTGCTTACAAAGTTATCGTAACCAAAAGGAGTCGGGTTTCTTCACAGAATATAATACTGTGCCAATGATCTATGTGATTAAACTTCCGGATGGTAACCCTAAGTTTGCCAATTCCGATGTGATTGCCAGCTATTTCCACGCCGCCAACTTATTGGATACAGAATATGGCGCCAAAATCCTTGATCGTTTGTTTACCGAAAGCAATGCTGATGGTATTAATTATCAAGCAGCTTTTGCGAGCTTGAGCGCGAAGGAAGCTCGGCAGACTCTCGAAGCTTGGCTCAAGGATTTTGGCGCCCGCACTGCTGAAATTGAGCGCATCACTGAAGCCGCGGCTAGTGACGAAGTGCAAGAAATTATGCAAAAAGTTCAGGAAACGGTTGAAAACCAAATTCACGCTAAGGGCATACCAACCTTAATCTATGACGGAAGGAAACACAGTGGTCTTTACCAGTATCGCTAAAATTATTCTCGTGCCGATTAAAATTCTGAAGTGGTTAGTGCTTTGGCTAGTTGGGTCGGTTGCTTTGGCGCTTATCATTACTACGCCTGCAGAGGGAATTGAAACCCAAAAGTTGGAAGCAGTGGCAGAAAACTGCCCTACAATTAAACGTTCACTTGATCAGCTACAAAAAGTCGATTCGCGCACGCGCACTTATCTCGGCACAACTTATGAAACCATTGCCAACCGCTTCATTACTCCATTGAACTTGCGTCTTGTAAAAAACAATCGTCCTACACTCTCCGAGATTCAGTCGGACTTTTCTACTGCGCAGGTCAAGTTCCGAGATGCCTATACGACTTACATGCGCGAACTTGAGGGGCTGATTGCGATCGACTGTCGTAGCCGGGCGGAGGAGTTTTATAATCAACTTATAACCGTACGCGGGAAGCGCGCAGATTTACGTAGTACAACCGAGGAATTATCTAAATTGGCCAACGCTCAATATCAAGCCGTGCTTAACTTGAAGGATTCGCTATGAATACTACTCGCGGCGGTCGTAACTTGGCAATCTTAGGAATTGGGGCATTGTTATTTACGGTCATAACTACCACCATTAGTCTCACGATTTACCGCACTTCGGGCGATATTTATCTTGATCGTTCGCGTCCGGGGTATTTGCCTGACGAGGACGAAGTTACCGCCGAACCAGCCGGAAACCCTAATTATAGTTATCCCGACAACGGTCCGTTAGATAAGGCAGAGTTAGAACAATACCTCGACGAGCTCCAGGCGGTTAATAGTCGACTGGATGACTTTACCGATCCTTTTGCGCCGGGGCCATTGTCGGATGAATCACTTGGTATTACCGGCAACCAAAACACCACTATCGACCCCGAAAACCAGCATCAATAAGTTTTAGCGCTCGCTGCCTTCATCGGCGCTACGCGGAGCGTGCACCAGCTGCACAGCAGCCGACTCCTGATTGCCTGGAAAAACAACCTTGCGCATCCAGCCATCCGCCGGACCAGCCGACATCAAGAGTACCAAATAGCCTTTTTTGTGCCAGTCAATCAGTTTCTCAGCCAGCTCATCATTCATTTCCGCCGCTTCAGCAATCTTTTTATTCTCTAGTCGACTAATAAAATCGCCCGGTTTCAGAATCTCCACCTTAGTATTTTCGCGCGTCAGGTAAGTCGGTAACCAATAAACCTTAGTTGCACCTTTAAAAACATCAGTGTATTCATCCGCTAAACCCACCTGGCGACTATTCTGATGCGGTTCATATACTGCCACCACGCCTTTCAAACTGCGACGATCGGCCTCTTCAAGCGCAATCTCAACCGTTGCGCGCACTTCTTCGGGATGATGTGCATAATCCGAGTAATAACCCTCCGAAACTTGTTCAAACCGGCGCCCCACACCCGGGAACTCATTGATAATCTTGATTAACTTTTTCCGCTGTGTCCCGAGGGCTTTCTTTAATCCACGTGGCTTTGGCAACATATGCTCCATGGCGTCAATTGCTAGCGTCGCATCGTAACGTCGTGCTTCGCCTGCCAAGTCGATTCCCGCGGCAATTTCATCCCCATGTAAGACCTCACGACTCTGCGCCTCAAACTGCCGGAAAGCTTCATGATATTCCTCTTCAGTCGGATAAATGTCTGGATGATCATATGACAAGGTTGGAATAATCGCCAGCCAAGGCTTGAAGGCCAAAAAATTTCGGTCGTATTCATCAGCTTCGTAGACAAAAAACTCTGATTTCGGATCATACATCCCCGCCGGAGCAAAAGGTAGCGTCGTACCTACGCTATAAGATAACGGCATCTCCAACTGTTTCGCCAGCCAGACAATCATCGCCGTCGTGGTGGTCTTACCATGAGTTCCGGCCACCGCCACTAGCTTTAGTTTCATCTTCTTAATCAAATAATTCAAAAACTCATCCCGCTTGGAGATCTTTAGCTTCATTTTCTTCGCTAGCAATAGCTCTGGATGGTTCTCAGGTAAAGCTGAGGTATGTACAAACCAATCAATCCCTTCATCCTTAGCTCGCGCTTTCAAAAACTCACCATCTTGCTCGCCAAGATAGACTTTTATCCCATGAGCAACTAGCTCATTCGTCACGGCTCCTCCGGCTAAATCTGAGCCAAACACATTCATTCCGGCGCTCTTAGCCATCAGCGCCAGCGGCCCCATCCCTGTTCCTGAAATTCCCGAAATATAGATATTCATAACCTTATTATAACACACTGGGTGTGCTATAATTATACCAACAATGGGTGGCAAAAAGTCAAATCATATCCGGAAGTTTCTGCGCAGCTTCACCGGCGTGCGCACGTGGCAACTGCTTTTGATTTTGATCCCATTGCTTTTCGTCACGGCCACACTTTTGCGCCTCGATCATCTGAAAATGGTTGAGTTGCGCACGGCAGTACTAGATGCCGACGCTGTCAATGATGACGCCGCTATCCAGGCATCGCTGGAAAAGTTACAACAGTTTGTACGTAGTCACGTGGTGGTAAATGTTGTCGAGACTAACGGTGTGCAGTCTATTATCTTCGGCACAGGACCATTTTATCTTGAGCAACAATATCTCCGCGCCGCCAACGCTGCTATTGAGGAAGCCGAATCACATCTTTCTGACGATGCGAATCCTAACGGGAATATTTATGCAGCGGTTTCGGCGATTTGCCGCCCGCTCGCAATCGCTAATGGCTGGGCGTGGAACAACCCGAATTACCTGAATTGTTGGACTTCTGAGCTCGCTAAATATCCCGCTAGTGACAACCTTAATGTGGAATTAACCGCTAAAGTTCCGTCCACCGAACTTTTCCGCCATAATTATGCTTCACCACTCTGGGCCCCGACTTGGTCGGGGGTGGCAATTCTGGCATCGCTCATCCTGATTCTGGCGATTATTATCCGGCTACTCATCTGGTGCGTTCTTAATATTGCCCTGCTTTTTATCGGTAAACATTAGTTTTTTCCAGAAAACCCCTTGACGCTAGGGAACAACTAGCATAAGATAGAAATATAATAACTTAAGGAGGGACCTCATGGCCTACGAACATACTAACAGTAAAGGCGTTACCTACTACTTGCACAAGTCTGAAGTTACTTTGCGCGGCGGCAAACCACAGACGATTTACTTCTTCACCAAAACTGCTGAAGGTGGTAAGGGTACTCCATGCGACTTGCCAGAGGATCGCGTTGTCAATGAAAACCCACGCAACGGCTTCTTGACCTTGAAGAAAAAAGCGGCTTAATTCAGCACGCTGATATATATTTAGGTACAAATCCCCGCTATCGGTCTCCGGTGGCGGGGATTTTTGTGTAGGTCTAATTTTTTGTGTTGGCCCAAAATCGCCCCATACATCTTGACATTTTTGAAAAAGTGTGCTACAATGGAAGTATGTGTAGATTAAATTTCGCACACCAGTTTTTGACGACCTTCGGGTCGGAAGCAGTTGCCAATTATGGCGGCTTGGTTTTGCTACCTCAAAAACTACGTGCGGGATTGATCTTATAATCTATTCTTTATTTCTAGAAAAGTCCCGAAGGCGTCAACTTTCGGGCTTTTTCTAGCCGCAAGTAGCGGCGAACCATATCAGAGGTTAATCTGAGCAACTTATTGTTGGCGAATAGCCTAGCACTTTAACAAGCTCTCTTAGAAAGGAGAATTATATGCCAAATACTACGAAACACGCAAAACGCAGTTTACATCTTGTCATGTTTGAATCCGCCATCACGGCAGGCCTGATTTCAATGTCAATCATGACACCATTTTTCTACTCCATCGGTCTGAATAATGCTGAAATTAGCCTTTCGCAAGCCATTTTCACAGTCGTTGTTTCGACACTTAACGTCCCCAGTGGTTGGTTGGCAGACAAGCTAAGCCGCAAATGGGCGAATGTCATTGGTGATTTTGGCTGTGGCATAGTGCATCTCTTGTACGCCACGGTGCATAGTTTTGCTGGGGTAGTTTTCTGCGAGTGTTGGTTGGGATTCTTTTTATCCCTCAGCCAAGGCGTGGATTTTAGCCTCTTGAAGCATTTTTCAGAGCGTCTATCGTCTGAGAAAGATGCCTTCCGGCGTCAAAGTGCACGTCTCAGCTGCTGGCAGCAAATCTGCACACTGATCCTAGTGCTCATGGGCGGACCAATTGGTGCCATAGACTTCCGTCTCGCAGTCGGGATTTCTGGAGTACCTTATCTTCTCGGCAGTATAGCCGCGATTTTCATTCACGATGACAGTGAAAAACTGAACTCCTCTACTAGTCCGATATTGGACGTTACTAGGATTCTCAAGACTTGCTTCATCTACGCCAAGCTGCGCTGGCGAATTCTAGCTTATGCTGTTGGGCGCGAAATGACTCACGGCATCATTTGGGTACTAACACCGATGCTGATGCTTGCTGGCGTTCCGCTCAAAATTGTCTCACTTGCTTGGGCGCTAGATAGTACGATGCGCTTGATTGGCGCTCGTTTAGCCTTGCGTTTTGCTGTGCGCCTGAAAGATTGGCAGACGCTTGGCGTCGCAGCTGCTCTGATGTCGCTCAGCATGGGTGTGTTGTCGGTAAATATCAGTCTGTGGACCATTGGATTTTATGGTCTCATGGGCATCGTTTGTGGCTGGACGGGCGCAACTTTGATGCCCCTCGTGCAGGAGTCTACTCCTCCTAACGAGCAGACGACAGTAATTTCGCTGGCCAAGGTGGTGTCGCAGATTTTGTACATTCCGTCGGCACTCGTCATTGGCTGGGCGGCTGACTGCAGCTTACGCTTTGCTCCACTGGCCACACTGTTATGTTTTCTCCCGCTAAGCTTAATTATTATATCGAAGTTGAAGAGAGCATAGGATTATAAGCCCTAGTTATTATGCTGGGGCTTTTCTTCTCACTATATATAACTAGTCTGCCAGGCAGCGGAGGGAGAAACCAAGAAAACGATCGGCGTAACTTGACGCAGTAACGTCAGTTATAAAATTGAGGCTCGCCGATTTAGCATCAGTTGACGAGGTATAATACCCAGCCGTAATTGCCCACCAGACACCGCGCTGACCAGAAAGCCTTAAACAGCCGTAGTAGAGATTAACAAATCCGCTGCGCACAAAGTATAAGTATACGTTGGTAACTGCGATAATATTAAGAGCTAAAGGCGCTTCAAACCCCTCAAAACAGCCGTGAAACAAAATAACACCACATTTGGTGTTACATGTCAATAGGTGGTGCGCCCGACTAGACTCGAACTAGCACAGCTTAAAATCGCCACTACCACCTCAAGGTAGCGTGTCTACCAATTCCACCACGGGCGCAGGGAACTATCTTTATTATATCAAAAAACTTCCAAAAAGCAACACAAGATTAGTCTAGCGGCAGATGTCTAGCTTATTTAATTTTAAATTCCGCGGTTTTTAAATCCGAATAGTATTTACCATTCTTCGCCGTGAACTTCAAAACACAATAATCCGGATCGGTTACACCCTGTTTGTAAAATAACGTATCGCCCGCACGCCAAAGCAAATTTTTCGTCGCTTGGTTGGTCAATACTTCCATTTCGCCCTTTAACATCACGCCGGTATATTTAACTATCCCCTTGTGATAAAAATAAACACTCGCGTGTGGATCATCACGGTATTGCTTGACTTTTGCCGATGAAGTGTTCGTCGAAAAATAGAATTCCTTGAGCCCAACGCGCTTTCTTGGTTTTAGCATGGCTCGGACATTTGGGTAGCCATCAGCGTCGACTGAACATATCAAACTTACTTTCTGTTTGGCGACAAACTTTTCCACTCGCTTCAAATCCATAATCTAACCTCACTGACTTTTCCTCAATTATACCACTTAACCCTAACGACATACTTACTGTGCACAAAATTTCCAAAAAAGTCCTTGCAAAAACCATAAACATGATGTATCATAGAGGTACAAAAGTCATGTATAAATATAAAAACCAAACAGGAAACACAAAATGGAAAGGAAAATCAAAAAGCTTTTGGTTGTCACCGGCGTTGTGATGAGCGCTGCGATTGCCATTTTACCATTAACAAGTTACGCCTATAACATCGATCCGACCACTTATTCGACCCCAACTTCGGGCCCCAGTCACGGTTATGGCTGTAACGATGAACTGGTTGATTCTGAAGGCAACCAGACCAACCCTTGCGCCAAGTCTGGCGGCAACTCCATGGCGGTGAACGTCAATGTTGACCCATCGCTGGAGATTGATGTGGTAGCAAACGACACTACAATTGAGCTTGAGCCAAATACCATGCGCACGGGCACTTTCACGACTAATGTTAGTAGTGCTAAGTCCTACACAATTTCTTTAAGTGGCAACCCGACTCTTACTAACGCTGCCGATGAGAGCTTTGGCATCCCAGCCAAGGATGTACTCGAAATCGGTAAAAGCGGTTGGGGAATCAAGAAACCAGGTGCCGACGGTTATACCGCCCTTTCCCAGGTTCCAGCCGTCTTCTTCGAGGGTAGCCCTAGTGGCGACGGTGTTGGTACGGACTTCGAGATTGGTGTTTCCGCTAGCGCAATTTTGCCAGAAGGTGTATACTCAACTGAAGTAACCGTAACGGCTGCTTTCAAGCAATAAGATGTTCAAAAAAATCCTTTCAGTTTTTCTCGGTTTAGGTCTGGCGGTGTTTCCTGTTGCCGCCAGCCTTTTTGCGCCCGCACCCGTTTCGGCGCTCGAAGCCGGTGATATCGTGATGCGGATCACGCCCGCCGAACAAATCATCGATCTTGCTCCTAGCCAACATTTCGCTGGCACAATTAAGGTCAAAAACACTGGTCGCCTGCCGTTTAACTTCCACCTCTCGACTAGTCCGTACCAAGTCTTGAATGAAAATTATGACCCCGATTACACGACCGAAAACTCTTACACCAAAATTCATAACTGGATTAGCTTCGACCAAGATCAGTATCATTTGGAACCGGGGCAAGAAGTTGAAGTCGCCTTTCGTATCGACGTTCCTGACGACATCCCGGGCGGCGGGCAATACGCTGCGATTATGGTTGAGACGCACGACGTGTCTAATCCTGACGACACGGTGAAGCTTTCCACGCGACTGGCAGCGATTATTTTTGCGCATGTCTCTGGCGAAGAACATATCGGCGGGGTTTTGCTGTCGCATTCATTGCCGGGTTTTCGTCTTGGGTCACCTTTTTCTGCCACCGCTACGGTCAAAAATGACGGCAATGTCGACTTCCGCATGACACATACGCTGGAAATTCGGGATTTTTTCACTAACAAGGTTGTTTTTGAGCCTGAAGCTATCACTGCAGACGGCCAAACCCCCGGCCGCGCCACGCCGATTATCCTTCCCGAGACCTCGCGTAGCAACACCTTGACTTGGGAGGGCGCGCCTCAGCTTGGTGTTTTTCGTGCCACTCAAAAAATTTCTTTTCTCGATCAAGAATATACTTATGAGCAGGTCGTGGTCCTGTGCCCAATTTGGCTGGCCGGTATCTTCATTTTTCTCATTGTCCTGATGATTTTGTGGCTGATTGCGAGTGCTCGCAAACGCCGCCGCAATCGCCCGCAGGTGATGTAATTTTTCCATTGACTTTTTTAAGCATGTGTGCTATAATAGAAAGATATGGTAGAAAATATTCGCAATATCGCTATTATCGCTCACGTCGACCACGGTAAAACCACTCTCGTCGACGGGCTTTTGAAGCAATCTCACACTTTTCGGGATAATCAAGCGGAGATGTCCCAGACTTTGATCATGGATTCCATGGATCAGGAGCACGAGCGCGGCATCACTATCACCGCCAAACAAACCGCTGTTTATTATAAAGATTACAAAATCAACATTATTGACACCCCTGGTCACGCCGATTTCTCTGGCGAGGTTGAGCGTACCCTGAATATGGCCGACGGCGTTTTGCTAGTGGTTGATGCCCAAGAAGGCCCCATGCCCCAGACAAAATTCGTCCTCCAGAAAGCTTTGAGCCTGAAATTGAAACCAGTTGTGATTATTAATAAGATTGATAAGCCGGCCGCCCGGATTCCCGAAGTTGAAAGCGAAATTGCCGACCTCTTCCTAGAGCTGGCCAGCGACGAAAGTCAGCTGAGTTATCCGATTTATTACGCCATCGCCCGCGACGGCAAAGCTGGTAAAACCACTGATTTGGACGATGACTTGCATGTGATTTTTGAGTCAATCATTAATGATATCCCCGCGCCAAAGATTGATGAGGATGCCTCGAAGGGCGCGCAGCTACTGGTTGCTGCGCTGGCGGCGGATAATTATTTGGGTAAATATGCCATTGGTAAGATTTTCCGCGGGCAGCTCAAAAAAGGCGAAAGCGTCAAAGTTCTGCACACTGATCCGGAAACTAACGCACAAAAGGCTACCAACGCGAAAATTGAGAATATTTTCGTCTATCAGGGTTTAGGCCGCGAAGAAGTGAATGAGGCTCAGGCTGGTGATATCGTGGCAATTTCTGGCATCGCTCAGGCAAACATTGGCGACACGATTGCTACCGGCGAAACTCCCGAAGCTCTCCCGGTGATTGAGCTTGAACCGCCAACGTTGAGCATTTATATTGGCCCCAACACTTCGCCACTCAAAGGTCAGGAAGGTGAGTTCACGACTTCGCGTCAAATCGCGGAACGTTTGGAACGCGAGCTCGAGACTAACATCGCGCTCAAAATTGTCCCGGATGGCTTAGGTTACAAAGTTTCTGGTCGCGGCGAGCTGCATCTTTCCGTCCTGATCGAGACGATGCGCCGTGAGGGTTATGAGCTCGAAACTGGTCGCCCTGAGGTGGTCTATAAAGAAATTGACGGCCAGAAATGTGAGCCAGTGGAAGAGCTGACGATCGAGGTTGAACCGGAGTTTGTCGGTGCCGTCAGTCAAGAGCTAGGCATCCGCAAAGCCGACCTGAAAAGCCAGGAATTGACTAGCTCTGGCAGCACTAGATTTGTTTATGAGATTACGACGGCGGCTTTGATTGGTCTGCGCAATAACCTCTTGACCGCCACTAAGGGTACTGCTATTATGTCTTCAATCCCGAGCGGTTATCGTCCGGTAGAGGGGAAATATCGCCCAGAACGCAATGGGGCTTTGATTGCCTTTGAGCCGGGCACTAGCACGGCTTATGCTCTTGATGCTGCGCAAGCTCGTGGGATTCTTTTCATCCCGCCCGGCGTGCCAGTTTATCAGGGAATGATCGTCGGCCTTTCTAATAAGAAGGAAGATCTTGATATTAATATTTGCAAAGAAAAGCAGTTGACCAATATGCGTACGCATGCCAGCGACGGCGCGATTCAGCTCACGCCGCATACACAATATTCGTTGGAACAGTGTATTGACTTCTTGCTAGATGACGAGCTGCTAGAAGTAACACCGAAGAGCCTGCGTTTGCGCAAGCGTCAGCTGGACCCAATCAAGCGCAAGCGTGAAAACCGCTAACATAACTTTGCGGACAACTAAGTATAGACATTTTGTTACAAACTTGCTAGGATAGGATTAAGTTGTTTGTTAGTTTTCTCGGTCGTTAGGCCGAGAAAACTTGATTCTAATACGCATCTCTGCACATAGGAACCAAAGACAAATTCTGAGCAAGAAAAGTCTTAGCATATCACTTCCTCCTTTCCAACCCACACTCTTGTCAAGTTGCGTCTGGGGACTTAGTTGTCCGTATTCTCAGAGTAACAAAATTTGCAGAAAATTAGCAAGCATAAGCGTGATAAAGACGCCTTTTTCTCACTATATATAACTAGTCTGCCAGGCAGCGGAGGGGGTAACCAGCCCAACGATTACTACTATCAGATGAATAGATATTAGTAATGGTAAATAAAAGATAGGCTGCCCTAGTATCAGCGGCTGAGTTGTATTCCGAGGCTAGGCTCGACCACCAATGACCGTTTTCTCCAGGACCTCTCAGAAACCCATTGCTATTGTTAACATACCCGCTGCGCACATATCTATTGACAAAAATAAGAATCTGTGATACTATGAAAGCATAGGCTCTAGATCTTGTATCTAATGAGCAAAGATTTTGTTGGCTAAAACAAGAACATTAAGAAAGTAGGTGAGTTTTTTGTCAAATTGGGTGGTATTTTGCGGTTTAGCTTTGATAGTCATTATAATAATTGAAGTTTATCTTGCTCGCTATCTCAGGAAGCGTACTCTTATTGAGAGTTATAGGGCAATTATGGGGCAGCTTCATCAAACCTACCTTTGCGGTTACAGCCTCTGGGCTATGATTAGAGCAAACTTTTTTCATCGTTTTGGCAATATCAACAAAGAAGGATTTTGCTATACCTTTTCAGCTGCCATTATGCTAGGCCTTAAAGAGTTGAAGCGAACGCGCTTAGTGCGGGGCAAAATTGTCTTGCCAAATTACGATTCATTTCACTCCTGGGTAGAAGTCAAGGTTTTTGGGCAGTGGTGGGTCGTTGATCCTTGTTTTTACTCTGGGGGCTTTACTCGCAAGCGATGGTATTACCAAAAACTGCATCCCGAGGTGGTTATTATTTATCGATATCAGGATTTTTGGAAAGATCCAGCCGCGAATCAATTTTATGAGCGTTTGCGTCATCCGGAACTTTCCAAAGTATTCGTCGAACTGTATTATCACTATACGCCGCATGAAGATACTGTAGGCATTTATAATATGGAAGATGACATTTATGATTTTCCCAACACCCCAGAGTATTATCTTTTTCCGCCCAATTATGGCTTTAAGTTTACCCAAAAAATTATCAACGAGCTAATGGCGCGACCTACGCGTAAGTCGCCGAGACGACGGACTTTACGTCGTCTCGATAGCTATTACCGGAAGAGAAGCCGCGAATTAGCGCAAGAATCTCCCGCTTGAAGCGGGAGATTTGCATGTTATAATACTTTTATGCTCATCGACACGCATTGTCATCTTCATGATCCAGAATGGTTTACGCCTGAGCAGCAGGCGGATTTTTTGCAGAATGCGCACCAAAATGGTGTCGAAAAAATCATTTGCATTGGTACGAACCCAGAAGATTCGTTAGTGGCGCGAGATTTTGCCACGCAGCACAAAAACGTCTTCTGGACTTACGGCATCCACCCCGAATTTGCCAATAACTATGTAAACAAGGCTGGTTTAGAAAGTGGCTTTTTGTTCGAGGGGGTGCGGAGCTTACGAGCGAGCATGCAGCGCGCGAAACCCGTGACGACGGGACTGAGTGACGCGTCCCTCGAACAAAACAGATGTTGTCTAAACCAGCCTTGTCCTGTCGCTATTGGCGAAATTGGTTTGGATTACCACTATGAGGGTTATAATCGCAATGCGCAGATTCAGCTGTTCGAAAAAATGTTACAACTTGCTCGCGATTTCCACCTTCCAGTTTCGCTGCATCTCCGGGAAGCCTTCGCCGATGCTTTTGCAGTTTTGGACAATTTTCCAGAAGTCACCGGTGTTGTTCATAGTTTCACTGGTTCGAAAAAAGATCTAAAAAATGCCCTCAATCGTGGTTTTGCGATCGGCATTAACGGCTTAGTAACTTATACGACGCCAGCTTTACCACCATTAGGAAATATGGTCTTAGAAACTGATGCCCCCTTCTTGACTCCTGTTCCTTTCCGTGGTACAATAAATAAACCAGGATATGTCAAAGTTATTGCGACGTATCTCGCGGAAAAATTGGGTGTGGCAGAATCAGAAGTTATGGAGCAAACCACCAAAAATGCGAGAAAGATTTTCCAAATCTAATCCTTCACCTTTCGCCCAACCAGGGGCGTATGATGCGCGTACCCAAAATTCCATGGCTCTCTATCAAGAATTAATGAATATCGCCCAGGAGATCGAAAGATGCCGTGCGTCGCTTTAACTCCTATGCGCTCATTTCGGCGTCAGCTGCGCAAAAACCGCTCAGAACGTCGTCTTGCTAAAAAAGAAAAGCGTCTCAGCGTAAAGGCTCAAAAGTTGGCTCAGCGCACCACTGTCAAGCTTCAAAAGCGCGAAAACCGCGCCGCTGTCAAGGCGGCCCAGCTAGCTCTAAAACAGGAACGTCGAGCGCAAAAACAGGTCAAAGCTCAGAAACAGCCAAACTTGCAGGCTCCAGATCAAAACTCAACAACCCCAGTAACTCCTGTTGCGACGGCGGAGGCAGTTATCAACCCGAACGCCCCACAGCTCATGCACGACGGTTTTGAGGTGAAGATTCGGCACCAACGCAAGTCGTTTTTGCCGGCTAATGCTCAGCCAGCAATTAATACTGCTGCATCACAACCAGCTACGGATAAAGTTTTGACTGCCAAGCCGGCGCCACGTTTTTTTGCCCGTAAGAAGGTTCGCCCGAGTCGCTCAGAATTGATTAATGCCGAGTCTCGTCTTGGTAGCCAGATTTTTGGCCCTATTCCCGCCGGTCATCGTCGCGAGTTCTTCCACGACCAGCGCAATATCTGGATTTGGTATGAAGATTGGACCGACGACGATAATCAGTTTCAGCAGATGACAGTGCGCTACGAGGTGCGACCAACGGGCATTTACAAGAAAATCGCCGCCGGGCACTATGTCCGCCTAGAAGCTGCGGAACAAGAAAATTTCCGTCATGCCGCGCACGTCTACCTGCATCTTGTCAAGCAACAGCTTTATAATTTTGTTTAGTCTTATGCTTGACAACAAAGCCCAGTTTTAACAAAAACCGAGCTTTTATGTTATAATATAAAATATGATTTATCTTGATCATGCCGCCGCTACGCCGGTTAGCGAGAAGGCTCTGCAGGCCATGCTACCGTATTTTACGGAGCGGTTTTTCAATCCTTCGGCCCCATATTTGCCAGCCAAGCATACCCGTGAAGCTTACGAGCATGCCAAGGACGAGTTAGCTCACGCAATCGGCGCCAAAGGCGTTGATCTCGTGATTACTGCCGGCGCCACCGAGTCGATTAATCTCGCCTTTACGGCCGCTAGCGTACTACAATCTGCCAACTTCCAGCCCAAAATCTTAGCTACTGCAACCGAACATGCCGCAGTTTTGGCGGCGGCTAGTCAGCATAATTATGATTTAATTACAGTTGATCATCAGGGAATAGTCAACCTCGACGACTTGCGTAAAAAATTAACTGATGAAGTTGTTTTAGCATCAATTGCCTTGGCTAATAATGAGCTGGGCACCATCCAGCCACTCGCCGAAGTTGCGGAAATTATCCGTCAGACTCGTCAAGACCGTCTGGAGCGGGGAATTACGACGCCACTTTATCTACATTCTGACGCTTCACAAGCGCTCAGCCTGATGGATATTAGCGTTGCTCGTCTTGGCGTCGACCTCTTGACTCTTAATGCTGCCAAATGTGGTGGCCCCAAGGGTATTGGTGCGCTTTACGTAGCGCATGGCGTCAAACTTCAGCCAGTCGTTCTCGGTGGTGGTCAAGAACGCGGTTTACGCAGTGGCACGGAAAATGTCCCCAGCCTGATTGGTTTTGCTACGGCAGCAGTCGAAGCCAAAAAACATTTATCTTATCATCGCAAACGGTATCAAGAAATGTCTAATACTTTACGTCAAGCACTAAAAACCCTCGCTCAGGAGCAGATCGCTGAGCCTCATACCTCCATTATATCACAGAATAATAAAAATGTCAATGCTTATATTCCCGAACCACTTTTCCTAGGTGATCCGAAGCATCAATTAGCTAATTTTGTACCAGTGTGCTTTCCGGGAATTGACGCGGAGCGCCTGATTTATAAACTCGAGCAACAGGAAGTTTACGTTTCAACCGGCGCAGCTTGCGCTGCCAACAAGGGTAGTAAATCGCATGTACTGGCAGCAATTGGACTTTCGGACGCAGAAATCGCTGGCAGCTTGCGCATTTCCCTCGGTAGTACTAACACCCTCGACCAGATCGTGAAAGCTAGCCATATTATCAAACAGTGCGTACGCGATGAATACCGGCGAGTGTTTTCGAGGGGATCCGGAGTTACGACGAGGACGAGCGCGTCAGCCCTGCAACGGCAGGCGCTGGCGACGCGCCCCGAGAAAACAGTCGTAGGTATTCATGACGAAGTGAAGCCTTACACTAATGAAAGGAACGCTGATGTCTAAAGTCTTTCTCGGTATGTCTGGCGGTGTGGATTCGTCGGTTTCGGCAGTGCTGCTCAAAGAGCAAGGTTACGACGTCACTGGCGTCTATATGAAAAACTGGTCGGAAGATCTGCCGGGTATGAAGTGCCCTTGGGCAGAAGATTTAGCCGATGCTAAGCGGGTGGCTGTGCAGCTGGATCTTGATTTTGAAGTTTGGGATTTTGAGCAAGAGTATAAACGTCGCGTCGTCGACTATATGCTGGCCGAGTTTCAGAATGGCCGCACGCCGAACCCGGATATCATGTGCAATGAAGAGATCAAGTTTAAGCTTTTTTACGAGCGCGCCCTTGCGGCTGGAGCAGATTACATTGCCACCGGGCACTATGCCCGCACCGATGGAAAGCATCTTTTGCGTGCTGTGGATGAGAACAAAGACCAGACTTATTTTCTCTACCGCATGAGCGACGCAGCGACCGCAAAAACGCTTTTTCCGGTCGGCAACATGACTAAGCCAGAAGTCAAAGCTTTTGCCGAGCAAAAAGGCTTGGATGTGGCGCACAAAAAGGAGTCCATGGGTGTATGCTTCGTGGGTGAGGTTGGCATGAAAGATTTTTTGCGTGAATATCTTGATGCTCGCCCCGGAGAAATCCGCGAACGTGAGACCGACCAGGCTCTGGGCTATCATGACGGCGCCATTTTCTATACGATTGGTCAACGCCACGGGCTCTATCTCGGGGGTGGTTTGCCGTATTATGTTGTAGAAAAAGACCTTGAGCACAATATCGTCTATGTATCGCGCGATTTGAACGCAGCTAAGTTATGGGCGAGTGAGCTGAAGCTAGAAAACTTACATTGGCGGGGTAATTTTAATCCAATTATGCTTGACATGGATTTTCAAGGCTCAAATTTCAAACCAGCTATGCTTGACAATCAGCCACTGCAGGTGCGCCTGCGCCACCGTGCGCCACTCATCGACGCGCAGCTTCAGGTGACTGATATAGGCTGTAAAGTAGTTTTCCAAAATCCAGTCAAACGCCCCGCCGCTGGGCAGTCAGCCGTCTTTTATGCTGGCGAAGTTTGTCTGGGTGGTGGGATTATTGCTGAATAAGCCGCTAAACAATACGTCTCTGGACTAATTGATGGCATTCTAGTATAATATATCCCATGAACGCAAATGAAATTCGCAAAAAATTCTTGGATTTTCAGGTACGGCACGGGCACAAAGTTATCCCGCCAGCTCCACTTGTACTTGAGAACGACCCGACAACTCTATTCACCGGCTCTGGCATGCAGCCACTTTTGCCATATCTCCTGGGGCAGCCGCATCCCGAGGGTACCCGTTTGACCGATTCGCAACCTAGTATGCGCCTCCAAGACATTGAAGACGTTGGCGACCCTCGCCACACTACGGTATTCGAAATGCTTGGGAACTGGTCGCTTGGCGATTATTTTAAGCGCGAACAAATTGAAAATTATTTTGAATTTTTGACTAAAGAAATCGGCCTTGATCCAGAGAAGATTTTTGTAACTTGTTTCATTGGTAACGATAAATATGGCATTCCCAAAGACACCGAAGCGGCCGAAATCTGGCAACAAGTTTTCGAAAAAGCCGGCGTCGAAGCTAAAATTGTCGATATGGGTTCAGCCGAAAACGGCGCTAAGCGGGGTATTAACCCTGGCGAGCGAATTTTCTTTTACGACGATAAGGAAAACTGGTGGAGTCGCGGTGGCGGCATTGAGACCACGCCTCTGGGAGACCCCTGTGGTCCCGATTCAGAAGTTTTCTATGACTTCGGCGAAGATAAGCAGGACGTTGAGAAATACGGCAAAAGTCATCCTGCCAGCGACGGTGCGCGCTTCATGGAAATCGGCAATCAAGTTTTTATGCAATACAAGCGCAACGAAGACGGTAGCTTTTCTGAGCTCGAGCACAAGAATGTTGACTTTGGTGGCGGTTTGGAGCGTCTAGCGGCCGCTGCGATTGGTAGCTTCGATGTCTTCAAGATTTCCTTGATGGCACCGATCGTCGCCAAGCTTGAGGAGATGTCGCACAAGAATTACGACAATAATACCGACGAAATGCGCATCATCGCTGACCATTTGCGCGGAGCTTATCTGCTCGCCGCCCAAGGTTTGCAACCCAGCAACAAGGCTCAAGGTTACGCTTTGCGTCGCTTGGTACGTCGCGCGATCTTGAAAGCCCTCGACCTCGGTATTGGCCAAGAATTCTTAGCCGAAATTATCCCTGTCATCGCCGAGAATTACACCGAGCTTTCCGATGATATTTTGCCAAATCGCCAGAATGTCTTAGAAGTGTTGACAAAAGAAGAAACTGCCTTCCGTAAAACCATCAACAAGGGCGTTAAAGAGCTCCAAAAAATGGCCAAGGCCGATCAAGAAATTGACGGTAAAGAGCTGTTCAAGCTGCAAGACACTTATGGATTCCCGCTGGAGCTCAGTGTTGAGGAAGTCTATAAGCTGGGCCTGCAGCTCTCAAAGAATTATCAGGATGAGTTTGAGGCGGCCTTGAACGAGCAACGCGAACGTAGCAAAACCGCTTCAAAAGGCATGTTTAAGGGCGGTTTGAGTGACACTAGCGACCAGACGGTCAAATATCACACCGCTTGTCATCTATTGCTCGCGGCTTTGCGCAAGCTGATTAGCGCGGATATTAGCCAAAAGGGCAGCAACCTTACCCCTGAGCGCTTGCGCTTCGATTTTAATGTCGATCATAAGTTGACGCCCGAAGAATTACAAAAAGTCGAAGACCAAATCAACGCCTGGATTGAGGCGGATTTGCCAGTTGTCTATGCCGAATATGATAAAGATTATGCTTTTGATGAACTGCGCGCCCAGGGTAGCTTCCGCGACCGCTATCCCGACAAAGTGACGGTTTACACGATTGGCGGAGATTCTCCTATTTCGGTTGAAATTTGTGGCGGCCCTCACGTCGCGCATACTGGGGAATTAGGAAAGTTCAAGATTACCAAAGAAGAGAGCTCTAGTGCTGGCGTCCGCAGAATCAAAGCCATATTGGAATAAACTTCTGCAAATTAAAAATCTCCGACCCGCAGTACAAAATACTTTGGGCCGGAGTTTTTCTTACGGACAGAGACTTTCCTGAATATCCAGCAGATCGATCCATAACTGCACATTGGGGATTTTTTCCAGGTGACGCAGGTTAAACCACAACTGTTCAGTACGAAGATTCGTAACCATTTTCTGCTGCAACTCACGGAATATCCAGGTTGCGAACATTACATCCTGCTCCTGACTGGCACCGCTAAAAGAAATGCGAATTTCTCCAGTTTGCGGATCATCAGAACTGCCCAGCTTCCCATATAATACCTCATAAGGAATTGCAACAGCTCCATAATAAGGCGCCACATGAAAATGTTCATTCATGTAATCTGCCAATCCGTCAGGAACCTGGGAGACGGTTTCAAGTTTAGAAATCTTACAGATCAGATCATTCCGCTCCTCAGATTCGTCCAGTTCATGTAAAATGTTTACTAACTCTGAAATGGTCTCGCCACCGCTCGCATAGCGCTTAGTTTCAAAACCTTTGAGCATATTCATCTTTGCCTGTGCATAGGTTCCTCCTCCAGCGTTACTTTGTAAAGTCAGATGTACATTGGTCTTAGAAGGAGTCCTGACATGTATGATACATGACCATCCGTTAGGAACCAAATATCTATATCGGCAGACCAAGTTTTCCACCCCGCTCATGACTGCAGTCATGATTTCTTCGTATAAAGAAATCTCTTCCTGATTATCGGGCTGTGCGGTGATAGTGTAACGTAACTTTTTCATTAAAGTTACCTCCTTTTATAATCTCTGTCGCTTTCGCCACAGGATAAGAACCCCCCGACTCTTACCCTGTGGCCAAGCACCGTAAGATCGATTTTAAAGTACCTCAGGACAACAAAATCCCACGCCTCGCTCCGAAGGAACAGGCTTATACTTTCATTGTAGCACACTTTACTAAAAAAGTCAATAGTAATACCATGAAAATTAGCATAATTTCACAAAATCTTGCCCAAATCATAATCTTTATGCTAAAATAGACCAAAAGGTCATCAAAAACAAATATTTTTGCATCAATGAACAAAACTCGAGCTACCAAAACTGAGCACAAGATTCTTACCATGTTGGCGTTTTTTAGCATTTCTGTAGGCTTGTGGGAAAACTTTCGCCAGCTCTGGCTGCAAGAAAACGGTTTCTCGGCGCAAGATGTCAGCACGATTACTAGTATCGGCATGCTGATTAGTGTGGTGGGGATTATTTGCGTCGGTCAACGTCTCAAAGCTAGTCGCCTGAAGAACTTTATGCTAGTAACGCTCTTTTTGAAAACCGTCGATTTACTCGGATTGCTCAGCCTGGACGGGAGCGGCCAAAAATTACTCATCAACGTTTGTGTTGCGGTAGACGTTCTGACTAGCTGCCTGATTGTTACCAGTGTCTATCCGTTGATCACGACCGTCATCAAGAGCAATCGCGCTTATAGCCGGCGCAAGCTGGTGGAATACTTCTTCCGCGATTTTGGAGTGCTGGTGGGCGGGATTCTGATTGGTTGGCATTTTTTGGGTCTCAGCCTAGATTATAATGGCTGTCTGCTGGTTTCGGCGGCCTTCCTGGTGCCGGGATTGATGATCATGTTTGGCGTCGACGTGCGTTCGACTGCATCTGCGGCCAACAGTAGTTGTAGCTCAGTGCTAAAATACATTGTCAATAGTAAACTCCAGCGCTTTTATATGCTCTATGCTTTTCTCGCTGCCACCTCTTTCGCTGCAGCGCTGGGCCTAAAAATGCTTGCCTTGACCAACTATCTCAACTTCTCGGCCGGGCTCGCGACTAATTATCTCTTGATTGTCGGTTTGCTATCCGATGTTATCGGAGTGGTAGCGCTGAAACATTTCACGCCCAAGAACGATTATCTAACCTTGACCCTCAAATTTGGCCTGCGCCTACTCTCATATATTATTGTTATTTTTGCCGATGACGTCTTTGTAGCCCTGCTCGCCATCACCTGGTCAATCTTGATTTCTACCGCTTACGAAGATATCACCGACGGTTATTATATCAATCTTGTCGATAATCGCCATCAGTTTAGCTATAGTACAATTAAATATGTCATGAGTTATCTCGGCGAAGCCCTAGGCCTACTCATCTGTGGCATCACCTATGAGTTCGGGATTGCGGCAATGCTCGGAGTGGCAGCGGCGATTACAGCTCTGCAAATTGTGGTGGCATTTTACCTCATCTATCTTCGTCATCGTCGGCATCGTGTGCGCCATTCGGCGTCGCGTCTGCGCTACAACGAGCGCATGTTGGACGAATAGCCCTAGGGGTGCTATAATCAGACAATGGATGCGATTTTAGGAGGTTTGAATCCGGCGCAGCGTGAAGCTGTCGAGACTTTGACGGGGCCAGTTTTGGTTTTGGCTGGTGCTGGCTCGGGCAAGACTAAAGTCCTGACTCATCGTATTGCGAACCTAATCGCTCATGGTACGCGGCCGGACCAAATCCTCGCCGTGACTTTTACAAACAAAGCTGCCAAAGAGATGCGCGTGCGCCTCTGGGACTTGCTGTCGCGCCAGCGCGAGGATGCCATCGCCCGTCAGGATCTGCAAGACGCCTATGACTTACAGTTTGGCGGCGTCGTGCTTACTGGTGCCGCGGAGCCACCGCGCTCGTTTATGCCCTATATGGGAACATTCCACGGCATCTGCGTGCGGATTTTGCGCATCGAATACGCTGCAGCTGGGCTAGAGCGTAATTTTACGATTTATGATTCTGATGACCAACTGACCCTGATTCGTCGCGTGATGCGCAATCTCAAAATGACCGGCGACAAGCGTTTTACGCCCAAAATGGCGCATTCGCTGATTGGCGCTTGGAAAACTGCTGGCATCAGCCCGTCTGAGGCTCGCAAAGAAGCCATTTATCCCAACCAGAAGCAAGCCGTAGAAGTTTTCCGCTATTATGAGGAGGAAAAGACCGCGGCCTCGGCGCTAGATTTTGATGATTTATTGCTAAAGACCGCGGAGCTTTTCCAGAAAAACTCCGTCGTGCGCGCCAAATGGCAGGACCGGTTCAAGCATATTCTCATCGATGAGTATCAGGATACGAATTCGGTACAGTATCGCCTGATTAAGCTTTTGGTTGGGCCGGAACGCAATATTTGTGTAGTTGGTGACGATTGGCAATCAATTTATTCTTGGCGTGGGGCTGATTTCACGAATATTCTCAACTTTGAGCGCGATTTTCCGGGAGCCAAGGTGGTGAAGCTCGAACAAAATTATCGTAGCACCGGCAACATTCTTGCCGCCTCGCAACAAATTATCAATCAGAACAAAACCCGCACCGACAAAACCTTATTCACCGAAGCCGGTAAAGGCAGTCCGATTACCGTCGAAGGCCTTATGGACGAAAACGGCGAGGCTAATTACGTCGCCCGCCAAATCTTGCGCTTGAGTAAACAAGGCCAGCGCAGTTATAGTGATTTTGCCGTGCTCTATCGTACCAATGCTCAGTCGTACGCTTTCGAGAAAGCGTTCATGTCGCTGCGTATTCCATACAAGATTATCGGCGGTGTGCGCTTCTACGATCGCAAAGAAGTGAAGGATGTCCTCGCGATTCTGAAGCTTCTTGTCAATCCGCGCGACCGTGTGAGTTTTGAACGCGTCGCGAAGAATGTGCTCTCCGGAGTTGGCCAAGCTTCGATGGAAAAGGTCTTCACTTATCTTGATGCCCGCCCAGACGCCAACTTACGCGATGCTACATCAGTTTTGAACTCCAAGGCGAAGCTTTCCGTGGCGCGGCTGGCGAATTTTATTACCGACTGCCAGGCCCAAATTGAAGATGTCGAGAGTGGTTCGGATGCCACCGCACCGGACGACCTACCGGAAGTTTCGCCAGAAATGATTGTCGAGCAAGTAGTGAAATATTTTGATTTTGCTGGTCTTGTCAACAGCGGTACTCCCGAAGGTGATGAACGCATGCAGAACCTCGAAGTCTTGGCGAGTAATGCTAGTGCTTATGACACGCTTGATGAGTTTTTGGCTGACGCTGCTTTGCTTAGTTCGGCCGATGAAGCTACGGTTGCAAATTCCGTATCGCTGATGACTTTACATGCCGCCAAGGG
Source organism: uncultured Candidatus Saccharibacteria bacterium (assembly GCA_964475445.1). Lineage (GTDB taxonomy): Bacteria > Patescibacteriota > Saccharimonadia > Saccharimonadales > Saccharimonadaceae > Nanosyncoccus. Next base: position 25,033 of record CAYYWU010000004.1, on the reverse strand, counting down.
CCTAGAGTTTCCGGTGGTTTTTATCGTCGGCTTGGAAGAAGGCCTCTTTCCTAGCTCGCGCTCCGGAGAATCCGAAGATGCTCTGGAAGAAGAGCGTCGGTTGGCTTATGTTGGCATGACGCGCGCTATGCAAGACTTGTTTCTGACTTTTGCTGCCTCGCGCTATGCCTTTGGCGGTCGCACTTATAACTCCCCGTCGCAATTCCTCCTGGAACTTGGTTATAATCCTTATGGATCGGGCGGTTTTGGTGAAAGCGGTCAATTTGACGTCCAGGCAAGCAATGTCGAAGGTAATATCTATGGCGGAGTTGGTAGTCTCGGCATCTTGGGCGGCGACCCAGATGGGGAATTTGGCGGTCAAACCGGCACCTCTGATGTCATGAGCGATTTTGAGGGATTTGACAGTGATCTCGAGCTGGATTTTGACCCTTTTCCCGATGATGTGCCAGTCTTTGAGGGATAAACCCTAAGAAAATTGAACTGTCGAGAGCGGGGCAGCGACGCAGTGCTGACCCGCGAACAGACAGCAAGCTTTTTGCTTTTAGCATAAAAAGCTTGACAATTTTGGGAATCTTTGCTATAATGGTTATGCAATGATTAAATTGCAACCCAAATTACAGAGTTTTTGCTGTGCGCTTTTGGTAGCTGCTATTGGCTTATTTTTGGCATTCCAAGGTTTTGCGCACGGCCATGCTGCTTTTGCTGACGACGAAGTTAGCGACGGCAGTACTCATTTTGTGACAATTTACGACGACGGTGGTTATCGCACCGTCAAAACTTCAGTCTCGACTGTGCGCGAAGTTCTAGAAGGCGCTGAAGTTGAACTCAACGATGTGGATATTGTTGAGCCGAGCCTGGATACTCAGATCGATGGCAATGAATTTTATATTAACATCTATCGAGCACGACCTGCTGTCGTGATAGACGGAGTTAAGCGCCAGTATATTATGACGGCTAGCTATGATCCAAAACAAATCGCCCGCGAAGCTGGTTTCACGGTCTATGATGGTGACGAAATCGCAACCGTTGTTAATGATAGCTTCCTTGAGGCTGGCATTGCTTCAACTTATCGAATTATTCGTAACGGTGGTCGCACGATTACGCTCGAAGAAAACTTGCCGTATCCGACGGAAATTCGTTATGATTATAACTTAGCCAAGGGTGAACGCCAGCTCGAACAAGCCGGCGAGGATGGGCGTCGCGTCAGTGTCTACGAAGTGCAGTTTGAAAACAATATTGAAGTTGGGCGCACACTCGTTTCTGAAGAAGTGAAACTTGAACCAGTTCCAGAAATTATCATTGTGGGTGCAAAACTGTCCATTCCTCCGGAGCAGGAAACCTGTGCCGGTTGGCTGCGCGAAGTCGGCGTGCCGGAAGAAGACCTCGAAGCGGCGCTCTACATTATCTATCACGAATCTAGCTGTCGCGTGGATGCCGAAAACCCGAGTTCTGGTGCCTATGGTATTCCGCAGGCCTTGCCAGGAACGAAGATGGCCACCGCCGGTGATGATTGGCGCACTAACCCGATCACGCAGTTGCGCTGGATGGATGGTTACGTCAAGGGCCGCTATGGTGGCTGGCAGCAAGCTTTGCAATTTAAGCAAGCTAAGGGCTGGTACTAGTGAAGAATAATAAATCCCTGGGTCAGCATTGGCTCCAGAATCGTGCGCTTTTGGATGAGATTGCTGATCTCGCGGCAACGGGTGTTGACGCTGAAACTGTCTGTCTAGAAATCGGCCCGGGACTAGGAACTCTCACTTCAAGTTTGTTGAAGCGTTTCACAAAAGTCATCGCGGTGGAGTTCGACCAGCGCTTAGCCGACAACTTACCAAAATCATTTCCTGGCAAAAATCTCGAAGTGACTACTGGTGATATTTTGCAGGTTGACATAGCGGAAACTGTGGGTCATGATCATTATGTTGTGGCGGGGAACATTCCGTATTATATTACCTCGCCGATTGTGCGCAAATTGTTGTCAGTGCAACCTGCTCCAGAGCGGATTGTCTTGTTAATGCAAAAAGAAGTTGCCGAGCGCATTGCTGCCGAGCCAGGAGACCATTCACTTTTATCACTATTAGTCCAGAATCGGGCCGAGGTTGAGTTGGGGCCAGTCGTCAAAGCCGCTGAGTTTACGCCACCACCAAAAGTTGATAGTCGAATCTTGGTACTGACGCCGCTCGCGGAGCCACAGGTCTCCGAGCAGGCTTTGGAATTAGCTCAGCAGGGTTTTGCCAGCCCACGCAAAAAGTTGGCGCATAACTTAGCTAGTGTTGGCGGACGGAGTATTTCTAAACTAGAATGGCAAGAACGTTTGCGCAGTCTCAAAATTAATCCCGACGCTCGCGCGCAAGATTTGGACTTATGGGACTGGGAGGAATTAGCCAAAGTCCAGCAGGCTAGCTAAACAATTGCCTCAAAAAAAGAAAACTCTTGCAAAAAGCAAGCACAAGCGTTAAAATAATAACAATATTAGGCATTAACATAACAAAGCGCAAACAGGCAAAAGGGAGGCAAAATGAACCCTGAAGAAAATAATCCATTAACCAATCCGAGCATGCCGGATACGGGAGCAAGCGATAGTTTCGCTACTCCACCGATGCCACCAATGGGTGGTTTATCTACCGACGACAGTATGGCCTCGGCAGAAAATACTTTGACATCAGCTGGCTTGGCTGCTGACACTGGTGTGCAAACGATGGGGCTTGACCAAATTAGCGCTACTCAGCCAGAAGCCATCATGGCGCCTCCTGTTGAGGAGCCTTTAATTCCAGCTGCACCAGTTCCTGGCTCGATTGGTAGTGTGACTTCAGTTCCGCCAGCGGGTGCGAGCGAGCCAACAAACCCCGGCATGGATATGGGCACTGGCCCGATGCCAGCTCCCGAAGTTGCGCCTCAAATGCCTTACAATCCTTTTGCTCCACAGACTGCTAGCCAGCCAGCGGTTGCTCCAGCCCCCGAAGCTGCGCAACCAGTTGCGCCAAAGGCTGACCAGCCAAAGACACGCAAGTCGACCAATATCCCAATGATTATTTTGGGTGGTGCTGCGGCAATTTTGCTTGTTTTGACGATTATCTTCTTCGTTTTGTGGCGTCAAGCCGTTGATAATCCCAAGATTGTCTACGTTCCGAGTACGTCAAAAGATGAGGTCACAGCGCCAATCCGCCTCTTGTCCTGCTCGCGCAATAACGATTATAACTATTTGGTTGGTTATGCGCAGGCGGTCAACGGTACTGAAACCGTCGTTGCTAGCTACACTAACGACGCCTTGCAAGGTTTATCAATTACGAACCAAGCCACTTTCAATAGCCCAGAGGACGCCAATGTCGCAAGCAGTAATTTTGCGAATAACCAAAGCGGGCTCGTTGCTAGCATCAGCAACAGTTTTGATGCGAAGTACGATGTCAACGAAAGCACCCTGAATGCAACGCTGGAGTCTAAAAATGGCCAATTGGCGCCGAATGACGCGATGATTGCAATTTATGGTAGTGCCGATAACTCGCCGTCTACTGCGATGAACGATGTACGCGCGCAGTATGAAGCTAACGGCTTCATCTGTTCGGTTGAGTAAGCTGTTAAAGCTTATGGACACCCCATTCCTGCGAATGGGGTGTTTTTGTGCTATAATATATATATGTCAAAAGTTTATATCTGTACCGCAATCCCTTATGTCAATGGCAACCCACACATCGGTCACGCCATGGATTACCTTTTGGCAGACATTTATGCACGCTTCTCGCGTAAGCTTGGTGATGAAGTTAAGTTCCAGGTGGGTACAGACGAACACGGCAACAAAGTTTTTCGTACGGCCCAGAAGAACGGTCAACCGGTTGAAGAATACGCCGCTAAGAACTCGCAAAAGTTTTTAGATTTCATTCAGAAACTTGATATTAGTTATACCGATTTTATTCGTACCACTGATTCTGAGCATATGCGTCGTTGTCAAGAAATTTGGCAAAAGCTCACGCCGCATATCTACGCCGCAGATTATGATGGCTGGTATTGTGAGGGCTGCGAAAGTTTTGTCACCCAAAAGGAATACGACGAAAATGGCGGAATCTGTCCCGACCATCGTAAGCCTTATGAGCGAGTGACAGAGAGAAATTATTATCTACGCATTGCCGACTTTAAGGATGAAATTCGCGCACAAATCGAAAGCGACAAGATGTCTATTTTACCGGCGTTCCGTAAACAGGAAATGTTGCGTTTGCTCGAAGATGCTCCAGATATTTCGATTTCGCGACCGCGCGGACAACTTAGTTGGGGCGTACCGGTCCCGGGTGATGACAGTCAAGTGATGTATGTTTGGCTCGATGCGCTCGTGAATTATATTACAGTTTTGGGCTATCCGGATCATGATATTTCGGATTTTTGGCCGGCGACGGCGCAGTTTGTGGGCAAAGATATCCTACGTTTTCACGCCATTACGTGGCCAGCAATTTTGCTGGGGCTAGGGCTGCCATTGCCACGGAAACTGGTCGTACATGGGCATGTTCTGGCCGATGGCCAAAAAATGAGTAAAAGTATTGGTAATGTGATTAATCCAATGGCAGTTTTGGAACAACATGGGCTGCCAGCCTTCCGTTATTATTTCTTGCGCCATGTTGACACTTTTGCCGATTCTGATTTTACTTGGGAAAAGTATGAACAGGCTTATAGCCAAGAACTTGCCAACGATCTCGGTAATCTCGTACAGCGTCTAGCCACACTCTGCCAGAAAAATGCGGTCACTGGTGCTAGCTATCAATTTGAATTTCCACCGGAGTATTTAGATTTAATGGGGAAGTTTGAGTTCTCTAAAGCCTTCGATTATGCTTGGGGTAAGATTCAGGAGCTCAATAAACGGATTGATATTGCTAAGCCATGGGAACTTGCCAAGGCTGGCAAAACTAAAGAAGTACAGGAAGTTTTGCAAGGACTGGTCAAAGATTTACTCTCAGCAGCTAACTTGCTCGAGCCATTTTTGCCGGATACGGCTGCCAAGATTATTGCGGTATTTGGTACGGATGCAGTGATTACCCCGCCAAGCGCACCTTTGTTCCCGAAAGATTAGTGCGGGGATGCAGTGGTGCCAGATGTTTACACTCTAGCCACTATAGTTAACACTTATTCCGGCCAGTAGTGTTTGCCGTACAGTAAATCATAAGTAATTAACTCGTAATTAGATAACAACTTAGTTTCTGGCAGTTTTGTTGACTGCGAATACACCCGCGCCAAAATCGGAGTTTCACGACAAACGTCATCGACCACATACATCAGCAATGGCTTTTTAACACCAAGAATATTGTACATTGTATTGAGCAAGCAATTCGGAGTTACAATCGGCAAATCAACTCCCTGAACTTCCAAATCTGGAATCTCCATTGGTGTTGCCGTGGTTTCTGCTATCTCGGCAACCCGGTCTTCATCTAAGTCGAAGTTTGCATAAATAAAATATGGTGTCAAGCGCGCTAGGTCTTGCTCCGTAGGATCCGCCGAGCGCAATACTTCGTTGAGTAACGCCGGCGCATGATCGCCAAACCACAAAACCACGGTTCGCTCTTCCAGCTGGTCTAGCGCCCTTACGAACTCGCCCAAATATTCATCCGCATGATGCACGGTCTCAAAATAGCTCTCCATCTGATAATGTTCTTCGATTGGCTGTTCCAAGAGAAAATTCAACTCTTGATACCCGGCGGCATCATAGCTCATATGATTTTGAATTGTCACCGCCCCCACCATATGTTTAGCTTCACCATCCTGCAGAACATCCAAGATTTCCTGATACATCGCTTGGTCACTAATATACATCCCACCATTTTCATGATCCGCGTGTGCCATTTTGGCTTCATCCAAGAACTTATTATAACCAAGAACCGGATAAACTACATCGCGTTTATACATCGTACCTCGATAACCATGAATTGCCGTTGTCTCGAAACCGCTCGCTTTTGCCCAGTTGGCCACACTACCCAATTGGTCGAGCCTCGACACTGCATCCGTATAAGCCGTTCCGTTCATCCAATAAATTGTTAGCCCCGTCATCACTTCGAACTCAACGTTAGCGGTTCCACCACCATATTGAGTTGAGAACATATAGCCGCTGGGGTATTCCTGGAAAATTTTATGCAGTTCTGGCGTGATGTCGCCACCAGTATGCGGGTAAAACTTTTCCAGGAGTGCGAAATCATAAAATGATTCATCTAAAATTACAATCACATTATCAACCACTTCATTGAGGTCTTTCCTATCTTTGTCAGCGGCTTTTAGTTTTTGGTACTTCTTCGCGACCTCCGCCACGGTATCAGAATTATAATTTTTTGGCTCTTCAACTTCTGGCGTGCCCAAGTTGTAAATAAAACCCAAAATAAAACCATCTTGTGCGTAAACATACGCTGGGTCCCAATCATTAAATTCCAGGCCAAGGTACTCGTCAACAAAGTCGGTTTTGATATTACGGTGTATCAAAAAGCTCGAAGCCATCGTCAGCGCCGCTAAAGCCACTAACGCAAAGCTCACTCTCGGTAATAATGCCCAGCGCTCCCAAATTTTCATGCCAGTTTTGTTGCGCCCGATGAACTTGCGTGCATAATATTCTAGCAATCCTGAACCTAGTAAGATCAGCACTACACCGCCAACTAGCCGTACAATGCTCCAAGGATCGACGAATTGCGCAATCGTACCCGCATGATCAGCTAATCGGAAGTCTTCCGGCAGCAAAGGTGCAGAGCGAAACTGAAACTTTTGCATATGGATATAAGTTATGACACTCAAAATTACAAAACACACGCCCGTACCAAAAAAAGTTCGCCAAAGCAGAGCAACTACCACCGACACCATTAAGAACATTAAAATCGTACTATACCAAAAAATCTGCGGTTTTTCATGGATAAACTCCCAGGTCACTTCTGTATCGCATAGATTCTGCCGCCACAATACAAACCACGTAAAAATCGTGGCCACAATTGCAAGAAAAATTACCGACAATAGTACCCGTAAAGCAACAGGCATTGTATGTTGTGGTGTATGTTTTGGCTGACGAGCTTCCTGACAGTCGCTCCGGCGCAGTTTAACCATAAAGCTATTATAGCACAAAAATGGTGCCCTCATTCAGAAAGCACCATTTCCTTAAGCTTACAGCTTATTTGTCGTGGTGTGGGTGGCACTCGCAATCTTCGCAAATGTAGCCACTACCGGCCAACTTGGTCGCAAAGTCGGAAATATAGAAACCGACAATACCACCAATCATTGGGATAACTACATAGGCCGCCAAAGCGAGCCCAGCCAAGCTAGCGAGTTCACCAAAGCCTTCAGCCGTCACTGGCAAGATTTGATACATCAAAGCTGCTGCTGGGTTGAAGATAAAGCTATCTTGGAAGCCAAAGTAACTTTGAGAAACTACCAAGCCGAGTACAATTGCTAAAGTCATACCACTCGTGGCCGTGAAAGCAAATGCTAATGGATTCTTGCGGCTGTATTTCAGAGCGCGAGCAAAGCAGAAAGCAATGATGATTGCGCCCATCAGCTCGACTAGAGCGACTGCCCAGAAAGTCCCGCCTGAAACTTCTGCCATCATCGGCAGTTCGTAAGTTGTTGCGCTACCGAGACGGAAAGCGTTGATTACGATCAAACCGAGCCAAGCACCTAACACTTGTGCCAAGATGTAAAGCACACCACGGATAGCTGACATTCGGCGAGTTGCCATCATACCAACGGTAATCAATGGGTTCAAATTGGCACCAGAAAGCGCCACGATTGCCACATAGACACCGACCGTAGCAAAAATCAAATAAAGTGGCTGCACGCCGAGCGTGAGCAAGAACATCATGATGAGCATTGTACCAATCATCTCGCCGAGCAAGGCACCCCAGATTCTTGGTGTCTTGAAAATCGTTAATACATTCTCGTTTTTGTCGCATTTGCGTGCGAAGAAACCTTTGAGAGAAGGCTCAGCGCTGGCGGTCTGGACTGCTGGCGTAGCAATAGCTTCCTTTTTGGTCTCTGGTTTGGTTGCAGACTTTTTTACGGTCTTCTTTGGCTTTTGATTTGCCATTATAACCTCCTTAACACTAATATTCCTTCAATTGTAGCACACTTGTGGTACAATTGGAAAGTATAAAGTTAAGCGTAAAAGTTACAAAGGATAGTTTTCATGGGAATTATGACCTCAAAAGATATCAACCGCGACTCAGAATTAAACCGTCGAATTACGTCCGATTTGCGTACCCGCACTCAGAGTATGGCTGAATATGATCGGGAAGAAGATGAGGAATATCGCCCTGCCGAAACTAAAAAAACCGGGCGCTTCACGTGGGTCTGGATTGTGTTGATTGTACTAGCAATTATTTCGCTGATTTGCATCGCTTTCATCTGATGCGAGATAGTGATATAATATATATATGTCAGATTTAGAGAAGTTGAAGGCTGAGTTGAGGGCGCTTAACTCAGAATATGCCAAAATCAAAACCTTACCACCTGCCGAGCGGGGCGAATTTGGTCGCACTATGAACGCCAAGAAACAGCAAATCTTGCAAGCCATCACCGACGCTGAGGCTGCTGCCGAGAGTGAACAGGTCACGCCGATTGATATTTCCGCTCCCACTGCGCCGAATTGCCCATTGCCAGCAGTGCCGCAGGGAACCAAGCACTCGCTCATGGATGAGTTGGAACATGTCACCCAGATTTACGCCAGTATGGGTTTCGATGTCATGGAACCTTTCCAGCTTGATGACGAATTCCATATGTTTGACAGCCTCAATTTCTCCAAAGGTCATCCCGCGCGTGATGGCTATGATACCTTCCGTACGGCCGAAGGCTTTATTCCTCCAGCCCATACTTCCACCATGCAGCACCGTGCTCTAAAAAAGTACCGCTCGCGCCTGGCTGATGGCGGAGAGATTGCCGTGGTAGTGCCGGGGCGTGTTTTCCGTAATGAAGACGCGGATGCCACACACGAACATACTTTTTACCAATGCGAAGGTGTGTTTGTTTCTAAAGACGCTACCATGGGTCAGCTTTTCGGGATTTTGAAACACTTTTTCGAAGCTTATTACGGTCAGAAACTGAAAATCAAAACTCAGCCGGGCTATTTCCCCTTCACCGAGCCGTCAGCTGAACTTTTGATTGAAAAACCGGCCAGTTTGGGCGGTAAAGGCGGTGATTGGCTAGAAATGTTAGGTTGCGGCATGATTCACCCGAATGTTCTAAAAATGGCCGGGATTGATCCTGAAGCTTATCACGGCTTTGCTTGGGGCGGCGGCATCGACCGTCTCGCGATGTTGAAATATGGCCTGAACGATGTGCGTTATTTCGAATCGGGCAAACTTGATTTCTTGGAGGAGTTCTAAATGTTAATTTCACTAAACACCGTCAAAAACTATGCTAAAGTTCCGCAGACTGTTTCTGATCACGAATTGATTGAACTGATTGGCTCAAGATTGGTGGAAGTTGAGGAAGCAATCGACTTGGCGCCAAAGTATCAGGGCATCTATGTAATAAAAGTCGTCAGTTGCGAAGCCATTCCGGAGACACATTTGCATCTTTGCCAGATTGATGCTGGTGAGCACAACGCGGAGTTTAATCAGCTTGATAATGGTTTAGTTCAGGTCGTTTGTGGGGCGCCAAATGTGCATGCTGGCATGCTTGCAGTTTGGATTACTCCTGGAGCAATTGTGCCAGAAACTTATGGCAACGAGAACTTTAAGCTCAGCGTGCGCAAGTTGCGCGGGTATGAATCTTATGGTATGCTGGCGGGTGCTGACGAGCTCGGACTTACCACTGAACACAAGGCTATTGCTGAAATTGATCCCAAAATGGCTCGGCCGGGTGAGAATTTTGCAGAAATCTTTGGGCTCAATGATATTATTCTTGATGTTGAGAACAAGTCACTCACTCACCGCCCTGATTGCTTCGGTCTGATCGGTTTTGCACGTGAAGTTGCTGGGATTTTGGGGTTAAAGTTCGAAGAACCAGAAGTTTTTTCTGGCCATGAGACTTTGAAGCTGTGCGATGATTTGGCTTTGACGGTCAAAATTACGGATGCCGAACTCTGCCCGCGCTATAGTTGTGCAGTGTTTGACTTGCCGGATAATCAGCCGAGCAAATATCTCACGCCGGATGCGGTGTTTTTGGCCAAAGCCGGTATGCGCGCGATTGACCCAATGGTGGATTTGACAAATATCCTCATGCTAGAGACCGGTCAACCGTTGCATGCTTTTGATTATGATAAGCTGGTTGCCGTTGGCGTGAGCAAAACTCCGACGATTATCGTCCGCGCGGCGCAGGCGGATGAAGAATTGCAACTTTTGGATGGTAAAACTATTAGTTGCGTACCGGACGATATTTTGATTACTTCTAACGACGTGCCTGTAGCACTAGCTGGCGCGATGGGCGGCAAGAATACCGAAGTCGACGCCAGTACTCAGCGCGTGGTACTTGAGAGCGCGACTTTCTCGCTCTATCATCTGCGCAAGACTCAGATGGCACACGGCATTTTCTCGGAAGCAATTACGCGTTTTACTAAGGGCCAACCTGCAGGTATGACCGGAGCGGTCTTAGCTGAAGCGCTCAAGCGCCTTGAGGTTGAACCGCTAGCTGTTGTCGACGGGTGGCCAAACAAAGACAAGCAAATTGTTGTAAAAATTACAACAGAAAAGATTAATGGGCTACTTGGAACGAATTATAGCGTCGCAGAAATCACTCAGACATTGAGAAATGTTGGCTTTGAGGTGGCAACAGAAAAAACGCCACTTGCGGGGATCCGGAGCCACGGCGAGGAAGAGCGCGTCAGCCCCGCAACGGCGGGCGCTGACGACGCGCCCCGCAATGGCGATCATTCTGTTGTCACATTGGAGATAACCGTTCCTCTCTGGCGCACCGATATCCATCTCCCCGAAGACATTATTGAAGAGGTTGGGCGTCTGCTGGGCTATGATAATATCCCATTGCAACTACCAACTAAAGCCTTCGTCGAACCGGAAATCGCCCCGATGATTACACTTAAATCGGAGCTACGCACACTACTTTCTGAGCGCTTGGCAATGAACGAAGTGATTACTTATTCTTTTGTTAGTCGCAATTTGTTGGAAAAAGTTGGTGAAAAGGTCACCGAAAGTTATGAGATTGTGAATTCGATTTCGCCTGAGCTACAATGTTTTCGTCAACAAATCGTGCCTAGCTTGCTTGACAAGGTGCGCGAAAATATCAAAGCCGGCCACAAAAAGTTCAGTTTGTATGAAATAAACCAGGTTACACGTAAAAGTAGTGGTTTAACTGACGAGGGTACGCCAGTGATGCATACTCATCTCGGTATAGTTTGTCTGGGCGACTTTTATGAGCTTAAGGCGCAAGTCTTGGCGTTGTTCCGTCAGTTGAAGCTCCCGGTCGAGTATAAAGCGCTTGATGCTGCTACGGCCGAGCATGATCCTTATCTTGAGCCAAAGCGTTCTGCTGAGCTCTATGTTGAAGGCCAGAAGATTGGCGCTTTCGGTGAAGTCAAAGCTAGTGTTTTGCGTAATTTCAAGCTGGAGACGATTGTGACGGCGCTTGAGATTAATCTCGACAAAATCGTTGGCGCTAAGCGTAGCCTCACGCCAGAGCTTAAGCTGTCGAAGTTCCCGTTCGTTGAGCGCGATTTGACCCTCAAAGTTGCCAGCGAATCGCCGTTTGGGCGGGTTTTGAAAGTGCTTGAGGATACGTTGCAAGGGCAAGATTTAATTTATGCGGTGACGCCGGTTTCGATTTATCAAGCCAGCTCCGAGGATGCCACGAAGAACCTTAGCTTCCATCTTAAGTTCTCCAATCCTCGCCAAACTTTAAGCGCCGCAGAAATATCTGTTATAATGGAAAGTATTACCAAGGCAGCTGCGCAAATTGGCGCTCGAGCTGTCTAATTGAAGGAGGAATATGGACGAAAAAGCTCTAAAAACCAGCTGGACTCAGCGCATCGTGATTTTGATTATCGCTATACTACTCTTAGGATCGACGATTGCTGCCTATATGTTTATCGTGTTGGGTGGCGGCAACTCATCCAGTACTGCGAATAACGATGAGCTGATTGCTGAGCTGACTGCCAAATATGATGCCAAGAATGCCGAGCTCGAAGAGGCTTCCAAGCCACTCTCGGACCGCTATTTTGACGGTTTCAAGAAATATCAGTCTCAGATTAAGTCTTATAACTCTGCCAGCGCCAATAGTGCCGGCCTCGTGACCAAGGATTTAGCTAATGGTAGCGGTAAGACTCTCGCCGAGGGTGATACCGATTACCTGGCATACTATATTGGTTGGTGCCCAGATGGCAGCATTTTTGATTCGTCATTTAACGATAATGACAATCCTACTAATCTCAAGACTCCGCTCGATCCATCCATGGGCTTAATTGAGGGTTGGAACCAAGGCGTGATTGGTATGAAACTCGGTGGCGTGCGTGAGTTGAGCATCCCTGGCGAGTTGGCTTATGGTGATACCCAAGAAATTTGTGGTGCCAAGAGTTCACCATTGAAGTTTGTGGTCATGCCCATCGAAAAAGACGAAAAGCTTGACGCTTTGAATGCTGAGCTGAACGATATTTATATGCAGCTTTATTACGCTTACTACGGCAGCCAAATTTAAGGCGAGGTTGCATAGTGGTAGAACTAATTGATTTAGTAATTGTCGGCGCCGGCCCAGCCGCTCTGACGGCAGCGCTTTATGCTGCTCGCGCTGGGTTGAAGGTTGTGGCCTACGAGCGTGCCAATATCGGCGGGGAACTAGCACAGATCGCTGAAATTAGTAATTATCCAGGTTTTACCGGTGCCGGCGCCGAGCTGGCCGCGGCTATGCGCGGCCAGGCCCAGGCGGCTGGCGCGCAGCTCGCCTATGGCGAGTGCCAGGGCGTTGCGCAGCGTGCGGGCGAATTTGAGCTCATCGTCGACGGCGAAGCAGTACGGGCGCGTAGCGTCTTAATCGCCACCGGCGCAACGCCCAAGACTTTGTCTTTTGCGCCAGCCGCCCCAGTTTCATATTGTGCGCTTTGTGACGGTGAGTTTGCTAAGGGTAAGCATATTGCCGTAATTGGTGGCGCCAATGCTGCCGTACAAGAATCACTGTATCTTGCCCCGTTGGTGAGCAGTTTGACGCTAATCACTCATTCCCAGCTCAAGGCCGATCGCTATCTCCAAAATAAGCTGAAAGCTTGCCAGAATGTCAAGATTATTGAGAATACTGAACCAACGGCGGAGATGCTGGCCGAATTCGAGCGGGTGTTCGTTTTTATCGGTCGGATGCCAGCTACCGAGTTCTTGGCGGATACTGGGGTGCTTGGTGCCGGCGGTTATGTAGTGACAGATGGTGCTAGTCGGCATCAGACAGTAGTTCCAGGGCTATTTGCAGCCGGTGACGTGCGCTCGGGAATGCCAAAACAGGTCGTAACGGCGGCCGGGGACGGTGCCGAGGCTACAATCGAAATTATTGAATTTTTACGCGATAAATAGTTGCCACCCCTGTTAGATGTGTTGCTTTTTGATGCCAAAAAAGCCATAATATATGGCAAAATGCTTGACTTTTTTAAGCATGTGTGCTATAATGGAAGTATAGGGTGGTCATCAAGACTTCTCTATAGAGACTGACATATCAGGCTACCCAAGAGCGACTTGGGAGCTAAAAATAAAAAAGGAGGGGTTGATATGTTAAGTTTGTTAAAAAATTTTTGGTTTTACGAGGCAATCTTGGGGTGCGCGCTGGTGGTTGCGCTGAAGTTTTTACGGCGTCATCTCTATGTCACCAAGGAACGACGCTTGTCGGTGTTGGTTGATGCCGGAGTCATGGTGAGTTTCACTGTGGGTTTTGGCATACTGCTGTTCTTTGAATCCTGCAACGGGATCGTCCAGTTTTTCCTGGACCATTTTATCTCTGAGCAGGATTCCCCGGCCTGGGCGGTAATCTTTATGCCGATCGCGATTATAATCGCCACGGCACTGTATGGCTACTTGCTCACGCAGATGTCTGCCTTGGGTGTGCGTTTGGTTAAGCGCTACAATCGTTACCTGCGTCAGCAGGAAGAGCGGGCAGCATTAGCAAAGCACAACCGGCGGATGAAGAAACGGGGAGACATTCCGGAGGTCGCAATTGTCGACCTTGATCTGGAAGAAAGTGAGGCTGAGCTGGGCAAAAACGTTAAAACTATCGAAAACCGATGTGGGTTTAACGTTGAACGGATCTTGGCCAACTTGAATGACCCTGAGAGACAGCACGAGACACAGAAACAGCCGGAGAAGAAAGAAACGGGCGAGGAGCAACCTAAGCAAAAAGAGGTTGCACTTACGCCTCGCCAGCAGGAAATTCAGGCTGAGCTGGACGAGTTTAAGGTTAAGCGGACTGCAAAAATCAAAGCCAGTCTTGCTCCCAGTAAACCGTCATCTTTCATCAGACCGGCTTCTGAACTGTTGTCTGCTGAGCAAATGGCGGAGCTGAGAAAAGTTCTCGACCAGCAGCTGGAAGGCGCATCCGCCGAACTGGCCGACGAGGTACGGGAGTACTTCGCCAACCATGCAGAGATGGCTCTGAAGGCAATCGGCGAAGACTGCACGATTGTGGTGCGCAAGAGCATCCGCGAAGGCTTGTTTGTGAGCATTAAGCCTATTGACAAAAAGGCTTCCGAACAGGCCAGTGGCGATGACGTTAAAAGCGCCAATGTCATTCCACTGCAGGCAGCTGCCATCTAAACCAAAGCTCTTTGGGAGCCCCCGACATCTACATCGTCGGGGGCTTTCGGCATTCTAGAAGTTTCGCTGTGCGCGCTCGGCTTCTGACCATGCTATAATAAGTCCATGCGCGAAAGTTTTTATTTTTACGATCTGGAGACCTCGGGGTTGCGCCCACGCGAAGACCGCATCATGCAGTTCGCCGGCCAGCGTACAGATATAAACTTTCGTCCCATTGGCGAGCCGACCAACCTCTTGGTTGAACTAGCCGATGATACTTTGCCCAGCCCGGGCGCGATTATGGTGACCGGCATCACACCTCAGTCGACCAAGCAGGATGGCATGAGCGAGCGCGAATTTTGTCGCTTCTTTATCAACGAAGTGGCGACTCCAGGCACAACCATTATGGGTTATAACTCTGTGCGCTTTGATGATGAGTTTATCCGGGCTACGCTATGGCGCAATTTCTATGACGCTTATGCTTGGCAATGGAAAGATAATCGTAGCCGTTGGGATTTGCTCGACGTTGTGCGCCTCACCCGCGCTTTGCGTCCCGAAGGGATTGAATGGCCGGTGACGCCCGATGGTAAGCCGACAAACCGCCTTGAGCTTTTGACCAAGCTCAACCATATCTCGCACGAACACGCTCACGATGCTCTGGCTGATGTAGTAGCTCTGATTGAGGTTACGAAACTAATTAAGGCTAAGCAGCCACAGCTTTTTCAATACCTCTATAATCTGCGCGGTAAGCGCGGAGTGGCGAAGGTTGCTAATCTTAAGAATCCCCAGCCTTTCGTTTATGCTTCCGGGCGCTATCCGTCGCAGTTTAACCACACTACGGTTGCTTATCCTCTAATCGAGGCGCGCCACGGTAATTTGCTGGTGTTTGATTTGCGTTATAATCTTGAAGACTTGCTAGCGGCCGAGAAAGACGGCACTTATGAAGAGAAGTTTGGTCGCAAGCACTATCTGGAGCGTAAATTGATCAAAACCACGGCTAAACATGTCAAAAAGCCGGTCGACTTTTTCCCAATTGTCAAAACTCTGCAATATAATCATTGTCCGGCGGTGGCGCCCATTAGCGTGCTCGATAAAGATTGTGGCTGGGAGAAAATTGGTTTAGAGAAATCAGCGGTGGATCATAATTTGGCGGTTCTATGTCAACATCCCGAGTTCGCCGAGCGCATGGCGAAGATGTTGAACGAGCGCCCCGAATATCCGCCCGCCGAAGATGCTGAGTCGGCGATTTATGATGGCTTTTTGAACGAGCAAGATGACTTGCTTTGCTCGGCGGTGCGTAGCAATGGCGCGGAAGACTTGGCGGATTTTCATCCCAACTTTAATGATGAACGCCTGCCGGAGCTACTGCTGCATTATAAAGCGAAAAACTTTCCCAGTAGTTTGGCCGAAGATGAGGTGATGCAATGGGAAAAGTACCGCACCGAGCGGCTCAAGCGCCAGGCGCCGAAGTTTCTTGAGGAATTGCAGCGGATTCAGCAAGATCTAGCTAAAGACCGTCCTTGGGGCGGTAAGAGTGTCGAAGAATGTGCCTTTCTCGCCGAAGAGCTGATGCTCTGGTATGAGAGCTTGCAACCAGGGGATTACTAGTGTATAATATATAGTCAATGAATGATGATTACATCAAAGTCCGCGGTGCGCGGCAACACAATCTGAAAGACCTGAACGTCGATATTCCGCGCGATAAGTTGGTGATTATCACTGGACTTTCTGGTAGTGGCAAGTCGAGTTTGGCTTTTGATACGATTTATGCCGAAGGTCAGCGTCGCTATGTCGAGAGTCTTTCCAGCTATGCCCGCATGTTCCTTGGCGTGATGGATAAACCGGACGTTGATAGTATCACTGTCCTCAGTCCAGCGATTTCGATTGATCAAAAATCTACTAGTCGCAATCCGCGTTCGACGGTTGCGACAGTCACCGAAGTTTATGATTATCTGCGCCTGCTGTTTGCGCGCGTTGGTGTGCCGCACTGTCCAATTTGCCACCGCGAAGTCCACCGTCGTAGCATCGAAGATATCGTCAGTGAAGTGATGAAGCTACCGCTCGGGAGTAAGTTGATGTTGCTCGCCCCAATTGTCAGCCAGAAAAAGGGTAGTTTTCAGCATATTTCCGAACAATATATTACTAAGGGCTTCTCGCGGGTGCGTATCGACGGAATTGTTTATGATTTGGACGAATTCCCCGAGCTGAATAAAAATGATCGCCATGACATCGAAATTGTCGTTGATCGCTTTATTCTGTCGCCGGACTTACTCAGCCGAATTTCCGGATCGATTGAGCAAGCCTTGGACCTCGGCCAGGGAATTATCAAACTGTTAAAAATCAACGATAACTCCACAAGTATTGAGGCTCGCGGCATTGGGAAGGTTGGCACTTCTCCGCGAGGGGGTGCGGAGCTTACGAGCGAGCATGCAGCGCGCGAGGCCCGTAACGACGGGCCCGAGCGACGCGTTCCTCGCGGAGATGGCGTCGACCTTCCCAATGGTGATAGTCTTTATACTTTTTCTCAGCGCTATGCTTGCGAACTCCACCCTGACGAGCTTATCCCCGAGCTCGAGCCACGTCTCTTTAGCTTCAATGCTCCCCAGGGTGCCTGCCCGACTTGTACTGGTCTGGGCACACGCTTGGAGATTGACCCGAGTTTGGTTTTGAATCCCAATCTCACAATTGCCGAAGGCGGCATCCGACCGTTTAACCGCATTAATCAGGAATCTTGGTGGTTGAAACGTCTCACCGCCGTGGGCGAAAAGCAGGGATTTTCTGTGCATACGCCGATTCGAGAACTCTCTGAGGATGCGATTCAGAAAATCCTCTATGGCACTGGTGACGAAAAGTACAAAGTTGCCGTTGGTGGGCATGGCAAGTGGGGCGACGGTGCGGTCTATCAGTCGACTTATGAAGGCGTGATCCCAACTTTGGAACGTCGCCATCGTGAAACTGATTCGGAGTTCATCCGCAAAGACATCGAGCGCTTTATGCGCGTGCATGAATGCCAGACTTGTCACGGCGCTCGCCTGAAGCCAGCAGTTTTGGCGGTTACAGTACATGGCCTCAGCATTGTCGATATGTGTAATCTTGATGTTGACGCTACGCTTGAAGTTTTGAATGGCGATTTAGAGTTCTCGGAGAGTGAAGCTATGATTGCTAAGCCAATCTTGAAGGAAATCCGCGAACGGGTCCAGTTTATGCAGGACGTTGGTCTAGGTTACCTCGAACTCGGACGCGCTGCCAACACACTCTCCGGTGGGGAAGCCCAACGCATTCGTTTAGCCACCCAGATTGGTTCTGGTTTGCAAGGTGTTTTGTATGTTTTGGATGAGCCTAGTATTGGCTTACATCAGCGCGATAATGATAAACTCATCGCCACCCTGAAACATCTGCGCGATCTACGCAACACGGTGTTAGTTGTCGAGCATGATGAGGATACAATGCGCGCTTCAGATTACGTAATCGATATCGGCCCTGGCGCCGGCAAGAATGGCGGTCACCTGGTCGCGGCTGGCACGCCAGAAGAAATTGCTCAGAATGATGATTCGATCACCGGCAAATATCTGTCGGGCAAGCTTAGTATCCCCGTGCCGAGTAAGCGGCGTAAACCCAAGAAAGACCAAGCCCTCGTCGTGGTTGGCGCGCGCGAGAACAACCTCAAGAACATCACGGTCAAGTTCCCGCTAGGTGTGATGACAGTAGTTTCGGGAGTTTCTGGCAGTGGTAAATCCACCTTAGTGAACGATATTTTGGCTAATGAGCTTTTGGCGCGTTTGCACCGGGCCCAGACTGTGCCGGGCGAGCACGACCGCATCGATGGCATTGAATATCTGGACAAAGCCATCGTGATTGATCAGAGCCCGATTGGCCGCACTCCGCGCAGCAACCCGGCCACATATACTGGCGTTTTTAATCAGATTCGTGAATTATTTGCTAAGCAGCCAGAAGCTGAAGTTCGGGGCTACAAAGCCGGGCGTTTTAGCTTTAACGTTAAGGGTGGTCGCTGCGAAACTTGTCAAGGCGACGGCGTGAACAAGATCGAAATGCACTTCCTGCCCGATGTTTATGTTACCTGTCCAACTTGTCATGGTAAGCGCTATAATCGTGAAGCTCTGGAGATTAAATATAAGGGTAAGGATATTTCTGAAGTTCTCGATATGACGATCGACGAAGCCGCAGAGTTTTTTGCCAACATCCCGTCGATTGCTCCGAAGTTGAAGACTATTCAAGAAGTCGGGCTTGGCTATATTAAACTCGGCCAACCTGCCACCACTTTCTCTGGCGGGGAAGCTCAAAGAATCAAGCTCGCCACCGAACTGGCACGCCGCAGCACTGGTAAGACCTTATATATTCTCGACGAGCCCACCACCGGTTTGCACACCGATGACGTCAAGCGCCTGCTCAGCATTCTTGGTCGCCTGGTTGACGGCGGTAACTCAATGATTATCATTGAACATAACCTGCATGTGATTAAGTCTGCTGATTGGGTAATTGATATGGGTCCAGAGGGCGGCTTGCATGGCGGCCAAGTGATTGCTCAGGGCACCCCGGAAGAACTCGCCAAGAACCCAGATACCCCGACCGGGAAGTACCTGAAAGACATTCTCGGGCTGTAGTGTAATAATGTTGTGATTTCTACAACATTATCGCCAGTTTGGCGCCGATTTTGCCCTAAAATTGACAAAATCTATTGACTATTTCATAAAAGTGTGCTATAATGGAAGTATATTCGGGACACCCCCCCGTTACCCCAAGAATCGCAAGATGCTTGGGGTGTATTTTTTAGAGATATAACTCCTGGAAGCCAGTTTGTACTTTTTTCATGTCAGATTTGTCGATTGTCCCCATACGTTCTTGCAACCTGAAGACATTAATAACGCGAATTTGGTTGAGTGCAGCGTATTGTTCACGATGCTTGAACCGAAAGTTAACATACCAAGTCCCTTCGTGCGCCTGAGTTGACAATGGTATTCCTAAAAATTGCATTCGACCTAGCTTACGATAAATCAGAATTGGCCGCGAGTACATTTTGCCTTTGCCGTTTATTTCTGTGCCGACATTCTCGCCGAGGCTACACCACCAAACCTCGCCCTCCTTAATATTAGGAGACTTAGGTTGAAGATGCAGAAAAAGTTTTAGTTCGTTCCATTCATTCAGAGATACCTCTTTTTCGGCCCATTCATCCATAGCTATTAATATATATGAATATCCAAGTCACCTCAAGCATAACCATGTACCATGTGGAAAACTCCCACAACTTTCTGAAAAATCTACATAAAAGTTGTTGACTTTAGCAAAACGCTCATGTAAAATAAGAAACATAAAGGTCATATAACAAACAATACAAATAAATATAGACAAAAGGAGAAAATATGTCTAGAATGTCAAAAGCTATCGCTGCCTTAGGTGTAGTAGCGGGTCTCGGTGTGGCTGCTTTGCCTCTCAGCTCATATGCTGCTTTCGATACCGCAAAAGTTACGGCTGAAGTTGAAGGTTCGATTTCGATTGCTGTTACTGGTAACAAAGCGGACTTTACGGGTGAAGGCGCCCCAACAATTGCAGACAACGAAGTGTATCTAGCTCCAATTAACGGTGGTGACGTTGCAACTGGTAAAGCGGCTGTTAAAGTCACTGGTAACGCTCCAAAAGGCTATAAACTATCAATCAAGGATAGTGATAACCAGACTGCTCTCGTTTCTGCATCGAATGCAGTCATCCCTGCTGGCCAACCAACCAATGCAGGCGCTTCCTCTGCTTGGGGCTATAAACTAGATGGCGCAACTAATTACACCGCTATCACAACTAGTGACACGCCTCTTAATGGTGATGCTGGCACGAGTACTGCCCTTGAAGCTGCTGGTGAGACCACTAATGTTACCTTTGGTGTGAATGTTACCGCAGATCAACCTGAAGGTACTTATGAAGGTGGCGTCATCTTCACCGCTATCGCCAATAGCTAATTAAATCCTCATGATTTTACGAAATCCCGTCCTCTCGCAGGGGCGGGATTTTCTTGCGTTTCTGCCTTGATTTCCAAACATGAGTGCTATATAATAAAAGGAAATAAGGAGGTTAATGAAAGTTTTTCGTAAAATAAGTAAGTTTTTTGCCGCTACGCTCCTCATGGCTGCTAGCGCGCTCACCAGTTTTAGTCCTGTTGTAGCTGAGGATATACCAGAATATCGTTTACAAGTATCACCGTATTCCTTAACCATTGATGATCTCAGCCCTGGGTCTGTCGAAACTGGGACATTTAAAGTCCAAAATACTGGCAGCAAACCATTTCATTTTAAAGTTGGGGCTGCCCCATATACAGTCGTCGACGAACAATATTCACCAAACTTTGGTGACAAAGGTATATATAATGATATCGTCGATTGGGTAACTTTCTCTCAAGATGAAGGCGATGTCAATCCTAATGGTGAGGTTGAGATTCGTTTTTCCATCAAAGTTCCAAAGGATGTTCCTGGTGGTGGACAATATGCTATGCTCTATGCTCAAATTGTTTCTGACGATAAAGATACATCAGCCACTGCAGGTATCGCAGTTGAAAGTCGTGCTGGCTTGTTACTCTATTCCAATATTGACGGTGTTACTCGCAAAACCGGAGACGTTCTAGATAATAAGATCCCGAGCATCCTCTTTAACCCTCCAATCATCGGCGAGTCATTAGTAAGCAACACTGGTAACACCCATGCTAATGCCAGCTATGTCTTGCAAGTTTACCCGTTATTTGGCGACGAAGAAGTTTACACTAACGAAGAGAATCCGGATATTCGAACCATCCTTCCTGAAACTCAGCGCTTTAATACTGTAACTTGGCCTAATGCTCCGCACCTCGGTATCTTCCGAGTTAAGCAGACTGTCCGCATCTTCGACCAAGTTTCTACCACCGAGAAGATTGTCTTCCTCTGCCCAATCTGGTTCCTATTTATCATTCTGTTAATTATCTTCTGCGCCATCTTCTGGATCTTCGCCCGAGTACGCGCACGCAAACAGCACTAATTCAAGCGAGGAGTGTAGGAGACAATGAAAAAGAGCTTTAGTACAATTTTAGTCGCAGGCTTGGTCTTGGCGGGAGCAATCCTCCCTGCTACCCCGAGTTATGCTGACGACGAACAGCCGGCAACGCCTGCCACTTGGCTACAAATCTCTCCCGCCGGTGCTAATGTCACCTTGATGGGCGGCGACGTTCTAGAAGGTGATTCCGATAAGTGTCCAGACGACGGTTGTAGCGTCGAAGTCAAAAACATTGGCACCGCCAGCTTCCGTTACAAAGTTTACGCCGCAATCAATCCCTATGTCGCGACCAAGACTAACACCGATGGGCTTTCCGAAGAAGCGATGAACTCGTTCTCACAGCTCGTGCGCTGGATCAGCTTTCGCGACGACACCGGTGCTTATCAAAACCAGATTTCCAAAACCATTCAACCGGGCGAAACCCAAAAGATTTATTACAAGATTCAGGTTCCCGAAGACGTTCCTGGCGGAGCGCAGTATGCCATTATTTATGCCCAAACTCTACCCAACGGCTCGACCGACAAAACTGGCGTCCAGGCTCAAGCCCAGGCCGGTAGCTATCTCACTGGGCGTTCCATTGGCGACACTCGCCAGACCGCCGAGGTCACGGAGTACGGTTTTTCTCGCTTCTCGCTTGGCGGACCGTTAAAAGCTCATGCCACGGTGAAAAACACTGGCAACACCGACTTTGATTTGTTCTATTATTACACTGCCCGCACGCTTTTCGGCAAGGAAATCTATCAAGCCAGCGATTCCGTGCCGACTTTTCCAGGCGGGGAATATAACGTCGAGAACACCTGGGAAAACTTACCGTTCTTAGGACTTTTCACGATCGAGTATAAACTCTCGGGCGCCGATCTCGACAAGAGCGAAACTCACGTCGTGCTCGTGATGCCAGTTTTTGTCATGGTTTTGCTAATTTTATTGTTGACAGTTATTATTGTCTGGATTATAATCATAATCAGAAAGCGCAAAGAGCGCAAAGCCCGCACTCTCGTGTAGTGGAAGACGCGAGCGGGTAGCCGTAATCATTGTTGCGAGCAATGATTCTGCGAGACGGCAGCTCTGGCGAATTCAAACAAAAACTAAAAAGAAAGAGTGTAGAGTATGCGAAAAACAAGAAAGCAACTTTTAGGGCTTGCTGGTTTGGCTGCAGTCGCTATTATGACGGCGGTCGCTTGTGGTATGCCCGCGCCGGACGCAGCGGCCGAAGGTGATGAGGGTAGTGGCAACATGAGCCTGACCGTCAGGGTCAATGAGGCTAACACCTCACTGAGAATCAACAGCCCACGTAACAATAGCTCCACGATTGACCATGTCGTCAAGGCGAGCGTCGATTTTAGTGAAACTAATAAACTGGAGTATTATTTAATCCAAAAGCAAGCCGATGGTAGCGAAAAGCGGGTTGATCTGCCGGAACATATTCCGCCACAAAAGAACGGCACGGATAATTTCGATATTGATCTAGATGCCCTTGGCCTCACCTTTGGCGATATTCAATTCCACGCTATCGCTCATGGCAATAACAATACGGTTCGCGACGATACGTCAGTCTTCCAATATTCAGCCATTGAAGCTAACTTCGAGGGCGCCGAGGAAAATCGTGATCCAATCTTAGGGATTAGGCTGAACGACAAAGTTGATTACGTTTTGGTACACATTTATGATGCAAAAGGTAATCCTCTGTTCGTCGATGAAAATGGCGATGAAGTTCCGATTAAGCTGAATCGTGACGAAATCGATCCCACCACCGGAAAGATTTTAACCACTTTACCATTCGAGAAGTATGACGCTGAAAGTGGTGACTACCGCGCGGTCGTCGTCGCCTACAATGATGCTGATCAAATTCTATCAATGGTAACTGCAGCTACGACTTACTTGACGCCAGAAGATGCCGTGATTCCGGAGATCCCGAACACTGGTTCTCTACGTATCGGTAATCTAAATATTACGCGCCTCGATTACTTATTGACTGGCTTGATTGCCTTCGCTGTTGTCGCCAGCTTTGCAATCGTCCTCGTCTATCGCAAGAATCGTCGCTAAAATCTCATATTAAACTTAACCACCGCCGGCTTTTGTCGGCGGTTTTATGTGCTAGTTATTGACTTTATTGAACATTCGTGATAATATAATAATCAATATCGCTAAACGAGAATCGCTCGGGAGTAGTAAAGATGAAAAAAACTTATTTATGGCTAGCTTTGGCGCTTGCGCTTAGCTATGGATTGGCATTACCGACCACCACGGCTTATGCAGAAGACGGTATCGATAGTAGTGAGACGGGAGATAAGGGTCAGACTGGCGATGACAATCAAGACACGCTGGGCGGCGGTAACAACCGTGACGATGACGGTGCTGGTGAATTAACTCAAACTCAGCCCGGCGACCAGACGCCGAGTAACCCCGACTCTGGCAATAACTCTGAGGTAAAAGAGCCAACTGGCGACAGTGGCACCTCAAATATGGGAAATACAAAGCCAGCCACTGGTAATACTAATACTTCTGCCAGCCAAAATCAAACTCCGACCACGAAGCGCCAGCCGCAAGCTAATTCTGCGGCCAACCAGACTGCTACGAACGAGGCTCAGCCAGAAGAGAACCAAACCACTGCACCAGCTAAAACCGAGAAGACTGACCAGAAAGTCTCTGACGACGCTCAGACTGAATCTACTCCTGATTCTGGAGCTGCAGAGCAAAGCGACGACCATGCCGTCGAAGGTTGGAAAGTTTTCGTGATTTGCCTAGCAGTCGCGATTACACTGTCGATTGCTGGCGGTGCGACTTATGGTGTACATCGTAGTAAAAAACAGAAATCAGCACCTGCAGCTCCGGAAATCTTGATCGACGAAACCGTTGCTGAAGAGGACGATATTGACTTCCCGGCAATCGACCTTGAAGAGGAAGAGAAGAAAATTAAGACTACTAAAGAGGCCGCCAAGGAAGAGAAAGCTAAGAAGGCTTCAAAACCCAAAAAAGCGAAAAAGAATAAGAAGACTACGGAACAAGCTTCGTCCGAGCCAGAAATTTCAGTCTCTGAGCCGGAAACTCCAGATACAACTTCGACCAGCGTCGAATAAAAGTCTTCACAACCTCCTGACCTTGTGATATAATAAAACTGTCAAATAAACTGGGCGGTTAGCTCAGTTGGCTAGAGCGCGTCTTTGACGTAGACGAGGTCAGAGGTTCGAATCCTCTATCGCCCACCAGTTTAGATTTATGAAACTAGACACCGCAAGGTGTCTAGTTTTTGTATTTTAGGCTTTATTTTTCTGGAACTCTGTGCTATAATACGAATGTCTTGGGCCGGTAGCTCAGTTGGTTAGAGCACGGGCCTTTTAAGCCCGGTGTCGAGA
>CAYYWU010000003.1:0-74359 GCA_964475445.1 uncultured Candidatus Saccharibacteria bacterium | reverse complement strand
AACGATCAAGGCTACAATATAGCTAAAGCTCCATTATACTTTGTGCGCAGCGGGAACGTCAATATTAGTCTTGGCCGCTTGAGGTACTCTGGCCAGTTCGGCCACTGGTGGTCGCTTACGGCGGGTTATTATACCTCTGTTACTGATGCCCGCGCGTCCAGCCTCGTCTTCACTGCTGATGGTGTCAACCCGTCAAACAGCAATCATCGCTGGTACGGTTTCTCCCTCCGCTGCCTGGCAGACTAGTTATATATAGTGATAAAAGTAGCGTAGATTGTTCTTGGAAGACAAAAGCAGAAAAAGAAAAGAAAGCATGCTGCAACTCATGCTAGAACCAGTACTGAAAGAGGCTGGCTCGAAAAGTATCCGTATGGATGCCTGCCCTAACGGGATAGAGCCAGTTTCGCTTTCACTTCCGCATTATAGCATATCTGTTGTGAAAATTACAACAGATACTACCATCACTGCCCGGAAAATAGCCAATAAATAAAGGCGCCCACCACTCCAGCCACACCAACCGAAGCAATCCACATCAAAACACCAAAGAAACCAGAAAACCAACGACGAATTTTGCGCTTATCATAATGCTTAATAGCGAGTGCAAGTTCTTCATGCACCTCAACGTCATTGCGCAGAGCATGGCGCATGGCTTCGGTCACGGCGTCAATCGCCACTACCTGCGTAGTCAATGCACTCGCAAATGTGCGCGCAAAACGCTCATTATTTTTTAAACGTTTCTCGAGCCGGCTAAGACGATCGTCCAGATTCTCTAGCTTCGACTCTAACTTTTGTAACCGTTTGGTTGAAATCGTCTCAACATTTTCTTCCGCTTCCGCGGTTCCCACAGATTTTTTCGCCACTATACCTCCACACACTGCATATATTATTATATGTCTTGCCCAAGGACAGTTGTTTCCCTTTTTGTTCCCACTCGTGCTTTTCTCGATTATAGCATAACAAGTTCAGAAAAGCACTATCAATTTTGCAAAAACTCCACAAAATCGTCAAAAGGAAGTCCGACAAGCCCGCCTTCGCCTTGACCGGACGTTCGTAACGTGGCAGTTATAATTGCAACCCTCCAAACTTGGAAGTTAAAATGTAAACTGCAATAATCGCTAAGACAATCACTGCGAAAGCTTGGAGTCGATAATAATTCCAAAATCGACGTTCGGATAGGCCTTGCTGATACACCCGCTCAATTTCGCTAAACATTACCTTTTCATTATAGCACGCATGGTATAATTGTAACAAAGTTATGAAGCAGCGACGACGCACGGGAAGATTTTGGATAGCTCTATGGCTAATCTTTTTAGTGCTTGTAACTGCTGGCGCCGGAGGAATATATTATTATAATTTGCCCGCCCAGAAACTTCATCGGGCTGGATACAGCAAAGATGAAACAACTATAATTCTTGAGAATGTCGCCAAAGATGATATCGCAAAGGCTTTGGATTTTACAAATCATCAACAACTTTTGGCGATTTTACAAGATTCGGACTTTCAGCAAGAGAACTTTGCTAAATATCTAGAACACGCACAGAGTTTTGAGTTTTCAACTGCGGAAATTATCTTTCTCGTTAACCACGACGATGCAAAATTACTTGAAATCATGCAGGCACAGTATTATATTACGGAGCGTCTGGAAAGGTATTATGATTATTTGTTAGCACATCCAGAGTTATCGACGGAAGAAATTATTGCTTTGGTGAATGCCGAGCGTGATCGAGAGTTTTATGATGCACCAGAAAAAGCCCAGGCTGATGATCATTTAATGCTGGTGAATAAATATTACTATCTGGAGCCGGACCTCGCGGTCGATTTGGTGAATATGCCAGCAACGTATGGCGCAGTGGGCGTGCAGATGGAACGGGAAACTTATGCGGCTTTTCTACAGATGTTTCAGGCAGCTTTGCAGGCTGGATTTCAACTTTATGTGACTTCGGGATATCGCGGATACAATGAGCAGGACGAGGTGTATCAAAGCTGGGTGGCACAGGTTGGTGCAGAGGCGGCGAAGAATTATGCGGCCTTGCCAGGATTTTCCGAGCATCAGACTGGCCGCGCAATTGACGTCTTCGTGCCGGGGCAAACAACAACGAGTTTCGCCACCCATCTGGCGGCGAGATGGCTGGCCGAGAATGCACATCTCTACGGATTCATTCTGCGTTATCCAAATGGTAAGGAACAATTGACGGGCTATGATTATGAGCCCTGGCACTTCCGCTACGTTGGAGCGGAAGCAGCAACAGAAATCTTCGAGCGCGGATTGACGCTTGAAGAATATGCGGCTTACTTCGAGGCTTAGCAAGTTAGTCTAGGTAGTTGTATATACATTGTATAGACAATGTATATACAATGTATTACAGTTTCCTGCTTAGTCAATCTCCTCGAGTTCGTACTCGCGCGAACCCATACCGAGTTTTTCCGCAGTCTCAAGAATGCGACGACCGTTTTGGCGTTCCACACGCTCGACAAAGTGGTCGCGCCCTGGATCATTAGAGTTCCAAATCATATCGATGCAGGCTTGGTCCAAAGCCACTGGATCAAGTGAAGCAGCGATACCAATATCCGCCATGCACGGCGTCTCTGGATGTGCCGAGCAATCACAATCGACGCTGAGATTATTAATTACATCAATATAAGCAATCGGTTTGCCTTCACGCTCCAAATAGTCAGCTACGGCTTTGGCACTTTCGGCCATTGAATCCAAGAAATCATCTTGCGGCGGTAACATTTCGGCCATGCTTTCAGCACTGTCAAAGGCGTGCAAAAATTTTGCGAGATTGCGCGTGCGCCCAGCGGTATGAATGTAGGTTTTGCCTACTGCGGAGGCAAAACCAATAGATTGGTTCTTTAAAACTCCGCCAAACCCACCCATGGGATGGCCCTTAAAATGCGCTAAGTTAATCACATAATCATAATTAGCAAGATTCTTCCCAACAATATCAACATCCAAGAACTTACCGTTTTGTACTGGGATTTCCATATCGCCATCAGCATCCATAATGTCGACATTGGCGATTTCTGTGAAGCCATGCTCCTTGGCGGTCTCGTAGTGCGTAGTGGTGTCGTTGCGGGCACCCAGGTAAGCTGTGTTGCATTCCACAATCGTACCGTCGACCTTTTTCACCAAATCTTTGATAAGTTCTGGTTTAAGATAATTGGGATTGCCAGCTTCGCCGGTAGAAATCTTCACTGCAACTTTGCCTTTTGTCGGGAGATTCAGCTTTTCAAAAATCTTCACCAGCGCCACAGGTGTAATCTCTTTCGTAAAATAAACTTCGCTTTTTGCCATAGTAGGTTTTCCTCCTTATAATTATTAATCGGTCGAACCGAATCCCCCTTGTCGCTCGCCGCCCGCCATGTCATTATCAATTGTCAAAAACTTTTGGAAAATTACCTGCGCAACTCGATCACCTTTTTTAATGATTAAATCGTGGTCGAGCACGTTAAAAACTAGCACCTGAAAATGTCCGTCGTTGGTCTGGTTTTGATAATAGTCAGCGTCAATCAGACCAAGCCCGTTTGCCAAGACAATACCTTTGCCAGCGCCCGAACTGCGATTCATCACAAAATAGCATTCGTCTGGCTGACAATAAGCTTTCAGACCCGTCGGAATCAATGTCGGCTTCATCCCCGGCCGAAAAGGTGAAACGACAACATCTTCGGCGGCCTCAATATCATAAGCCGCAGCATGTGCCGTGCTCCGCTTGGGCAAATTGATACCCCTATTTTCCCAGCCTTTAGCAATCTCAAAACCTCTCTCGCGCATATGTATATTATATATAAGTTTTGCGTTTGAAACAAGTAACCGACTAATCTAACGGCGACGATTCGAAACTGCGCCACCAATAATCGCGAGGAAGAAAATCACGCCGGCGGCGCCTACGAGCCACCACATCCAACTATTTGAGCTGCCAGTTTCGGATTCAGAGCTCTCCGCTTGAGCACCTTGTACATCAGTTGCCTTAGCAATATTTTGGGCTTCGTCTTCATAAGCCACTAGATATTCGCCGGTATTAGGAGCGAGAATGCGAATCTGTCCATCTTCAAGCAAAGTGTAATCTAGCTGATTAGCAGAGCCATCGGCATAAATGCGATAAACCCCCTTTAGCGTCTTATCAGTCTGACGAGGTAGCGTAATAATTACTTCGGCATCGTTCGGCATGCGTTCGCCATTGGCGTTCACGAAGTAAACCGAGAAGTATTCACTGTTACCACCAAAACGCTGTTTCAGACTGCCAGTGAGTTGCAAGGGTTTTGTACTCAGAGTCAAATTCGCACTCACGGTGTCGGGATTTTTCACGACTGCTTGAATACCGCCCGCAACGGTCTGGCCATTATTAGTAGTTCCCAGCTGACTAGATGCATTAGGATTGCTTGTGCTACCCGCATTACTCGTTCCGCTAGACCCGTTAGAACCGCTCACACTGCTAGATCCATTTGATCCTCCCGGACGCCCGCTTGGCTGGCTAGGCCAGTTCGGTTGTTCCGGTTGACTTGGACGCTCCGGCTGGCCAGGCTGTTCTGGTTGATCTGGCTGACGCTCTTTAATCCAATCCACTTTAGCAACACTGCGGCCAAGATTGCCAGCGAGATCGCGATATTCAAAAGTATGTTCCCCGTTCTGCAAGAAGTGATGCGAGCGATTACCATCACCAAGCATTACGATCTCTTCGTTTTCATGGCTAAGGGTGGCCATGACTGAGCCATCGCTAAGTTCTTGATACACTACACTGGCTTGTGGTGCAACCCGGTCGATCCAATCAACTGTCGCTACGATGAAATTATGCAGTCCGTTTGTGCCTTCAATTTCAAAAGTAAAACTACCATTGTCTTCAAATACGTAAGCTCCATTGCCATCATTATTTATAATGCTCGCGCCACCAGTCAAATTATCCAAGGTGGCGGTAACATTTTGGTTGGTCGGGTCAGTCGTACTGTAACGCACGGTAGCAGTCGGTGCCATAGTGACATCTTCATAGAAGTTAAGCATCCGGGCAGTCATAAACGAACCACCACCAGCACTGGACGTGCGTTTACCAACGAGTTTAACGTATTTTACCAATTCTGGATTCTCAATCTCCAAAGTCTTCGTGCTGCTATTATTTGCCCAACCGTCAAAGCTTGCTAGTGGCTGCCAGCTCTCGCCATCCATACTGCCATACAGTTCGCCGTCCAGCACGCGACCATTACCACCGTCGCCTGGAATGTAATCGAAGGCCGAGAGCAAAATTGGGCTATTAAACTCAACCGTGATATAACGCTCCCGGTCACTACCATTCCAGGCTGAGTGCCAATTAGTGTTAATGTTGCCGTCAATGGCGTTGGTAGCATAACGTTTCTGTGCAGTAGCTTCGCTTGAAACTCCAGCAATTGCTAGACGATCAATTGTCACATACTGACGCTTCGGATTAATCTCATCGGCAGTATAGCTCAAGCTAACTGCCTCACTCGTCAACCGCGTACTATTAGCACCATAACGTACCCAGACAGTTTTATCGCCACTCAAATCTGGCGCAGCTGTCCGAAAACTTGTCCAGGCATCATTCTCGTTCAAACGCCACTCCATGATTTCGCTAGCGCCGATGACCTTATTTTCCAAATCATTATTATAGATTCCGCTCGGGGCATCCTGGGGCGTAATATCAATCACAAAGATATTATCTTGGGCTGCACCGACAAAATGAATGATAATATCATTATCAGCATTAATAGCCGTAATCTCGTCACTATTTAGCTGCTGGATCGGGTTACGCGTCTGAGTCCAGGTTGCCTGACCGTCGAGGCTATATTCGTAATAAATCTCCTCATTATTATCTTGGAAACGTTCCGCTAAGACAATTTGCCCGGCGTGCTCACCATCAAATGAAAAGCTTGCAACCGAGTTGTCGGTATTGCCGAGCAGATAATTAGCCATGGTACGCGTGATTGCTGGCTGTAGCAGACCGCTATCGTCGCCAACCTTAGTGCCATCTTCCAGGGCGTTGTGCAAAATTGACATCAGCCGCGCTCCGCCATTGGCACTGGTGATATTGGCCTTCATAAGGTTCAGCAAATCATACATTGGCAAAGGATAGTAATACATCTTCGCCACTAGTTCGCGTGCCAAAGCAAGAAAATCTTCTTCGGTCTTAGTTCCACTGGCTTGGTAAGTGCGAATCAGCCCGTACCATGCGTCCAAATGGTAATCTTGATAGCTCAAAGCTTGGCGATAAATCTGCTCTTGCTTTAAGTAATCATTTGGATAAGTGTTAGCTAGTAAAATCGTCTCCAAAGCCCGATTATAATTCTCAAGATCATTAAGGGCGTTCTGAGCATACGGCACATAACTGACCTGATAATAGCTATCCCAGTTACTCGATCCCCAGCCAGCAAGCATGCGTTCGCTCTTTTCGGAATGGGTCCAGCCAGAGATATTATTCTGGATGCCCCAGTAGCCCTGTCCGTTATCGGTCTGCCAATATTCAAGATAAGCCGCGTGGCCGGGCTGGCCAATGACGGCAGTCGGGTAGCCTAAAGCAGCGTTGAGATTTGATCCGGTCTTTGAAGTACCGCCGCAAACTGCACCTTCCTCAAAGACCATCCAAAGTTTTGGCTTGCCAGTTTCGCCGTACGGAACACCATAAGACATAAAGTCATATTTGTCGTTCCACTCTGTCTGGCGTAACGGGTCGTAATAAATGTCGCGCGCATAATTATACCCAAAAGTATACCGAATGAAGCGATACGGCTGGCGCTCATAAGGCTCGTTTGGACGCCCACTACCACCTGGGAAACGGCGAGCATACATATTTAGCCAGCTGAGCTCATCGTCAGTGAGCTGATTATTCATTACCCAACGCATTTCTTCAATACCTAGGGTTTCAAAAATGCGATTTTCGAGCAAATCTTGAGCTTGGAGGTTTTTGTAAACTTCATAACGCTTGACGGCGTCGGAATATTGGCCGCCACCCACCCAGCTGCCAACGGTGGCTGAATGCGTCAAAGATAATGAAATCATCATGCGCAGATATAGATCGCTCCGCGTCGTACCAAGCGCAGTCACACTATTGTCATTGAGATCATCCTTGTATTGTGTATAAAGTCTCACCAAAACTTTCAGAGAATTAACATAGCTACCCGTCGGTGCTCCACCGGTAATATAATAGCGTAGCGCCGTCAAATCATGCAAAATCCAATTCAAAGTCTCACGATAGTCTTCACTATAAGCTGCATAGGTCTGCAAAATATCGTATCCAAAAGCATTTACGAACTGACGCTGCAAGAGCACCAGTTCATTATCGACGAGTTGGCTCTCAAGTGCAGTGTTTTGCAAAATCACATCATATTCGCTGACTGGTTTGATGAAGTCGACCGTATTATCGCTCTCAACGTAGTCAGCTTTAATTAACTTCGCATCGGCATACGTTGAATGATCGGCCGTAATGTTGCGAATGCCATTAGCTTGCAAACGCAAATACTTACTACCCGATAAGTCGATCCTGACTTTTATAGCATCGCTTTCACCTTTGAAAACAACGTCCCGAACATTGTCAGGAGTTTTATCTTCCCAATTTTCACCATCGGCGGAAGTTGAGAACATAAACTTAACACCGTCACCATTAGCTCCACGCGAGGCGTCATTGCCAATATAGGCCGTGAAAAAATCAAAATCTTGCAGATCTGTGAGATTATACACGACGGTCGAGTTGGCATGTGCCACCACGCCCTTGATGAACATTTTCTTAGCGCCGTCAACGTTAAGCGCAATCAAGCCATTATTATAGCGCGTCTCGAGATTTTGGTCATAAGTCACCTGCGCATAACCAACACTAGTTTTGCCAGTATCATACTCAAGATCTGAAAGATAGATCATCTTAGTATCAGGGTTAATTGTCAACGCGTGCGTGCGATAAACCCCATTATGGTTAATGAAGTTCCACGGATCAACTGCTACAATTCCTAATGTAGCGATAATAGCAACGGCTCCTAGGACCGTCCGCAAGCTTAAGTGTCGTCGCTTTCTACTACACATATCTATATATTACCTTTGCCCCATAATATACGAAAGTGCCAGATTTGACAAGGGGTAAACTAGTCCTCGACCTCTGCGAATTGTGAATTATAGAGTTCAGCATAAAAACCACCTTGCGCCAACAGTTCATCATGCGTGCCCTGTTCAACGATGTTGCCATCGCGCATCACTAGAATCAAGTCGGAATTGCGAATCGTCGACAAGCGGTGAGCAATCACGAAGCTAGTGCGACCGTGAGTGAGTTTTGTAAAAGCTTCTTGAATCAACTGTTCAGTGCGTGTGTCAACATTCGAGGTGGCCTCATCAAGAATCATCATTGGCGGATCAGCAATCATGGCGCGAGCAATCGTGAGCAGTTGTTTCTCTCCGGCAGAAATATTATCCGAGTCTTCTGAAATCACAGTATTATATCCGTGCGGCAAAGATTCAATGAAGTGGTGAATACTACTAGCTTTGGTAGCCTTCACAATGTCATTATGCGTAGCAGAAGTCTTACCATAGCGTAAGTTTTCTTCAATCGTACCCGAGAACAACCAAGTATCTTGAAGAACCATACCAAACAGTTTACGTACATCAGCACGTTTCATTTCTTTGGTTGGCACGCCGTCAATCGTAATATAACCCGAATCCGGATCATAAAAACGCATCAGGAGATTGATGATGGTAGTTTTGCCGGCGCCGGTTGGCCCAACAATTGCGACTTGCATCCCCGGCTTAATTTCGACAGAGAAATCGCGAATAATCGGACGTTCATGATCGTAAGAAAAGTTGACGTCATGGAAGCCGACTGCACCTTGAACTTGCTGGATCTCCAAAGCTGGTTCGATATCTGGCGTCTCTTCTGGCTCTTCTAGAAAGTCGAAGATGCGTTCCGCGGCCGCTAGAGTTTGCTGAATATTAGCATTGATTTGCGCAACTTCGGTAATTGGACGATTAAATTGATTAACATACTGCAAGAAAGCTTGAACGTCACCAATAAGTAGCTTTCCGTCGATCGCTAAGCGCCCACCAGCCACGCAGATTGCGACATAGCTTAAGTTAGTAAACATGTTCGTAATTGGAAAGGCGAGTTGCGAGAAAAAGTTTGCCTTCCAGGTCAGCTCGCATAAACGATTGTTCGTGTGTCCGAACTTATCAATCGCGGTCGCTTCATGACTGTTGGCTTTGATGATTGACTGCCCAGCATAATCCTCTTCAATCGTGCTGTTGAGGCTAGCCATGGCAGTACGACTATTACGGAAAAAGCCTTGGGCTTTCTTCGCAATCAAGCCAACGAAGATTAACGACAACGGCACGGCAACCAGTGCAATCAACGACAACCACGGCGAAATCGTAATCATCATAATGAGGATGCCGATCAGCATCGTGAGGCTGGTGATGATTTGGGTAAGCACATTTGCGAGTGTGGTAGAAATTGCATCCACATCGCTGCTCATACGCGACAAAGTATCGCCGATTTGGTGACGGTCAAAATAAGAAATCGGCAAACGTGAAACTTTATCAATAATGGCTGCCCGCGTTTTCTTAGCGTAACGCGCAGCTACAACCGAGAGAATGGCGCCCTGGATATAGTTCAAGATTGCCGACGCAAGATAAAGCCCAATCAACAGTAAAGCTAATCCGCCTAGTCTTCCCCAGTTCAAGGCTGAGTTTAGCTGTTCGGCAGACGGAATTGCGCCACCGGCTTGGATAACGGCGGCCTGATAATCTTCCACGGCGCCGTTAGTCATTTGTCCAAGAATATTGGGCCCGAAGATTGAACAAACAGTGGACGCGATCGCTAGTAAAGTTGCGACTAAGATTGACACCGCCCACGGGCGCAAAGAATAAATGAAGTTCTTGGCGGCAATGCGCATGTTTTTTGGTTTCACAGTAGCATGATTCATCTTAGGCATGACGTACCTCCTTTTCAGCGTTCTGCATTTCGGTAGAAAACTCTTGTTCCGAAAGTTGCGATTTAGCAATTTCGCGGTAAATTGGACAGTCTGCTAAAAGTTCGTAGTGATTCCCCTTGCCGACCACCCTGCCTTTATCGAGCACTACGATTTGCTCGGCATCTTTAATTGTGCTAATACGCTGAGCAACAATCAGCGTGACGGCACTTTGGGTAATCGGTTTCAGAGCTTGGCGCA
Organism: uncultured Candidatus Saccharibacteria bacterium; assembly: GCA_964475445.1. Classification (GTDB taxonomy): domain Bacteria; phylum Patescibacteriota; class Saccharimonadia; order Saccharimonadales; family Saccharimonadaceae; genus Nanosyncoccus. The sequence continues at coordinate 64,210 of CAYYWU010000003.1, read as the reverse complement.
GCTTCGCGTCGGTTTTCATGTCAAGTGCCGAGAAAGAGTCGTCAAAAATGTAGATATCCGGATCTTTCGCTATAGCGCGAGCAATCGAGAGACGTTGGCGTTGACCGCCGGAAACATTAGTCCCGCCCTGAGCGATATGACTGTCATATTTTTTATCGAGTTTCTCGATAAATTCGCTGGACTGCGAAACGCGGGCGGCCAGTTCTAAGCGCTTCTCGTCCGCTTCTGGAGCACCAAAGAGGATATTGCTCCTCACGGTGCCAGCAAACAGCACACCGCGCTGTGGTACATAGCCGATGCGTCGCATCAGGTCATGTTCGGCATAATCAGCGAGTTTAATCCCATTAATTTTAATCTCACCACCAGTAGCTTCATAAAATCTAGGCACGAGGTTGATCAAAGTCGATTTCCCGGAGCCGGTCGAGCCGATGAATGCCGTTGTCTGGCCGGCCTGAGCCGTAAAGGAAACGTCATGTAAAACTTTCTCCTCTGCTCCACTATAAGAAAAGTCAACATGCGAAAACTCAACCGACGGAGTCAAGTCAGGCTTGCCAATAGTTTCGGGTTGCCATTTGATCTTTGGCTTAGTCTCGAGCACTTCGTTGACACGTTTCGCCGAGACACTGGCGCGTGGCAAAATTACAAACAACATCGTCAGGAAGAGGAAGGCCATCACGACTTGAATCGCGTACTGCATGAACGCCATCATATTGCCAAGATAAGCGAAGTTGGTTGAAATCAGTGAAATACCAATCCAAACACAAAGCAAAGTTGTGCCATTAAAAACTAGGCTGATCAGCGGGTTCTCGAGCGACATGATGACGTCGACAAAGGTATTAAGCTTAGCGTTTTCATCATTGGTCTTATCGAATTTACGCTTCTCGAGTTTTTCGTTATTAAAGGCGCGAATCACCCTGAGACCGGTCAAGTTCTCACGGGTGAGCAAAGTGATGCGGTCGGCCAGTTTTTGGATAATTTTGAACTTCGGCATCACAATCGACATAATCAGAATTGTCAGCAGAATGATTATACCTACGGCGAGGGCGATAATCCAGGTCATGTCTGGAGCCGTGGCGATTGCTTGACCAATTGCCAGAATACAGGTAAGAGGTGCACGCACACCCACCATCAAAATCATCGTAATCGCTTGTTGCGCTTGAAAAACGTCATTCATAGTACGTGTAATCAACGATGCGGTCGAGAAACTATCGATTTCGGTAACACTGAAGCTGAGGACGTGTGCAAAAAAGTCATTGCGGATGTCACGCGTAATTTTCGCTCCCAGCCAAGACGACAGGAAGTTCGCTAAAAAGGCACAGACCGAAGTTAACAAAGCATAGCCAATCATCCAGACGCCGGTCAACCAGACGAAATTGAGGTCGTTTTTCATAATCCCGTCATTAACAATATCGGCCATTAATGCCGGCAATTGCAGAGATGCCCACACTTGGACAGTTAGGGCAGCAAGCAACCCGAGAACTTGTAAAATATAGGGTTTGAGATAGCGAAACAATTTAAGCATGTATCCTATGATAGCGCTAATTTTTAGCACTGTCAACTGTTAATTGCTAATTTGGTTGTGAAAAACACAGTATCTTCTCTAGGACTATTTTTATTATTGACTTTTTCAATAAAGTGTGCTATAATGAGAAGATAGGGTGATGTGATATGGGGTTGGACCTTAAGAGAGGAGGATGTAAAATGAAGGCGTTCTTGCTTAAGTTTTTCGGAATGGACGATGTGCCGGATGCGTTGGAGTATACCGCAATGAAATGGCTGGCGATTTTCTCAGTGATTATGGGCACAGTTCTGATTGTTTCCAATCTGGCGGCGCTACGAATTTGGTCGCTCGGAGACATCCCAGTGGACGCGGGAATTTTTTTATTCCCAATTTCCTATTTGGTAGGCGATTTACTGGTGGCGGTTTACGGCAAACGTATGGCAAACTTAGTCTCACTCTGGACGGCAGTCGCGGCTTGCGCTGTCATGTTAATATTCTGGGGTATCACGTTTTTGCCAGTTTATCCCGGTACCGACAGCGAAAGTTTCGCTGTCGTCCAGGGGGCCACTGGACGCATATTTTTGGCGAGCGTGATTGGCTTCCTGGTAAGCCAACTCATAAACAACTTCGTCTTTGATGCGGTAAAAGCGCACCTACAGATGTCAGAAGATTTTTTAGGTGATGTTAACCATGATTCCGAGGACGACGATAGCTTCTCATTCCGAGCTTTCGTTTCGTCATGTGTCGGACGCATACCGGATGTCTTGTTGTTTGAACTGCTAGCCTTCTTCGGGATATTGTCTGTAGAAGAATTCTGTAAACAAGCTTTATTCGCCTATGTTGCTGGTTGTGTAATTGAGTTAGCGATGACTCTAACGATTGGCAAATGGGCAGCGCATAAGTTAAAGTATCGTTTATTATATTATGGCGGCCGCGAGTTTATACCTTGAAACTATCAACATCTGGTCCTCCCCCACACATTATTACCCGTTTCCCTGCCACGCGAGCAGGGATTTTTTATGTTATAATATATTATATGGAATTTACGATTGAGAAAGTGCTGCCGAATGGCTTGGGACGCGTGGGGACGATCAAGACTGCGCATGGCGAGATTAAAACGCCGGCCTTTATGGCGGTGGGCACGCACGGGTATGTGCGCTTTCTCTCGAGTGCGGATTTGCATAATTTGGGCGCGCAAGCGATGCTGTCAAACGGTTATCATTTGCGCCGGCTAGCGCCGGAGATTGCTAAGCTTGGAGGTCTAGCGGATTGGGAGCCGGAACGAGCTGATGGGATAGAAAACTTAGCTTGGCAAGGTCCGACGTTGACTGATAGCGGTGGTTTTCAGGTGATGTCGCTAGGATCAGGTCTCGGCAAAGTGGTGGCGATGGAGCGCGTAGATGAAGTCCATAATACCGCACACAAAGAACGTTTGGCGACGGTGACCGAAAAAGGTGTAAGTTTCATTGATCCGTTTGACGGTGAACCAGACTTTATCGGACCGGAAGAGTCAATGCAGATTCAGTGCCAGATTGGGGCCGATATCCATATGGCGTTTGATGAGCTGACTTCCCTGGCGGATACTTATGAATATAATATTGAAGCGATGGCGCGGACGGAGCGGTGGGCGGAGCGGAGTTTGCGTGAGCATCTCAAGCACCGTGATGATCTCGGATACCGCCAGAATCTTTATGGCGTTTTACAGGGCGGACGCTGGGAAGATTTACGCCGACAAACAGCCAAAACTTTGGCGAACATGCAAGTTGATGGCGTAGGGTTTGATGGTTTTGGGCTCGGGGGTGCGTTCCTGAAAGAAGATTTGGGGGAGATTTTGCGTTGGTGTGACGAAGAATTACCAGCGGAAAAGCCACGACATTTATTAGGGTTGTCACATCCGGATGATATCTTTGTGGGGGCGGCCATGGGGGCAGATACGTTTGATTGCGTGGCGCCAATGCGCGAGGCGCGGCACGGCAAGATCTATACGCGTGATGGCAGCATTAATTTGCGCAAAATGAGCGAGTCAGGCGAGCCGTTGGATCAGGGATGTGATTGCGCTACCTGCCAAGCAGGTTGGACGCGAGGGAGCCTCAGAGCGCTGTGGCGTTCTGGCAACGCTGAGAAAAAGCGTAAATATTATAATTTAGCTTCGATACACAACTTGCGCTTCATCGTGCGCCTGACGGAAGAAATTCGGGCAGCGATGTTGGGGGATTATTTTGAAGAACTCAGGAAAGAGTTTCTATCTAGATATTATGACACTAGCGTGTTAGAATAAAGTAAAGAGGAGGTTTTGTGAGCAAGGCAATTGAAGTCGATACAAAAACGTTTGTGCGTTTCTGGCTGGTAATCTTGGGTTTTGGGCTAGCCGCGTTATTCGTCTGGAAGGCTTGGGCATCACTGATTATTATCGGGATTGCGCTGTTTTTAACCATTGCCATCCGGCCTTTGGCACGCCGTATTAGCCACTTAATGGGTAAAACCCGCTCGACAGCCTCGTCAGTGATTGCCTACGCGTTAGTGATTGGGGTCTTAGTAGTGATTTTGGCAGTGGTAGGACCAGTAGTGATTGAGCAAACCTCGCAATTTGTACAGCAACTGCCGGCGACCTTTGAACATACTCTGGGCGGTTGGGACGGAATTAATGATTTTGGACGTCGCGTGGGGGTGGAAAATTTGCAGGGTGAAATTATGAATGCGATTCAGAGTTTTTCGAGCAGTTTTGTTTCGAATCTGGGTAATATTCTAGTGATGAGCGTGGGTACAATCGCGCAAGTGGTAACAAATGTGATTTTGACGATCGTTTTGACTTTGTTCTTCTCGCTGGAGGGGCCGTCGATTGTCGATTCCTGCTGGTCAGCAATCGAGGGTAAGCGCGAGAACCGCTTAGTGCGAGCTTATAAACGCTTGGTACAGCGCATGGTGGATGTGGTGGCGTCGTACGTATCGCATCAAGTGATGGTGGCACTCCTTGACGGCTGCGTGGTAACGATTGCAGTTCTGCTACTAGCGCTAGTTTGCGGTTTCTCGGGCAATCTGGCTTTGCCGATGGGGCTCTTAGCGTTTGTCTTCTACCTCATTCCAATGTTTGGACCGATTATTAGCTGCGGATTGATTACGCTAGTACTGCTATTTAGCTCGCCCGTGGCAGCGGCAATTTTCTTGGTGTTTTATATTGTCTACGCACAGATCGAAAACAATCTGATTGCGCCAAAGATTCAAAGTGGTGCCATGAATCTGCCAGCAACGATGATCCTGGTTGCGATTATTATTGGTATGAACTTGTTTGGTTTTGTTGGGGCAATTATTGCAATTCCGATTGCTGGTTGTATTAAGGTGGTGTTTGAGGAACTGCCAAGCTTGCGCGAAGCTAGCAAGCTGGCTGACGAAAACCACGCTAGCCAGTAACGAAGTTTCGTGCTATAATGAGAGCGTTGGAGGGTAGTGATGTCTTCTAGGTACAGCGCGAGCTAAAACGAGGACGACGATGGGTCGTCGCCAAGTGGTAAGGCACTGGGTTTTGGTCCCAGCATTCGCAGGTTCGAATCCTGCCGACCCAGCCATAGAATAAACTAGACTTTATGTCTAGTTTATTCTATGGGATAGCATGACACGTTCGCTTCGGTTCGTTATCGAGCGTAGCGAGATTGACTTTTCCTGCCGACCGCAGCAAAAAGAATTGATTTTCCTGCCGACTTTCTTCCTGCCGACATTTATAAAACTTGACCTTCCTGCCGCCTTTCATGCATTCTCATCGCCATGTTATAATTGTCCAAAGGAGAGCCTATGATAAAATCCAAAAGTTGGGACTGGGGAGGCGGCCAATAGTTGACGAGAATACTAAGCTCCGTCAAGAGGATGGCCCAGAAAATAATGTCCCACACTTTTATGCTGATGACGAATTGATACGCGAATTGTTTGCGCAATTTAATATGATTAGCATGAAACAAATAGAGACTTTTGTGCAAAAGCCTCATGAGGTAAAGGTTTTTGAATCTTGGCATTATCATGTTTTGGCGCAGAAGCCAGCTAAGGCTACAATATAGCTAAAGCTTTCGTTTACTTTGTGCGCAGCGGGCGAGTTATTATTAAAGAAGGTGAACTTAGCTATACTGGAGTCAATGGTCTTTATATGTCATCATCAGCAGCTTCATATACTAGTTCTGCCGAAGCTACTATGCACTTTCTGGACTTTACAAACACTGACGTCAGCCCATCCTTTAGTCCATATAGACGCTGGAACGGTTTCCCCCTCCGCTGCCTACAGGCTTCTCACTATATATAACTAGTCTGCCAGGCAGCGGAGGGGGAAACCGTTCCAACGATGGTTCGGGCCGCTCGACGGGTTGACATCCGTAGTATTGAAGACGAGGTAGTACGCAATAGCTGTAGTAGCATTAGTATAAACAGCGGCTGTAGACGGCCAGCCGTAGCCGGTGAGGCCTGCGTCCCACAAGCGGCCGCTGTTAATACCGACGACTCCGCTGCGCACAAAGTATAATGGAATGTTGCTATTTTGCTATTTTACCTAAATCACCATTCAAGATTTTGGCTTCGAAAGCATTAATCTCATCGTTAATATATGGCATGTCGGGTAACGGATTCACGGATTTTGTCAGTGTGCTTATGATAGGGGTCGGTTTCAAGTTTGGCTTTTATGGGGTCAAAATCAGGCTGTTCGTTTAATCTATGAATCACTCCATTCGGCAACAAAACTTCGTGTCCTGCTTTTTCTAGCTGTTCGGCGATTTGACGAACTTCATCGCCAAAACTCAGGCTACAACAAATGCAAATTTTCATGAGATTCCTTTCCTATTTTTATTAGAACTCATAACTCGCCAACACCTTTCCCTCACTATCGCGAACTTCAGCTTTAGCATTTGCGAGATAGTAGCATTTGAAACTTGGATTATCTAAGGTGTAACCAGCTTCCTCCGCCCAGTCGAACTCGTCAATGATGGCTTGTTTGGCTGCGGTATTATCGCTATCGTCAATCACTTCACAAAAAACTCGTAGCCAATTCTCTTTTTCTGAGTTATAAGCTACGATACAAACCTGATTGTTCTCGGCGAGTTGCTTCGCAACATCTTTTTCGGCGTGCGTTAGCATATAAATCTTACCATCGAATTTCACTGGGTCGCCGAACGGACGACAACTGACACCTGTGCCATTTCTAGTGGCTAAGAAGTTGACATCTAGGGCTTTGAGATAGTTAAAAACTTCCTCCATATTGCTCCTTGCTTTTAGAGCAGTATCGACCTAGATTCGTGAGAAACAAAACGACACCGTGCAATCGGTGTCAAAGTCGATCCAAGCGATAAGCATACGGGGTTCGCACGCCAATCGACACACGGTGCCGTTCTATCGTGCGATAAAGTTCCGCAAACTTATCACTTAGCTTACTGCTTGGATTTTATAACTTTGACACTTCAATTATACCATACGGCCCTATTTAAAATAAGTAATCGTAAACTTGGTTCCGGTTCCTAGATCAGATTTGGCAGAGACTTGGCCATTGCTAGCCTCAATGATGGCTTTTGCAAAAGCCAGTCCAATACCAACACTGGCTGCGGCGGCATTTTGGGCTTTATAAAAACGTTCAAAAATATGATGTAAGTCTTGCGCAGCGATGCCCTCACCAAAATCCTGGATGGTAATTTTGAGATATAGCGGACAGTCCTCAGCGCGCAAAATCACTTTGCTGCCTGGGCGACTATGCTCAATGCAGTTTTTAACAATATTCGTCAGGGCTTCGGTCTGCCAACGTAAGTCAAGCTCAACTTTAGCATCTAAGCTACCTACGACCTCCAGTTTAACATCTTGGAGGTCGGCCAAAACCTCGAGGTTTTGCTGTACTTGGTTAAATAGCTCGCAAACCTTTACGGTACGTGGGTGGAGTTGAATTGACCCATTGTCGAATTTAGCAAGATTGAGCAAAGTTGTGACCAGCTCGGACATGACGGTGACTTGGCGGCTAGCAGAACGCAAAAAGTCTTGGCGAATTTCCGCTGGCATTGTTGGATCGTCATAAATATTGTCCAAAACCACTTGCAAAGACGTCAGCGGTGTACGTAACTGATGCGAAATGTCAGCCAAAGCCGTTTCGAGACTTTGGCTACGGGATTGATTTTGTTCAGCAGCCTCTTTGAGCGTCACGGTAATCTTATATAATTCGTTGGTTAGCAGAGATAGTTCGTCCTCACGATTTTCTTCTAAGCGTAAATTATACACGCGCTCACTAAGCGCCTGCATATAAGTGACAAGGTTGTTCAGATTGCGCTGGCGACGATAATCCAACCACCAAAAGTAACTAATCAAAACTAGCGCAATTGTCGCTATTATAATAAGCGCTAGGCCGAGCATTTGCAGGGTAAAAGTCTGAGAACTTGCGGTTGCATAATCTCCTGGCATCAAACCGTATTGGCGGAGAATGGCCTCGCCTGTTTGTAATGCTGCCGAATTATCGCTCCGCAGAGCGCGAATAATAGTTTCCGTGTCAATTGTGGGATCGGTTTCCGCTACCGCGCCGATAATTTGGGCAACTTCTTGATTCACTTGTGCTTGATAATTTTTTCTAAATGTGCAACTGAAAATTGTCACCAAAATACTGGCCACTAACATAACTAGCACGATTGGCAGGACAATTTGTCGTAGACGTCGCCGATTCATGAGTTTTTACTTTCTGTTGCTTCGGGTATGCGTAAGCGATAGCCTAAGTTTTTGACAGTTTCGATCGCGCCGGGTAGCCCCAGCTTCTCGCGCAAGCGTTTAAGATAAACCGAAAGCGTATTATCATTCACGATACTACCAGAGGCATCATAAATTTCGTCCAGCAAGCGTTCGCGCGGAACGATATGTCCTGCAGCTTCGAGCAAACAAACCAACAATTTACGTTCGACAGCGCTAAGAGCAACCTCATGTTCATCCACCAGTACCTCAAGGGTGTCGGGATTATAACTAATGCGCCCAACAACTAACTTAGCTGAAGACTTATGTTCACGCCGTAAAGCGTTTTTGATACGAAGTAACAATTCGCGGTTGCGAAAAGGCTTCGTAATATAATCATCAGCACCAAGCTCAAGACCATGTACTACATCATTTTCGTCGTCACGCGCCGTCAAGAAAATAATTGGTAAGGTTTTGCCAGAACCACGCAAGGTTTGCGCAAGCTGAAACCCGTCGCCGTCCGGTAAGGACACATCGAGCAGGATGAGATCAAAATCTTGAGCTAAAAGCTCCGCCTCTGCTGTCTGTGCAGTCGCGGCGTGGGTAATGAAATATTGTTCACGCTCCAGTAAATACTGTAAACCTTTGGCGGTGAGCGGGTTATCTTCAACTAACAGAACTCGAGTTTTCATCTACTAATATTATAACATCAGCCGACAGAATTACTCTGCCGGCTGAATGAGTTTTAAATATTTTCGTTGCGAATGGTTTCGATGATGTTTTGTTTTTCGACTTGTTTGACGGAGTAGTGCATAATTGCACTGATCAGCGCGCCCACCGCAATGATCGAAAGCAGAATCGCCATCCACGGAATACTGTAACCAAAGTCAACTGACTGAGCAATGCTTTGGTAAAAACCGTAAGACAGGAGCAAACCGAGCGGAATGCCAATCACTAACGCTTTCACAGCATACATCAAACTTTCCAACCGTACCATACGATTAGACTCTCTCGTCGTCATACCAATCGACTTCAACATCGCAAACTCTTTGGCGCGCAAAGCAATGTTTGTCGTAATCGTATTGAAAATATTGGTCACGCCGATCAAAGTTACTACCGCAATAAAGCCGTACAAGAAAATCGAAATTAGTAAGTAGATGCGTCGCGATTGGGCTTTGACCTCCTCGACATCTTGGAAGTTTAAGTATTTGTATTTGCCAGTTTTCTCAACCTCCTCGAGATACTGGATAATCGGTTTCACGTCCTCGACATTCTCAGCGTAGAACGAAGTCGCATCTGCATCGAGACCGAGTCGATCGCGCAAATAGTAATCTTCGGAAGCGAAGGCAGTTTCGTAATGAGAGTTTTCAAAGCCGAGCGGTCGAAGGTCGGTGATTTTCGTAATTGGGATTTTAACTTTTACTTTGTCAGCGTCACCATAAGTTTTAGCGATGAAACCACCACCATTTTCGTCTTGAATTTTTTCTTCGTGCCAGTGTAGCACAGCTTCAACTTCGAGCTCATCCCCAGATTTCAAGCCAGGATACACGCGTTCAACTTTGTACGCGCCAGCCTCATCTGCCGTCATGGCGAGATCATCCAGAATCACAACTTTGTTCAGGTCTTTGGCCTTGACGCCAACTTCTTCGGCATACTTAGTAAAGTAGTCAGGATTAACGAGATAAAGGCTAACGTCCAGAACATTGGTGCGCAGATAATAAGCATAGTCTTTGAGGTTGAATCTGGTAGCTAAATCCTGATATAGCTCCGCATCGCCGCCACCAACCGTCAGATCGATATTGCTATTATCATATTGTAGCCCGACGACTTGTTGACCGTAGCCCAGGAAACTATACAAACCGATGAAAGTTGCTACCGACAGCACGATCGAAATCACGGTTGTGCGATATTTTTTGCGACTGCGCTTGAGATTTTTATCAGCAATCACGCCGCCAATACCAAAAGTGTGTTTGACGAACTTGAGAGTACGCAACTTTTTGGATTTGATTTTAATATCTTGGTTACCACGGATAGCCTCAATTGGCGACATCTTGGCGGCACGAATCGCCGGCATGAGGCTCGAAAGAAAGATAGTGACAACACTGAGCAGGATGGCAATCGGGAAAATCCACCACGGCATTGCAACACTGATCGTGAAGGCCAGCATATCGCGCATCAAGTAATTCATAATTGCCACCAGAATCACAACGGCCAACATGCCTAGCAAAATGCCCAGCGGAATGCCAATTGCACCAATCACTGCGCCTTCAAAAATTACGCTGCGACGGATTTGGCGTGGTGTGGCACCAACGCTAGAAAGCATACCGAATTGTCGGGCACGCTCCGTGGCCGAAATACTAAAGCTGTTACGAATTACGAAGATACTCGTGACTACGATGATAGCAATGACAATAATCGCAAGACTAGTCAGCGACGCTAAGGTGACATCGCTCATGGCAGCCGCCTCGTAACGCAATAAGTCGGAATTGGTGCGGACATTAATTTGTGGATTGCCCCCAAGCGTCTCTAGAATTTGTTGACGAAAGGTTTCATACTTTCCCGGCTCATCGTAGCGTACATAAACGTTATAAGGTTTAGCGTTATTTGCCGGTAAAGTATTGAGTTTCTCATAAAACTTTGCTTTATAAGGAGCATGCTGATATACTTCGTAAGTTTCTAGTACTTCCGCATCAAAGCCGTCTTTGAGTGTATCTTCAGTCAGAGGTTCGGAATAAAAATACGACTCCACATGCTGGTTTTCGGTGAGATATTTTAACTTTTCAGCCGGAACTTCCTCATACATATCATGATAATTACCAACTTCATCAATTGCAAAGTTAATCATCATTTGACGCATGCTGGCGACAATTCCCACTACTGCTAGAATCAAGGCTGAGGAGAGAATCACGCCGATAATTGTGACCGTGGTGCGGCGACGATTTTGGCGCAAATTCGCCAAAGTTAGTTTCTGTAATACTTTCATTTTAGGCGCCCCCTTACATACGTTCGTCTTTGATGATTTTGCCGTCTTCAAACGTGATAACGCGGTCGGCCTGGCTAGCGATTTCAAGATCGTGCGTAATGATAATGATGGTTTGATGGTATTTCTTGTTGGAAAGTTTGAGCAGCGAGACAATTTCGTCGCCAGCCTTGGAATCCAAATTGCCGGTAGGCTCGTCGGCGAGAATAATTGCCGGATCATTAATCATGGCGCGTCCGATCGAAACTCGTTGCTGCTGACCGCCAGAAAGTTGATTCGGCAAATGTGTAACACGCTCTTTAAGTCCTAACACCCGTAAAAGTTCTTCGAGGCGTTTTTTATTTACGGGCTTGCCATCCAAGTCGCACGGTAATGTGATATTCTCTTTAACGTCTAAAATTGGAATTAAATTATAAAACTGATAAATAATGCCAATTTGGCGTCGACGAAAAATCGCTAGAGCGTCATCAGACAGCTCATAAATATCTTTTCCGTCAATCAGGACTTTGCCAGAAGTTGGCCGGTCAACTCCGCCAAGCAAATGTAGCAAAGTGGACTTACCGGAGCCACTAGCGCCGACAATCGCCACAAATTCGCCCTCATCGACCGAAAAACTAACGTGGTCGACGGCATGAACTTGGTTCTCGCCCTTACCATAAGTTTTTGTGAGATTCTGAACTTCAAGTATTTTCATATTACCCTCAAGTTAGATGATATTGTTTGCATATATATGCGATATTATCATCATAACAACCCAAAGTGACGCCAAAATGACAATCTAGGTCTTTTGCGCAGGCTTATTAGACTTATTTGGCTTGCTCACTTCGTTTGGCTTACTCGGAGATTTTTTGACGTCAGCATTCCGGGCACGCTTAGGCGTCGACGCTGGCTTCGCATTAGTTTTGCTAGAACCAGTTTTATTACTAACTGGCTTGACATCTTGCAACTTAGCCAGTGACTTTTTGGTCTGCGTGGTCACTTGCATCGCTTGCGGCTTCTTCTGTGTTGTCGACTTCATCTGTTTAACTTTTCCTACTGACTTTTCCGGCATTTGCACAGTATCAGAAACTTCTTCTTCGATTACGATAGTCTTGATGCGAGGCATGACGATATGCTGGGCGACTTTACCACTGGCAAGGCGATCAATTACGACAAGTATATAGCCAACTACTAGCACCACTGCAATTTCCAGCGCAAAAAACCACAGCATTCGATCAACGCCGATGGCATGAAAGTTGAGAAAACCATAAGGATAAACTAGACCTGGGTCTGTAGTATACATAAAATCGCCCGTAATGATGATGCTAGCAACATAAACTACTGGAAAAGCCAACCAATAAAATGGTTCAATCGTGCGCCAGCTGCCTTTTTTGCTAAAAATAAAATAGTCGCCGAGTAACAAAAGTGGAATTAGAAAGGCAATTAAAACATTACTGAAGCCCGTCAGCCCAGTAAGTTGCAGCCCACTCACGCTAGCAATCAGCATGCTTACGCCCGCGACCAATAGCATCCCCTGCAACATCGGACACGGCAAAACATCAAATGCACTGCGCTTCCAAAAAGCCGTCTTAATCGTTACAACCATATAATATATAGCCAAAATCGCCAACGTCCAAGTGGCGAACAGACGCCAAGCCGACTCCTGAAAGCTCGCAAGTTCAATCCATAGACCAATCACGGCCAAAATCACAATTACCAAACGATAAATTGCAACAGCACTACGTTTCTCAATATGCATAAGTCTATTCTAAACCGTTTTGCGATAATTTGCAATTGCGGCTGCCAGTGCCTCATGCCCAAGCACAGAACAGTGAAACTTATGTTTTGGCAAACCGCCAAGGTAGGCTGTAATTTCTTCCGGTCCGACTTTTAGCGCTTCATCCAAAGTTTTGCCCTTAACTAGTTCCGACAAAGCCGAAGTCGAGGCAATCGCGCTGGCGCAACCGTAAGTTTTCCATTTCACATCCTGGATTTTATCATCGACAACGCGGATAAACATTTTCATCTGGTCGCCACATACCGGATTGCCAACAACTCCCTCAGCATCATGCTGATATTGAGCTTCGTCGCCCATGAGGAAATTGCGCGGATTCAGAAAGTGTTCCTTGACCGCTTCAGAATACACCCATTGGTTGACTTCGCTCATAGTTGCTCCTTAATTTGTACTGTACTAATTCCCTGCAGGCGCTTGATAATCCCTGGCAAAACCGTCATCACTTGTTCAATATCGTCACGTGTTGTCTCTAACCCCAGCGAAAATCTCACACTACTATGCGCCACTTCGGCATCGCCGCGCGTTGCCATCAAAACATGGCTGGGTTGCAAGTCTCCCGCGGCACAAGCGCTGCCAGTGCTCACACTAATTCCGGCAGCATCCAAATATAGCTGAATACTTTCCCCTTCTGCTGCCTGAAAACTCATATTGAGAATATTCGGCAAAGTGTTTGGCAGACCATTCTGGTTATAAATGCACTCGGCAAAGCCATTACAGCTACTATATGGTACTTCCGCCAAAATCCGCTGACAAAGTAAATTACGCAATTCTGCCACTGTTCGCCACTTCTTACAACTCCAGTCGTCCCAGCACCACTGCGCCGCGGCGCCGAACCCAGCAATTGCCGCCGTATTCGTAGTACCGGCGCGGCGACGGTTCTCTTGGTGCCCACCTTTGATCAGACTCTCAAATAGCGCGCCCTGGCGTACATAAAGTGCACCAACACCAATTGGGCCGCCAATCTTATGGGCACTGATAGTCAAATAATCCACGCCCAGCTCGCTAACATCAATATGGACCTTTCCTAGCGCCTGCGTCGCGTCGCTATGCACAAAAGTACCGTTTTTCCTACAGCGTTCCACAATCTCTGCAATCGGCTCAATCGTGCCTAGTTCGTTATTCGCCAGCATCACCGACACGAGGCCTACATCGTTTGGAATATCTTCAACCTGCACGCATCCAACCTCATCAACCGGCAACAAGTCGACTTGCTGCGCGCGCGCCTGAGCCGCCTCGAACACACTCGGATGCTCAATACTGCTCACAGCGATTTTCTGCCCGCGAAAAGTTTCCATGACGGTATTATTGGCTTCGCTGCCGCCACTTGTAAAAATAATTTCACTAGGATCAGCGCCAATTAGCTGGGCTACTTGCTCACGCGCGGTTTCGACAATTTCGTGAGCAGCATGCCCGGGGCTATGCAAACTCGAAGCATTGCCGTATCCCCCGTCTAGTACTGCCAACATTGCCGTCCGCGCTTCGGGTAACAAGGGCGTAGTTGCGGCATAGTCTAGATAAACGGTTTTAGGCATTACTACTAATCCAATCTTCAAGCCGAGCCGTCATCACGGCTTCCGAAAGCTCACCCAGGATTTCGTGTTCTTCGCGTACGGCTAGTTCTTCAATTTCAGTCATTAGCTATCTCCTTGCGGGTATATTTAATTATTTGATATTTAACACCATTATGCCCGCCTTGCTGCAGCACCTCATGGCTAAACTCCTCACGGTCAAACTGCGGAAAATAAGCATCGGCTGGCTTCTCGGCGTTGACTTCGGTGAGATAAATTACCTCTGCTTCAGGCAAAAACTTCTCGTACAAACTAGCGCCACCAATGATAAACTTCTTGCCCGGATAAGCGTCCAAAAACTTCTTCAGCTCGCCTTCATCGCACCACATCACCGCTTGGTCACCACCTTGTTTTCTCGACAACACCACATTTTCACGCCCCGGTAAAGCTTTACCAATACTCTCAAAAGTCTTGCGTCCCATAATCACAGCGCTGCCCTGCGTGGTTTCGCGGAAGGACTTCATATCTTCAGGAATATGCCACAATAACTTGCCATGATCCCCGAGACCACCATCTTTGCTTACGCAGGCAATCATATACAAGTCGCGCATTATTCTTGCCTCAAAATCTTTCCGGTGCCGTGTTCAAGGTGCAATAGTCTTTGGTTCCTCGAACCGCGGAACTTCAACGTCAAATCTCTTTCAGCTAAGATAAACGGTCCATCAATCAGCGCATCCAGGCTTTTGAGGAACTCCCATTTTGCCCCGCCAAGCTCTTTCAAGTCTTCGTAAGTGTAGCCACTAAAGCTCCAAACATTCCAACCTAGTTCTTCGCGACACCAGTCGGCGATTTCTTTGCAGGCTTCGGGCTGTTCAAAGGGTTCACCACCACAGAAAGTAATTCCAGCTTGGCCTTTAAACTCGCGTAGATGTCGTTTCACTTCATCCACATCCACCACTACGCCACCGTCAAAGTCCCAGGTTTCTGGATTCTGGCAGCCAGGGCAGTGGCGTCCGCAACCCTGGGTCCAGAGCACGGCCCGAAGGCCGTACCCGTTGACGATATTGTCATGCTCTAGTGGACCTGAAAGTCGAATCTGCACTATTTCTTACCTTTCAAGCTCTTTTGCTTAGCTTTCGCGGCCTCGCGTTCGGCTTTTTCTTCTTTACTATAGACGCCGTTGACATTACACTTCACTTCGTGCTTAACGCGGTCATGCTCCTCGGCTTTCTTGCCGTCGTTCCAGCGCTCAAGTGATCCTACGAGATAGCCGGTAATTCTCCTCAATCTCTCAAACGGCACATCGCCTTCACTTTCTTTGCGACCACAGCTTGGGCAACGATCGCCTTCGATGATGCCAGAATAGCCACAAACTGGATCACGGTCGACTGGGTGGTTGACTGATCCATAGCCAATACCACTCTCTTTCATCTTGCGAATCACAGCTTCAAAAGCTTCGATGTTGTCGCTTGGGTCACCATCGAGCTCAATGTAGGTGATATGACCCGCGTTACAGAGTTCGTGATATGGAGCTTCAATTTCAATTTTCTCAAAAGCGCCAATCGGATAATAAACTGGTACATGGAAGCTATTGGTGTAATAGTCGCGATCGGTTACACCCTTAATCTTGCCGTATTCCTTGCGATCAATCTTGGTGAAGCGACCTGCCAAACCTTCGGCTGGAGTAGCCAGCAAGCTAAAGTTCAACTTATATTTCTTGGCATACTCGTCACAACGCTCACGCATGTGAGTGATGATGTCGAGACCCAGCTCGCGTGAAGTTTCATCTTCACCGTGGTGCTTGCCAGTCATTGCCACCAGACATTCTGCTAGACCGATGAAGCCAATACTGAGCGTACCGTGTTTAATGACGTCGCGCAGTGTGTCGTTCCAGCCCAGTTTTTCGCTACCGAACCAGTTACCTTCGCCCATCAAGAACGGGAAGTTGCGCACATGCTGATTGGCTTGGAACTCGTAGCGTTCAAGCAACTCATCAGCCACCAAGTCCATCTTCTGATCGAGCTCTTTGTAGAAACCGGACCAATCAGCCTCTTTGCGCTCACCAAGAGCAATACCGTGCTTAATGCCGAGACGTACCAAGTTAATCGTCGTGAAGCTACAGTTGCCGCGACCGGTTGTGATGCCATCACTTTCGGGGAAAACGCTGCTATAAACGCGAGTGCGACAGCCCATGGTAGCGATTTCGGTGCGGTAGTCACCTGGCTTGTAGCCTTTCAGGTTGAACGGCGCATCGATGAAGACGAAGTTCGGGAAGAGGCGCTTTGCGGAAACCTCCATGCTACGCTTAAACAAGTCGTAGTTCTTGTCTTCAGGGTTGTAGTTTATGCCTTCCTTGACTTTGAAAATCGAAATCGGGAAGATTGGCGTCTCGCCATGGCCAAGTCCATCTTCGGTTGCGTCAAGCAAACAGCGACTGACTAGGCGACCAGCCTCGCTCGTATCGGTGCCAAAGTTAATACTGGTGAATGGCACCTGTGCGCCGGCACGGCTATGCATAGTGTTTAAATTGTGAATGAAGCCTTCCATGGCTTGGAAAGTCTGGCGCTCAACGTCTTCGTTGGCGCTTTCCACGATACCGTCGGGCAATTTCAGCTTCTTCAAAGCTTTTTCGTCACCGTACTCAAGATCTTCTGGAATCTTGACTTCGATTTCTTTGTTGCCACTGAAGCGATTATATTGGCGAATCGCCCGGTTCAAAGCCTTACGAAAGCTCTTGTTGACACCTGGAGCCATGGCATAATCAAAGTTTGGAATGCTCTGACCGCCGTGCTGCTCGTTTTGGTTAGCTTGCAAGATAATTGCCGCTAAGGCACCGTAACTGCCGATGCTGTTTGGCGTCCGTAAATGGCCATGTCCAGTATTAAATCCGCCATCAGCAAACAATTGCAACGGATCGGTCTGGCAGCAAGTCAAAGTACCGGTGGCATAAAAGTCAAGGTCATGAATATGGATATCGCCATTGTCGTGCGCCTTGGCAAATTCGGGCTTCATCAAGATGGTCTTAGCGAAAATCTTGGAACCCTCGGCACCGAACTGGAGCATTTTCCCCATGGCACTGTTGCCATCGACGTTAGCGTTGCTTCTCTTGACGTCGGAATCCTCACTGGCATCAGCAATAGCAATCGTCTTGTAAATGCTCATGAGATTGCTCTTGGCTTCGCGAATACGGTTGCGCTCTTGGCGATAAGTAATATATTCCTTAGCTGTGCGCTTGAAAGCCGATTCCATTAAAATCTGCTCAACAATGTCTTGGATTTGCTCAACACTCGGAGTACGTTGCTTGATGGTTTCTTGAGCGCGCTTCACAGCTTTCTCGGAAAGTTGTTTTGCACGATCATATTTGAATTCTTCCGTAACGAGACCAGCTTTAGCAATAGCCTCGGTAATTTTATCAGGATTAAAGTCGACAATTTTCCCATCCCGTTTGACAATTTTTTTGAACATAAAAAATATACCTCCTCTTACTATGTTCTTAAGTTAATTTTTGTGTTCTTTGAGTTCTTAGACCCTACATTTAGTGTCTATGTCTATTTTAAGACACTATATATAGCGTGTCAACATAAAAAGTGTTGTATTAATTACAACAACCTTAAGCGGTTAGCTTCTTATAAATTTCCATGACCGCTAGCGGCAAAACAAACGCCACGATGGCGGTTAATGCTAGTGCCCCAGCAGGAACGGCCACCGTATCAATCACCGGCGCCAGCGGGCCAAACAAAGCCGAAACTTGCAGTAATATCGCCACGATCAGTGCCCAGAAAAATCCATGATGTCGCACTTTGAGGCGCCGCCAGACATTTTCATAAGTTCCCCGCGCTGCCAGCGCACCGCTCCACTGCATAACCACTAGCGCTGTGAAAGCTAAAGTATTGGCTTGCGCCGCCGACTCTAAGGTGACTTTGGCGACGAAGTAAGTGACTAATGTCACGCCAGCCATTAGAGCCGCCAGGATTATCATGCGCACAATCATCTTGGCGGGCAAAATCGCCGCGTCCTTATGCTCAGGTTTTTCGCGTAAAATTTGCGGCTCTGGCGGTTCGAGTCCGAGCGGAATTACAAGCAGCGAATCAGTTACCAAGTTCACCCAGAGAATTTGAATTGGCGTCAGCATTTGATCGCCAAAAAAGAGGAGCGCGCCAATCATCGTCAACGCTTCACCAGCATTGGTAGCGAGCAGATATCCCAGCATACGACGGATATTAGCCAAAACCGTGCGGCTTTCTTTGATCGCTTCGGTGATGTTTTTGAAATTATTATTGAGTAGTACAATGTCGCCAGCATCCTGAACAATGCTCGGCGAGTCACCCATAGCAATGCCCACGTGAGCGCCAACCAGCGCTGGAACATCGTTGACGCCATCACCAGTCATGGCGCAGATTTCGGTCTTCTTGATAGCTTGCAAAATGCGAAACTTATCTTCTGGCGTTACCCGCGCGAAGACAGTCGTAGTCTTAACTAGCTCTTCAAGGTCATTGTCGTTAATATTGCCAAGCTTTGAACAATCTAGAACTTCCGAAAAATCTTTGGCGAGGCCAAGTTCGCGGCCAATGGCGTAAGCCGTGCCAGCATGGTCACCAGTTACCATCTTCGTCTTCACCCCCATCCGGGCAGTCTGCTTAATGGCGCGCACCGCTTCCGGGCGAATTGCATCGGCAATGGCAATAAATCCGGCGAACTTCAGCTTATCGGATTTCTCCAGGCGCCCAAGTTCGTTAATTTCGCGCTTGATCTCAGCCGAAGCGAGCGCAACGACTTTATAGCCGTGACTGGCCAGTTCATTGAGCTTTGCCTCGACTAGCGTGCGTTCTTTCTCCGACAAGTTGGAACGGGCAATAATTGTTTCTGGCGCACCTTTCAGAGATAGTAGTAGTTCACCCTGCTTTCCACGATAAAGGTTACCAGACATTTTAATTTTTTGGTCAAAAGCATAGAAACGTAGCGGTTCAGCCTGTGCTGGAACAGTTTTTTGACTATCTAGATATTCCCAGATACAAGCATCAAGTGGATCAACAGCCGTTAGATTAGCATTATCTTCCTCATCAATTGAAGCCGATTCTAGCAGAGCGCTATGCGCAAGTAACTTCAGGAGTTCCGTTCTCGGTTCTAGACCCCATAATTCTCGAAGCTCTAAGCGGTTCTCGGTCAAAGTACCAGTTTTGTCGCTGGCGATTGTTGTCACGATGCCGATCGACTCAATAGCTTTCAATTCTTTAATCAATGCCTGTTTGCGCGCCATACGCTTTGCACATAATGCTAGCACAATCGAAATCGCAATCGGTAAACCTTCGGGCACAGCAGAGACAATCATGGCAAGAGTAAACTTAAGCGCATTCAAAATATCGATTCCATCAATCAACTGCACAATCAATACTACTACAGCCAAGACCAGAACCGCAATTGCAATCTTGATGACTAATTTGTTGATTTTTTCGGAAATCGGGCTGCTTTCTTCAACTGACGAAGCCAAGGAAGCAATGCGACCATACTCAGTTTGGTTGCCAGTCGCAGCAACAACAAACTTACCACTGCCCGTTAGAACAAAAGCTCCTGAAAACACCATGTTACGTTGCTCGTAGACCTTTTTTACTCCAGAAATCGCCTTAGCATCTTTAGCAATAGCTTCGGACTCGCCAGTCAGCATGGCTTCGTCAGACAAAAGACCAGTTTCGCTAATGATCCGCCCATCGGCCGGGATACGATCGCCTTCGCGCAAAATCACAATATCTCCGGGGACTAGCTCATCAGATTCTATTGCCCTCTCATTACCGTCGCGCACAACTGCAATCGTCTGACGAGTACTTTCTTTGAGCGACTGCAAAATCTTGTCGGTTGAAAAGCGCTGAATATAATAGATAATCGCATCAGCCAGAATAATCACTGCAATTGCTACCACCTCAATCCAATCTTGTTGCACAGCCGACAAAATCAGCGCTGCCACCAAGATGAGCATAAAGATATCAGCAAACGGCTCAAGTAACTTTTTCCAAAGAGGGGTTTCTTTGACTTTGAGTAGGTTCCTGCCATAGGCTTCCTGGCGTTTGGCGACCTCTCGAGAGCTTAAACCCTGATCTGGGTCAACTTTAAGGTCCGCGAGCGTATCCTTGACGGTCTGATTATAATAAAACGCCATTTAGCCTACTTCCTGGTTAATCCACTTGATAATATCATGCCAAACTTCAGCCTTGCCGATCTCGTTGAGAATCTCGTGGCGCATTTTCGGATAAAGTTTGCTAGAGACATTGCGATAGCCACGTTGACGCATGAAGTTAACTGCTTTATAGAAATCTTTATGACTAATCAAACACGGGTCATCAGCACCGGAAATAAAGAAGATTGGCACATTAGGATTAGCCATCTTCCAGCCAGTTTTGTTATAAGCTTGCGTTACTAGCGTAAACAGCACTTCAAAACCATTCAAAGTAAACCGAAAACCATCACGCGGATCGGCGTCATAGGCTTCGACAACCGCCGGATCGCTGACCACCCACGAATTTTCACGAGTATAGGTGCTGGCCGCCTCAGTGTTGCCATTCTGGCGCGCAAGCTTGGCGGATTTCTGATTATAGCCACCGAAAGCGAGGGAGTTGACTAGCTCGCTACGATGACGCTCGCCACGAAGCAATTTGAGTAGTTTGACAATTGCCAGCCCGGTGCGCGCTCCCACCCGTTTACTTGGTGAGCCACAGACAATAAGTCCATTAACGTCCGCATCATACTGACGCATGTAAGCACGCACAGTGAGTGATCCCATGCTATGACCAAAGAGCGTAAGCGGCAAACCCGGAAAACGTTCGCGTACGTACTGCGTCATTTGGTGTACATCGGCGATAATTCCAGTTGCGCCATCTTGATAAAAATAGCCGTAATCTTCCGGAGATTTAACACTGGCGCCGTGCCCGCGATGATCGTGAATGATTACGACCAGCCCATGTTGAGCACAAAAATCCATGAAATCATGATAGCGCTCTCGATGTTCGGCCATACCATGTACGAGTTGCAAAATCCCTCGGGGATTTTCCGGGAAACGGAGACTAACTCCTAACCTCAGCCCATCGTGGGCGCTCTTTAGCGTGAACTCTTCGCGCGTAATTGTCATAAACCTCCTTGATACTTTTATTATAACATAGGTTTTTAGGGTTTGTGCGCAGCGGGAATATCGATATCTACTACGGCCGCTTGAGGTACGCAGACATCTACGGCTACGGCTGGCCGTCTACCGCCGCAGTTTATACTAATGCTACTACTGCTACTGCGTACTACCTCGCCTTCAATGCTGATGACGTCTACCCGTCGAGCGGCCCGGGCGATCGTTGGTACGCTTTCCCCCTCCGCTGCCTGGCAGACTAGTTATATATAGTGAGGATGCAAGAATAATAAGAAGCGTCCTTGCTAGACACGGCGTCGTCTCAGCCCGCCGTCGCGGGTGAGCCGCGCCTATCCCTCGCTCGTGGCGCTGCGGATTGTCTAGCAAGGGCTCTTCTTATTATTCCTACAACCTTATTAGCATTATTATAGTCAAGCACAAGTGTTTATGTTTTCTTTTCTCTTGTGCTTGACATAAAAGGCTAACAATATAGCTAAAGCTCCATTATACTTTGTGCGCAGCGGGTACGTCCATATCAATAACGGACGCTTGAGGTACTCTGGCCTGAACGGCTCCTGGTGGTCACTCACAGCGAGCTATTATACCTCTGTTACTGATGCCCGCGCGTCCAACCTCAGCTTCAATGCTGATGTCAACCCGTCGAACAACAACGCCGCTCGCTGGGGCGGTTACCCCCTCCGCTGCCTTGAACTTTATGAATAAGAAGAACTAAAGTAAGCCTAAACCTAACCTGCAGGGGGTGCGGAGCTTGCTAGCGAGCATGCAGCGCGCGAACCCCGTGAAGACGGGAGTGAGCGACGCGTCCCTGCAGGTTAGGTTTAGGCTTACTTTGGCTTTTCTCACTATATATAACTAGTCTGCCAGGCAGCGGAGGGAGAGACCATGGTGCAAGCTATAAGACGTGTCGTATGATGGATCAACATCAGTATTTTCAATATTAAGATTATGGGCACGTCCACTTGTGCTAGAAGTCATTGACCGCCATACGCCACGGAACCCCGCCATACGCATTCTGCCCATATCTAACCCTACATACCCGCTGCGCACAAAAAATCCGCTGTTATGCAGCGAAACTTAACCTTCCATATTTTATATCATGTTATGTTGAGTTGTCAATGGTGCCCGCGACTGGACTTGAACCAGCACACCTTGCGGCATATGCTCCTAAGGCATACGTGTATACCAATTTCACCACACGGGCATATTTTTATTTTAGCACATTTTTCCGGTATCGGCTAGGCGAAGTTAGCGAGTTTTACGATAAATTGCAATTCCTGCAGCTGCATATTGCCGGTTAGTGATCAACTCTAGCCCGTCTAACATCGGAACGTCCAATTTTGCCGGGTAGGACAGCGCTAAAATACCGTTAGCATCTAAGCATTCCGCCAACTTGACAATTTCCGTAGACTCGAAACGATTATAGGGCGGATCAGCAATGATAATATTAAAATAGTTATGATAAGTTGATATTTGTGTAAATTCTTGTACTGGGTAAATACAAATCGTCGCAAGAGTAAACTCACTTCCCAACACATTATCAAGATTATCATTTAAAGTTCGAGCAACTTTGCTATTAGACTCAACGAACACTGCCTCCCTAGCCCCACGACTCAGCGCCTCAAGACCTAAGGCCCCCGTCCCAGCATATGCATCGAGCACGGTCGCATTTTTAAGATAGGGCTGTAGCATGTTCATCAGGGCTAGCTTTTCTCGTGAACCCATAGGATGCGTTGCCGTGTTCTCAGGAGACAGCAACTTGCAACCTTTATATTTTCCAGCGATAATTTGCATGTTTCTCGCTTTAGGCATGGCTATCCTGCGCTTTCTGGCGCGGAGTTTTAGCTTTTTGACTTGAGGCTTCTTCGACCGCCGAATACCACACTAGCGCAATTGTGCGCACAATTTCTGGCAAGAGTAAATTCTTCGTATCTAGCGCCAAATCCGTCGTCCAGCCATCCTTGCGAAAGCGGTCATACATTTTTGCATCCTGGATTTTAGCCAGCGCTTCGTAAAAAACTTTCTTGGGGTCAACATACTGGAACTCCGAACGGCCAACACGCGGTGTTAAAGAGCGTTCGGGGAGGGCGGCAGCAATAATTGCCACGCCGTATTCGTAAGCAACATGCTTCGACATATACCCACCAGCCCCCCAATAAAGCCAGTTATTGCGTGCAGTTTCCAGGGCATTACGCCCATGCATAATTCCCTTGACCGGTTCGCCAAAGATCTTGATAAACTCTTTATTAGACATCAGTTCCTCTTTAGCTTCCGATAGCGGAAAATGGTGCGCTGGCGTCAAACCATCCGTCAGCTTGTGCGCCATCCAGGCGGCTTCAAAAGCCGCCCGCACATCATTGCGTTGCTTGAGTGCCTGCACAAGATTATAATGATGATCCATAATCTGCCCAAAAAGCTGGTGCTCAGCATCGTCGAGCATATGGGAAGGATCATCGTGATCGGGACTCTTGCGCTTGAGACCATCCGGGCCACGCATACCTTCGAAATAAAGAATCTCCTTGCTGGTCGGAAAATAACGCCCCTTAAGATGGCGCGTCAGGATTTTGCGCGCAGCCTGGTCAAGTTGTTGGTGAGTTCCCATATGTTTACCGGAAAACTTGGGATTTTTCACCATCGTAGTGGTAGCATACATAAATACTTTATTATTATAGCACTAATTTAGCGTCGTTAACTGTTGATATTTTTTAATCCGGGTGGATAATTCCGGGTAGTCGGCCAGTTTTTCGGGATTCTTGGCAAATTCGCCAGCATGATGGTTTGCCTGGGCAATAAGTTCCGTGTCAGTCAAGTTTGCAACTTGGAGGTTCAACTCACCATGTTGCTGCGCACCATAAATCTCACCCGGACCGCGAATCTTCAGGTCAACCTCGGCGAGGCGAAAGCCATCGGTTGACTTTTCCATCTCGCGCAGACGTTTTGATGGTTTACCCTCGCCCGTCGTGAGTAGAAAACAGCTCGCCGGCTGGTCACCACGACCAACACGTCCGCGCAACTGATGTAGCTGCGCCAAGCCATAGCCTTCGGCGTCCTGAATCACGATCATATTAGCATTCGGCACGTTGACACCAACTTCGACAACGGTGGTAGAAACCAGAATTTGAATCTTATTATCAGCAAAACGTTGCATCACTGCGTCCTTTTCGTCAGGTTTCATTTTGCCATGCAGAACATCAACTTTGACTTTAGGGAAAAGTTCTTGTAGCTTCTTCGCCTGTTGCTTTACTGGCGTGGCAGTGTTGGCATTTTTCTCTTCAATAACTTGACAAATCCAGTAAATTTGTTGATTTTTTGCTAGCAACTCGCGCATTTTCGGATATAACTCATCACGTTGTTCGACTTCATTCAAGATTTTGGTCACGATTGGCTGCCTGCCAGGTGGCAGCTCATTGACGATGGAAACGTCAAGATCACCAAACATCGTCAGTTGCAAAGAGCGCGGAATTGGCGTAGCGGTCATCGAAAGTAGATGCGGAGCGGTGTTCTTCGGAGATTTTAGTAACAGTTTTTGGCGCTGGCCCACACCAAACCGATGCTGTTCATCGATTACACAAAAGGCGAGTGACTTAAAATGTGTGTCATCAGTAATTAGCGCGTGCGTGCCAATCACTAAGTCAATCTCGCCGTTTTGGATTAGCTGCTTGAGCTGGCGTTTCCCTTTGGTTGCGCCGGTAAGCAAAGCGATTCGAGGCATGCGAAAAGTGGTTTTGCTTGCGCTATTAGAATTTTTGGTGTCAGCTTGACCATTTTTTACCGACTTTTGAGCTTTTTTCGCTCGCAAATCGGCTAAAATTGCACCTTGCAATCCAGCAAAAAGCTTCCCTAGGCTTTCAAAGTGTTGCGTTGCGAGAATAGCGGTCGGCGCTAAAATTGCGGTTTGATAACCATTAGCAGTTGCTTGAGCGGCCGCGAGTGCCGCCACAATTGTTTTCCCGGATCCAACATCCCCCTGTAAAAGTCGATTCATTGGCGTGCCGCGCTCGAGATCTTGAAGAATCTCCCAGGTTGCGCGGCGCTGTGCCCCTGTGAGCTGAAACGGCAAATGTTTGACCAGCATCTGCGTCAAGCGAGCATTAAAATGTAGCGGAATGGATTGCAAACGCTGGTTTTCTTGCTTGTTCAACTTGGCCGCAAGAATCAGCTCAAATAGTTCTTCATAAGCCAAATACTCGCGCCCTTTTTCGGCATCTTCAGGTTCTTCGGGAAAATGTGAGTTATATAGTGCCTCCGCACGCGCGCCCGGATTGACAAACTCTGGTCTTCCGCCTGTAAAAGGCAATAAATCCGGGATCTTAGCAAAGTCTGGTCGTAAACTCTCCATGAGCTTATGAAAGGTTTGCGGCTTGATAGCGCTTTTTGCGGCATAAATCGGCTGAAAACTCGCATTAGTGTCGGTTGCAGCGTCCTGCACAAGAGTGGCCGAAGGCGAAGACAGCTGATAGCGTCCGCTCTTCAGCTCATATTTACCAGTAAAATAATACTCCCGGTCTTCGTCGAACTGCTTGGCGCGATAAGGCTGATTAAACCATAGCGTGCGAATAGCGCCAGTATCGTCACGAATCACGCCCTGAGTGATCGTCAGGCGCTTGCGGCTGGTGCGAATCACGTGCAAATCGCTAATTTTACCGCGAATCACGACTTTCCCGGGCCGCAAATCCTCAATTTTCACTGTGGTCTGATAATTTTCGTAAATCCGTGGCAAGCAGTATAACAAGTCGCCAACCGTACACAGATTGACACGTTTCAGGGCAGCTGCAGTTTTTGGCCCCACCCCCTTCACTTCCTCAATTGGTGCCGACAAGTCCATGCTTATTATTATATCACCGCTAGGCTACAATATAGCTAAAGCTCCATTATACTTTGTGCGCAGCGGGATTGTCAGTATCTACTACGGCCGCTTGAACAGCGCCGGCCTGAGCGGCTACGGGTGGTCGGCTTCGGCGGGCTATTATACCTCTGACACTGATGCCCGCGCGTCCTTCCTCTACTTCGATGCTGCTGGTGTCAACCCGTCGCTCAGCCATCATCGCTGGGCTGGTCTCCCCCTCCGCTGCCTACAAAACACCTTTTAACCACAAAAATATGCTGGTACAATGAAGTACCAGCATATCGCCTCCCATAGCTATGGGCTCAACCCTGTGCGCCATCGATATAAGCATTAACCGTTGCGTAATCGGAAGAGATACCATCGCTAGTCGCCTTCGGACCGTCATCCGGCAGGGCCGAAGTGTAGAAGCTGAAGGCGAAATGTCCGTCTTCAAACTCCCAATCTCGACTGAGCGCAATCCTCGGGTCCGCCTCGAAACAGTGCTTGTTGCACAAACCGTCAGCAGCCTCCAGCGAACACTCGGCGCGATAAAGCCTGCCCGTGTCCGGGGAGTAAATCTTTACTTCCGCGCGGAACCAATCTCCGGCTTCGACTTTGAACGTATACCGAGCGTCAACTTCAAAGTTCTGGCGGCCATTTTCCAGCTCCGCCAGAAGCATGTCCGGGAAGTCCACCCAAACGACGTACTCTGAATCCTTGCAGAGCTTGCCGGTCTTGGGATTATAATGACCGTCTATGTTATGAACTACCGGCCGGTTGACGGGTTTCATGTCCATGATGTCGAGAATCTCCGACTTACACTCAATGGTTTCCTTGGGATTCTCCATAGAATAGGTCGGGTTCTCTGTTGAATATTCCAGCTTGTCCGTAGCTTCAGCTTCTAAGACCGCCCTTGTGGTTTGTTTGCTATTAGAATGCGCTACCATAAACGCAATCCCCAGCGTAAGCACTAATACTGCAACTACTAACCAAAAAATCTTTTCTTTTTTACTCATTTTCTTTCCCCTCCATTTTTTGAGATTTTTGAGGGCTATGGGATAGCTTCTTAATTTTCTTAAGCTCCCACGCCCTAGCCTATACCTCCATCGTATCACAGATTATCATTTTTGTCAATAGTTTTTATGCTAAAATTGGCAAAATTGCAAGAAAATGTCTTAATCCCAAGAAAACCGGCTCTTTCGAACCGGTTTTTGCGCTGATGCGCGCCCACCCTGGGGCACATAGGTTTGTTTTAATCCGCTGTTTTTGTTTTTGTTAAAGTCTCCACACTCCACTAAACATCAGTGGAACCCCTGTGAAGCGTACCAGCTTATGTTTATAATAAGCCAAATCTTGCCAGGCGTCAAGCCCAAAAAGCAAAAACCGTTGTAAAAAATACAACGGTTATGCCCACCCAAATTTGTGAAAGGTTGCCAGCTAATCTTCGGTGCTAACTGTCGCAGAATACATCACAACTGCCCGGTCAACTGCTCTTTGCAACTCTACATCAGCCTGAATTGCCTCTAAAACATGCTCGCCTTTGATATATTCCAAAATACGCGCATCTTCTTCGCGCTCTTTTTGGCGCTGGATTTCTTCTGGATCTTTAGGCAGCAAGTTCAGCAAAATTGCCATTATCGCCGTCATACTCATTCCCGAAATCGATACTATACCGTTCCCAAGTACCGCTCCGCCTAGGCCGAAAACTAATGCTGGAGCCGTAATCGCCACATTTCGCGGTACGTTGAAGTCTACCTGGTTTTCGACCCAGATTTTCGCTCCGTTCAAGGCGATGAAGCCATAGAGCAAAACTGATACTCCGCCAAGCACTGGAGATGGGATTGTTGATACTAATGCCGTAAACTTGCCCAGGAAGGCCAGGAAAATTGCAAAGATTGCCGCCAGACGTAACACGCAGACTGAAGCTACTCGGGTCATACCAACAACAGCGGTGTTCTCACCGTAAGTTGTATTCGGCGGGCCTCCGACCAATGCTGCGGCTAAGGTTGCAAATCCATCGCCAATTAGCGTCCTCGAAAGTCCCGGATCCTTCAATAGGTTTCGTCCGGTAATCGTACTAAGCGCCTCGTGGTCTCCGATATGCTCCGCCATTGTAACCAATGCTACCGGAACAATCTGCCAGAATGCTAATAGTGTCGGCATATAGTTCACTCCCATAAATTGGAAATTCGGCATGCTAACCCACGCCGCCTCTTTGACTGGAGTAAAGTCTACTTGCCCGGTGATAATGCAAAAGCAATACCCAATAACAATGGCAGTTAAGAACGGGATGATACCAAGGAAAGTTTTTCGGAGCAATACCATGACTATAATCGCAACCGCTAAAGTTATGAAGCCTGATAAAATCTCCAAAACACTCGCTCCGCTGTCTACTGTTAGTCCCATCTGAGAGATGGCCGATGTCGATAACCCTAAGCCGATAACCATGATGACCGGTCCGATAACCACCGGCGGCAAGAAACGATCAATCCAGCCCTTGCCAATCAGCTTGACGATTAGCCCGACAATAATATAGGTGACGCCAACCAGCGCCAATGCCGTCATAACTCCCGGAGTTCCGCCAATACCATATCCTAAGATAGTTGGCGAGATGAAGGCAAAACTGCTTCCCAGGAAAACTGGTGACCGTCCTCGTGTGAAGAACTGGTAAATCAAGGTTCCGACTCCTGCCATGCAAATTGCTACAGGAATCGGGAAAACCTCCACGCCAAGTGCGGTGTTGACCAAGATTACCATAAGCACTGTTGCCCCGAACATCGCAAAATCATGCTGAATTGCCAGAAGAGTTCGTTTTACAGGTTTTGGTCGATCGCCAATATCGTATAGCATTCCAGCTCCAGTAATTGACCGGTTATTAGGAGTAAGTCGCCGCGACTTACCCAGGGATTTATTATCCATGATAAATCCCTCCTTTCATTAAAATATTAAGGATCAGAGACCACCCCTTCTCCTTGAGGATATTTTAGCACCTCTTGCTAACAGGGGCAAGTATAACTAGTAATCTTCGACCAGCGTGAATTCTTTGCCAGCAATACTGATGATTGAATCTGGCTCGGCGCCCTGAGACGTTAGCTCGGCGCGAATGCCCATTTTCTTGAGAATATCGCGCAGGCGATTGACCGAGGCATAATTATCAAGATCAGTGCGACGGGCAAACTTTTCAATCTTCTGGCCGGTCACGACGAACTTATCATCAACTTTTGCGACTTGCCAAGACTTACTAAGCTGATCCGGCGATAGAGTAATTACTGGCAGCTCGGTACCCGACTGCTTATCAGCTTCTTTGTTAGCCACATCCTGCAGTTTACTAGCCTCTACATCCACCGACTCGCGCTCGCTCCGCGCCCACACCTGCTTCGCCAGTTCACGCAACAATTCTTTCAATCCCTGATTGGCCGACGCCGAAATGCGGAAAATCCGGGCGTTGGGGTTAACTTTCCAGATACTGTCCTCTTGCATCTTGAGAATATCCTCGTCCACGCCTTCGCACTTGGTCAGAGCGACAATTTCTGGGCGGTCGCGCAGCTCGCCATAACGCTCCAGCTCGTGGCGAATCGTGTGGTAAGCTTTACCGGCGTCGTCATTATAGACATCGACCAGATGCAGTAGCACCGCAGTGCGATCCACATGACGCAAAAAGTCATGACCAAGACCTCGCCCATCGGCAGCACCTTCGATTAACCCTGGAATATCAGCAATCAAAATATCGCGATCATCAATCGTCGCCACCCCCAGCTGTGGGGTCAAAGTTGTGAAAGGGTAATCGGCAATCTCTGGACGAGCATTACTGACCACGCTGAGGAAGGTTGACTTGCCAGCGTTCGGCAATCCCACTAAGCCAACATCCGCAATTAGTTTCAACTCCAGCGCAGCTTCAAAAACTTCACCGGGCTCGCCAACTTCGGCAATCATAGGCGTTTGACGGGTTGATGACTTAAAATGAGCATTACCAAAGCCACCATCACCACCTTTCGCAACAACTGCCTCTTGCCCGTCTGCGACCAGATCAGCAATAATTTCGCCATCTTTGCGCACCACGGTACCAATCGGCACTTCGACAATCAAATCTTTCCCGCTGCGCCCAGCACTACGCTGACCAGCACCGTTGCGGCCATTCTCGGCTTTCAGCTCCGGATTAAAACGAAAGTCAATCAGTGTATTAGTATCTTTATCAGCCCGGAAGATGATGCTGCCGCCTTTCCCACCGTCGCCACCATCTGGTCCGCCTTTGGGAATATAAATCTCGTGACGAAATGAAACTGCACCATCTCCGCCCTTACCGGCTTGTAGTTTAACTTTTGCCGTATCGACAAACATTTACCCTCCTTAGTGAATATAGTTAAAGCTTCCGACCGCGCTAGCAGGAATCGTGCCGTCAGTCAAAGTACCAACCCCGCGGCTATCCAAGTTCATTTCACGGACATTAATAGAACCGTCGCCGTTCAGACCAGTAACAATACCGACGTGCCCATAATAGCCTGCTGTTGTTTGGAAAACTGCACCATATTCTGGGATTTTATCAACGCGATAACCCATGGCAGCCGCTCGGTTCGCCCAATAACGCGCATGGCCGAGTGTAGCACCGCCAGGCAAAGGCCGACCGTTCGCTGCCCGCCAGTACCAGGCGAACCAAGTACATTGACCTCGCACCATTGGGTTGCCATTGATGCCTGCCGGGTTGTTATAGATTGGGTTATAGGCGCCCCGAGCCACAACTACCGTATTCTGGCGGCTAGCATACGAACCTGAATAAGTATAAGTTGAGGTGTAACGGCGCGGAGCAACATATTCTGGACGTTCGACAACTGGAAGAACGCCGTGCGGCAAAACCACACGCATCCCCTCAGCCAAGCCGTCGACCTCGAGGTCGTTAATGGCGATAATTTCTTGCGCTGATGACTGATATTTGGAAGCTAAGCTATCAGCGGTATCGCCAGCCTTAACTGTATAAACAATGCCTGAGATTCCCTGCGGCGGCAAATACAAAACCTGTCCCGTGCTAACATCGGTGTTTTTCAAGCCGTTTGACCAGCGAATCTGATCAGTCGTGAGACCACTTTTGGCAGCAATGCCAGCCATAGTTTCTCCGTCCGCGACCACATAAGTCCGGATGCCGCGCCCCTGACCAGTGTCGACCACACTCGGCTTTTCCAGACGATCGGTCGTGGTCTGGGAAATTTCCTTCATCGCTGAAACAATGACATAGTTAGCAGCCACGGTTTCAGTGCTGGCCAGATCAAAGTTATTCGATAAGTTCGCCACCACGTACAGCTCTGAGAGCTGGTCGGCCGAAACGTTGTAGTTGTTTGCAGCCATCTGATTCATATTCAGATTATCACTACTGAGGTCATTTTTGGTTTCAGAACCAATCTTCGCAATCCCAAAAATCATCAAAAACATCGCCACATAGGGCAAAATCTTGCCCATGAAGCCTCTAAAGCGATGTTCACTACGTTTTTTCTTCTTCATAATAGACTAATCGGTATTGCTCTTTACCCCCGCTACAAAGCAACACTACAGAGGTTTTGACAATGTTCATGGATATTTCGATTATGTCCCTCCTCTGTACTACTATAATACATCACACCATCGTCTCCTGTCAAGAAGAATAAGTGGTTTGCGGCGGCATTATCAGGGGTGGCAGTAGCGAGTAGAGCGGCTTCACCAGGGTTGCAAATTGGCCCATAAGGCAAACCGGTATGTAATCGGGTATTATAGGGGCTATCAATAGCAATTTTCTCAGAATTACTGATTTCACTGGGGTCACGCTCTGGGTACATCACGTCCCAAGCATAGCTAACGGTGACATCGCTGCCTAGATTCATCCCCGCAGCCATGCGATTATAAAACACTTGGGCAACTTTTGCCCAATCAGCGGCGTTATCGGCCTCTTTTTGTACCACCGAAGCTAGTGTGATCCCCTGATAGAGGTTCAACCCCTGAGCGGCAAATTTCTCTTTCAGACCGGTTTTCTCTATGACAGAAGCCATTTCTCCCAGCATGCGCTCAAAAATTGCCGTTACTTCCTCATTTTTGTAAAATTCGTAAGTTTCGCCAAACAAATAACCTTCAAGCGATGCTCCCTCTGGTCGACCCTCAAAAATCCAGCTGTATTCGCCATTATAAGGGGCAGCAAGGGCAGCGTCTACTGCTTCCGCAGTATAACCAAGCTTAATCAGTTTAGCCTTAATGTCGGACAATCTCTCCCCTGGTAGTACTGTAAAGCTAAAAGTATTATCGTCATTAGCACTATCGCTGATTTCTGCGATGATTTCTGCTGGGGTCATCACCTTAGTCAGGTTAAAATCGCCGGTTTTGATCGTCGAATTACCGTAATTTAGACGGTAATAGATCTGAAAAACCAGCGAATCACGGATCAGTCCGGCATTTTTCAAACTATTAGCAATCTCATTGACACTCGAGCCGGGTTCAATCGAAAAGACAATTGGCTTGCAAGCACTACTGGTTTTCTCCTCAGCATCATTACAATCAATATCAGTGAAAACCGGTTGTAAATTCTGGTCATAATAGTAATACGCCCCAGCCCCAGCTCCCCCGAGCACCAGCAGCAGAATCAACAGCACCACTCCCATGCGGTGAGGCTTGGCGGCTTGCACGGTTTGACGCTTGGCGCTGGCAGCCTTCGACACTGTCTTACCAGTATGCTGTTCGAGAAAATCTTGCAAAATAATCGTAGCGGCTTCAGAATCAATATCGCCCTTTTTGTAGCCCTTTTTGCGGCCCTTGAGGCGCTTTTCGGCTTCGACAGAGGTCAAACTCTCATCCTGGAAGCAAATCTTAGCCTCCGGAATCTGGCGTTTCAACTCTTTGGCAAAACGACGTACATACTGACTTTGCTCAGTTTCTTCACCTTTGGAGTTGCGGGGCATACCGAGCACGAAGCTATTAATGTCCCAGGCGCGGGCGAGCGAAGCAATTTTCTCAAGCTCCGTGCCATCAACTTCTACAGCAGCATATGGTACCGCAATTCGCACGCTGGAATCGGCTTTAGCGACACCAATCCGCTTGGTGCCAACATCAAGGGCAATTAATTTCATAGGTTACTTATCCTCCACCGTTAACTCGACCGTAACCTTGTCGGCATTCTTTGGTACAGACCAGACCCAGAAGTAAGATGGCGTAACAGTGACAGAACTGACACCGTTGATTGAGCGCAGCAACGATTGGACTTCACCGGTTTTGCGCCCCATAGAGCGGTTCAGGACGTCTTCTTCGGTCACGGTTGGACCAGTTTTAACCGTAGCCTTGAGGCGCGCTGGCTCCTCAATCTTAGTAAAGCGCTCCACATAGGTATCGCTGATGGAATAAATCTTCTGGTCTTCGCCGAGCTCAGTCTTGGCTTTGACGAACTCATCAATCTGGGCACTGGTAATCGTATAAATAGAATAAGTTGTTTCGGCGGTCAATTTCACCTGACCGTTAGCTTCTTCCCCGACTGCTGGAGAGGATTTCAACTCACCAACTTCAGCGGTATAGCTAGCCTCGATGGCGATTGAATCTTTTGGTACTTGCGCCATCAGAGTGGTTTTACCATCGGCGCTGGCAGAATCATTACGGGCTTCGGCGGCCTTATTGACATCGGCTTGCGTAACTACAGTTACCATCTTGGTCGAACCACCAGAGATTGGCTCGGTCGTCGTCACACTCGGCACAGAGACATTCTCGAGGCTGGGCAGGCTAGCGGTCGACCAAGAAGTTTTCGTGCCGGCGTCGTAATTCGCACCGCTATTATTTGCTTCAATTCCTACGGTTGCGCTGAGGGTGCAGCTTGACGAGGAAGTACAGGTCGAGCCGGAGCCAATTGTACCGTCCCAGGACAAAGCAATATCTTGAATGGTATGATAACCTAGCCCATTGTCGTTCGAAACTAGGCGCGAATTGGCAGGAATACTAATCGTCACACCTTCGTTCAGATGTTCCTTAATAAATGCTGCCGTTAGAGTATAGGCAATCCTCACCGTACCCTTAGACTTATCGCCCCGATCCTCTTGACCCGTGGCAACAAATTCAGCCTCAAACTTGTCGACATAGCTCTGTTTTTCGACGAAGAACTTACCCTCGGCGGCATTAGCCTCGGCTTGGTTGGTAGTAAAACTAATATTTTCCGAGAAGCTACTTGAGGAAGTATTCATAGCGACAGTAATCTTCACCGCTGGAGCAAAGACAAAGGCCCAGACCCCAAAGACCACCAATAAAATCACCGCGGCGGCCCCGAGAATTATCCATTTGCGATATTGTTCGAAATTCGGCACTTTTTTGCCATTTTTGTCGGTTTTGGCTGATTTTTGGCCGTTTTTGCCCTCTCTCTTGCCGTCTGAGAGGTCACCGTCGCTGAGGTCGATAGTGTTACTACTTTTAGCCTTAACCGCTTCAGAAGCGCCGCTAGTACCCTCTGCGGCGATTTTGCCGGATTTTTTGTCCTTCAAGCTGTCCTTTTCTGACTTACTGACATCCGTCAAATCCTCATCAATCACCTGTTCTTCGGCCTCGCTCTCAGCCAAGCTTTCCTTAGTCGGAACCACTGGGCGGGATTGTAAGGTTTTTGCCACCGGGATTTGGGCAGTCATGGCCTGCTTAACGATGGCTGGATCCGCAGTTACGATCACAGCAACCTTGTCACACTCCTTGGCGGCTCGCGCTACCAGCTTCATATTCACCGCGTTGCGCAGCATTGTGGCTTTTTTGGGTGGCACAAGGGCCACCAGTTTTTGTTCGGCGCCTTGGAGCTTGGTCAAGATGTCGGTGATATCATCTTCCGGCTCCAAATAAATAACTTCCTTGTTCATATAAAACAAATATAGCATATTTTTGCAGGCTTGTGTTAAAATAAACATAATGAGTTTATTCAAGAAGAAAGTGGCTACAGTGGCGCCAGCGGTGCAAGTGGCAAATAGTTCGGCATTCGCGGAGTTGGCTTTGAATGCAATTGCGGACGGAGTATTACTGATTGATAAAACTGGCGTGGTGCAATTTGCAAACCCAGCAGCAGCGATGATGGTGGGCTATGGCAGCCCCACTAATGTTGTCGGCCTGAACTACCAGACAGTGTTGCGCTTAGCAAATGCAGACGGGTCGGCAGTACCTCTAGATGGTAGCAAACTGGATCAAGCCGTACGACTGAATCAAGCTATGACTAGCCGTGAGTATTTGCTGCTGTCGGCTCAGGGCGAGCGGAAATCGGCGATTTTTTTGAGCTTAACACCAGCTGGAGGGCCAAATGCCGACAAGATTATTACTTTTCGCGACATCACGAAAGAACTGGAAGAAGAGGAAAAACAAAGTGAGTTTATCTCAACAGCCAGCCATGAGATGCGGACGCCCGTGGCTTCGATTGAAGGCTATCTGGGGTTGGCGTTGAACCCGCAAACAGCAACAATTGACGACCGCGCTCGCCAGTATTTGGAGGCAGCACACGCTTCGAGCCAGCATCTCGGAAGGCTGTTTAAAGATTTACTAGACGTAACGAAGTTAGATGATGGGCGACTAAAAGCGCACCTGGTGCCGGTAAATATCGTGGCGGCGGTGCAAGAAATGGCTGGGCAGCGCGCACGTGGGAAAGATTTACAAGACAAGCACTTGAAATACAGTTTTGGCACGGCTGAGGCGGTGACAAATGAGAAACAAGTTGAACCATTGGTGTATGCGGCAGTGGATTTGGATTTTTTGCGCGAAATCTTGGATAATTTGATTGAAAACGCGATTAAATATACGCCAGATGGAGGCGAAATCTGGGTAAATGCCCGCGCTGATGGTGATGAAGTATTGATTAATGTGACAGACACTGGGATTGGAGTGTCACCGGACGATGCTGCGCATATTTTCCAAAAGTTTTATCGGGTGGACAACTCGCAAACCCGCCAGATTGGTGGCACTGGGCTGGGGCTCTACCTTGTGAAGCAGCGCGTCGAGGCCATGGACGGGCGTGTGTGGGTGGAAAGCGCGTTTGGTGACGGTTCGACATTTTATGTGAGTTTGCCGCGGTTGACCGACGCGGAATATCAAAAACGCTTGATTGCCTACCAGAATGAACAACAGCAGCAGACTGCGCAAATGCCTGGGGCTGGGGTGGCACCTGTTCAAGGTTATTTTCCGACCGAGCTGAGCCAGCCAACTATGTCAAATATTAATCAAAAGGAGATCGCATGAGCAAAATTATGCTAGTCGAAGACGACAACAGCCTTCGAGAGATTTACAGTATTCGTTTAACGGCTGAAGGCTACGAAATCGTTTCGGCAGGAGACGGCGAGGAGGCCTTGGCGGTGGCGGTGCGCGAACGCCCGGATTTGATTATTTCTGATGTGATGATGCCAAAGATCTCGGGATTTGATATGCTCGATATTCTCCGCAGTACTCCAGAAACCAAAGATATTAAGGTAATTATGATGACAGCGCTGTCTAGCGAGGATCAACGTGAACGTGGTGAGAGTTTGGGTGCGGATCGCTATTTGGTAAAATCGCAAGTTGGGATTGAGGATGTGGTGAATGTAGTGCATGAAGTCTTGGGCGATCGAGCAAGTGACGGTACGATTAATCCGGCAACGCCGGCTAATGATGTGGCGGCGCCGGTGGCTGAAGAGACAGTCTTGAACATCCCGCAGGCATAGTCGTGACAGAAGCGACAAGATTAAACAAGCTATTAGCGGAGAGGTTGGGGATTTCGCGACGTGAAGCTGACGATTCGATTGCGGCCGGGTACGTTACCGTCAACCAAGAGGTGGCCAAGCTAGGTCGTAAGGTTGACAAAAATGATAAGGTGTGCTATAATGGGAAGATAGTGCCAATTTTGGCGAATTATACTTACCTCGCCTTGAACAAGCCGGTCGGTTATGTCTGCTCACGCAAACGTCAGGGCGATGTTCCGACAATTTTTGAGCTATTGCCGGAAAAATATCAGACGCTGAAAACCGTGGGGCGACTCGATAAGGATTCTGAAGGCTTGATTTTGCTGACCAA
Source organism: uncultured Candidatus Saccharibacteria bacterium (assembly GCA_964475445.1). GTDB lineage: Bacteria > Patescibacteriota > Saccharimonadia > Saccharimonadales > Saccharimonadaceae > Nanosyncoccus. The sequence goes on along the minus strand of CAYYWU010000003.1, from coordinate 26,838 downwards.
TGATGGCGATTTTGCTTTTCGGATGACACATCCACGGTTTCAAAAAACGAAGGTTTATGAGGTGAGACTAGACCGGGCGTTGGAACCGCTGCATCAGCAGATGATTAGCGATTTTGGGATTCAGCTGAACGACGGCATGTCACGGCTAGGATTGACTCGGCTGGATGATAGCCGCAAGTACTGGCAAGTGACGATGGGTGAAGGACGCAACCGCCAAATTCGACGAACGTTCGGCGCGCTGGGCTATACGGTAGTGGGCCTGAAACGCAGAGTTTTTGGCAAGTACGAGCTCGGCGGCCTCAAGCCAGGTGAAATGGCGGAAGTTTCAGACTAGATATTTCTTCAACACGGGCAAATGGTGAATAACCCACGAAACAACTAATGATAGTCCAAAGACTATCCCGCTAGCTAGCGGGATACACCACAAGGGGTCAAAAGTGAACCCGTCGAGGCCGATAACGTTCTCCACGACCGTCATGATAACAACATGTACCAAATAGACCCCGAAACTATATTGCGCTATCTTAGCAACCACCTGATTCAGACGCACATGCGGGAACCGCCAGTGCTTTAGCCAGACAAATATTGCGATGCTCTCGCAAAGTACACTCAAACGGAATGATTCGTAATAAGCATCGGTGTGAGCACCGTGCACGGACGAAACTAGTAAAGTTGTGCCTGCGGTCACGACTACTCCAATGATGCCAAGCGCATAGATTATATGTCGCGTTCGCGCAGGCAAGTCTTGCTGACTCAGAAAATAGCCCAAAATAAAATAGCTGGTATAGCCTAGCACCAAATTAAGCCCCGAAGCAGCTAGCAGATAATTAATGCCTGAAGCGATGACTTGGATGCGCGGACCGCCTAGATCATTCAACCACAAAGTCAGTTGCGGTAACAGAAACGCCACTACAAAAGCCACTGCTAAATAATATCTCATGACAGTCCGGTTTTGAATAATTTGGTTAATGATGGGCGCGCAAATATACAACCCAATAATCATAGGCACGAACCACATATGGTATTCTCCAGTAAACATCATCTGCACAAATTGACTAAAACTAGCCGGTTGATGCAACCAAGCATAAAACATGCTCCAGACAAAATAAGCAATGACGAGCCGCAAAATATTTTTTGCGTAAAGCTTCTTCGTATCAATCTTACGGCCCAGAAAAATTGCACCACTGATCATCACGAAAACTGGCACCGCCCAACGCATAAGACTGTTATATAAGTTTCCAATCTGCCAGCTATACGATCCGACCGGCAAAATCTGAAAATAACCTGTGGCTTCATGAATCAGTACTACCGCAAAAGTTGCTAACACGCGCAAATAATCATAATACACAACTCGTTGACGTTTTACTGAAGAAACAGCCTGATCTGACACTTCTAAACCCACATTGTTTAATTCTGCAACAACTTCGCCAGCTTAGCACGGATACCACCTTCATCGGGCACACCAGCCAAAGTATCCAGCGCCACTCGAAGCAACCCCAGCGCCGTAATAAACGAATAGTCTAGCGTTGTCTGCGTCTGGTTGTGAATCCCCGGGATATCAGCACTTTCCACCAAGTGCACAATCGGCCGACGTGCAAATGGCAATTCCTTGAACCAATCTGTCGTCGCAAGCACTTCTTGCAACTCGCTTAACCCAGCTCCACCGCCACAGAGCAAAATTTTGTTCGGTAGCATATCGGTCAGATTAAACTCATCCAGCGTAATCTCCACGCCAGATAACCACACTGCCAAGTTACGACGAATTGCGACCAGCATTTGTTCCTTGATGTCGGCTGGGACTTTAGCCGGATTGCGAATGCTCAACTTGTACTTTTCCGCAGTATCGAAATCTACGCCCAGGGTTTCAGCAATTTGGTGGGTGAAACTGCGACCGCCGATGCCGAACATCTTCGTGCCTTCCACGCCACCGTCGTCGACCACCGCAATATCCGTCGTGCCGCCGCCAATATCCATGACGATGCCAGAAAAATTGCTATCCAGCTCGTCGCCCAGACATGCCCGACAAACCGCAAATGGTTCTACTGCGACCGCGAGCAAGTCAAGACTGAGCTCAGCGCAAACCTTTTCAATGGCGGAAATATGCACCAGTGGTGCGAAAGCGGTATAGAACTGAATCACAATATCAGTGCCCTTGAAGCCAATCGGGTTGCTAATTTTATAACCATCAATGCTAATACTGACAATTGCCGAATTAATCAAGCGCACTTCAACATTCGGATTATTAGTTTCGTCGGCGATTTCTTTGCGTGCTTGTTCGCCGGCGCGATCCTGAACGCGCTTAATAATCAGCGCCATTTCCTGTTCCGACAATGGTTTATTGCCGTTCTTACGGCGATACCGTACTGTGCTAGTATTACCTTTAATTAACTCGCCAGCAATGCCGACCACCGTCAGCTTGCTGGTCGTGCCGGACATTTTCTCGGCCTGACTAAGTGCACGTTCGCAAACATCAACCACCGCCGGAATATCCGCAATTGCGCCGGCGTACATGTTGCTAGCATCCTGATGGGCGCGACCAATACCGATAATGTCTAGAGTATTATCCTTGCCCTGGCGCGCGATTACCGCCTTGACATATTCGGTACCGATATCTAGTGCCAAAATCGTGTCGTCACTTTTACTCGCACTCAGCTGCTCATTTTCCTGGCTTTCATAAATTTTGCCGAGTTCGTCATACTTACTATCGCGAGTTTTTTCTTCGGAATGCTTTCCCGACTTTCCAACTCGGGCGAGCTTATCGGAGGCGACAGCTTTGGCGTTTTTCAAGATGTTCATTTTTCCTAATCCCATATTCTCTTTCTTAATTATTCCACGGTTCCTCAGTCATATTAATCGTGCCGGCTTGCTGGATATAAAGCAAATTGACAGTCATTTCCATAATTTCATCAACTAATTCCGTGATCGGCCGATAGCTATCAGGCACCGTAATCACGGCTTGTTGATCCTGATGGATTTTTAGCCCAAGATTGACGGCCAAATCCTCATCAGCTAACTGCATGACGATTGTCTTGAGTTGGTGGCACCAGTTGGAAATTTCGAAATAGATCCGCGTATCTTCCGGGAAAGCCTCCTTGAGCTCGTCAGCGCTAACTTCATCGAAATCCTGCGCACTGGCATCACTATCTAGAAGGTTGTCATTCACGCAAGCGTAGAGTTTTTCGGCAATGTCCGACTCTGGCAAAGCGTTGATGAAATTAGCCAGTTCCTCATAGTCAAACGCAACTTGGTAATAAGTTGAGCCAGCATTGGCGACGACGTCTTGATAATTGCTTTCCTGCGGGAACTCTAACTTCTGCACGCGAGAAAGTTGCATAAAACTATGCTCACGGTAAAGCTCAGCAAACTCCGCCCGGTAGCTGTCATTAATGGCTTTGTAAGCACATTCGTAAGTTGCCTTGAGCTGGTTCGTGGTTTCGTCTTCGAGTTCAAATTCATCAATCAGGTCCGTGACCGAGATCTCCCACCACTCGCCATCAATAATCTCGAGCGTATCAAAGAAAACTCGTGCTTCTTCTTGTAGCGCCTCAGTGAGGCCAGCGCGCTCTAAAGCGTCAAGAATCCCGCTCACGCGTAGATAAGCCACACCATCTTTCACCTGTACGGAACCAATTTCTAAACTGATCTCACTATTCTCAAATACGAACTTCATGGTCACCGTGGTCGAACTAGCTGGAGCCTGATTGGCGGCCGAATCAAAATCAACCTCAATCTGCTCCAGGGCAGAATCTTCATTCGTAGCCGGCGTAAAGATTGCTGCACCGTCGAAAACAATGTTATCAGCGCTCAGCAAATCATCAACCGCATCGGAAATCACCTTTTCGGGCTGGCTATAGAAGCAGAAATACCAAGCAAAAAACCCGGCACCAATCAAAACCAAAATCACCAAGATAATTCCCAAAATAATCGGGGTTTTGTGAGATCTTTTCTCCGACTGTAACTTGACGTCTTTATTAATATGCCCACCGTCAGCAGTCTGCGTTTTTGGCTCGCGCTGGCTACGCTTACCTTGTGCCGAATGATTCTGAACGTCTCCAGCCACCATTTCTTCCTGGTTCATGGCCCTCCTTGCTTAAGCTTTAACACCATTGTAACACAAATTTTAGACGGGGAAAGATTTATTTGCTATAATTTGGTTATGGATAATTTTACAATTAAGGAAATTAAAGCCCGGCAGGTGCTTGACAGCCGTGGCAACCCGACCGTAGAGGCGGATGTTTATCTTAACTCAGGTGCAGCGGGGCGCGCCATCGTTCCCTCGGGAGCTTCAACTGGTACCGGCGAAGCGCTGGAGTTGCGCGATAATGACCAGCAGTTTTTTGGTGGTAAAGGAGTTTCAAAGGCGGTTTGGCATGTTAATCACGAAATTCGTGACCTGCTAGTTGGCAATTCCGCCGAACAGGTTCAAGTCGACAAGTTAATGCTGGAGCTTGACGGTACTGACAATAAGTCGAAGTTGGGCGCTAATGCGATTTTGGCGGTTTCGCTCGCAACTGCCAAGGCAGCAGCCCGGGCGCGGCGGATGCCGTTTTATCGCTATATTGCCACGCTGGCGGGGACGACACACGAAATGTGTTTGCCACGTCCAATGATGAACGTAATGAACGGTGGCGCGCATGCGGATTGGGCGACGGATTTTCAGGAATATATGATTATTCCGCGCAGTGCTGGCACGATGGCTGAAGCGGTACGCATGGGTGCAGAAGTTTTTCATGCTTTGCGCCGAGTTCTGAAAGATCACGGTTATCCGGTGACGGTTGGCGATGAGGGTGGCTATGGTCCGAAAGTCCACGATGGCAATAATGAGCCCCTGGACTTGATTACAATGGCAATCGAGACCGCTGGCTATAAGCCTGGCCAAGATGTTGCGCTAGCGCTTGACGTGGCAGCTTCGGAGTTTTGGAATAATGACCATTACGAGTTGAAAACTGACGGTTCGTGGAAGACTTCCGATGACATGATTAACTGGTACGAGTGGATTATTGATAATTACCCAGTGATTTCGATCGAAGATGGTCTGGATGAGTCGGATTGGGAAGGCTGGAAAGTGATGACCGAGCGACTGGGCGAGCGCTTGCAGCTGGTGGGCGATGACTTGTTTGTGACCAACACAAAGTTGCTTGAGCATGGCATTACCGAAAAAGCCGCCAATGCAATTTTGATCAAGCCGAACCAAATCGGCACCGTAAGCGAAACAATTGCGGCTGTGATGATGGCGAAGAAAGCTGGGTATCGCACAGTGATGTCGCATCGTTCCGGCGAGACTGAGGATACGAGTATTGCGCATCTTGCGGTTGGTCTCGGTACGGGTCAAATAAAGACTGGCTCGATGTCGCGCTCGGAGCGAATTTGCAAGTATAACGAGCTGATGCGTATCGCCGAAGACGAGCCGGAGCTGAGGTTTAAAACGGGGCTATAGAAGTTTGCCGTCCAATAAAAAAGTGCTCGCAGAATTAAACTGCGGGCACTTTTGCGGTGCAATAAACATTCATAGTTCAGTTATAGTATAGGTGAGCTTAAAGTGGTCGGCAAGCTCCTCGATCAATTTTGGCAAAAGCACATAGACTCCACTGGTGTCTGCATCTTCGTCGTGTTTGATATAACCTTTGTCTATAAGACGTTGTAACACCATTGAAGGAATATTGGTCGAGAAATAGCCACTAATATCAATCCCATACTCATCGGCGGAATATGCTATCACTTCATTCACGTCCGGCCAGCCAAGTGGCGCCGACAAGGTGTGTACAGCGGACTTCCCGACGACGATTGCCTTTTGCAAACCTGGCAAGACGCAAAAAGTCTTAATATCGTCGAGAGTGAACGTTGCATCTGCCGGGGGATGATTATGAACGCAAACTAGTTGCGTGTACCTTTCCGGTATAAGCATCGACGTGACGCCCACCTTCCCACGCTCAAAGCTCGTCACTTCAAAAAGCTTTCTCTTTCTTCGAAACAAGGCAAAATATTCATACTGCTCGCCACGGACATTCTGGATAAAATCCTCAATCGTGTCGCCGTGGTTGGAATATTTATAATTCCCTTGCAATATAATGCCAAAAGAGCGATAGAGCGGGTCGTGCATGAGTTTCCAAGCAACGCGCACTATATGCGCAACAATGACGAAAATGATAATCCCAACAATGAACAAAATCAACATCAAAAAACCTCCCCTTTTTATGTTGTTTTTAGCACCACAAACTCTTAATGTACATTAAGAGGAGCTATATAGCTCCTCAGGACGACACATTAGTAGTCTGGGCACTATTAGCACCTTATATTTCTATTGTAGCACACTTTGGTGAAAAAGTCAAGCATTTTAGCATAAAATACCACAGCCATGCACTATTTTCGAAGAAAATGCAAAGAATTACCTCCGTCCTACCTTACTGCACTTTCACGCAGCTCTCGCCCAACAGCTTCGCTAGCGGCGCTGTCAGTTCATCGGTCACATCCACGCGGAATGGTAACCGCAGCGGGCGCTTGCCGTGTTCGTCTTTCAACACCATGATGATTTCCTGCACACCGGGATTAAGCTCGCACAGCCGTCTGATTTCGCTGAGCGCATCAGCATTATTCGGGTCCTCAATCAAAACATACAACTTCTCGCCACGGTGATCTTTGGGCGGAGTAATCGGAGCTCGCGGAGCATCATCAACGGTTGGCGCTGGAGTGCTGCTACGCGCGCCACCATAGCCGCCACTTACGCTAGCTGCCCGGCTACGGCGAGTTGGCTTTGGGGCGGCAGCTTTTGGCACCGGCAACTTCTGGCCAGTGGCTTGATAATTCTCCAACACCTCATCCGGAATCAGCTCAACAGTATCAGCAATAATTTTCACTTCGCTAGAAATATTACCGTCCTTATCCTTCGCGTTCACCCGGCCAGTAACTTTAATCACATTATCTTGCTCAAGTTTAGCCCCGACTTGTTCATACAAATTCGGGAAAATGATTACTTCTTGCTCGGCAATCTTGTTCTCAAGCTTCACGAAGGCCATGCGCGTGCCGCTCTTGGTCAAAATTGTGCGTACGGCACTAATAATTCCGCCAATGCTAAGTTGCTTACCGTCATTCTCGGCCGTTACCAAATCATAGGGGTGAGTCTGCTCCTCAAAATAGGTCTCATAGCGATCAAGTGGGTGGCTGGAAATATACAAGCCCATCAAATCTCTTTCCCACAGTAAGCGGTCCTTCTCAGGGAACTTGGTCGGAGCAGGTTTAATCTCAGGCTCCGGTATGACGCCAGCATCACCCATGGCACCAAATAAGTCGGTCTGGCCACTGGCGGCATCCTTTTGGCGCTTCGCTCCGTAACCTTGGATATTCTCAAGATTGAACAGTAAATCACTACGATCGCCAAAGCGGTCAAAGGCTCCGGTCTTAATGGCTGCTTCCCAAGATTTTTTATTAAACTTCGTCGCGTTGACCCGGGCAGCAAAATCGCAAACACTCTTGAACGGGCCATTCTTGTCGCGTTCGGGAATTACAAACTCCTCAACCAATGCCTTGCCCATCGACTTGATACCAGACAGGCCGAAACGAATCTTACCTTCTCCGCCCACAATACCGAAGTCACCGTAAGATTCATTGATGTCAGGCCCTAGCACTTGGATGCCCATGCGCTTACATTCGGTAATTTCGATCGCCAAACGATCCGTCCAGCGCATATCGGCAGTCATTAAGGCTGCCATGAAAGCATCGGGGTAGTGCGCCTTGAGATAAGCCGTCCAATATGCCACTAACCCATAACACGCCGCGTGACTCTTATTAAAGCAGTAGTTCGCAAACTCAAGCAGCTGGTTCCAAAAAGTCTCTGCGATTTCTTCGGTTGCACCACCAACTTTGACAGCGCCTTCGATGAACTGCGGTTTGACCTTGTTCATCAGGTCAACTTTCTTCTTCCCTACCGCTTTGCGCAAAGTATCAGCTTGGCCACCCGTAAATCCGCACCATTCGCGCGAGATGTTCATGAACTGCTCTTGGTAAATCATAATGCCATAGGTATCTTTGAGGGCATTTTCGAGCCCTGGATGCAAATAAGTAATTGGCTCCTCGCCGTGCTTACGACGAATAAAGCTATCGATAAACTGCATTGGGCCCGGGCGATACAAGGCCACCATAGCGATAATATCCTCAAACCGGCTGGCTTTCAGATCCTTCAAATAGCGCTTCATGCCGGCTGATTCCAACTGGAAGACGCCAGTTGTCTCTGCACGTTGCAAAAGCTCAAAAGTCTTCTGGTCGTCAAGCGGAATTTGCACCAGGTCGATATCGTCATGATAGACTTTACGAATCATACGTAAGGCATTGTTAATCACACTCAGGTTGCTTAGCCCCAAGAAGTCCATTTTGAGCAACCCCAGCTCTTCAACCTGGGTCATCGGGAACTGCGCGGCGATTGGGCCTTTTGCCGAAACTTCCAGCGGCAAGAACTTATCTAGTTCGTCTGGAGCAATAATCACACCGCAGGCATGCACGCCGTGGTTGCGGATTGTCCCCTCTAGCTGGCTGGCGAAATCTAGCACCTCCTTAGAAATCGGATTAGTTTCATACTCATGCTTCAAGTCCGGCACATCACGGATGGCGTCTACCAAATGTACATGGTGACCTTGCACTGGATCAGGCACGATTTTCGCTAGGCGGTCAGCTTCGGCATATGGCACTTCAAGCACGCGCGCCACATCGCGCACGGCGTTCTTTGCCATCATTTTACCAAAAGTCGCAATATTGGAAACTCGCCCAGTGCCATATTTACGTGTACAATATTCAATCACTTCGTCGCGGCGCGTATCTTGGATATCGGTGTCAATATCCGGCATCGAAATACGATCCGGGTTTAAGAAACGCTCAAAGAGTAGGTCGTATTTCAAGGGATCAAGCTCGGTAATCCTAAGCGCATAAGCCAAAATACTGCCCGCCGCCGAACCACGCCCGGGGCCAAAGACAATCCTCTGGCTTTTACCCCAATTAATAAAGTCTTGTACAATCAAGAAATAACCATTATAACCCATCTTGTCGACTACACCGAGCTCATAATCAATCCGCGGCAAAATTTTCATCTTTTCAGCTTCACGCTCAGGAGTTTTGTCAACGTCTTCCAACAGCTTGCGACACTCATCAACACTCAAGTTCGCCGTATCCGCCAACTTATACCCAGCATAACGATAGACTAATCCCTGGAACACCAGTTTATCGAGATAGGCCTTTTCGTCAGTTTCGCCCTCTGGCAACGGGAATTTCGGAATCAAAATGCGCCCGAGCTGCAGGTCTACATCACAACGGTCAGCAATCCGGCGAGTATTGCGCACGGCTTCTGGACAAACCTTTTCCCAACGGGAGATAATCTCGGTGGGCGGAATCACGTGCAACTCAAAATCTTTCAGAGTCATGCGGTTTGGATTGGATAAATTCGATGCCGTGCCTACACACAGCAAGATCTCATGCGTATCCTGTTGTTCATGCTTAAGATAGTGCGCGTCGCAAGTTACAACGAGCGGAATGCCGGTTTCTTCGGAATACTTCATCAGCTGCTGGTTAATCTGGTTCTGCACATCCCAGTGAGTTGGCGAGTCTGGATGGCCATGGTCCTGCATTTCAAGATAAAAACGATCACCATAAAGATTATGATACCAGTCGATCAGCTCACGCGCACGCTTGAGGTCGTTGGCGCGAATCGCTTCGGAAATCTCCGAACCTGCACAACCAGACAAACAAATAATACCCTCGGCGTATTTTTCCATACAAGCATGATCAATACGGGGCTTATAATACCGCCCGCGAATTTCCGCTTCCGACATGAGATGGCAAAGGTTTTCAAAACCCTGATTGTTCATTGCTAGCAGAGTGATATGAAAGCGCTGCTTGTCGTGCGCCGGATCGTGGTCTTCCATTTTGCGCGCCGCAACATAGGCTTCGAGACCCAAAATCGGCTTGATCCCGGCATCATGACAAGTTTTATACAGCTCAACTAGTCCGCTCATGGTGCCATGATCGGTGACTGCGACGGCTTCCATGCCCTCCGATTTCACAAAATCGACTAATTCCGGAATTTTTGTCAGTCCGTCGAGCAAAGAATAATGCGTATGATTGTGCAGATGCACGAAGTCGCTCGGCTTGAGCGCTTCTGAACCCTTAGTTACCTCCGTCATGTATATTATTATAGCACGCTCGGCACTTTGGGCAGGAGTTTTTAGTCAAGAAACTGAAAAATACTCTTGACTTATTTTGGTTTATATGCTATCATAGTAAAGTAACTAGATCGTATGCGAAAAACGATCTGTTTGTTGATGCGCTCAGGATATAAAAATGAGAGGAAGGTGGGATAGAATGAGCGAAATTAAATTACAACTGCCCGAAACGAATACGGGCTTGGCTGCTCAGACAGAAAAGAACGCCGTAATGCGTGAAGTCAGTGCAACTTTAGCACAGATTGAGAACTTATCGCCCGAAAAGCAAAAACAGGTGAAAAGTTTTGCGAAGCAAATAGACTTGCATAACAGTGAAGTCATTACTCGTTATGGCGAGGTGGCTCAGCAGAAGTTAGAAACTTTTGCCAACGAGGCCCTGCGCGGAGTAGCTGGACATGACGTTGGCGAAATAGGCGAATTATTGTCGGAGATGAGTGTTAGTATTAAGGACTTTAATGATGAATCTGACAATAAACTCCTGAACTTTTTCCGCTCGATGACACGCAAAGCTGAGATTTTACGTGTCAAATACGATGGAGTCGTAGAAACGTTGGAAAGAGTCAAAAAGCAACTCATTGGTCAGCGTACAACTCTGCTGGTAGACATCAAGAAGCTTGACGAAATGTACGATCAGAACCTCGAATACTATGAGGAGTTGACATTGTATATTTTGGCAGGCGAGCAAAGACTCGAGGAAATTCGCAATGGTGAATTGCAGGATTTGCAACGCAAAGCAGCAGAAACTGGCGATCAGAGAGATGCATTTTTATACAGTGATCTCCGTGACCATTGTGAGAGTTTCGAAAAGCAGCTGCACGATCTAAAATTGACTAGAGCCGTTTGCTTGCAGACCGCACCACAAATTCGTTTAGTACAGAAAACTGACGATGAGCTGGCGCGGAAAATCCAAAGCAGTATCAATAACACGATACCGATTTGGAAGCAAAAAATTGCAATTGCTTTGGCAATTCAGCACAATGAGGAAGCGGCCGACATGCAGCGTAACATTACCGATTTGACTAGTCGGATGATGGAAGAAAATGCTAAGCGCTTACACACAAGCATGGTAGCAGCTGCCAAAGAGTCCGAACGCGGCATTATCGATATCGAGGCAATCAAAAACAGTAACGCTGAGACTTTGCAGATGATCGATGATGTTCTGGCGATACAGGAAGAAGGCCGTCGCAGAAGGGCAGAAGCTGAAATCGAATTACGCAACATCGAAGAAGATCTGAAACGGAAGTTGATTGGGGCAAGTCAGCAAATAACAAGTTAGGCAAATTAACAATTAGGAGGTGAAGACTTTGAAAGGACGTGAAGATGAAACCCGAACGTTCCCTTTTCCGGTCGGCGTCATAACGATGATTATTGGCCTGGTAGCTTCGCTATTAGTCAATACGCTCTGGAGAGACTGGATCGTAATCAGCTTTGGAATTCGTATTTTTAAAGTTGTACGATGGTTTAGTTTTATCATAGTGGCCGGTGGAGTAATAGCAACAATACATTTTTGCATATTACGACTGCGAACGCGTATACTTTTGCAACGTACGCAGGAAAAGGAATTCGAGCGACAGCAACAGCGGTCTAAAGTTTTGACGGACTACGCTGAGGATAGCACGAATCCAGATTTTACCAGGAAAAGATTTCAACAATTACAGTCTGAAATCCCTGAATTAAGTGCTTTAATTGACGAGTGCTTGGCGCAGATGGATCGAATGGACAAACTACAGACCAAACAACAGATATTAATCGACACAAATGAGGCCCTCTATTTAAGAGAGACCGTCATCGTGTTAGATAATGTTGAACGTAGGCTTTGTCGCAACTTTCGCAACATAATTAACTTATGCGTAGCGGCTGAGGACTATACTGGTCTTGACCAAAAGAAAGTTCAAAAAATTCTTGACGACAACGAGAAAAAGCTGCATGATGCGAAAAAACTGTTAAAAGCTTCGGTAGATTGGATTAATCAATATAATATGGATAGCGAAAATAGTGACCGAAGTGAAGTAGAGAACTGGATTGCGGTAATCCGTAATTCTTTAAAGGAGGATGAATAATGAAACGTGTAGTAAAAAAGTTTTTGGCTGCCTTGTTGGTAGTAACTTGTTGCTTGAGTGGCTGTGGCACACCGGGGTATGAAGAAAATGACGTTTATACTTACGATGAAGCAACAAAGGAACTTGAGTCTAAGCTGACCAAGATTTCAGTATCAAATGTGAAAGCGCCATTAGACATTTACGACTTCGACATGGTGCCGAAGTCGTTAGCGGATATTAATACATTCCCGCTAACCGTAAACGGCAACGGCACAATTGATATTGAGATTGCCGCCGCTACAGAGTTATCCGCTGAGGCGCCCGACGATTTAATTAACATTTTGGCGAAGAAATTCAATAGCCAACGTAACGAAATCGATGGGAAGACTATCAGCGTGACCGTACGCAAAATTACTTCGGGTGAAGTTTTAACCTATATGACCGAAGGTGATTATAAGCCGGACGTTTATATCCCCTCTTCCTATGCTTGGGGAGAGATGCTTAAATCTAAAGGCGTCGGAGTGATAAAACTGACAGACCGGATAGCTGGCAATACTGCTGGAATCTTAATTGAGGAAAAGACCCATGAGGAGTTCCTCAGTAAGTATAAAGAAGTTACAGTCAGTAGCGTGTTGGAAGCCAGTTTGGCAGGGGATTTAACCTTTGCCTATACGAATCCCTACACGTCTTCAACTGGGCTGAATATTTTGGCAACAATGTTACATAGCTTTGATGCTAATAATCCCTTATCGGATGAAGCCGCCCAGAAATTGCTTGACTATCAGAAACAGTCACCACCGGTAGCTTACACGACGGCAGTTTTGAGAAATCAGGCTTCAAAAGGCATTATCAAGGCAATGGTGATGGAGGAACAGGCCTATCATAATGCACCGGAACTGCGTGACTATGTCTATGTTCCGGCCGGAATTCGACACGATCATCCGGTTTATACTTTCGATTATGTGTCGGACGAAAAACAGGCTGCGGCGAGAAAGTTTGTCGAATACTGTTTGAGTGATGAAGCCCAGGAAATTGCTGATGAAAAAGGGTTCAACCTGCACGATGATTACAAAGAGCAAAGCGCTGGTTTGGACGGAGCAGGCTACGTGGCTGCACAAAAAATCTGGAAAGCCAACAAAGATGGTGGCAAACCAATTATTGCAGTTTTCGTGGCTGATGTTTCTGGATCGATGGATGGTGAGCCGCTGAATGCGTTGAAGGAATCCTTAATTTCAACTTCCAGCTACATTGGTAGTGATAATTATGTAGGATTAGTATCGTATTCGGACGACGTTTACATTAACCTTAATCCGATACCGTTCAACGAGGAGACCAAGACTTATGATACTCTGCAGTTTGATGAAACCCAAAGAGCATATTTCTCTGGAGCTGTTAAATCTTTAACCGCCAATGGTGGCACTGCAACCTACGACGCCGTGCTGGTGGCACTGGATATCCTCCGACAAGGAGCGATCGAGGTCCCGGAAGCCAAATTGATGCTTTTTGTACTGTCTGACGGTGAGCAAAATAGTGGCTATGGTCTCAGCAGAATTACCGACATTGTCGCTGGCATGAAAGTGCCGGTTTATACAATTGGATATAACTTGAGAAACACGGGTGAATTGCAGCAGCTCAGTGAGATTAATGAAGCAACCTTGATCAATGCGCAGACCGACGATATTATCAATCAGCTGCGTAATCTGTTCAACGTACAGCTTTAATTACCGAACAACAAAGTTTTCGCCTCCCAAAATTATGGCACAGCCTCACGGTTGTGCCATTTTTCATGGGTTAGCTATTGACATTTTAATGAATGTATGCTACAATAGTAGTATATCGTGTATGCGGTATGTTGCCTACCATTACGGTAGAGTATCTTAGAAGGAGGTAGATTGTATGATCTACAAAAAATCTTTTAAAGCATTGGTAACCAATGGTCCATCGAAGATGGACCTCGTCACGGCTTTAGCTTATGCCTACGACAAGACGCGTCCTCAGTTTCTGGTCAAGTTACATCTGGTTGATGCGGAGACAAAGAAGTCACTGAAGGAAGCTGTCTGGCGGGCAACCTCCAAGAATAAGGAAGATTGCTTTTGGGCAAAAGTCACAGGAGTGAAGCATGAAGACGGTACGGGCGAGAGCTTTATGATTGAGGGTTATTTGGATCTTTGCGCATCTCCGGGACGTCCTGAATGCAGTACGCCTTTTAATGGCTACTACAGCACCAAAGATCGAAGAGGCTCGATTGAATGCACCATTTACACGGCCGATGATAAGCGTTGAGACGCTAGACTATGCTTTACGCAACTTGAAAACCGAAAGGCTTCAGCAGAACACCGCTGAAGCCTTTTTACTACACTAAATTAATGTCTATTTCTTCGCTGCTTTCTTGGCGCTGGCAGCAGATTTTGAGGCTGTTTTGGTGCTTCGCTCTGCCGTACGAGCCTGCTTGATAGCCGCTTCGGCGGCTTTGTCTGCAGATTCCTGGGCAGCTTCGCGCGCTGCATCTTCTTCGGCATAGCGGCGTTCTTGACCTTCCATAACGTGGTTGGCAAAAGTCTTGACAATGCCGCCAACAGAGGTCATACCTTTGACATTATCAACAATATCATCCGCCTTTTCCGCAATACCCTGACCGGTTTGGACGATTTTCTGGGCTTCCTCAGCCAAGTGAATCAGCTTCACTAGCAATACAATCCCTACTACCAAAAACGTCAACAATGCCACCGACAGCATCATTACCAAAATCCACTCTGCAATATTCATTTTTACCTCCTAATTTTAATATCTATGGTCTCACGGCCGCGCTTAGGCAAACTTAGCCCGCACGTCGTCGGCAAAATCTTCATGATCGAGCGTATATTCGAGCTGGGTCATGAAGTAATTCTTCGGGTCGCCAGTGGTCAGCCATTTTCCTCGAGTCTTCTCGACATAAACATTGCCGCCGTTTTCGACAATCCGCGTGATTGCGTCGACGGTCCACAATTCCCCGTCAAGCCCGGTATTACGCGGGTCGAGGTACTGGAAAACTTCTGGAGTCAACAAATACCGACCATAGCTGGTCAGATTTGACGGTGCGTCTTCGATTTTTGGCTTCTCAACGATACTACTAAGGGTCATTTTCTCCTCGTCAGCCAACTTAATAATGCCATATTTGTTCAAGACTTCGGTTGGCATTTCCTGAGCAATGATGATTGCGCCAGCATCAGGGTGCGCCGCGTAAGCTTCTTTCAGAGTCTGGACATCCGAGCTGCCAAAGACGACATCATCGGAATAAACTGCGACGAAAGCTTCATCATCACGAATAAACTTGCGCGCCGAAGCGATTGGTGAACCATTACCGTACGGATAAGCCGGATCTTGCTCAATTACAGTGATTTTTGGCAAATCCAACACTGCCTGAATCGGGGCATAACGGTCATCTTTGCCCTGCGCATGTAGCTGTTTGCGGATTTTATTGCAGCTATTGTTGAAATAATCCTCGTAAATTCCCTTACCTTCATGAGTAGCAACGATAATTACTTCTTCAATCCCGGCAGCAGCACATTCTTCTACGATTAGCTGCATGATTGGGCGGTTGCCGAGCGGCAGCATAGCCTTAGGGATGGTTTTTGTAATTGGCAAAAAGCGACTAGCAAAACCTGCATCGGTCACAATCGCCTTAGTGGGTTGACGATATTGCATATTTTCTCCTTGAGACTTTATTATATCATACTTCGCTGTAAAAGGCCATTTTAGGCGTTTTCAGCGGTTTTAAGGCTTTCTGGCTCTACCATAGCGCTTTTGGTTTTGTTAGCTTCTTTGGCGGCTTCAGAGCGCGCCTGGCGGTCTTCACGCTGTTGGTCGCGGTTATGGATACTGTAAATTAGGCTGGAAACGCCCAGAATCATCATATAAGCCCCGAAAAAGCGTACAAAATCAACATTGGCGAGATGGCCCGAGTTGAAAATCACGATGCCAAAGATAATGCCACAGACCCCACAGAGCGCCCAAATAAAGCGATCGGTCGGGTCGACGGTGGTGCGGAAAGCAATCACAATCTCGAAAATCCCCCGCAAAATCGTATAAATCGACACTAACACCAGGTGCCACACCATGCCCTCATTGATTACAAAGAGCAGCAATAGGCCGAATAAAGCATCAAACAAGGCAATCCCAGTGGAAACGCCCCAACCTTGACGATTATAACTGCGATAAATTGAGTTGGCAAACTCAACTACGGCCAGCGCCAAGAGAGAAATCCCAACGATCGGAACCAGACTGGTCGATGAGCTGTCACCGGTGAATAAAGTTGCGCAACCGAAAAGTAGGGCGATTGCTCCCTGAAAGATGAATACCAGCCAGTGGCTGTCAATATACTTACGCTTGATATGCGCCATAAATAACCTCCTAGTTTGTCTTCATTGTAGCAGAAGATGATATTGCTTGGTAGACTTGACTTTAGAATGTAAGCATGTCTAGTTAGCTTTAGACATGGCGTTTCTTTTTGCGCGCCTGTTCAATCAGCTTCGTCACTAGATAGCGCCCTGGTTTCAAAACCAAATCATGCGCCGGCACATATTTGAACTCGTCGACGCCGAAGCCGCGTTTGAACTGCGAAACCCCATAGAAACGATGCCAAGTTTCATCTTCGCCGACAATTCCCCAGAAGTTATAACGACTAATTCCCTGCTCCCGCGCATCTCGCATCGCCTCCATATGCAGTAGCGGCGCCCCAGACAGCTTTGTGCCCAATTCAGAGCTGACGCCATAGTGATATGAAGCCTCGTTGCCGTAGAAAATCATAAAGTTTTGTGCCAAAATCTCACCCTGGTATTTAGCGGTATAGAGCACAGCCTCGCCATGCTTGGCAAAAGCTGCAAATTGCTTCGTCAAAAAGTCTTCCGAGAACGCTACGAAGCCATGCCGGCCAGCCGTCTGGAGCTCAATCTGGTAAAACTCATGAATATCCGCCGGGTCGGTGCTTTTCTCAATCTGGATATCGTTCTTAGCGCCCTTGCGCAGAGCTCGGCGCATGCGTTGGCGCATGCCAGCCAAAATTTCTTCCTCGCTCCTCTGCAAATCTAGCACGCCAGCAAATTCCACCGACAAATACATTGGCGCCGGCTTGGCGCCCAGGCGGCGCATTAACTCCAGACTTTCGGCGCTGCGCTCGAGTTGCGGGCGGACCCGCACAAAAACACAGCCATATTTCTTGCCCTGCTCAGCCATGTCTCGAAAGACGGCCTCGACAACATTCAGCTTTCCCCAGTCTAAAATCGGTCCGCCCGCAATTGCCAGGTGTCGGCCGCGTTTCGCTTTCTCAACGACCCCAGCATAAGCCCCCAAAATCGTGCGCTCGCGGGCAACTTTTTGGTCTTGATCGTCAAAAACTTCTTCGACTACCAAGCGCCGCACAACATCGTTGCCACGACTCTTATAAAACTCATAAAAGTCCCAGGATTGCAAAAAGTTAGCCTCCGGGTGGCTAGTGACGAATTCATCCCATTCTTTGCGACTTTTAGCTTCAACGATTCTCATGTTTTCCTTTCTTTTACAAATGACGTAGACGTTTACGTAGCTTTTCAACCGCGAGATTAAATAGATACCGCACCCGTTTAATCACAATGTCTTGAGCCGGCACAAACTCCACAATCTCGCCAGCAAAGCCAGTTTTGAAGGTTGTGACGCCGGCATAGCGATGCTCTTTAGCTCCGGGCGGAGCAATCCCCCAGAGATTGTAACGCTTAATACCTAATTGTTTCAAATCTCGAATCGCTTGCCACTGCAAGGCATACGAACCTGGCAGCTTGCGATTCAAGCTCGTCGATGCGGCCTCAAAATATTCCGCTTCAACACCAGAAATCAAAATCAGGCCATAAGCCACGGGCTCCCCCTCAGCCGTGCGTGCGACATACAGGCGCGCATTCTCGCCAAAGCCCTCACGCTCCGCCAAGAGCATCTTCAAATCTGGTGGCACAAAATGTTGCCTGGCTGCCGTCTCAGCTTGCGCCTGCTGGAATTCGGTAAAGATTCCCGGATTGTTCGCCCAATCGACGGTAATCCCTAATTTCCCCGCACGCCGTACCTCATATCTCGTCTGCCGGCGCATTCCCGCCAGCAACTCATCCTCACTTTTCTCAAGATCAAGAATCACAGTATGCTCCGCGTGCAAATGCATCGGCGCCTTTTGCGTGCCTAGGCTTTCCAGTTTTTGCACATTCTCGGCATTCATCTTCAGTTGCGGGCGCAAGCGCACAAAAACGCAACCGGCCTGCACCGCCACCTGCCGAATCCTGTTGAACGTCTGTTCCGCCAGCTCTTGATTCTGCCAGTCAATCAACGGCCCGCCCGGCACCTCAAGGTAGCGCCCACGCTTGGCGTTCTTCACAATCATCAGGCACCAACCTTGTCCCGCAAAATCCTCGATTTTCACCTGATGCCCGACCAGCTCATTAACCTTTCCCCATTCCGGCGATTGCAAGAAGTTAGCTTCGGGGAACTTCCGCTGCATCTCTTTCCAAGTCTTTCGATAAATCACGCGAATGTCATCGTTGCTCATCTTGCCACTCCTGAATTAAATCGCGCGCTGGGCTTAGCCGCTCCTCTGTATACCAGGTCGGCAAATTGATAATCTCCTCTGCCACCCGCACGGTCGTCGGGCAATCCGCGCTGGGGAAATTCGCCTCTGCCATACACCGAGCCGGTCCCACCGGAGCATCATACCAAATTTCGTCCAAATGGTAACCTTTCTGTCTCAAGCTGTCTAGTAGCCGCTCTCGCTCCCGCACAAACATATGTTCCCGCAACGGGCCCGTCCCCAACTGTTCGAGCTGCGCCGCGGCCAGCTTCGCTTGCCAATTAGTCAGCGCCACCGCCGTGTCTAGCTCAGCATCGCCCGAGCGGGCAATCCAGCCCAGCTTCAGAAACCCACCGGTGATAATTTTTCCTAATCCAATATGATACCCAGCACGCATCATCAGCCCCAGCAGAGGATACCAACGATCCCGCCAGCGATCTTGCCATTTTGGACGGCGCACCGGCTCAGCCGACATTTCTGCATGCGCGTCACGCACGACCACCGCTCCGCCCTCAATTGTATCAATGGCTTTACCCTTGCCAAACGACAATGCCGTCACCGCCCCCACCGTACCGGCCTCGCGGCCATCGGGATAAAATCGACCCGCTGAATGTGCCAAATCTTCAATAATTGCCAAATGATACTTCTTTGCTAAGCTTTCCAACTTAGTCATCTCAAGAGGTAGCCCAAGAGTGTTTTGTGCTACTATCCCTCCATTATAGCACACCTTATTATTTTTGTCAATGACGTCCCCTGTTGAAAACAACTTCGCGAGCACACTCTCAAGCTTCCCCCAGTCATACTGCAGACTCTCGCGATCAATATCGATGAACACCGGTTCGCAGCCCGCCGCACGCACTGCCCGCACCACCGCGATACAGGTCAATCCCGGAATAATCACAGGCTTCCCCAGGGGTACGACTGCCTGAATCCCAGCCGCCAAAGCTGACCGCCCAGTATGATATAACCGCGCCCGCTCGGGCGTACTCTGATATTTTTCAGCTAGCCGCTGGCGCAAAACCTCCGCATCACGCTGCTTGCCATGCGCAAACAGGTGTCGCACAGCTCGCCCGGTGGAATAATTTGAAGCTTGCCCCAAAAAAATCACTATTTCTTCCTCGCTTTTTGACCGGGCTGCTTTGCTTTGCTAGGTTTCTTGAGCTTGCGCTTCGCTTTCTCTAGCCGTCCAACCTTGGGCACAGATGCCGAAGTGATAGCACCTGGCAAGTCAATTGTCGCCGACCCCGCCTTTGCGCCCCGTCCCACTACTGGCTCAGCTTCTAGTGACATAAAATTACTGGCTTCGGGCACAGTCTCAGAAAGCTCCGCGAGTGCGTTCGGCTCAACGACTTTTTTGCGCGACGCTTTATCACTACGCTTCAGAGCTAAAGCTGCCGAGACTTCTCCAGCATTAGTCGTCTTGGTAGCAACTTCTAGCTTCTTGGGCTGGTATTTCACCGCCGCTCCCTCAGCATCAGAGACACGCATGCCTTCAGTAATCTTCGAATCGCTAGTCTTCAGCACTAACTTCGTGGGCACATTGGGGGCAACCGGGCTGCTAGGACCCTTAGCTTTCAGGACTGGTTCGGGGGCTTTTTTCAGCGCTAAAGCTGCTGAAGTCGACTTAGCATCATCTAATGTTCCTGTCACTGGGCGCACCTTGGGTGGTTTATTATAAGCTCGATAAATCGCCTCGGCCAGCTCATCCGGGTGCGATAAATACGGCGCATGATTCCACTTTGGATAAATCTTCAAACTGTTGTTCGCAATCTTTTCGTGCATGATTTCGGCCTGGTGTGGCGGAGTAACCTTATCCTCGGCCCCCCAGAGAATCGAAGTTGGCACAGCCACTTTCGTGAGGTCGAGATTCTTATCCGAGTCGAGCATATTCGATAAAGTATGTTTCATATTTTCCGGCGCGCGCGCATAATCACTAGCACCAGTGAGCTTATGCCACACCTTAGTGACGCCGGGGATGTTTTTCAAAAAGCCGAGTTTTTTCGAGACGACGCGGGCAAAATCACGCTTACCTGAAGCTTCGTAAACTCCCGCTGCATCCAGCAAAATCAAATGTTTCAGCTTTTCCGGTTGTTCAACACAGAGATTCAGCAAAATCCGCCCACCGTTACTATGGCCCAAGGCCACGGCGCCATCGGGAATATTGCGGTTAGCCCATTTAACATAATCTTCAATCGTCCAGACTTTCTTTGACGCCGAAGTTAACCCTGGAACATTAAGCATCTCAACTTTGATGTCTTTTTTCTCAAGCAAAGCAATCGTACGGGCCCACGGCGCAACCGTATAGGTCCAGCCATGGATAATATATAATACTGGCTTTTTCATACCAAGCCTCGCTTTTCACGGCGCTTCACCGCGGCTTTTTCACGGCGAGGCAACTTGGCAGCGTCTTCGGGATTTTCGAGAAGTTGTTCAATAATCCACTCCAGATACTGGCTACCTTTGAAAATTAAGGTCTCGTCACCACTGGTATGTTCTTCAATAAACTTCAGCGCTTTGTGCGGATCGAGCGTCGTACGTGTGTCCACGCCCAGTTCACGCAATCGTGGGGCAGTATATTCCTTGGTACGGCGACCAACCAAGATCACCATTTCTGGATTAGCAGCAGCAATTAAATCCGCCAGCTTGCGATGTTCTTCGGCCTCTAGCGAGCCCTGATCAACGATATCGCCAATGATGAGCCACTTATGCCCAGCATGCAGGTTCTTCACCATTTCCAGGACACTTTCCATGCTGATAATATGCGCATTGTAGCTACTGTCGATAATCTTGAGGCCGTTTTTGCCCTGAAAGAATGAACTGCGGCCAGGTGGAACCGGCATGCTGGAAAAATCAGTCTTCAGTGGCAAACCAAGATACTTCACTAGCGCTTCCAACATCAAAAGCTGAATCGCAATATCTTTCGGCTGGGGCTGAGAAAAATGGAACGAAGCCGAATCAAAGATAAAATCTGTACGAGTCGGATAAACATTATAGCGCTCCAACTTATTGCGGCTGAACTCCACCACCTTGGCCTTGATGCCCTTGGTAGCTTGGCGCATCAAATCGCTATCGGCATCAATATAAACTTCTTTGGTAGTATTAGCCGGTAAAGTAGCAAACTCATGAGCAATTGCCTGGTCGAGTGAGGCAAACTTGCCATTGGCGACCTCTTGTTCAAATTGCACAGCATGCGACAATCCCAGCGACACCCAGAGCGTCACCTCTGGACGGAGCCAAGTGGCCAAGAATTCAGTCTCGCGAGGGCGCTCACCATCAATTTCTACGACATAAAACTCGCCCTGGCGCTTGTAGTAAAACGCTCGAATAGGTGCTTGCAGAATCAGCTTAATCCAGCGCAGTTTCGAGCCCCGGATACCGTCCATACCCAAGAGGTCGAAGGCAATACCAAAAGCTGAATTGGCATCGTGCGAATAGTGTGCCTTGTCGCCAAGCTCAAACTCAATCATGTGGAGCATTGTGGTCTTGCCAGCCGAACCCGTGACCGCAATCACTCGTGGATGCCAGCGTTTAAAGGCGAAATTAGCAAAAAAGCGAAAATATCGTGCCGCCATGAAGTAAAACCGTTTTTTCAGTCGCATTACAGTAGTCATGCTCTCATTATAGCACAACCGCAGGCGCCATGATAGCTCAGCGCAATAATGATATAATAAAGTTATGTGGCGAACGCGTCTTCTTAAGTTGGTTGGCATACTCAGTGCCGTGATTTTGGTGAGTTACTTTTCCCTGCTAGGAACGCAGTTTTATAAACCACTAGCGCCCAGTTCTGGCGATAGTGGTTCTCCGGACAGTCCGGAGATAGAAGAAAGCTCGAGCTATGATTCTGAGTCTCATGAAGAAGCCAATACGCCGACAGTTGATTTGGCTACAGCCTTCAAAGCCCGGCCACGCCGGAATATTAATAATTTTATCAACCTGCAGCCAATCGTCGACCAGTGGCTAAGGGATTATGCTGCCGGGAATGTGGCGGTGGAGATTTATGACGTCGATTATCGCACGGTGGCCGCCAGCTATCAGGCGAACGTACAAATGCGTCCGCGCTCGCTTTATAAATTGTTTTATACTTACGACGGTTATGCGCAGATTGATGCCGGAGCAGACGACCCAAACCAAATATACTTGAACGGCATGAGCCTTGGCTATTGCCTTGATATTATGATTCGCCAATCCAACAATCCTTGCGCGGAGCAGATGCTGGAGAACGATCCACCACGCCAAGCGCGGGTGGCGCAGCTGATCAGTGGTCTTGGGCTTGCGCAGACTCAGCCGGACGGTTTGTTGACTTCGGCGCACGATGTTTCTCGGCTTTTGCAGCACTACTATGTGCATCCAGAATGGTCGAATAATTCTTGGCAAAGGTTCCGCAGTTCGGCGCTCAACCAAGCTGCACTGTATCGCCGGGGGCTGCCCAGCGGTTTTAGCCAAGCTGCGGTTTATAACAAAGTCGGCTATGGCGGGACGGTGTATAACGACGCCGCGCTGGTTGAATTCTCTGTGAATGGTGCCTTTCGACGCTATGTGATGGTGGTGATGACCGACGGCAGCTCTGCACGGGCGATTGCTAAGCTTGGAGCGATGCTGGAATCAGCGATTTTGTATGCGGAATAAACTGAAATTTTAGCGTTTTTTCTATTGACTTTTTTAATGAAGTGTGCTATAATGAAAGTATAAGCAGGCGGGGTGGCCGAAATAGTACATTACAAGCGTCATAGTAGTCAACTAATAAGCCCCCCCCCCCCCGAGAAAAATTATATCTCCCACAGGGAGATCATTTCAAGGAGGGTAATCTTATGAAAGAAAAAATTTGTAACTCGTTGCGGACAATGTTCAAACCTAGCTACTCTTTAATCTGGTCAATATTGCTTGGTTTCTGTCTGGTGTCTCCAATTTCTGACGTTTTTACAGCCCCGGTTTTAGTCTTAATTTTATGGCTACCGGCTGTAATTTTGTTGCGTATAATTCGTCTTTATGCCGATAAACGTTCAGATGTTTTTATTGTCACACCAAGCAATCTCTTCGAATCATCCTTCGTGTTTATCTCTGGCGGCATTTTGCGTTGTTATCTTCTGGGTAGAGATCTGGCGCACGGTTGTGAATTTGGCGTCCTACTTTGCAATGCGATTTTGATTGTCATGGGCGCACTTTACGCAGCTACGTTTGTGTTTTGTGTACTAATCGAGATTGATCGGCAACGAAGCCAATTTGAAAAAGCAGCGTCAGCCATGCTAGAGCTCAGCACATATTTGACGGATGATGATTCAGAATATTTTAGTATTGCCGCACAGTGCAATGATGGAGCAGAAAAAGTTGTTCATTGGATGAAGACCGATCATGGACCATATGAAGGCTCTGGAGCTGCCGAAAAATGACGCAAAGAAAAATACCGCACCTTCGGGTACGGTATTTTTTAATGTAACAACTTAGTGGCTACATCTTGATTTCGGCGTCGACGCCAGCCGGCAAGGCCAGATTCTGCAAAGAATCAATTGTCTTTGGTGTAGCGTTTGAGATGTCGATCAAGCGCTTGTGGACTTTCATTTCGAAAGCTTCACCGCCGGTCTTGTAGACGTGTGGCGACTTCACTACCGTAAAAGTGCTACGCTTGGTCGGCAGTGGCACTGGGCCAGAAACGGTGGCACCGGTGCGGATGGCCGTGTCAACAATTTGTTTTGCGCTCTGGTCGATGACGCGGTGGTCATAGGCCTTGAGGCGGATGCGAATTTTGAGACCTTCGTTTTTCTTAGCTTCGGTCATGGAATCCTTTCTTCCCTATAACCTCAGATAGCCTCTAGACGGGCTGTCCATGAGTTTTTAGGGCAATGTTAATGCCTATAATTCCATTGTAGCACGGATTACTCTAAAAGTCAAGAGCGAATTGCCAAGTGAAGAACCCGCTAACTAGCGGGTTCCAAATCCGGCGCTTAACGCCTCCGCGCGCCAGAGCTCATTGACGTCGGTAAGATTGACGTTCCGAGTCATAGCCACGCATATTTCACGAACATAGAGCCAGCGTGGCGGTATAAGCCTATAATATCGTGCCAAATTATCAAGCCGCTCGATATTCATCCAATCAACCTCGTCAACTTCGCGTGGGCACAGCCGCAGGCTGGTAAGTTCAATGTCTTTCTGGATAAAATAACTATCAATCCAGACATTGCCACTACGCATCCGCAGCATCAGTATGCATTCGTCTGGGCCCAATTCCAGCCCCAGTTCTTCTTCGGTCTCGCGGACAATTGCCTGACGGCTAGTTTCGCCATGCATCACCGAACCACTGGTGGGCGACCAATATCCCGGCAGATACCTCAGATTTGAGCTGCGACGCTGCATCAAGAATCGTCCCCTGTTATCCATAATCCAAATGTCAGCTGCTAAATGGTACAGTTCGGGATGTTCCCGAAACTCGGATTTGAGAATAGTTTCAGTGGTTGGCTGACCTTCACAATCGTATACTGTCCATGTTTCGTCATGTGCCGCCAGCACTTTTTCCTGTTTCATATTCCTACCTCCATTCAAGAAAGTAAGCAGAGGAACAAAAGTTACAAAGTCCCCCAGCTTCTATGCTCAGTGTAGCACAAATTTCCGAGGACAGGCAACCCCTGGGCCTAGCAAATTCCAAAGTCAACGTCAAAAGTAATCAAAAATTGATAATCTGGATAGTATTTGCTGAGGTCACGAATCACACGATCACGCACTTCAATCTGACGCGCCGGGTCCACACCCATGACAAGATCAAAGGTGATGCGCTGCTCGTCGTCATCAATATAGAGACCGTGCATCTGGCGAATTTCGGGGTAGAGATTAAGAACGTCGAGAATTTGACTTTTAATCTCTTGATGAGCCGGCTCACTACTGTTTTCGGTATAGATGCCGATGGTGAGCGTAACGCCAAACTTGGTGAAAACTTGCTGAGCGATTTCGCGGGTTAATTTATGCAGATTTTTGGCGGTAAGATGATCCGGCACCTGAATTTGCACCGAGCCAATATAATCTGAAGGGCCATAGTTATGGATGACAAAATCATAAGCGCCGCTAACTTCTGGAAATGTACAGATCTCTTCTTTGATAGCCATAATCAGACCATAATCGGCGCTATGACCGAGAATGTCGCTCGAGGCCTCGAAGATAATTCTCAAACTGGAATAAATAATAAAGCATGCGATGCCGGCACCGAGAACCCCGTCAATACTAATCTGGAATGCCAAAGTCACGATAATGCCAATAAGAGTCGAAAACGAAAGCACAGCGTCAAATAGTGCGTCTGTGCCAGAGGCTACTAGGCAGCTAGAATCGAGCCGGCGGCCAGTTTTCTTGACATAAATACCGAGGGCGAGCTTAACAATAATTGCCGACACGACTACTACAATTGTCGCCCAGGAATAATCTGCTAATTCGGGATGGATAATTTTTGGGATAGCCTCTAGCAGAGCCATGACGCCCGTGGCAAGAATAATGGCGCCTACAATCAGAGCTGAAAGATATTCCAGCCGACCGTGGCCATAAGGATGCCCTTCATCTGGGCGACGATGTGCGAGCTTGGTGCCAATAATTGTCACCACCGACGACAAAACATCAGTTAAGTTGTTAACAGCGTCAAGCACGATCGCAATCGAGCCAGCAATCAGACCAACCGTCATCTTGAACCCCACCAAAATAACATTGGCGATAATACCAATAATACTCGTGCGGATGATAGCCCTCTGTCTAGTCATCAAAATATTGTAGCAAAAATTCGCCAAAACAACAAGAGCCCCATGCGGGGCTCTTGTTCAACCTATCTGATTAGGTTACTTGATGATGCTGGTCACAACACCAGAACCAACAGTCTTACCACCTTCGCGGATAGCAAAGCGGTCGTTGTTGTTCATAGCGATTGGCGCAAGCAACTTCACCTTGAAGGTGACAGTGTCGCCAGGCATGACGATTTCTTTGTCAGCTGGAAGTTCGACTTCACCAGTCACATCAGTGGTGCGGAAGTAGAACTGTGGCTTGTAACCCTTGGAGAATGGAGTGTGGCGAC
>CAYYWU010000002.1:0-77194 GCA_964475445.1 uncultured Candidatus Saccharibacteria bacterium | reverse complement strand
TACCGCTGCTGCCGAAGTCAATCAGCGTCTCGCTAATGTTTGCATTGACCGCCAAACTCTGCTCGAGCTTTCTAGAGTAGATTCAATCAATATCGCTTCAACTTTTCATAAGTTCGCCCTGAACATTGTCAAGCAAGCTGGTGAGCGTCCGCAAATTATTGGCGAAACCGAGCAACAAGGGCTTGTTCGCCAAGCTCTGGATGCTGCTCTCTCGCGTCGGCGGTCGAAACTCAGCCCGAAAGCTTATCAAGAATTGCTCAGTATCGTCAGCGGTTTTATTACGCGCGCCGGCCAAAATTATCCTGGTGCTAGCGGCCTGGCTCAGCTTCAGCGAATTATAACCGAATATTGTCAGGTACACCAGCAACTTCCTGAATATCAAGCTAAAGTTCGCTATCACAAGCTAGCTTGTCAAGCCTATCGAGAATATTTGCAAACCCTCCGGCCGCCAAAAACTGATTTTAACTTGCTAATGTCGCGCGCGACTACTATTCTTCAGACATCCCTATCTCAACCATCAGCTTATCAAAACATTCGCAGCCTCAAATATCTCATGATTGACGAATATCAAGATTTTTCCTACTTGTTCTTTGCTCTGACTCAAGCAATTCGCCAGCTTGCTCCAGAGACACATCTCTTTGCCGTGGGCGATGACTGGCAGGCAATCAACCGTTTCGCCGGCTCCAATGTTGATTACTTTATTAACTTCGCGCATTACTTCCCGGAAGATTATACAAATATCCCGCTGGCGACCAACTATCGTAGCTGTCGGCGCATCGTGGAACATGCCAATCATTATATGTTGAGCCACTATGACCCTGAGGCCACTCCCGCCATCGCTAAGAATTGTCGACCAGGCAAGATTCGTTACTATAATCCTGCCCGCACGAAGTTTGATGCCTCCGATGCTGCCGAGGATGGTCTCGCTGACGGCCGGTATCTAGCAGTATTGCAAAGCTTGCTTCAAGTTTCTAATAATGCCAAGCTTAGTCATAATATCGAACCCACCGCTAGATTGTTAAAAACTTTAGTCAAGATTGTCAAGAAGCACCCGTTTGCGGAAATCATGTTCCTCCATCGTCACAATTTCACCAGCAATGCCGGAGTCACTCTGGATCTGCTAGCGACGGCGCTGCACGACATCCTGAATCAAGAGGGAATTATGGATTCCGCAGCTTTTGACCGTCAAATCCGCTTCCTCACGATGCACCGTTCCAAAGGTTTGGAAGCTGAAGTTGTGGTTTTGCTGGAGGTGAACGCCGAAATCGTCAATGGTAGCCACCCGCACGCTACGATTTTTGAGCTGTTTGGCGACAACTTACAAAACGAACGCGCCGATCAACAGCGTCTGCTCTATGTTGCCCTGACGCGCGCGAAAAAATACCTCTATATTCTCAGCGAAGACCGGCAGCCACCAGTCTAAACCGCTTATAGTATTGACTTTTTTAGCAAAGTGTGCTACAATAGAGAGATAGGGGCAGTGATTTTTCACCCCTGTAGCAGTTTAGGAGTTAGTTGCCCCTCCTTCCTTAGCGGAACCCTGAGTATTATACGTAATATCTAGAGCTCCGTTAAGGAAAATTATCAAGGAGGGTAAGTTTATGGAAACGAAAAAACAGTTGTGGGAATGTCTGGAGGGAGTCTGCAGAGATCGGGATCACAAGGTACACGAATTAGAGCAGCAAAAGCTTGATTTTGAGGAGAAGATCGCCAAACTTAATGATGAGCGCCAGGCGGCAATGGACAAGCTGGAGGCAGAAATTGAGCAGCTGGAAGCGCGTTTATTGCGTAGTACCGAAGACGGGAACAAACTCAAAGAAGAGCTTGAACGCACCAAACGTCGGGAGCACAGCTTGCAAAGCGACGTCAGTAGCTACGAAAAAGCCGTGGCGCGCTTGGTCCAGCCGGTCAGCCTGAAAGAAATAGCAGCCACGCATCCGGATTTCGATTGTGTCGCGCATGCCAGCTGTTTTATGCTGCAGCCACTGGATGCATTTCTGCCAAAGTTGGCTCTGCCCAAGACGGAACTGCGCCTTAGGCGCAATAATGGCTTTGTGGCCGATTTGGGGATTATGAAGGCGTATAAAACCTTGATCGATTATCCTGGATTGGCGGCGGTTCTGCCATCTGGCGCCGAAGGTCCGGTGACGGCGCTGTTTGTCCGCGTGCAGTATGCTAATACGTACACGCTGTGTAACCCACTGTCGGCTACGCAGGTTATGCTGCGCTTTCGGACTCAGAAGAGTTTTCTGGAGTCGTGGAAGCAACTGCGAAGTCAGACCGCCTATGTGCGTACGCGTCCGGTGCGGGATAATATCGACAAAGAGGAGGTGATCTTCGTGACCCCATTCCCCTTGGTTGACCCCAGCTTAACCTACGACCCGGAACTGGACCAGGAGTTCTCGCAGGAAGATATCGAGGCGAAGCAGACTGAAGCTCAGTCGCAGCTGCGCCAGGCGTGTTATCAGGAATACCTGAGGCATTATTTCTTCACGACATAACAATTTTTGTGCTAGCAACTAACTAGTTAGTTCATCCCCAGCTTTCACGAGCTGGGGATTGGCATTTTAAGCGATTTCCCTCTACCAAACTGTGACAATCTGTGTTAAAATAAACAAAAGTCTATTTTTAATGCTCTGAGAATCCGCCGCTATAAGTTAGTGCGAATTTCAGGGAGAAAGATTAAACTATAAAAGGAAAACTTTTCTATGGCAAGTGAAGTCAAAGATCTATCAAAGCTCCGCAACATTGGGATTATTGCCCACATTGACGCGGGCAAAACTACCACTTCGGAAGCAATTCTTTATCGTACTGGTTTGAAACACAAAATCGACCTCGTGAAAGGTGATACTGGTGGCGCCACGACCGACTGGATGGAACAAGAGAAGGAACGTGGTATCACGATTACTTCGGCCGCAGTCACGACTTATTGGAAGGGCCATAAGATTAATATTATCGATACCCCGGGCCACATCGACTTTACTGCTGAGGTGGAGCGTTCTTTGCGCGTGCTCGATGGCGCTGTTGTAGTCTTCGACGGTAAAATGGGCGTCGAAGCCCAGTCCGAAACTGTCTGGCGCCAAGCGACGAAGTATGGTGTGCCGCGCATCTGCTTTGTCAACAAAATCAATCAGATTGGTGGTGACTTCTATAAGTCTCTTGATAGCATCCATAAGCGCCTTTCGAAAAATGCCGTTGCAATTCACTTGCCCATCGGCTTCGAGAAAGACATTTGTGGCGTCGTCGACCTTGTCGATATGAAAGCTTATACTTATAAAGATTATGCTGACCGTGAATTAACAGTTGGTGAAATCCCAGCCGATATGCTTGAAAAAGCTAAAAATGCCCGCTCAATGCTAGTCGAAGAGGCTGTTGCAGCCGATGAAGCCTTGATGGAAAAGTTCTTTAACCAAGGCGAAGAAGCAATTTCTGAAGTTGAGCTCAAAGCCGCTCTGCGTAAGCGCGTGCTTGACGGCGACTTCTTCCTCGTGACTGGTGGTGATGGCCGCGGTGTAATTGTTGAAAAAGTGCTCGACCTCGTAGCAGATTACTTACCGAGCCCACTCGACCGTGATCAAGGTCAAACTTTCGGTATTGATCCAAAGACTGGCGACCAAGTTGTGCGCAAAGCCGAAGATAGTCAGCCGCTCACGGCACTGGCTTTCAAAATTGCCACTGACCCATTCGTTGGTAAACTGATTTTCATCCGTGTCTATGCTGGTAAAATGACTTCTGGTAGCACAGTTCTGAACGCCACGACCGGCGATAAGGAACGGGTTGGCCGTATCGTACGTATGTTCGCTGATAAACGTGAAGAAATTTCCGAAATCACTGCTGGCGATATTGCCGCTGTGGTCGGTTTGAAAGATGTCACGACCGGTACCACGATTTGCGATCCAGCGCACCCAATTCACCTTGAAGATATTGAATTCCCAGAACCACCAGTTTCAATCGCTGTCGAGCCAAAGACTAAGAGCGATCAGGAAAAAATGGGCTTAGGTCTGTCGAAATTAGCCGAAGAAGACCCAACTTTCAAAGTTCACACCGATGAAGAAACTGGCCAGACGATTATTTCTGGTATGGGCGAATTGCATCTCGAGATTATTATCGACCGCTTGAAGAAGGAACACGGCGTTGAAGCTAACACCGGTGCTCCACAAGTAGCTTATCGTGAAACCATCCGCGGCACTGCCGAGGCTCAAGGTAAGCATGTCAAACAGTCCGGTGGTCGTGGCCAGTATGGTGACGTTTGGATCAAATTTGAGCCAAACGAACCAGGTAAAGGTTTTGAATTCATCGACATGATTAAGGGTGGCGTTGTTCCTCAGGAATATCGTAAGCCAGTTCAGCAAGGCGTTGAAGAAACTTTGAATGGCGGCGTGATTGCGGGCTACCCAGTAGTCGATGTCAAGGCAACGCTCTATGATGGCAGTTACCACGATGTTGACTCCAGCGAACTCGCTTTCAAACTTGCCGGTAGCTTAGCCACTCGTGAGGGTATCAAGAAGGCTCAACCAGTGTTGCTCGAGCCAGTCATGAAACTCGAAGTTACCACTCCAGAAGAGTTCATGGGTGATGTGATTGGCGACGTCAACGCTCGCCGTGGTCGCATCGATGCTATGGAAGATTTGAACGGTGGTGCGAAGTTGATCAAAGCGTTTGTACCACTGGCTAACCTGTTTGGCTATACCAGCGATTTGCGTAGTATGTCGCAAGGACGTGCTGCTAGCTCAATGGAGCTCTTTGCTTACGAGGAAGTTCCACCAAACGTTGCGCAAGAGATTATCGAAAAGAGAAGCACTAAGTAGGGTTAGTCTAGTACTTAAATTGATTGGGGCCTTGAAGATCCCAATCAATTTTTGTTATAAGATTTCGCTGTCAGCGGAGGGAGAAGCCACTCCAACGATTGCTTGCTCCGTTTGATGGAGCAATATCAGCCGCATCAAATCTTAGATCTAATGAGCCAGCATCGGTAGATGAGACGTAAGTAAGAGCTGAAGATGACCAGGTATATCCACGAAGGCCAACGAACCTTAAACGGCCATTACTGCCGTCAATGCTTCCGCTGCGCACAAAGTATAATGGAGCTTTAGCTATATTGTAGTACTATGCAGCACTATGTAACATACTCACTATATATAACTAGTCTGCCAGGCAGCGGAGGGGGAAAGCATAATGTCGATGATTATGATAGTTTGTCTCCACGGTTAAATCGGCAATAACTAAACCCCAACTCCACGCATCGGTATAAGAATTATAATATGATGCCGTAGCGGCTCTCCACATACCATTTAGGCCAAGATTACGTATACCTCCAACATAAAAGTCAACCCACCCGCTGCGCACCACTCATACTTTGTGCGCAGCGGGTACGTCGCGATGTCTAACGGCCGCTTGAGCCTCTCTGGCCAGTACGGCTACTGGTGGTCGCTTACGGCGGGCTATTATACCTCTGTTACTGATGCCCGCGTGTCCTACCTCGTCTTCAATGCTGATGGTGTCTACCCGTCAAACAGCGATCCTCGCTGGCTCGGTTTCCCCCTCCGCTGCCTGGCAGACTAGTTATATATAGTGAGAAGACGCCAGAATAACTGTGCTATAATACTCTTATGGATATCGCGGTCATCAGTTTATGCGTATTGAATCTAGGACTATTAATAGTTTTGTTGCTACGCAAATCTTCTGGCTCGCGAGGCGAGCTGCGTGAGCTTAGTGAACGTTTAATTCGTGTTGAAGCCGCTCTAGATAAGTTGGTTCCTAATATCGAAAATGAATTCCGCGAAAACCGCAAAGAAATCTCTACTAACCTTCAAGGCATTCAGCGCACCGTTGACAATCGCGTCAAAAGTTTGCAAGATGATAATAGTAAAAAACTCGAAGAGATGCGCCTCACAGTTGACGAAAAGTTGCAAAAGTCAGTCGAACAGCGCTTTAACGCCAGCTTCAAACAAATTTCTGGCCAACTCACACAAGTTTATCAAGGTTTAGGCGAAATGAAGAACCTTGCTCACGGCGTCGGCGATCTTAAAAAGGTTATGGAAGGTGTAAAAACGCGCGGGATTTATGGCGAAGTCCAGCTAGGGAATATCATGATCGATTGCCTGATGCCAGAACAATACGTTGGAAATGTTGCCACTAAGAAAGGCTCGAGCGAGCGCGTCGAGTTCGCAGTGAAAATGCCCGGCAAGGACGACCAGACGGTTTATTTGCCAATCGATTCGAAGTTCCCAATCGAAAATTATTCGCGCTTGCTAGACGCCTACGATAACGGTACCAAGCCCGAAATTGAGATTTTTCGCAAAGCTTTAGCCGCCGACGTTAAAGAGCAGGCCAAAAAGATTTCTACGAAGTATCTCGACCCACCTGCTACGACTGACTTTGGCGTGATGTTCGTTCCTACCGAAAGTTTGTATGCCGAAATTTTGCGTATTCCGGGGCTAAGTGATGAAATTCGCCAGAAGCATAACGTTGCCTTGGCTTCACCTTCAACACTGCCGATGATTTTGTCAGGGCTTACGATGGGCTTTCGTAGTGTTGCCATCGAAAAGCGCTCGGCTGAAGTTTGGCAAACTCTGGGCGCCGTCAAGACGCAGTTTAGTAAGTTCGGTGATCTACTAGCTATGACCAAGAAAAAGTTGCAAGAAACTGCCAACAAAATCGGTGATGCTGAAGTTACCTCCCGCCAAATTGAACGTAAGCTCAAGAATGTCGAAACCTTACCAGAAAGCGAAAGCATTAAAATGATTGGAGAACTCGATGTTTAATCCCGAAATTATCGCCACTTGGTTCCTAGTTTTTATGTTTTATTCAGTGGCTGGCTGGATTATGGAAATCATCGTAACTTATGTTCAACATCACAAGTTCATCAATCGCGGTTTTCTTATCGGTCCAGTTTGCCCGATCTACGGTACTGGCGCCGTGATTCTTTCTTATCTGATGCAAGGAGTTGAGAGCCCGCTGGCGATTTTCTGCGTTTGGCTGGTGGGCGGCTCGGCGATTGAATATATTGCCAGCTATTTGATGGAAAAGTTGTTTCGGGTGCGTTGGTGGGATTACACCAAGAATGATTTTAATCTCAACGGGCGAGTTTGCTTAATCTCAGCGCTGACTTTTGGTATTGGCGGCGTAATCATTTTGCGCTTCATCAATCCAGTATTGTTTGGGCTGATTGCTAGTCTACCAGAAGCGGTCACGATTTGGCTAGCGGTAGGCTTGGCGGTTGTACTGGCCATCGATGTTGCACTGTCGCTGTGGCTAATTGTCGGCGTACGTGTTACTGTCGGCACAGTGCAACGCGATGCTACCGAGGAGATTTCCGAACGCGTACATGAAATCTTAATGGAAAAAGGCAAACTGAATCGACGCTTAGTCAAGGCTTTCCCGAACCAAAAACCCAGCAACAAGACCACCAAGAAAAAGTCAAGCTAAAGTATGCTATAATAATATATATGTACGGGAAATTTACAGAGTTTTTGCAGGGCAAAGACCGACTTTGCATTATTCAAGCAGAGAATCCGGATGGCGATTCGCTCGGATCAGCGATTGCGCTGGACTACATTTTGTCGCACAGTGAAAACACTTTGTATTGCCCGATTGATATTCCGAAATATCTACACTATTTTCCCGATTGGTCGCGGGTCACTAATGAGTTTGATTACAAAGCTGATGGCTATATCATTGTTGACACCGCTGCCAGTATCTTGCTTTCAAAATTACTTGACGATGCCGCTATTAAAAACTCTCTGTATAACAAGCCGGTTTTTGTACTCGACCATCACGAAAGCGTTGACGATTTAGATTTTCCACATGAAGCGATTATTGAGCCGTTGCCCGCCTGCGCAGCCTTGATTTATAAAATCGCTCAAGCGGAGAAGTTAGACATTCCGAAACCCGCCGCCGAAGCACTGTATGCAGCGATTTCCTCGGATACCTTGGGGCTCGTGAGCGCGTCAGTTGATGCCGAAACCATGCGTATGATGGCTGGACTAATCGAACTTGGCGCCAATCCTGCCGAACTCGATGAACGTCGGCGCGAGTTTATGAAAAAATCTCCGCGAATTCTGGACTATAAGGCAGATTTGATTAAGCGGATTGACTATAGTTTAGATGGGAAACTGGCAACCGTGCACATTCCGTTTGAAGATATTCAAAAGTATTCCGATGAGTATAATCCTAACGTCCTGATTTTGGAAGAAATGCGCCTCGTCGAGGGCGTAATTGCCGCAATTGCAATCAAAACTTATCCTGATGGCAAGGTTACTGGCAAAATTCGTACTGCCGAACCAATTGCCGAGCAAATTGCCGGTTATTTTGGCGGTGGCGGACACCCCTATGCTGCCGGTTTTCGGACTTATGATACTAGTTATGACGAAGTTGTGGCCGATGTGGTAAAGATTATGCCGGAGTTGTTGGCCGAAGCCCATGAGCAATCTGCCGAAAACTCCAGTGAGGATAACTAATGCCGCGCGCATTACGTAAGAGCTATAACTTTTTCGCCACTCTAAAACATCGGATTTTACATGTTCCAGTGCGGCTGAAAGTGGCTTACGACCGCAGAGTTAAGCAACCTGAACTTACGGTGGTATTTTTGCATGGGATTTCGGCAACCTCGGATACTTGGCGCACAACTTTGCGGCAGCTTAGCACAAATCCAGACCTCAAGCGGGTACGCTTAGTAGCGCTGGATCTGCTTGGCTTTGGCAAATCTTTGCAAGCGGCTTGGCTAGATTACGATTATCTAGATTATGACAAAGCCCTCGACGTGGCACTAAAGAAACTTAGAATTACTAGTCCAATTGTACTCGTTGGCCATTCCATGGGGTCGTTGATTGCTGCTGATTACGCCACGAACTATACTCCACATCAAGCACTAGTGGGTTTGATTTTAGTATCTCCGCCAGTTTTGATGGCTAATGAACTCGCTAAATTGCCTGACAAAGTTTACAATAAGTCATATTCATCTTTGCATAGGCTCGCTAAAGATGAGCCTGCACTGGAAGTAGTAGCTAACCTGGTTCAACGCTTCAGTAGTTTTAACAGCAGTTATATTAAAACTCCAGCTTTTGGCCGTTCGATGGAAAACGTGATTTTGAATCCCAAAAATTATCAAACTTTTACGAAGATTAAGGTGCCGACTTTAATTATTCATGGCCACTTTGATCCTCTGGTTATGGGCTCGAATCTGCGTCGTGCGGTCAAAGCTAACCCAACGCATCTTCGCTACGTCAGCGTCATGGGGCATCATGATGTTTCTGCTAGCAAGCGTAACAAGATTCTAATCGAACTAAAACGTATTCTAAGGGAGCAAATTCATGACTAAACTTAAGTTATATAATACTCTGGCTCGGCAAGTTGAGGAATTTGTGCCACAAAATCCTGAGGAAGTGAAGATTTATACTTGTGGTCCAACCGTTTATAACACGCCTCATGTCGGGAACTTTGCCGCTTATGTCTATTGGGACTTATTAGTACGCGTTTTGCGAGCCAATGGTTATCAACCAAAACGCGTACTTAATCTCACTGACGTTGGGCACCTCACTTCGGATGGCGATGAAGGTGAAGATAAGCTCGAGAAAGGTGCTCGTACCAGCGGTAAAAGTGTTTGGGAAGTTGCCGAATATTATATTCAACAGTTTCAGGAAGGTTATCGTAGTCTGAACTTGCTCGAACCGGCAGTTTGGGCGCGCGCTACCGATTATATCAAGCAAGATATTACGCTGGTTGATGCGCTTACGGCCAAAGGTTATACTTACGAAACCGCTGACGGTGTATATTTTGATACCAGCAAGTTTCCGCGCTACGCTGACTTTGCTCGGCTTAATCTCGATGGCTTGAAGGCCGGCGCTCGAGTCGAGCTGTCTCAAGAGAAGCGTAATCCAAGCGATTTTGCACTATGGAAGTTCATCCAGCCCGGCGAAAAGCATGCCATGCGCTGGGATTATCTTGGTCGCCCCGGATATCCAGGCTGGCATCTGGAATGCTCGACGATTATCCATGCTGAATTAGGCGAGCCAATTGATATTCACACTGGTGGTATTGATCATATTCCGGTGCACCACACGAACGAAATCGCTCAGAGCGAGGCTGCTTTTGACCGTGAGCTTTCACACTATTGGTTGCATTGTAATCATCTGACCAGCGAAGGGCAGAAAA
Organism: uncultured Candidatus Saccharibacteria bacterium; assembly: GCA_964475445.1. GTDB lineage: Bacteria > Patescibacteriota > Saccharimonadia > Saccharimonadales > Saccharimonadaceae > Nanosyncoccus. The sequence goes on along the minus strand of CAYYWU010000002.1, from coordinate 67,042 downwards.
TCTCTAAAAGTCTAGGCAATGGTTATACTCTCGCCGACTTGGCAGAAAAAGGCTACTCGCCACTTGATTTCAAAATGTGGGTTTTGCAAGGTCATTATCGTTCCGAACGTGACTTTAGCCTCGAAAGTCTAGAAGCCGCACGTGTGCGCCGGCTGAGCTGGCGGAATCGAGCCGTTGAGAGTCAGCAAAGAAAGTTTGTTGACGATGGCGAGTTGGAGCAGAAACTCCTAGAAAAGCTTAACGATAACCTCGGCTCACCGGCCGCCTTTACCGAAATTGACGCCACAGAAAATATTAGCTTAAAAACTTGGCAAAAAGTTGACGAGCTGTTTGGCTTAGGCATCATCGCGGAGTCACAAGATATCAACGATGAGGCAAAAAACCTTCTCGAGCAGCGCGCCGCGGCTCGTGCCGAAAAGAATTACGCTGAATCCGATCGCCTGCGCGAGGAGCTAAAAAAATATAATTTGACTGTTCTCGACACGCCTGATGGTCAAGTTTGGCAGTACCTGCACTAGCGTGTTATAATTATCCAATGGAACCAGTAATCGAGGTAAAAAATTTAGTTAAGGTTTATGGTAAGCGCAATACGGCTTTTACCGCCTTAAAAAATATCAACTTAAGCATTAATAAAGGCGAATCAGTCGCAATTATCGGCAAATCCGGGTCGGGAAAGTCAACTTTGATGCACCTGCTTGCTCTGCTCGACAAGCCAACTTCTGGCCACGTGTTGATTGATGGCATTGATGCAAGCCAACTTAAGGGCAGCAAGCTCAACCATTTACGTAATCAGAGTTTTGGCTTTGTCTTTCAACAGTTTTTCATGAATCCAAACGATAGCGTGCTCGAGAATGTCGTCTTGCCATTAAAAATCGCCGGCATCAAGCGCAAACAGCGCCGCAATCTTGCCGAAGCCGCTTTGAAGACTGTTGGTCTGAGTGATCGGATTAAGTTTAAAGCTAACGATTTGTCCGGTGGTCAAAAACAGCGCGTTTGTATTGCTCGCGCCATTGTTGGTAATCCAAAAATCCTCTTTGCTGATGAACCGACTGGTAATCTCGACTCCGGAACTGGTGAAAAGGTCATTAAATTATTGTTTGACTTGAATAAAAAGAAGGGCGCCACGCTGATTATCGTTACTCATGATGAAGATTTGGCTCAGCTTTGCGACCGTCAAATTCGCATTTCCGACGGCAAAATTGTTGAAGATACTGGAAGTAAACCCGCTACGCGTGCGAGTAAACCTGCAGCGCGCGGGAGTAAGAAAATTGCTGCCCCGAAAAAACAGGGGTCAAAACGCCAAAAAACGCCGAGTAAACTTAGCCAGACTAAGAGTAAGAAAGGAGCAAACTAATGGCATTCTTTGACATGGTTCGTACCGCCAACCACAACTTATTCCGCAACAAAGTCCGGACATTGCTAACGATCATCGCAATTTTTGTCGGCAGCTTTACGATTATCCTGAACGCCGCTATCAATACTGGAGTTAATGCGTTCATTGACGACCAAGAATCTAGCCTCGGTGGCGCAGATTACATTATGATCATGAGCGCCGGCTCGGCTGGTATGATGGAGACTATGATGACTAGCGACAGTGGTCCGACGGAATATAATCCCGAGAAAACCATTTCTGCGATGAACGCTGAGCAATTAGAGAAACTTAGCCAAATTGACGGTTTGAATGCCGACGATTTTTATATCGCTAAACAAGTACCGATTGAGTATATTTCCAGCCCAGCAACCAGCAAAAAGTATAATATTAATATTGGTGCTATGCCTCCGGGCGATTTCCACATTGCTACGACCGCTGGCGGCTTACCAGATGATAATACGGACGAGTATCAGATTACGCTGCAGGCCGGTTATCCTGAAGCTCTCGGCTTTAAGGATGACTCTGACGCGATTGGCAAAACGGTCACTTTGACCATGCTTGATCCGCTTACCAATCAACCGATTGATGTTAATGCTAAAGTTGTTGGCGTCCAATCGCAAGGCGTGGTCGCCGTCAACGGTGCAATTGTTAGCCGCGCGCTCGAAGATGCGCTCTATGAAGAGGGGACGAAGCATTATCCCGCCGAACAAAAAGAATTAGTTTATTATATCCAAACTCGTTTTGATGATGACAAATACACCGAATCCGAAATCAAACAGCTGCTCGAAGACAATGGTTTCTATGGTGTCACTGTGTCCGACCTCATGGGCACAATCCGCACTTTCTTTGACGTGATTATGATTGTCTTCACGATTTTCGGCGGTATCGCTCTGCTGGCGGCAGCAATCGGCATCGTCAACACTTTGCTGATGTCGGTCGAAGAACGCACGCGCGAAATCGGCCTCGACAAGGCGCTTGGCATGTCTTCCGCTCGGATTTTTGGTGAGTTTGCGATTGAGGCAATTCTCCTCGGTTTCTGGGGATCAGTTTTCGGAGTAATTATTGCTATGCTTGTCGGCGCCGCCGTCAATACCGCCGTGCACGCTCCGGGCGGATTCCTGGAAGTTTTCCCGACCTTTGAGCTTTTCAAGTTTACCATCGGCAATGTTGTCCCGATTATCATTACCGTGATGGTAATTGCTTTCATTGCTGGTACTGCTCCGGCCGCCAAAGCCGCGCACAAGAACCCGATTGACGCTTTAAGGTACGAATAGGCATGCCTCGCTCTAGCAAGTCCAGGTTTGAATCGATTCAAGAATCAGTGTTGATTGACAAACTAGTACCTGGCGGTCAAGCTTTGGGCACGCTAGCGGACGGCAAAAAAGTTTTCCTCTGGAACGCATTACCTGGAGAAACTGTGCGCGAGTTCCGCCCCACGAAGTGTAAAAGCCATTATCTGGAAGGAATTGCCACCAAGATTGAAAATCCCTCAAGGCATCGCGTTGTGCCTAGAGACGATTGTTATCTCGCAACTTCGCCTTGGCAAATCATGGATTACGCCTATGAACTTGAACAAAAAGCTGAGTTGTTGCGAGAAAGTTTTCGTCAGCAGGGTTTAAGCTTGACTGGGGGCATACAAGTTAAGACTGATCAGCGTGACTATTTTTATCGTAACAAAATCGAGTATGCGCTTTACTATGACCATGAATCCGCCCGGATTTTTCCGGCTTTTCATGAACGTGGCTCGCATCGCAAAGTCCCGATCACTCAGTCTAGTATCGAAAGGCCAGAGATTTTCACCAAAGCTCAGGAAATTGTTGCCGAACTAAACGCGCGTCAGGAAGATGCACGGAAGTATCAAAGTTTATTGTTGCGCTGTGATCAAACCGGGAAAGTTAGTGGCGGGCTGTACGAAAATCATCGCCCACGCACGCAGTTTGCGAATCTCCACGATCAGCTGCTTGGTCAAACTTACAGTTATTCGCCAAATGGTTTCTTTCAGATTAACTTGCCAGTTTATGAACTCGCGCTCAAGGAAATTCAAAAGTGGGTCGATACTGATAAAGTGCTAGATTTATATGCTGGTGTCGGTACGATTGGACTGTCAGTGGCACACGATAAAGAACTAGCATTAGTAGAATGCGACCGAGCGGCCTTTGCTGAGCTAGAGAAGAATGTTGCCGAAAGTCAGAACTCTCGCGCCCAGGCTGTGCTAGCGAAGTCTGAAGAAGCACTGAACTATATTGAGCCTGAACAAACCGTGATCGTTGACCCGCCCCGCGCCGGTTGCGATCCGAAGCTATTGCAGAGGTTCTTAGAAGTTCTGCCGCCGAGAATTGTCTATTTATCTTGCAACCCCGCCACGCAGACACGCGATTTGGCGATTTTGCAAGCTAACTACGAGATTGCATACGTGCAACCGTTTAACTTTTTCCCGCGCACGCCACATCTGGAGAATCTGGTGGTCTTGAAGCGCAAATAGAGGTTGACTTTCGGCGCGTTGTTTGCTATAATGGCATAGATATTTAATACTAAAGGAACGACATGAAGAAAGCAGTTGTGCTCATTGGCGGTAAGCAATATCTCGTCGAAGAGCAAGAGACCCTACGGGTGGACCTCCTCCCGGCAGGCACGAAAGAGCTCGAAACTGGCGCTTTGCTTGTCATTGACGGTGATAAAGTTACCGTTGGTACACCTGAAGTCAAAGGCGTAAAAGTTTCAGCAAAAGTTGTAGACGAAAAAGTCGCTGGTGAAAAAATCCGCGTCATTCGCTACCACTCTAAGAAACGTGTCCACAAAGAAACTGGTCACCGCCAAAAATATTCGATGATTCAAATCACCAAAATCGCTTAATAAAATAGTCTCCCTCCGGGGAGATTATTTTGTAGCGCATGTTATAATAATTACATGGGGTTAAATACAGAACAGCAAGCTGCTGTCGAATATCTTGACGGTCCGCTTTTGGTACTCGCCGGGCCAGGCACCGGCAAAACCCAGCTACTTTCCGCCAAAGTAGCCTATATTCTTGAACATACCGACACTAATCCGGAAAACATCCTTTGTTTGACATTCACTGAATCTGGCGCCAGCAACATGCGCGAACGTCTCGGCACGATGGTCGGCCGAGCCGCCAATAATGTCAATATTCATACTTATCACGCTTTCGGTTCAAACATTCTCGAGCGTTATAAAAACTACGCTGAGAATTTCGATCGCCGACTTGATGCCGTGATTGATGGCGTTACGCAATACAAGTTTATTCGTGAGATTCAAGAAAACTTGCTCGTGGCCGATATTTTGAAAACTGCCAATGTTAATGACTTAGTCGAGACCGTCCAGAATGCTAAATCTGCCCGCCTGAGTAGTCAAGATCTCAAAATTATTGCCGAACAAAACTTAGCCGACAGCGAAAGTCTGAGCAAGGCTGCTACAGAATGTTTATCTGAGCTGCAGCCGCGCATGAAATTTGACCTTGCTGTGCAAGCAGCTTATCAACCACTTCTAGAAAAGTTACTTGATGTCAGTAGCGAGCAGCCAATCACCAGCAATATTGAGCGCACGGCAAATTTATTGGCGCGCGAACTTGCTAATATTATTAGCGAAGAATCCGCCAAGGATAAGCCTAGTGTTTCACCACTCACAAAATGGAAAACCGCCCGCTTCGAGAAAGATTCTGCCGGAAATTACCGTCTCAAAGATCATATCGCTAATAAGAAATTGCTTTCGTTAGCTCAAATTATGCAACAATATGATGAAAAGTTGCGTCAAGAAGGTTTGTTTGATTTTGCCGACATGATCGAAGAAGCAATTCGCGTGCTCAAGGAAGACCAAGGCTTTCAACTCAGTATGTCAGAGATTTTTCAATATATTTTACTCGATGAGTTCCAAGATACGAATCCTTCGCAATTTGAAATTATCAAGTTACTCACTGACTACGAAAAGCCGGTTGTGATGGCAGTTGGTGATGATGATCAGGCGATCTTTGAGTTTCAGGGCGCCAACGCCTCCAACTTGCTAGATTATCAGAACTATTACAATGCCAAAGTCATTACCCTCTTAGATAATTATCGTAGTACTGGCGAAATCTTAGACTTTTCGCACCGCGTCGCTGAACAAGTCGACGACAGTTTTGCCAAGCATCATCAAGTTGCAAAAATCTTGCGTTCGATGTTGGATGTTTTTCATCAAGGTGAAAAACCGAATGAAGAGATTTTGCCCAGTTTGTCGCGACACGAATTCTCTGTCGCCAGTGATGAATATTATTGGCTCGCCGGAAAAATTCGCGCGCTGGTTGACGCCGGCGAAAATCCTGACGAAATCGCCGTGATTGCTCCGCGGCATAAATATATTGCACCACTTTTGCCATATCTCAAAGCCCAAAATCTCAATATTGCTTACGAAAAACGCTCCAACTTGTTGGAGGACCCGAGGCTACACGAGCTAATTGTGCTCTCGGAATTTGTTTCTGATCTTGCCAACCAACGACCGACTGCACACCGCCTGCTTGAGATTCTGTCTTTCCCGTTTTTTGAGATTCCCGCACAAGTAGCAATCGAAAATGTTTATCGCGCTCGTGATCAGAAAATCGTACCGCTAGAGTATTTATCGCAAAGTCAAGATGAAAAACTCCAGCAAATTGGTCAGTGGCTAGCAGATTTAACGATACAGAGTTTTGAAGCTCCGCTTGAACTCTGGCTCGACTATTTGATTGGTGTCACTGAACTAAATGGCTATCGCTCGCCATATTTAGCTTATTACGAAAAGCATGGTAGCGAACTGGAACAATTTGAACTCTACGAAAACTTAAATACCTTACGTAGTACGACAGTTAATCATACCCAAAATAATCAGCCCAAACTGGCGGACTTTATCAATATGCTGCAAGATTATCAAGCCGCCGGTGCCGCGATTATCAATACCAACTCTTATCGCGATAGCGAACATGCCGTACAAATTATGTCTGCACACAAAAGTAAGGGCTTAGAGTTTAAGTATGTCTTTTTGATTGCGATGGACGAGCTCGCCTGGGGCAAAGCCAAAGGGAACAACAACCTTTTTAGCCTGCCGGGCAACCTCGCACAAATTCGCCACACTGGCATCACTGATGACGAACAACTGCGACTACTGTTTGTTGCCATCACCCGCGCCAAACAAACTCTGGTTATGACCAACTCAATTCAAGACTTTTCTGATAAAAAAGTCGCCCGCCTCGGTTATCTAAATGAGCAACGCGACGAAAAAGCCGAAGTCCAACTCTCACCTTATCTACCAGAAGATAAACAGGCTATTCACTTACACTATCAAGATTTCGATTCCTCGACTAAACTGGATTTAGCGAAGCAAAGTTGGAGCGCCGCTTATCAAGTCTTGACGCCGGATTTGAAATTATTACTGAAGTCGCGCCTCGAGAATTATCGCTTAACTGCCACAGATCTAACTAGTTTTATCGATATTATTTATGCCGGGCCTGAACAAATTTATCGCCAACGTGTGCTCCGTGCGCCCGATGAACCATTGACATTACAACTTGCTTATGGAAACCTCATTCATGCTACATTTGAGCAAGTTACTAACCAAAAGTTGGATGATGCCGCGGCGCTCGAGTTTTTTCAGGAGAAAGCCGCCGAAGTTCCACTAGCGCAACATGATATCGAAGAGTTACAAGCCAAAGGTGCCTACAGCTTGCCAATCGTGCTGCAAGAGTTTCAGAATATTCTACGTCATCCTGGCGCTAAGGCCGAAGTTAATCTTAGCGCCGAACATCTGGCCTACGACGGCGTTCCTTTGACTGGCAAGATCGACCATCTCGAGATTGACCCGCAAAACAAAACTATCGAAGTCTACGATTTCAAAACTGGTAATTATCACGATAGCAAGTGGCAAAGTCACCCAACGCTCTATAAGTATGCGCTGCAATTGGGTTTTTATAAACTTCTGCTAAATCTTTCGTCAATCTATCGCAATTATCGCGTTACTAAAGGTCATATTCTCTTCGTCTCGCCCGATCAAGAAGGTCACGTCTATGATAAAGTCTATGAGTATAACGAAGTTGATGAAGCAGAGCTGAAAAAGCTGATCAAGGTTATTTATCAACAAATCGTTAGTCTAGATTTTATCGATAATGCCGAAATTAATATTGCTGCCGACAAGAAACATACGCTCAAGGATGTTAAAGCCTTTGTCGAGAAACTTTTAGAACTTAGCTAGAATATCGTAGTTATGCTTGACTTATAGTAGCCGAACCGGTATAATGCCGGCAGGTTGCAAAAGTATTATAAAGATGTTGCAGACTTGGTTGTGTAGTGGTCAGCACTACAAGATTTTTCGAAAGGGGGTGAAGATGATTGGGAGTTTATTTATGCCCGAGATGTGGTAAGCCGCACCTCAGCCCTGAAGCTGCACAAACCTGCACCTGTGGTGGCGCACGTAGCTTCGGAACCTGTCCGGCATGCGGCGGAACAGGCAAAAAGATTGTTACCTTTGGTTATGACAGATGCGACAGGTGTGGTGGAACTGGCAAGATTATGCGATAACATCTTCAAACGCCATATATCAATATATGGTACCTAGCGGGCCTATTATATAGGCCCGCCTTTTCGTTAGTGCCTAAAATATACAAAAAGAGCCCCATCGGAGCTCTTTTCAGAACCAGAACAAGCCTATGCTTCGTTCTTCTCGGCCTTTTTCGCGGCTTCTTTTTCGGCTTTCTTAGCTTTATTGCCTAAAGCAGCTTTCATCGCCTCAGCACGCTTTGCCCGAGCCTTGAAGCGGTCAACGCGACCCTCAGTATCGATAATCTTCTCTTCGCCAGTAAAGAATGGGTGCGAAGCTGAAGAAATCTGTACCTTAATCAATGGATATTCCTGACCATCCTCCCACTTGATAGTCTCTTCGCTCTGGGCAGTCGAACGAGTGAGGAAAGAAAAGTTTGCCGCCTCATCCATGAAGACCACATAGCGATAATCTTTTGGTTGTGAAACTTTATTACTCATAATTCTTTTTAGTCTATCATACTTTCTTAAAAAAGTAAACCACGAAACTAGTTTATTCTATATATTGACTTTTAAGCTAATCTGTGCTACAATGGAAGTATATACTATTTAACGAAACAACTAGAGGAGGTTTCCTGATATCTCTGTTCGCAGAATATCGCATTCCTCTAGCAAAGTGAAAGGAAAACCATGACCGTCGATCCTAAAAACATCGATATTAAAGCCTTACTTGATGCCGGAGCGCATTTTGGCCATAAAACCAGCCGCTGGCACCCAAAGATGGCGCCATATATTCATAGCAAGCGCCAGGGTGGACATATTATTAACCTAGAAAAGACCGTCGAAGCCCTCGAGAAAGCTTTGCCAGAACTAACCAAAATTGCTGCTAGTGGCAAAAAGATTCTCTTTGTCGGCACGAAGAAGCAACTCAAAGACATCACCAAGTCCGCCGCCGAAAGTATCGACATGCCTTATGTTACTGTGCGCTGGGTTGGTGGCACTTTAACTAATGTCGAAACCGTCAATCGCCAAATCAAGAAGCTCCACGACCTCGAGCGCCGCATGGCCTCTGGTGAGCTCGAAGCTCGCTATTCGAAGCTTGAAGTCCAACGTTATCAAGAAGAAATTGATCTGCTTAACGAACGCTACGGTGGCATCAAAGATATGAACGAACAGCCAGCGGCAATTATCGTCGTCGATGCCATTCAAGATAAGAACGCCATCAAAGAAGCTAATACTTTGAAGATGCCAGTCTTTGCGATTACCGACACCAACGTTGACCCAACTAATATCGACTACGTTATCCCAGCCAACGACGATGCTATTAAAGCTGTCCAGCTGATTCTTGATTACATGGTGGCCGCGATCAAAGCCGGTGAAGCCAAAAAAGCTTAATTTGCATACTAAATAAAATCTAAGGAGGATTATGAGCGAAGAACTCAAAGAAAAAGCTACCGAAGTGAAAAACATTTCGATCGAGCTAATCAAAAAGCTGAAAGAATTATCCGGTGTTGGCTTGACCGATGCTAAACAGGCGCTCGTCGAAGCTAAGGGCGACTTCGACAAAGCTCTTGAAGCCATGCGTAAAAAAGGCATGACCAAAGCTGAAAAACGCGGTGATCGCGAAACTCGTGAAGGTATTATCGACAGTTATATTCATGATGGCCGCCTTGGCGCCATCGTTGAAGTCAACTGCGAAACCAGTTTCGTAGCTAAGACCGACGAATTTAAGGATCTGGCACACAAACTAGCAATGCAGATCGCTAGTATGAATCCGCTCTATGTGAGCATCGACGACGTTCCAGAAGATGTTCTGAACGCCAAAAAAGCCGAATTTGAAGCTAATTTCCACGGTCCAGAAAACATGAAAGACCAGATTATCAAAGGTCAGCTCAAGAAAGCTTTCTCCGATAAGGTATTGTTGGAGCAACCATACATTCTGGATGACAATTTGACCGTCGCACAGTTCATCAAGGAAGCTATTGCTAAGACCGGCGAAAACATCGCCGTCCGTCAATTCAAACGCCTTGAACTCGGCGTTACGGAATAAATTAGGGAGTTAGAGTAAGGTGACTTGTCTTTTCGAGACAATCCGCAGGGCAACGGCCCGAGGAATAGGAGGCTCGCGCCCGTAATGAACTGCCCCTTGGGACGCAGCCGACCGAAGGAAGGTACGGGACGCGAGAACTCCGTATCGAGAAGAGACAAGTTGCCTTACTTAAATTTATAATTAATTTGGAGGAACTTATGTTTGACGACAGCGAATATCGAAGCGCAATGGAAGCCGCAGTGACGCGTTTTCAGGAAGAAATGAAAAAAGTCCGCACTGGACGCGCCCATCCTGATATGCTCAGCGGTATCAAAGTCGAGGCTTACGGGCAGTTCATGCCTTTGAATCAAGTTGCCAATGTGACGGTTAGCGACGGTACTATGTTACTAGTTACCCCGTTTGATCCTTCAACTATCCAGAGTATCGCTGCTGCTATTCGCAACGACGTCAGCTTAGGGCTCAATCCCGCCGACGACGGTCACGTCGTACGCGTACCGGTGCCCGCTTTGACCGAAGAACGTCGCAAAGAAATCGTCAAAACTGCCTCCAGCAAAGTCGAAGATGCCAAAATCGCTATCCGCAATGTTCGTGAAGATGCACGTAAAGAACTCAAAAGCGCTGAATTGCCAGAAGATGTCACAAAAAAGGCCGAAAAATCAATCGACGAGCTCACCAAGACTTTCACCGACAAAATTGATGCGATTTTCAAAGACAAATCTGCGGAAATTATGGCGATCTAATGGCTAGCGAACTTACCCATATCGGCTTTATCGTCGATGGCAATCGACGCTGGGCACGCGCCCGTGGTTTGCCGACCTTAGAAGGTCATCGTCGCGGTTTTAATAAGGTCGAAGAAGTGATTGATGCTCTCAAAAATACCGAAGTTAAATTTATTTCTTTTTATCTCTTCAGTACCGAAAACTGGGATCGCTCACTTGAAGAAATCGATTATTTGATGAAGCTTGCCTACGACCGCATTGAGAGTCTCACAAATAAACTGAAGAAGGAGAATATTCGCATTGTCGTGCTTGGGCGCCCTGAACCGGTTGAGCCAAAACTCTGGGCCAAGATGATGCAAGCTGAAGAGGAAACCAAGGATAAAACTGGTCTTACGGTCTGCATTTGCTTTAATTATGGCGGCCACTGGGAAATTGCCGATGCTGCCACCAAAGCTATCGCAGCCGGCGAGACCGAGCTCACGCCAGAAACATTTGCTAAATATTTATATCATCCCGAAGTGCCGAATTGTGACTTAATCGTCCGTACCAGCGGGGAGCAACGTATTTCTGGGTTTCAACTCTGGCGGGCAGCCTATTCAGAATTTTGGTTTATCGAAAAGAACTTTCCTGATATCACTGCCGACGATTGTGACGCCGCGTTGGTGGAGTTTCATAATCGCAGTCGCAGATTTGGCAAATAGGCATAAGCTGTGCTACAATAAAAGTCATGAATGTTATATTGGGAATTATTATTGGTCTCGTAATTTTGATGTTGCTCGTCGTGACGCACGAATTCGGGCACTTCATCATGGCGCGTCGTAATGGTGTTAAGGTTAACGAATTCGGCATCGGTTTTCCGCCCCGCATAGCTGCTTGGGTACGCAATCCTAGCTGGAAAAAAGGTAAAAAAGGTACGAAAAAATGGCTAAGGTTATCAAAAACTGATTGGGATAAGCCACAGGAAGGTCTAGTCTTTAGTCTCAACGCTCTACCGATCGGCGGTTTTTGTGCCATGAATGGCGAATCCGACGCCGACACTCGCAAAGGCACCTTTGGCGCTGCTAGTTTCTGGGCAAAAACCAAAATCCTCTTCGGCGGTGTCCTAATGAACTGGCTCGTCGCATTCATCTTGCTTACAATTCTAGCTTTTGCTGGTATGCCACAATTCATCACTGACCAATTCTATCTCAAGAATGATGCTCAAATCCTCGGCAACGGGATTTTAATTGAAGAAGTTTTTGCTAATTCTCCTGCCGCTCAAGCCGAATTTCAAGTTGGCGATAAAATCATCGGCATCGATGATACAAATGTCCTCACACCTGATCAAGTTACTAACTACGGTAGCGAACATGCTGGGGAAACCGGAACTTATCAAGTCGTCCGCGGCGACGAAATCATCGAACTCACGCCAACTTTGAACCCAACCGGTAGTGAATATACTCTAGGTGTAGCGATGTCTTACGGCCAAACTTTTATCCGTTCCACCTGGTCGGCACCACTTGTTGGGCTGGCAACCACCGTCCAACTTACCGGTGAAACTTTTCGCGGTCTTGGTGAAATGGTTTGGAACTTAATCTCGGGCGTTATTAGCCAATTTAATCCTGATAATAGCGTGCGCGAGGCCGGCCAAGCCGCTATCCAAAGCGCTGGTGACTCTGTCTCCGGACCAATTGGTATTATTGGCGTCATCTTTCCGGCCTTTGCCAGCACCGGAGCCGCTAATCTCACATTTCTGGCTGCGCTAATTTCGGTTTCTCTAGCCTGCATGAACATTCTACCAATTCCAGCCCTCGACGGCGGGCGCTGGCTCTTAATTGCGATTTATAAACTCCGCCATAAGAAGCTTACTAAAGAAACTGAAGAAAAAATTGTTTCTCGCGCTTTCATGGTCCTCTTTATGTTAATCATTATCATCTCCATTCTTGACATTGTGAGGCTATTCTAATGGCGGTACCAAAAAGTTCCCAGAGTGCAGATGCGCAACCTGCGAAGACTCAAAAATCAAAGCTCAAGTTCGATAAACAGACTTTTTGGTTTGCCGTCTTCTGCCTAGCCTGGGTGGCAGTAACAATGACCGCCAGCCAGTTTATTGTCGGTCTACCAATGATTTGGATATTGCGTGATAACTTCACCCAACCACTTTGGACTTGCGTCTATTATGCTTTGTCATATAGCTTGACCTTGCTACTAGTGATTTTAGTACCAAAATTGATCGTAAAAGGTAGGTCAAAGAAAATCCAAGCTGATTTCGACACTAATGCCGAAGAACTAGGTTTCAAGACTTTACCAACTTTTGTCGATATTGGCTTGGCACCGGCTGGCTATGTCGTTTATCTTGCAATTGCTGCCGTACTGACGAATTTGATGAGCTTATTCCCTTGGTTCAACGCCGAACAGGTCCAAGATGTTGGTTTTAGCTATTTTGTGACTACTGGCGATCGCGTGATCGCCATGATTGCGCTAGTTTTTATCGCCCCAATTGCTGAAGAAATCATCATGCGCGGCTGGCTTTATGGCAAGTTGCGTAGTCGCATGAAAGTACCACTAGCTATGCTGCTCGTCTCGGCTTTGTTCGGGGTTTTGCATGGGCAGTGGAATGTTGGTGTCGGTGTTTTTGCCTTGAGCCTCGTCCTCTGCGGATTACGCGAAATCACCGGCACCATCTGGAGTGGGATTTTGTTGCATATGCTTTCGAACGGAATTGCGTTTTATCTACTCTATGTCGCAATTATCTGAGCCGAACCGGCGTGCTTCAGTGCGCAAACGGCTTTGTTCTGCCCGCCACTCGGCAATCTTGCCATGATTGCCCGATAATAGAATCTCCGGCACCGCCATACCGCGAAACTCAGCTGGTTTCGTATACTGAGGATATTCTAAGTTGTTTCCATCCGAAAAACTTTCGATTGCTGCCGAAGTTTCTCCGCCCAACACACCCGGCAACAAACGCGTAATCGAATCAATCATAATCAGCGCCGGCAGCTCCCCACCCGTCAAAACATAATCACCCAGCGAAATTGGATGGTCAACAATCTTCATAATCCGCTCATCATAGCCTTCATAGTGCGGACAAAGAATAATATAGTGCTTATTTTCCGGCATTTCCGCAAAACTCCGCGCCAAATCCTGATTCCAAGTCACCCCCACCGGCGTTGGCAAAATCACCTCCGCCTCCGGGCTTGCAGATTTAACGCTTTCAATCGCCGCAAACACCGGTTCGCAGCGCAACAACATGCCATCACCACCACCGTACGGCGTATCGTCAACCGACTTATGCGGGCCTAACCCAAAATCACGCAAATTCACATAGCCCACAGCAATCACACCCCGATCTTGTGCTTTGTATAGCATCGAAGAATCTAGATACGGTTTTACCGCTTCCGGAAACAATGTAATAATCGTAAAACGAATTCGTGGTTGCATTATCTCTCTATTTTATCATATTTCATGCTATAATATATAGTATTATGCGTTTAAGTAAATCATTTGTCAAAACTCTGCGTTCCGCACCCAAGGATGAAACCGCCCGCGGTGCCAAATATCTTACCCAAGCTGGCTACGTTCACAAAGAACTCGCCGGTGTCTACGATTATCTCCCGCTTGGCTTGCGCGTGCTTGACAACATCAAACAAATTGTTCGCGAAGAATTAAACGCTATCGGTTGTCAGGAAGTCTTACTTTCGACTTTACAAAATCCAGAACCTTGGCAAAAAACTGACCGCTGGGATATCGAAAAAATGGACGTTTGGTTCCGCACAGAATTAGCCGCTGGCGGTGAGCTTGGCTTGGCTCCAACCCACGAAGAGCCGATGACCGAGCTGATGAAAACTTACATCAAGAGTTATAAAGATTTACCAATCTACGCTTATCAAATCCAGACAAAGTTTCGCAACGAGCTCCGCGCCAAATCTGGAATCATGCGCACGCGCGAGTTTATTATGAAAGATTTGTACAGTTTTTCTGCTGATGAAGCTACACACGATGAGTTTTACCACAAAGCCGAAGTTGCTTACAAAAAGATTTATGATCGCCTCGGCATCGGCGCTGACACTTACCAAACTTTCGCTAGCGGTGGTGTTTTCTCGAAATATAGTCACGAGTTCCAAACCCTCGTTGAGGTTGGCGAAGATACGATTTATTATAATGCCGACAAAAGCGTGGTTTTGAATGAAGAAGTTCTAAATGATGAAGTGCTTGCCGAAATGGGCGTTAAACGAGAAGAATTACAATCCGCTAAGGCTGCCGAGGTTGGCAACATCTTCACCTTAAAGACCAAATATTCTGAGCCTCTAGGTCTAGATTTTACCGACCAAGATGGCAGCAAGAAAACCGTCATTATGGGTTGCTATGGTATTGGCATTTCGCGCGTCATGGGTGTAATTGCCGAGAAATTCGCTGATGATCGTGGTCTTGTTTGGCCAGAAAACGTCGCTCCTTATCGATATTATCTCATCGGCATTGGCGAAGCGGGTATGCAGACTGCTGAAAAATTATATGTGGGACGCGAGAATGAGATTTTGTTCGATGATCGTGATTTGCGTCCCGGCGAAAAATTTGCCGATGCCGAACTCATGGGCATTCCGCATCGCGTGGTGATTAGCGAAAAGACGCTTGCTAACGGTAAGGCCGAAGTTACCAACCGCCAAACTGGCGAAACCGAGCTTGTCAATATTGACGCGATTTTCTAGTCGTGATAAACTCTTTTTAGTTATGAAAAAGACTGTCAACCTCACACCGGCTGGTAAAGCCGAACTAGAACAAGAATTAGCCGATCTAATCGCACAACGTCCGGCGATGGCTGAGCGCATTGCCACCGCTCGCGCTTTTGGTGACCTTTCCGAAAACCAAGAATATACTGACGCTCGCGCTGAGCAAAAAACCGTTGAGAATCGTATCATCGAAATCCAAGAGATTCTCAAGAACGCTACGATTATCAAGGCTCCGCGCAAAAAAGATAACGTCACGATTGGCTCGACCGTCGTTATCAATATGGGAGGCAAAGAGTTTACCTATACCGTCGTTGGTCCAGTCGAAGCCAACCCGCTGGAAGGAAAGATTTCCCACGAATCACCCATCGGCAAGGAATTGTTGACGCGCAAAGTTGGCGACAAATTCGATTTTAACGGCAAAAAGGTTACGATTAAGTCAATTGCTTAAAAGAAGAAATCCTCGGTTCACAATCGTGTTCCGAGGATGTTTGTTGTAGGCTATTCGTCATGACGCAAAAGATTATGCGCCTCTAAGGTCCAGGTCAGCATTTTAACAGCCGTAAATGCAGCCACACAAGCCAAACCTATCAGCTCAATTACAACCACCGACGCAAACTTTGTCTGGTTTTGAAATGGTACCCAAACTCTCGCACCAAACAATAAAGTTACCGAAATCGCCAATACAACGCCCGTCACTGTATTACGGATCTTGCGACCGCAACGACGCCAAAACTTCTGCGACTCCCGCCACGCGTCCACCTCCGTGAACAGCATCGGATTCCGCGCATAGTCGCTCGACAATCTAAAGTTTGTTTTCATATCTAAATCCCTCCATTTCATGTTTTTTTTGGCACATTCGTGACACGAAAATAACCTTATCACCTGCAAATGTACCAAGAACTACTCTTCACCTCTTAATTATAGCACACTTCATTCAAAAAGTCAATAGATAAAGCTGATTTTTGCTTTTCCAGCCCTAATTATGCTATAATAAAACCATGACTTTAGATGATTATCGCGACGAACGCTTGCGTAAACTAAACACGATTCGGGAAATGGGTATCGACCCCTATCCAGCGAAGTCGCACCGCAACACCAAAATCTCCACTATTTTAGACCATTTTGACGAAAAAGCCGGTCAAGAAGTCTGTGTTGCCGGCCGCATTGTCGCGATTCGCGCTTTTGGGAAAATCGCCTTCATCAAAATCCGCGACTATTATGGCGAAATTCAGATTTTCATGCAAAAGACTGACGAGGTCGCTCCGGGGATGTTTGGCGTTAAACAGCTTAAACTTCTAGACAATGGCGATTTTATCGAAGCTACTGGCCGCGTCGATAAATCTAGCACCGGTGAAATCTCCATTTTTGCCAATGAAGTCCGCCTACTGACCAAAGCTTTGCGCCCATTGCCAGGTTATGATGGCTTCACTAACAAAGAAGAGCGCTATCGTCGGCGTTATGTTGATATGAATGTCAATCCAGAAGTCCGCGAACGCCTCGTACGCCGCTCAAAGTTTTGGCAGGCAACGCGCGATTTTATGAATGCTCATGGTTTTATTGAAATTAACACTCCAATTCTCGAAAAAACTACCGGCGGCGCCGATGCCACACCTTTTGAAACACACATGAACGCCTTGGATGAAGATTATTACCTGCGGATTAGTCAAGAGCTGCCCCTGAAGCGCTTGCTTGGTGGCGGCTTCGAGAAAGTCTATGACATTGGCCCAAGATTTCGTAACGAAGGCGTGGACGACGAGCATCTGCCCGAACACATCGCTTTCGAAAGCTACGCCGCTTATGAAAATTATGAGGACGGCATGAATCTTTACGAAGAAATGATTAAATATGTCGCCAAAGAGACTTGGGGCACGCTGAAATTTAACGTTGGCGGATTCGAAATTGATTTGGATTGCCAGTGGCCACGAGTTAAATATGCCGACCTCTTAATGGAGAAGTTCGGTATTGACGTGTTTAATCTTGACCGCGACCAGGCGCTAAAGATTCTGCGCGACAATAGCGTAGAAATCGATACTAATGCTGCCGATAGTCGCCTACTTGATAACCTTTGGAAAATCATCCGCAAGACTTCTACTGGTCCATACTGGCTTATCGAGGAGCCACTCAGCCTTAGTCCACTTGCGAAGAAAGTTGCCGGCAATCCACTGGTTACTCAGAGGTTCCACCCGATTATTGCCGGCACCGAGATGGGGAACGGTTATAGCGAGCTCAATGATCCGCTCGATCAGCTAGCACGTTTCCAAGAGCAGCAGGCGATGCGCGATGCTGGCGACGACGAAGCGCAAATGCTAGATATGGACTTTGTCGAAATGCTCGAATATGGTATGCCGCCAGCCTGCGGTTGGGGTAATAGCGAACGCAACTTCTGGCTGCTCGAAGGCGTCAGCGGCCGTGAAGCCGTGCCTTTCCCGATTATCAAAAGTCGTGGGGAATAGTTCGTGCATCATAATTCGCAAGACCTAAGCCAAATCTGGCAAGAAACTCACGTCGCCAATCTCATGGCGATTACTAATCCTGAAACTGGCACCGAAACTGGAGCGTTTTCGATTACTGATGGCATGCCACTAATCTTTTCTCTCGACCCCGCACGTGATTTTGAAGTCAGTGACCGCGACATTGAGGGCTGGAAACTAGTTTTTACTACTGCTACCGGCGATATGCTAGGAATGTCTGGCTATTTCAAAGCTCTGGGCAAGCTTAAACCATATATTCTTGACGAACAAAATGGTAGTATTCTTGTGCGCGCACTAACTCGCGATGAACTAGAAGATTTGTATCGCAAGGCATGCTAATTGTGCGCAGCGGAGTAGTCTTGCAACACGTGGGACTACTGATGTATACGGGAATGAACGGTAACATGCGTTCAACTTCAGCTACGGCTATGTTGAATGACTATGACGCATATGCATATTATGCAACCTTTGATAATACGTTTGTAAGTCCATCTTACAATACGGCTAGCTATCGTTGGGTTGGTATCTCCCTCCGCTGCCTGGCAGACTAGTTATATATAGTGAGTAGTATACAATATAGCTAAAGCTCCATTATACTTTGTGCACAGCGGGAACATCAATATTAATCTTGGCTGCTTGAGGTACGCAGGCGTCATCGGCTACGGCTGGTCACGCGTGGCTGCGGTTTATACTAATGCTACTACAGCTAATGCGTACTACCTCAGCTTCGGTGCGGCGGGTGTCGGCCCGTCAAGCAGCGATCATCGCTGGTACGGTTTCTCCCTCCGCTGCCTACAAAATCTGTTACAATATATTTTATAATCTAGAAAGGATGCCTATGACACTCGGACCGGACAAAAATAGTAAATTTCCTAATCCAAAACTCAAAGAAATCTGCTTCATCAAAAATGTCATCACTCGCCCCAATATTATCGTCGACGACTACACGTATTACGATGACAAAAATGGCGCCGACAAGTTCGAAGACCACGTCACCCACCACTATGATTTTATTGGCGACAAGCTAATTATTGGCAAGTTTTGCCAAATCGCCTCCGGTGTTGAATTTATCATGAACGGAGCCAATCATAATATGAACGCTGTTACAACTTATCCTTTCAACATTATGGGGAATGGCTGGGAAAAGTTTGCACCTGCCACCGATGATTTGCCGCTCAAAGGCGACACGGTCATCGGAAACGATGTTTGGATTGGACAAAACGTTACCATTCTCCCTGGCGTTCAAATTGGTGATGGGGTTATCATTGGTGCTAATTCCGTTGTCGCTAGTGATATCCCCGCCTATCATGTCGCTGTTGGCAATCCTTGTCGCGTGATCAAGAAACGTTTTAACGATGATTTGATTGCACATCTCGAAAAGATTAAATGGTGGAACTGGGATGAACAAAAAATCTTTGATAATCTCGAGATTTTGTGCAGCAATAATCTTGACCGAATTAAAACCATAAAATAAAACTCATGCTACAATAAAATTAATATGAGTGGAAAAATTATGATTGTGGGGACAGGGAATGTTGGTGCGAGCATCGCCTTTGCCCTAATTAACCAGCGCACCTCGGTAAAAGAACTCGTCTTAGTCGACATCAATACTGACGATGCCGAAGGCGAAGCAATGGATTTGAATGACGCACTTACCGTCGCGCCGAGTTGGATGAAAATCCATGCCGGAGATTATAATGAGGCTAAAGATTGCGACATCTGCATCTTGACCGCCGGCGCCAATCAACATCCTGGCGAAAGTCGCACTGATTTGCTCCAAAAAAATGCCCAGATTACCCGCGAAATTGTCAAACAGGTCATGCAAGCCGGATTTGATGGGATTTTTCTCGTCGTAACCAACCCAATGGATACGTTGACTTATCTAGTTTATAAAACCTCAGGTTTACCGCCGGAAAGGGTCATCGGCAGTGGTACCGTACTCGATTCTGCGCGTTTACGTTTCGGCATTGCTGGAGAAGTTGGCGTACATCCAAAATCCGTACACGCTTATCAAATTGGAGAACACGGCGACAGCGAGTTTGCACTCTGGTCAACTGCTAATATTGGTGGCGAGAATGCTAGCCATTTTCTTTCGTCCAAAACCCGTCAAAAGCTCGAACAAGACGTACGCGACGAAGCCTATCGGATTATTTGCAAAAAAGGTGCCACGCACTATGGCATTGGAGCTTGCGTCGTTCAAATCCTGAATTCCATTCTCAGTGATGAACGCCGCATCTTGCCAGTTTCCACTTATGATGATTTTAATGATGTTTACTATGGTTTTCCAAGTATCATCGCCAGAGAGGGTGCTGTGCGGCGCCTCGACATCAGCATGACCGAAAAAGAAGGAATCAGTTTGCAGAAATCGATCAATATCCTACGCAAAAACATTCACGACATGGAAAATCCAGAATGAAAAAATTCCTCGCCGCCGTTCTTGCAGTTTTTTGTCTCACTATAGGTTGCTCAGCACCAGCATCCGCTTCGATTTATCATGACAATCCCGTTTATACATTTGCTGCTGCCGGATACGAGTACAACCGCTTCAGTTTTAAAGATTTTACCGCCGACTATTATCTTGACCAGGCCGCAGACGGCACCAGCCGGCTCCTAGTGCGCGAAAAGCTCACCGCAGTTTTCCCCGAAACTGGCTCCGAAAACCATGGCATCACCCGCATCATCCCCTACACCAACCAAAATGGCAAAAACTTAACCATGCATAGTGACGAGGTTATCGAAATCAACGTCTGGCAAAATGGCAAATCCGTCCGCCCGTACAAAGTTGAAGGCGGCGACGGCTATTTTATGGTCTATATCGGCGATCCTGAAGTTTATGTCAATGGAGAACAAGTTTACGAATTGGAATACGAGTTTATTAATGTTATCACTGAATTTGACGAAGACAGTGAAGCTTGGCAAGAGCTATACTGGGATACCAACGGCAACGACTGGGAACAGAATTTTGGCGCCGTAACTGCTCGTGTGCACTTCGCAGATGAACAGATTGCTGATAATTTTACCGGCAAAAGTTGGTGCTATGTCGGCCGTTACGGTGACAGCGGCCAAAATCGTTGCAAAATCTCAGAAATCTCCGATGGCTTGGAGTTCAAAGCCCAAAACCTGGCTCACAGCGAAAACTTAACTTTCGACCTCGAGTTCAAGCCCGACAGTTTCGTAGTGCCCGGACAAACCAAAGACTATAAATTAGTTTTAGCTAGTATTATAGTTTTACTGGTCTTTATTGCGGGAATCGTAGCTATCATCGTCATTTATAAACTTGCTCAAGCCAAACGTAAATACTATAAAGGCCTCTTCATCAGACCGGAATATACTCCGCCACAGGATCTCACTGTCGGTGAAATGGCTACGAATTATATCAAACCCGGCAAACTCGGCAACAGCAAAGTCGCCACGCTTATGGAACTTGCCACGCACCACAAAATCGAAATTATCAAGCGCGAAACGCAGACCAAGCTTGGTAAAACACGCGCGAAATGGTTTATCAAAGTAGGATCACTCGATCTCAGCGCCGAACAAGTGACAATTCTAAAGATTCTCCAAGGCGGCACTGGTAGCCTGAGCGTTGGCCAAGAGATTGAACTGAAAAAACGCACCGCAAATTCCACCCTGATTAAGCTTAGCCAAGATTTTGAACGCTACATTCGTGATGCTTTGCGCAAGAAGGGACTCATGGAAGTTGACCAGAAAAAAGCCAACTCCAAAAAGACCGCTGAACCGACCGCGAAAAATCCTTGTGGCTGGTTAATTGCCGCAGCTTCCGTCTGGCTGTTTATCGAAATCTTTGCCTGCATCTTTCTTTTCGATGACACGCCAACTTATCGTCAAGTCGTTGGAGAAAAGATTTTAACTCCACTACTTCTTATCAGCATCTTTGTCACCTTTATACTTGCGCTCGTTACCAGCGCCAAACTCAGCCCATATTTTACCATGACCAAAAAAGGTCTCGAATATTCACGTTATCTCGACGGACTCAAAGAATACATGAAGCTCGCCGAAGCAGAACGTCTCAAGTTTTTACAAAGCATCAAGGGCGCTGATACTACGCACCAAGGCGTCGTCAAGTTATACGAAAAGTTATTACCCTATGCTGTATTATTTAAATTAGAAAAATCCTGGCTCAAAGAAATGGGCCGTTACTATGAATTCGACGATGTCTCCGCTCCGGCTTGGTATATTGGCGTCGGCGCTTTCTCCGCACATGATTTCAGTGCCGCCATGTCTCAAGCTAGCAGTTTCATGGCTGCAACCACTACTTATTCCACATCTAGCAATTCCAGCTCCGGATTTTCTGGTGGTGGAGGCGGTGGCTTCTCCGGCGGGGGCGGAGGCGGTGGAGGTGGGGGTGGCTGGTAATTGCAGTTCCGCATAACTAGTAAATAAGAAATAGCAGGGCAACAAACCCTGCTATTTACGTTGCAACGTAAGGCTATCTGATTTCGAAGATCCTCTGGCGCTCCCGATCCGTTAACTTCATGCTTTTTAATCTTAGCCGCATATTACGAAATCCGAACGGATTATTATCCAGGTCCTTCTGGGACACCCAAATCTCACCACCCGCCATAAAGTGTACCACAGTATTAATCCACGCACGCAGCAAGTTCCCAGCATCATCTTCCTTCAAACAATAAGCTCTAATATAATTCAGACCCTCAGTGGTTAGAGCATCACAGTCCACTGTAAAAGACGATACAAGTTTAATCCGATATTCACGACAACCAAAGCCTTTATTGTTCCACGTGTGAGTCCAAACATGTCCGTTGTAAACACCCCTCACCCGTTCGCCTTTAGCTGCACAAAACAACCTATCCTGATTAGTAATCAAGCAGAACCGATCGCCTCTTGCCGCAAAATAAAACCATCCGTTCATTGAATCACAGCTGACAATATCACCTATAATTAGGCTAAAAGTCGTTCCAATGGCTAGTGCGAAAACGGCATACAACATAATTGAGACACATAATGCAAGCACAACCGCACTGACACTTAAACCAAGCTCACGCATAAGACCCCAGGAAATTAGCAGAACCACCGCAAATGGTATGCCAAAGACCAAGAAACGTCGAATCTTCAACATCTTTTTAGTTCGCTCTATCCACTCTTTCTTAAAAGCTCCATCGACGTCATCACAAACTGGCCAACCACCTAACAACATTCATATCACCTTACCTTTCAATGTGCGCCCCTCAGGGGCAATATTTTTAGTTTTCTATAGCCCTATCCTTTCTATTATAGCACACTTACTGATAAAAGTCAATGATAATCTAGCTATCCTAATTATTTATCAAAACTTCCCCTCAAAACCGAGATTTTTATGTTAAAATATAACTATGCTAGATGTTAATTTTATTCGGAAAAACCAAACTTTAGTCGAGAAGTCTGCCCGCGAGAAGGGCTATAAGATTGACATCTCGGAACTCTTAAGGCTAGATGATGGGCGTAAGGCTCTATTGCAAACCGTGGATAGTCTCAGGCAAAAGCGCAATGAGCTATCTAGCCAAATGAAAGGCGGAAAACCGAGCGCAGAGATGCTTGAAGAGGCCAAAGCCGTCAAAGCTAAACTCGCCGCAGTCGAACCACAGCTAGATGCTCTTGAAAAAGAATTGGCCGAAAAGATTAAGCTTGTACCCAACGTCATCTTTGACGATGTTCCGCTCGGTGGTGAAGAATGCAGCGTCGAAATCAGCAGCTGGGGCGGACAAAAAGCTGACGGCGTTGATCATCTCGACTATGCTCTCAGTCGCGATTGGGTCGATTTTGAGCGTGGTGCCAAAGTTGCCGGCGCTAAATTTTATTATCTCAAGGATGGTTTGGCTCTACTCGAAAACGCGCTATTGCAATTTGGGCTTAAAAAAGTCACCGAACACGGTTTTCATTTCATGACTGTGCCGGACATGGTTTCTAGCAAAGTGCTCGAAGGCTGTGGGTTCAATCCCCGCAGTAGTGACCAGAGCGATGAGTATTATATCGAAGGCGAAGATCTTGCCATGATTGCTACCGCCGAAATGCCGCTCACTGGCTATCATATGAACGAAATCATCGACGAAAAAGATTTGCCATTATGCTATGCCGGATATAGCGCTTGCTTCCGCAAAGAAGCTGGCACTTATGGCAAGCACACGCGAGGGTTATTCCGCGTACATCAGTTCAATAAACTAGAAATGTACGTTTTCTGCCTTCCAGAACAGTCTAAAGAAATGCACGAGAAAATCCGCGCGATTGAAGAAGAAATCTGGCAAGAGCTCGGTATTCCGTACCGCGTGATTAATATTGCCGCCGGCGATCTCGGCTCTCCAGCCGCTAAGAAATATGACATCGAGTACTGGAGCCCAGTTGACCAAAAATATCGCGAGCTCACCAGTTGCTCCAACTGTACCGATTTTCAGGCTCGCAGTCTCAATATTCGCGTGCGTCGTGAAGATGGTAGCATCGAAATTTTACATACTCTGAACGGCACAGCAATTTCGCTTGCTCGCACCATGGTAGCCGTCATTGAAAACTATGCCGAAAAAGATGGCAAACTTAAGGTTCCCAAAGCTTTACGGCCTTATCTCGGAGGCGCCACTGAGCTCTAATGGTGGATGCTTTGGAGAGTCAAGGTAAGTCTGCGCAAACCTTAGGTACAGGGAAGGTTGCTGATGGAGCGTCCAATCAAAGCAATACATCCGAAGAAAAACCCAAGAAAAAACGCTTCCGTTTCCGTTCCGTCGTCACTCTAGCCAACCGTAAATTACCCATCCGACTTGCCGTGGTAATTCTCGCCAGCTCGACTTTAATTTCGGCACTGCTCGGGATTTTTCGCGATCGTTTGCTCAATTCTTATTATCTTGATACTTATCCAACCGGCATCGACGCCTACACCGCCGCTTTTACGGTACCAGATTTTCTGTTTTCCATTCTCACTTCTGGTGCCCTCGCCGTCAGCTTTATTCCGGTTTTCAACCAACGCCTCACTACTGGCAACAAAAAATCCGCTTGGGAGTTGTCTTCAAGCTTGCTTAATCTGATGGCCTTGCTGACAATTGTCGCCTCAGTCTTAATTATGATCTTTGCTGATCCGCTAGTACGTTATATTGTTGGTCCTGGGCTCGATGAATCTGGCACTATTCTTGCTATTAACATGATGCGCGTAATTGCGATTAATCCCTTTTTGTTTGCGATTTCGACGATTCTCTCCAGTATTCAGCAAGCTCTTGGACGCTTTGTTTTCTATGCCCTAGCGCCCGCACTATATAATATTGGTATTCTCGTAGGAATTGTGTGGTTTACCAACGGAATTAATCTCTTTGGCTGGCAAATCTTTGAAGGCGGGATCATGGGTGTGGCACTCGGTGTGGTATTTGGTGCAGTTTTGCAACTGCTTACTAGCCTGATTGGGCTCTTTGGGTTAGGGTTTGATTATGAGTTTAAGATCCACTGGCGCAATCAGGGTTTTCGCTCGGTCTTAAAGTTATTGCCCGCACGCAGCCTTGACCAGGGAATTGACTATGCCAACACCATTGTCACAACCAATCTTTCTTCACGCATGGGCGCCGGCGCCTTACGTAGTTATCAACAAGCCTACAGTTTATCACAAATGCCGGTAAGTCTAATCGGCGTTGCCATCTCGACAGCTTTCTTTCCGCAACTTACGGAAGAGCTCGGAGAAGGGAAAGAAGCCAAGTATCGTCAAACTTTCCGCACCGCCCTCAGTACGATTATCTGGATTGCTCTGCCGGTCGCCGTCATTGCTTTCTTTGCTCGCGGTTATGTTGTCAGCTTTATCAAAAACGGTGGCGATCCACTAATTTCATCGGTCCTAGCGACATTAATTATCTCCATTTTTGCCAACTCCGTCTTTCATATGGCCGCTCGCGGATTTTATGCCCACCAAGACACCAAAACTCCTTTCATCGTTTCTATCGGCACCGTTGGGCTAACGATTTTGCTTGCTGTGGGGTTAACTTTAATCGGTTGTGGACCTGAAGGGCTAGGTTGGGCGCAATCAATTGGAACTTTCCTAGAGATTGTTATCCTGCTCGGGATCCTTCAAAAGCGCTCCCACAATAAACTTCTCGACCAAGCTTTCTGGAAAAACACCATACGCGTTTTTTTCGCCGCCGCCATCACTGGATGCGTGGCTTATTCGTTAACGAAGTTCTTCCCGCTAATGGCTAGCGACGACTCAATCTTCATGATCTTCCCGAAGTTCTGCGTGATTGCCGGAGGTTCCTTCCTAGCCTATTTACTGGCCGGCTATTTCCTCGATCTCGAGCAAGTCAAACCTATCACTGCTCGCATCAAGAAAACCTTGCTGAAGAACGGCAAATAACTTATAATTAGCTCATGGATATTTTTCAAGCAATACTTTTAGGGCTAATACAAGGTTTAACTGAGTTTATTCCGGTTTCATCATCTGGGCATCTTGAACTTGCACAACAAATCTTTAATTTTCCGAGTGAAAACTTCCACCTTTTTATTGAATTCATCAATTTAGGGACATTACTAGCTTTGCTGTTTTATTTCCGCGAGCGCATTTGGCGAATTGTCAAAAACGTCTTTCAAGAGCGCAACTATAAACTAGCTCTAAATATCCTCATCACTTCCATCCCAGCTGGAGTAATTGGGTTACTACTTTCTAGTTTTATCGAAAATAGCAGTTTCTTCTCTTCGCTCTATACCGTTGCTATTGCCATGGGCGTTGTCGGTATTATTATGATCATAATTGATAAGCTTCCGCATATGTCGGAGTTGAAAGACGAGAATGCATTGACTCCAGCCCGCGCGCTAATCATTGGTTTGTCGCAAGTCTTTGCCTTAATCCCGGGCACCTCGCGCTCTGGCACCACGATTATTTCTGGACGTCTTGTCGGTATGGACTCCGAATCAGCTGCCGAATATTCTTTTCTTGCCTCTATCCCGATCATGTGCGGCGTCTGTTTGAAGATGTTCCTCTCTGAGAGCAGCCGAACTTATTTTGCTGAAAACCTTAATGCGCTGTTCTTTGCTAATCTTGTGGCTTTCGTAGTCGGCATGTTCGCGTTGAAGTACTTATTGGCCTATCTTAAGAAGCCCAAATCCCTGCAGACTTTCGGTAAATATCGCGTTATTGTCGCTTGTTTGGTATTAGGAACACTGTTAATTATCGCTTAAACAAAAATCTTCACAATTAATTCCGCTTGTGCTATAATCAGTGCAAATGGAAGGTGTGTTGAGTTTAAATCATTCGCGATCTTTTTGGTCGCAACGTTATATCAAGGTTATATTAGTGGCAATTGTTTTAATTGTGTTGCCAATATATTTATATGTTGGCATACAACCTGCCGTTTCTTTAGATTTTTCATCATATCCAATGCTAGAAATCGATACAATTGGCTTAGCTACTCCAGTTGCGCCCGTCGAACTCAAAGATCATCAGCTCACTGTTCCTGACACAATTGCCGGCGTTTATCAACAGCAGACCAACAAACGTTTAATTATTGGCCATTCTAGTACAGTTTTTCAAAAGCTTTCTGGCGTCGCCCCTGGTGATCATTTTACTTATGACGAGAGCGAATATATAGTGACCACGGTCAAGACTCTGGCTAAGTCCGAAATTGCCATGTCAGAAATTCTAGCAGCGGAGACCAAAGACACGATTATCATCATGACTTGCGCTGGCGAATCCTTACCCAATCAAGATGCTACCCACAGGTTATTAGTTACTGCCGTCGCCGATGATTCAAGCGCTATTGCAACACTAAACGAATAGAATCACGCCGTAATAAGCACAAAACGCCAATAGCATTAGAAAGCCTTCAACTCGGTTAATGCGTTTGGTAGTTGCCGAGAAAATAAATAGCAAAGCCGCCGATCCGACCAACATAATAATATCCAGCATCTGGAAGCTAGCCGGCGTGATTGTGCCAAAAATCGCCACCGGTATCCCCAAAACCACGCAAATGTTGAAAATATTACTACCAATAATATTGCCCACAACTAGTTCTTGTTCATCTTTGCGCGCCGCCGTCACCGAAGTCACTAATTCTGGCAAACTCGTACCAAAAGCAATCACGGTAAGTGCAATCACCCGTTCGCTCATGCCAATCGCGCTCGCAATTGCCGAAGCGTTATCAACCACTAGCTCGCTGCCAGCGATAATCCCCACCAAGCCAACCGCCACAAACGCCAACGACTTACCTAACTTATGCTTTGGCTTGGTCTTAGTTTTCTTTTCTTTCTTTTGCTTTGCTAAAGTAATCAGATAATACAAAAAGATTGTAAAGAACAACAAAATCACTACAGCGTCCGCTCGCGTAATTTGGTTAACGCTGCCATTACCTAATTTAATATCCAAGAACAAAACTGCGAGCAGAGTCGAAATCAATAAACATAGTGGTAATTCTTTCCGAATTGTGTTGTGCGTAATACGGATTGGTCGCACCAAGGCTGCAATGCCAAGAATTAACAGAATATTCAAAATACAACTACCAATCACGTTACCAAGCACCATATCCGTGCTGCCAGAAGCCAAAGCCGACATCGAAACCGCAAACTCTGGCGCACTAGTGCCAAACGCCACAATCGTCAATCCGATCAACATTTTTGAAACCTTAAAATTTTCTGCCGTGCTTGACGCCCCATCAACAAAAATATCTGCGCCCTTTATCAAAAGCACAAACCCGACTACCAACAAAATGATATTTAGAACCATAATTTACGTGTTTATGTTAAGCTTATTTACAATTAGTTTAGCATAAACATGAAGATTTTTAAAGTCTTTCCGCCAAAAAATGTTACAATAGAATTATGACAAAGAAGCGTGGAGGATGGCTACCCTGGGCCATTACAGGAATTGTCTTAAGTCTAGCCGCAATTGCTGCAATTATATTCGTATTTTTTGGTAATATTTTTCACCAAAATCCCGGTGAAATTATTTATAATGATGTCAGTTCCGATATTCAAACTCTGATTTCCACAGCTCTCGATAATAGCCAAACTAACCTCAAGTCCGACCTCACAGTCTCTAGCGAACGTACCACTGCAAAAACTACTGATGGGTTACTATATAATATATACCTACCAGTCACCGATTTTTATAATTCTGTTAGTTCGGTTGACTTAGAAACCGCAAAGTCTGGCGATTTAGTTGCTTTTTCCGAACTCAATAATACCGTCAAGCTACTTGCTATCGACGACCGATATTATCTTGATACTTTAGACAGTGGCGCTTTCTTCGAATATATTCGCTTATCGGGAGATGAGGCTGATGTTGCCAAAGTCACAGAAATTCTGCAACCATTACTACCAGAGTTCCCAACCAAAGATACTCTTCTTAGCTTGGTACAGACTGGTGTCACCGCCCTTTCGCGCGGGATGAACGGCAAACTCAAACAAGTTGGTGATGCGACCTATTTCTCTGCGAAAATTAAAGATTTTTTCAATCAATTCGACCTCGTACACACTAGCAACGAAGCTTCTTTCGACAGCGCCGCACCTAGCAATAATGGCACCACGGTTATTTGCGCCTTACCCGGCATGATCGATACAATTACCGACGCGGGGATTGACATCATCGAACTTACCGGCAATCATAATCAAGATTGTGGCGACGAGTCCGCCCTAGCCACACTCACCCAATACGCCAATCTCGGTATTAAAACCTTTGGTGGCGGCGCCACCGCTGACGAAGCCGCCAAACCATTGCAAATCAGCGAAAAGGGGAATAATATCACGTTACTTGGCTACAATCTTTCAACCGGCGGCTATACACTCGATGATACTCCCGGAGCCAACTTTTACACTCCCGAAAAAGCTCAGGCCGACATTACTGCTGCCAAAGCCCGTGGTGATTTCATTATCGTTGATGTCCAATATTACGAATGCAATAACTATGATTCTACCGTTGAAAACACTGCCTGCGATTACGCCAATTCCGCTGCTGGCGATCAAATCGGACTTTTTCGCGAGCTGATTGACATGGGCGCCGATGTGGTGGTCGGCACTGCCGCCCACCAGCCGCAAACTTATGAGCTATATGGTAACGGCGTAATTTATTACGGCCTTGGCAACCTCTTCTTCGATCAATATTGGTGGCCCGGCACTACCCGCAGTCTCATGCTCATACATTACTTCTATCAAGGAAAATTATTACAAACCCGAATTGTGCCGACAGTCTACGACCATAATTTTCAAACTGAGATAATGGACGCCGAAACTGCCGCATGGTTCATCGAGCGCCTTAACCAAGCGAGGCCAGAATAAAAATGTCAAGATTACTTAGTAAAAATTGGTTGCGTCTACTCGTGATATTTCTTGTCGCTTTTAGTGTTACTTTGGTTGGTGCCACTGCGGTGCGCTCAGTATTGCAAAATCGTGACAAAAGTTCCAAAAATACAGTCGCAGACAAACCAGAAGAAAAAGTTGTAGACGAAACGCCGACCATTACGACGCCAGATTTCATTAACTTACAACCAGTGGTTGATGATTGGGTTGCGAGTTTGCCGCATGGCGTCAATGTTGGGCTCATGATTTATGATCTCGACCATCAACAAGTCGCTGGCAGTTACAATCCCGACGAACCTTTTAATTCGGCCTCGATCTACAAACTTTTCTTTGTCTATGATGGCTACCGTCAGATCATGAACGGTAGCGAGAACCTGAGCGACTATTTCACTAGTACTTACGACAAAGGCGACCTCACACTCGGACAGTGTCTAGATCTAATGATTCGCGAATCATACAATGGCTGTGCCGATCCGATGCGCGCCAACAGCGCACGCTGGGCTCGAGTTGAGGCAATGTATCAAGAACTTGGACTAAAAAATACCTCCAGTGCCGGGCTGTATGCTAGCGCTAGTGATTTGGCGGAACTTTTGAAGCTTTACTGGGATCATGCAGATCTAAACGCGGAAATTTGGGCCAACATTCAGGATTCCATGCTCATACAGCCAGCTACCAACTACAACTGGCGACAAGGTCTACCTTCCGGATTCCAAGTCGGGCAAGTTTATGATAAAGTTGGTTGGAACTGGACTGGTAGTGTTTGGTCGACTTATAATGATGCCGCGATCGTTGAATTCCCAGAACAAAACCGCCACTATATCGTCGTTGTCATGACTGAGAATCTGCCTACACGCGTGCCAACCGCAATTATTGAGCTTGGCGGCATGTTAGAGAGCGCAATTTTGAGTAGTAGTGTAAATGCGGACGCTGACAATACGGAGATATTGCCAACATTGGAATAGGCGGTTACGCAGCTGTATGCTACAATAAGATAAAGTAGTAATCAAAAAGGGAAATCTCAATGAAATATCTCGCAATTTTTCAGCTGGACGATTTTCAATCGGCCACCGAGTTTACCAGCAAAGCCAAAGCTGCCGAATTTATCGAATCCTGCGCCAAAGCCGGCAAGGGCAAAGCGCTCAAAAACAGCGAAACCGGAAGCTATCTAATCGAACTCGGCAAAGAAAATCCGACGTCCATTACTGTCAATATCGAGCCTGTCGATACTAATGTAAAATTTGAGCTCACATACAATAAAGATGGTCAAATTCTCGAAACCAGCAGCTTCGATACTCGCAAGGCCGTAGTCGATCGCGCTCACCAGATTCTAGATGAACTCGGTTATGACGCTGCCAAAGACGAAGATGCTATGGGTCACTGGCAAATTGCTAACGCCGAACAAAATCTGGCAGCCGATATTCAAGCTCGCTTAATCCTAGTAGGCAGTTCTGAAAACATCGTAGAACGTTATGGGGCTGCTGATATGAAATATTTCTGCCAACATTTTGAGACTGAAAGTGCTAAGTTAACCGTCGCCAGCGAAGTCGCTACCACCGTCTCACTCAAAGATGCTCGCAAGAAAGGTCTCACCAATCTCGGCGTCGGCCTTGCCATTGCTGCTGTGGGTGGAATTATCTCTCTGATTTCTTATAATACCGCCAAGCCTGGCGAAAGATACACTATCTATACTGGCATTATTGCCATCGGCGTGATTGATGCGCTTTGCGGTTTGTATTATCTGATTAACCCTAAAGCGGCTTTGCCCAAAGATAAACGCAAAAAGCGATAATCCTGAGCAGAGGAGGGAATTTGCAAAAACTTTTTCGGATTAAAAAATACCGTGCCACGCGTATTGTAGCCGTCGTTGGCTCACTAGCGGCCGTAATTGGCTTAGTCATCGCTAATCCTAAAAGTTACGAGCAATTTTTCGACACTAATACCAGCGCTGAGTCCGGAATTTCGGATGCCAAAAATCCCGAAAATCCCGACTCCGAACAGGGAAACTCAGAAAATTCGAACGCAAAATCTGATGATACTGGTCAAATTCGGGCGCAAGATTTGCTCGCTCAGCTCGAAATCAAAGGCCGCGCTCCCAAAACTGGCTACAGTCGCGAAGAATTTTATAAAACTTGGCCCAATATTGACGGTTGTAGCCTGCGCCAACGCATTATTAAACGCGAACTTGGCGACAGCGCCCAGCTCGATGATGACCATTGCACTGTGATTGCCGGGGAATTTGACGAACCTTATACCGGCTCACACTTGGTTTTTCACGAAAAGTCGGATTTTTCTCATAATATCCAAATTGATCATGTCGTTGCCTTATCTGACGCCTGGCAAAAAGGCGCACAATACATGGACAAAACCACGCGCTACCAAATTGCCACCGATCCGTTAAATTTGCTCGCCGTCGATAGCAAAGCCAACCAAGGCAAGTCTGATGGTGATGCCGCCACTTGGTTGCCAAGCAACAAGGCTTTTCGCTGCCAATACGTCGCTCGCCAGGTTTCTGTGAAATACAAATACCGACTTTGGGTCACGCAAGCTGAGCATGACGCCATTGCTCGCGTTCTCGAAACTTGTCCCAATGAGCCTGCCGTCGGCATTGAATAAACTTGTAAACGCCCCCCCCCCCGAGTGATATAATAGAATCATGAAACCAGAAATCGAAGCCACTTTTATCAACATTGACAAAGCCGATTTACGTAATCGACTCAAAGCAGCTGGAGGCAAGCTCCTCCAAGCCGAAACCCTAATGACGCGACACGTTTTTGGTATTGATGAACATAGTTTTGCACGCGTACGCAACGAAGGTAACCGTATCACAATTACTTACAAACGCAACGATAGCTTGACGCTAGGCGGCGCTAGGGAAATCAATCTCACTGTGGATGATTACGATGCCGCGGTTGCATTATTGCGAACTTTCGGATTACAAGTTAAAGCCGTCCAGGAAACTTTGCGCGAAGAGTGGGAGCTAAACGGTGTCGAAATTGATATTGATACTTGGCCCTGGATTCCAAGCTATGTCGAGGTTGAAGGGCCCAGCGCCAAACAAGTAAAACAAGTTGCAGGCTTACTAGGTTTTCAAATGTCAGATGCAATTTATGGCTCCGTAGATGAGGTTTATAAAAAATATTTCGATGTCACCAGCGACGACGTCAATCAGCAGTGGCATGAAATCAAGTTCATCGGCGATCCTTTTGGCGACAACCCCACTCCAGATTGGCTCGAAGCTAAGCGCCGCAAATAGCGTGCATCATTTCTGACGCTATTTCTTACCGTGCTCAATCTTTTTCCAAGTCACGTTTTTTGTCAACAACGCCTTAATTGCGCAGGGAATATAGGTTACGAGATAAATCGGATTGAACAAAATTGCTCCGAGCTTCACTGCTGGCTTTAATTTCAACTTTTCCCGTCGAATCATCACGATCGCAATCAGCATTAACACTAAGTATACCAGTACTACTAACCCCACCAAGACTGTTATATCAATCCCCACCTTTTCAACATAGAATAGTCTAATCGCTGCGCCTAGCAATAAGCTAATCACCCCCACAATCATCCAGATCGCCGCACGCACGCCAATTTCTTCGCGCACCATGCTACCATAGTTCTTGCCCCGCTTGCGCGCTCGCATCAGCGGGATATACTTCCGCCGCACCGAGAAATAACCTTTAATCCAACGCACGCGCTGCGCCACGGTTTGGCGATAACGCGTCGGCTGCTCGTCATAAAACACTGCGTCCTCATTATAAAAAGTCGGAATCGCATGCAAAGTCGCATAGAGCGACATTTCATAATCTTCCGTCAAACTATGAAACGGCCAGCCTTTCCATTCATCCACCAACTCACCGTCAATAAAACATCCAGTCCCCGAAAAAATTACATTCGCATCATATTTAATCCGCTTCTGGTTGCTCATGACGTTGATCATCGAGAAAGTTAAACTCGAAACCGCTGCAATAATATTATCATTAGCGTTCTTCGAATTGCGATAGCCCGTCACAATCTGATAACCTTGATAATATGATTCCAGCATGGTTTCGATATAATTCGGCGTCAACAAGTTGTCGGCATCGAAAATAAAATACAAATCATAATGTTTGCGCGACAAAATCTGACGCACAGCCTCGTCAAGCGCGTAGCCTTTGCGTTGCTTTGATAAATTTTGACGCAAAATCACGCTAGCTTGATACTTCCGACAAATTTCCACCGTCGGGTCATCCGCAGTTTCCACAATCACGTAGACGTCGCGCATGTTCAACTTCACGGTTTGCTTCTGCAAGTCTTTCAATAAGTCTTCAATCACTGCACTTTCATCACGCGCCGGCACTAACACCGCAATGCTCGGCTGATGTTTACGTGGATGCAAAATTAAATGATTATCCCGAAGCGCTCGACGACTTTTGATAAACAAAAATCCAGCATATAACAAACAGACTACTCCTACAATATTCAAAATCATCGTTTGTCGTGTCGCACCATGTCAGGATAATATTTCTCCAGAAACTGATCATTATAATAATCGTCATAAAACCTTCCCACCGGCGTAAATGGCGGTACATCATTATGACGCAAAGTTTGGCGCAGCAATGCTGTCCAAGAAATTAGCATATCGAAAATCATGAAGACCAACAAAACCCAAAAAATCACATTGCCAACTTTCACCGGAATACTTTCAATCAGGCGTGAAATCGGCGGATATAATACTTTCACCAATACAAGCCCCATCAAACCCCAAATTAGCATAATCGGGATCGTCGTGCGACCATTAATGTTCAAAAAATGGTTGCTATAATCCCAAGAAGTCGTATGTGTAAAGAACTCTTGCAAGAAACCTACTAGATATTCCACCACACCACCCAGCAGTGCGCCATATAGAAAAACTTCCCACCATTTATATTTCTCTCTCGCCAATACCCAAATCATTACCACTGCACCAAAACCATAAATCACGTTAAATGGTCCATAAATCACACCACGGTGCAGCATCCATACACCTTCGGATATATAAATCAAAATGTCCTCATAAATTGCTCCGATTATCGAACCAATCAGAAAAATAAAAAACAGTTTTTTGAAGCTCAAACCCTCCGCAAATTTTTTCGGTGTTTGCGCGGTTTTCTCAGATTTTGTCGGCATTTTGGCTTGAGTTTTCATAAGCACATTATAGCATAAACTTTACTTGAAACTAAACTTAGTATGCTTCTGGCCCATCGCAGTATCGTAATAAATATTAAACCTTGGCTCACTGAGTTCCAACGCTAGTGACCAAATCGTGTCCGAGTTATAAACATACTGTGACTGGCGCAAAATCCGCCACAAGTCGGTAAATTGAAAACCTGGCAACTGTTGGCGCAACAGATAATCTGCCTCGGCATAGCGCACAAAACTAGTTGTACGTGGCCTTTTCTGACGCACCGTATCCATTTTATGCAACTTCGGCGCCAAACAATGATTAGTCTGAATCAAAATCCCATCCTCGTCCGGGCGTACCACTTCAAAACTGCGCGCCGCGTGCTCTACAATTGCTAAATCGCCTTTTGCATCCGCAATCAGAAAGTTTTTCGGCACCGCACAAGGTATTTTCTTAAAGACGTTCAAAGCCTGACGCGTGGTCGCGCAATGCTCCGCGATATAACGAATCAAGTGCGACGGCGTCAAGCCATAATTCCACTGATCAATGTACGAATAAGTCAAACCTAGATATAATCCATGCTCATTAATCGCATCTTCGCAATAAGGCTTGCGGCTGCGTTTGCCAAGATGCCGACCCCATACTGCTTCATCCGAAAAAGCAAAGTAACGATTCACACCCGTAATCGCCCAATCATAGCGTTCAAAAAACTCTCGCGCCTCTGGCAACCAATCGTAATTGCGCCCCACAAAAGTTTTACCATTTTCTCTGAGCGCAAAAATTGTGCAACCATGTTGATGTGGATTCACGCGGCGCTTCTGCGAGTCTACGAACCCCGCCAAATCTTCATACAACAAAAATTGCGGATCCTGGCCCATTGCTTCGGCTACCGCCAACTTTTCTGTCAACAACTCTGGATAAAACTTTTCGTAAATTTTCAACTGTCGCCGCAAAGTCTCTGGATTCGGCACTGTCCGATAACCATCATGATGATATTCTTGCAAACGCTGTCCATAACAGCGACCAAGTTCTTTGCGAGTTCCCTGAAACTTAATCATAAGCCCATTATACCATGCTATAATTACATATATAATATATGGAGGCAAAGATGATTACAGACTTACTGAAAGATAAAGTTGCAGTTGTGACTGGTGGCACCCGCGGTATCGGCTTAGAAATCGTCCGCAAATATTTGGAGCAAGGCGCAAAAGTCATTCTTTTCGGTTCACGCCAAGAAACCGCCGACAAGACTGTTGCTGAACTATTGCAAGAAAATCCCGATTATCAAGTGACCGGTATGGCACCGAAAATCACCGATTGTGCTGCCGCCGACGCTGCTATGAAGTCTATTATCGACCAATTTGGCCGCATCGACATTCTGGTTAACAACGCCGGCATTTCGGCCCGAGAATCGCTCTATGATTATCAAGAAGAAGACTTTGATAAAATCATGGATTTAAACGTTAAGGCTCTCTTCGCTTGCAGTCGCGCCGTCGCGCCTTACATGAAAGCCCAAGGTGGTGGCGTAATTTTGAATACCAGCTCCATGGTGAGCATTTATGGTCAGTCTAGCGGTTGCGGTTATCCAGCTTCAAAGTTTGCCGTTAATGGCCTGACCAAGTCTCTGGCGCGCGAACTCGGTAAAGATGGCATTCGCGTCAATGCGGTGGCGCCTGGCGTTACTCGTACTGATATGCTTGCCGCTCTCCCCGAAGATATGGTGGCTCGCGTTTCCGCCGGCATTCCACTGGGGCGTCCGGGCGAACCCGCCGAAGTTGCCAATGTCTTCCTCTTCCTCGCTAGCGAACTTGCTAGCTATGTCACTGGCGCTATTGTCTCGGTTGACGGTGCTACGCAAGTGTAATCGTTGTAATTTTTACAACAGTTTTTGTTTGGGCTTATGGTAAAATAGTCTTATGAATGAGAGGAAGGTTGTGAGTCCTGGCGTTGCGCCAGATCATGTCGCTAATCCCGGCATGCCTAATAATCCTAATCTAGTCGGTCAGCCTGGACAACCCAGCCAGGGCTCAGTGAAGTTGCCGGACACTTCGACAATTTCTACGAGCCAAACTAGCAGTGACGCCAATTTAGCAAAAGCTGCCTCACCAACCCCGGCAGCTCCGGCGCCCCAACAGCCGACAGTAGGGCAAAATCCAGTACAATTCAATTCTGCGCACATCGGCTCCAAAACCGCTCAAAAACAAGATCCTTTCGCCGAGCAAAACCAAAAAGCCGCCATCGAAAAGCAAAAGCAAACCAAAACTCGCAACCGAGGATTGATTATCGGCGGAATCGTGTTAGCTGTTGTGGTAATTGTTGCTATAACTGTGGCTTTCTTCGTGATTCGTAATAATGCCACCACTCCCTCCGAAAAGAATGAAGAGACCGCCAACAATCTTTACGACGAAGTTATGGACAAGATCAATGCTTCCACGCCAAGCGCCACCGGTCCCTCATCGACCGATATCTCCGACGCAAACGTGATTTTCGAAGACGCAATTTCGCAAGCTACCGCTAACAACAATACTGGTGAAGCCGATGCCTTGCGTGTTGCGCAAATGCTGTTCTATGTCAACGTCGGCACCAATTATTCCGAAATGATTCGCATCGGCGAAGAAGTCCAGAATATCGAAGCGCTCGAACCCCAGCAGCAATTGCAATATTATAATATTATGGCAAATGCGTATACTGCTACTGGTCAAACCGAAAAAGCTAGCGAATACTATGCTAAAGCTGGTGAAGCCTCCAACAAAGTTAATGGTTTAGCGCCAGGCGAAGGAGATAAAGGTGAATAAAAAAAGATTCTTCACTTGCCTAATTATTACTAGCTTTATTACAGCAATCAGCTTTGTTGTCCTTAATAATCAACACACCGCGCAAGCTGATGGTTGCGTCGGCAGTGGCTGCAGCTCTAGTGAAAGTGACGACATGAATAACGGTTGTAAAAGTGGTTATTGTATTGCCAGCTCTTTTGGCGGATCATGGATGTATTATGACTTTTCTGCCAGTGACATTGCCAGCAAACAAGTTACTATCTCTGCTCCAAATAATAATGAGGGGCCTTCCAGCCACACTTTTGATATCAGCTCTTGCGTTGATGCAGGTGCGAGTGGATACTATCGTTCTGCTTATATCTTTCGTTATGTTGCTACTGGACTTACAAAAAATCCTCCCGAACAGTGGGCAGTGCTAAGCAATAGTGAATATAGCAATTTTGGAGGTGGCGTTGTCTACCGTGACGACCTGGGAATTCCTTGGGGGCAAGCCCAAAGCGCTTATAATGTTGCTTCAAGCAAATATCCTCTCCCTGACCCTTGGGAAACAGTATCGTTCTTCTGCTATAACCCAGATTGGGGTGGCATAGTCACGCCCAAACCAGACCCAAATAGTGGTGACGGGTATTTTAGAGCAAAGTCTACCGTACAAGTTAATGCTAACGGAGCAGATCATGTTCCAGGGATACCAGCTCAAACCTCAGAATACGACGACTCAGTTTACGTATCGTTTAGTACAGATGGCGATACGGCTACAGTCAATTTCTCTCATTTGTTAGATTACACTAACAGCAATGTTAATTGGACTGAACATGGTCACGGGCACGACGACTTTTCTAATTCTCCAACAAGCAACTGGACAGTTACAAATGACGGAGGTGGCGGAAACGGCTCACGCAGCGCGAATGGACGCATCTCGGTAGGCAGCACCAATAGCGCCATAGCATACGGTTTAACGCCAGTAACAGTTACAGTACCGAAAGGGCAGACAGTTACGACTTGTTCAACTATATCGTACGATAAAAATGTTAGCTTTACTTCGACACCGCACAAAGCAGTAGCGGACGATCCGACAACATCCAAAGACGAGTCCCATGAAGCATATAACACTTGGACCGCTGGCTCAGCTACGGGCAAAGGGTACTCTACCGCCTGCGCCGTCATTACGCATCCAGATGACCCGCACGGCTCCGTAAGCGCTGGCGGGTCTGGAACTAGCAATGTCATGTTTACTAGTGAAACATCCGAAGTCGGATGGGACGTTTCCGGTTCTCATCATGATACCCGTAGATTGACTGGTTATCGAGCTATTGTGTTTGACTATGCTGCAACCCTCAACTATGCAACGAGCTTAGTTTCAGCAAATACTCGTTCCAGCAATGACCCATGCAGATATTATGGAAGTCATAATAGTTGCCAAATCATAGACAATATTATGAGCAGTAACTGGAATCGATCCCATTATATGAATGACAAGCGCCCAATTATTGTTCCAAATAACGTAGGATATAAATATTGCAACTCTTTCGGATATTATTACGAATCATTCTATGGTACAAGAAAGGGCAGCCGTGGCAGCTATAATTGGACTCCAACCGGCTATAATTATTGGTATAACTTCGACGCTGTCTGTCGTACCATCGCCAAAAAACCTTCCGCAGCCGTCTGGAATAGTAGCTTGATGAGCCTTGGCGGCGCAAAAACTTCGCTTGCCTATCGCTACGATGATGCCCGGATGGGGCTCGTAGCTGGCGGACAAAACCGTACGCTCTATGGTTCTTGGTCTGAGTTCCTCAACGTCATCAATAGTAATATTACCGGGCTAACATCAGGCGGTTCACTCGCCGTCGGCTCGAAACGCCACAACGGCACCGACATTTGTCGCGACGTCCTCGCCAACAACAACTCCCCGCTCACTATCGCCAATAGCGACTGTGGCAATCTTGGGCATTCCGGCG
This sequence comes from uncultured Candidatus Saccharibacteria bacterium, assembly GCA_964475445.1. Taxonomy (GTDB): domain Bacteria; phylum Patescibacteriota; class Saccharimonadia; order Saccharimonadales; family Saccharimonadaceae; genus Nanosyncoccus. The sequence continues at coordinate 27,100 of CAYYWU010000002.1, read as the reverse complement.
TGGTCAACAACTCGACTTTCCTCACTCGCCTCAATACTTATCTCAAGAATAATGACAGTGTCAACCATATTAGCGCCAGCCAGTTAGGTACTAATATGACTGGCACCAACGTCGTGCGCCACACTGGCGACCTAAATATCACCAGCAATGTCACCACCGCGCCAGGTCCATATGATAGCATTTACCAAATTCCACAAGTAATCATCTTTGTTGATAATGGAAACGTTAATATCTCTAGCAACGTCACCCAAATTGACGCTTGGATTATTGCACCCAACGGGACTATTAATACCTGTAGCGATTTCCAAAACGGCGTAACCGAAGCCGACGCTATCCGCCGTGGCTACGGTCTCTGCACTCAACAGCTCGTGTTTAATGGTCCAGTAATGGCTAATAATCTCCGACTTAACCGCTCCTTTGGATCCGATCCGAACATCAATTACCGCTTCGGCACCTTTGGTGCGCCCAGCTCGAAACAAGCCGTTGGCGAGGTCTTCAACCTCCGCGCCGACACTTATCTCTGGGCATATGCCCAAGCCGGCCGCTACGATTCCAGCTACACTGATTCTTACACCAGAGAATTAGCACCAAGGTACTAAACTCATTGAAACTGGTCGAGCCCCGCGCTCGGCCTTTTTCATGCTATAATTATTTCATGAAAATCTTACAGCTTAACGTTTGGATGGGAAAAGTCGAAGGTAACCTTAAACGCTTCCTCGCTGACAATGATTTTGACGTCATTTGTATGCAAGAAGTGATGTCATCAACCGATGCTGCCAGCACACATGTTTCTCGCCTCTGCTTCGACGCCGGCCAAATTATTGCTACCACCAAAATGCCTTATCAATTTTTCTCGCCCAACTGGGGATGTGAAATCGTCGACGGCACCATGCAATGGGGAAATTTAATTCTCAGTAAAATCCCATTCCGGAGCACGCATAGCGAATTTATTAATGGAGAGTATAATCCAAAAACCAAACTCGGCCAAACCGTCGGGAATAATCTCAATGTTCAAATTGCCGAGCTCGAAAACGGCTTTACTGTGGTGAATCATCACGGCTTTTGGCGCCCAAATCCAATCGGTGATAACGATACCATTGCTGCGCACCAGCGTGTTGCAGCAATTCTCAAGCAACTTGAGAACCCACTGGTTGTATGTGGAGACTTTAACATTATTCACGAATCACCAGCTATGCGCGCGTACGATTTCATGCGCGATCTCACCCATGAGAATCATGTCAAAACTACCCTTTCTGGCCTAAAATATGACGGCGACGTTGCCTGCGACCATATTTTAGTCAGCAACGATGTTAAAGTCAAAAGCTTCACCGTTCATCCCGAACTAGTTTCGGATCATTTGGGGATTTCAGTAGACGTCGAAAACTAAATTATGCTACTGCGGCTGGCCCAAAGCCTGGTCAACTTTCCCAATCATCGAGAAAGTTTATAACGAAGAATAGATAGACTTCGTTGTTTATTTATTGCTCTTGTTAGCCGAAACAAAAGAAGCCTCTACGAAAGGTGGCTAACGCACCGTGCAGAAGCTTCAATAACTTTATTATAGCAAATTTTCGATAATTTCAAACCTTGGTGGAGTATATGAGACTCGAACTCATGACCTCTTCAATGCCATTGAAGCGCTCTAGCCAACTGAGCTAATACCCCATACCCTAATTATAGCACAAACTCCCAAAATACGCTATAATATATTATATGAGATATAAACTCCGTTGACGTTACTAGCTTCCTAATCAGATTTTTCAAGCCAAATTAACTTAGAAAGGAAATTATGACCAACTCATCCACAACTTCGCCAACTATCCTTACCGGCCTGCGCGTCAATAGCGAAATGACCTTAGGGAACTTTCTCGGGGCCTTACTCCCTATGGTGCGTCTTGCGAACGCTCACAGCGCCGACTCACACATCAATATTTTTGTACCCGATCTTCATTCCATCATCGACACCGTCGATGGGGAATTACAGCAAAACTTAATCACCTCACTCAAATATTACTTAGCTGCCGGCCTCAAAATCAACAATCATATTCATTTCTATCGCCAATCCTACGTTCCGGCACACTCTGAACTTTGTTGGATCTTGAACTGCGTCGCCACCATGGGCGAGCTCAACCGCATGACCCAATACAAAGACAAAAGTTCCGGCAAGGAAAGCGTCGGTGTTGGCATTTTCGACTATCCAGTCTTGATGGCGGCCGACATTCTCCTCTATGATGCAAAATATATTCCGGTTGGCGAAGACCAATTTCAGCACATCGAGCTCACGCGTCGCCTCGCCGAACGGTTTAACCATCGTTTTGGCGAAATTTTCACTCTTCCAGCCACGCCGCGCGAACAAGCCGAGTTTATGCACGTTAACAACGGCATTCGCATTCGTGACTTACAGAATCCAGAAAAGAAAATGAGCAAATCCAACGCCTCGCCAAACAGCAAAATCATGCTTGGCGACACACCAGCCGCCGCGGCCAAAAAAATTATGTCCGCCACCACCGACAGCATTGGTAGCATCAAATTTGACATGTTCAATCAACCTGGCATCAGCAATCTCTTGCAAATCGAAGCGCTTGTGAACGACTTGCCTTTGCAAGACGTGGTTGCAACTTGGTCGGGCGAAAGTCACTACGGTGATCTCAAACAAAAAGTCGCTTCGAGCGTCCAGACTTTCCTTGAGAACTTCCAGAATCAACTTGCCGAGATTTCTGATCAACAAATTCTCGATTTGCTCACTAGCGGTGAAACTTACGCCAACACAGTTGCGAATCGCAAACTTCATCAAATACAGAAAGCCTTTGGTCTGAGATGATTATTACCGGCAAAAAGTTTAGCAAACCCGACCTTTCGCGCGTAATCAACGGCGACACTAAGTTGTCCGAAGCCGAAACCGGCCCGGAAAAGTTTCGGCTCGACCATCTGCTAGTCAAGCAACATCCCGAATATAATCGCTCCAGCTTGCAAACCTTTATTAAATCCGGTTATGTCCAGGTTGACGGCCAAATCGTTAAAAAAGCTAATTCCAAGTTTCCCGAAACTGCTCAAATCGAGCTCAATGTTCCACCCAGCGCCGAGTTGCCACCACGCCCGCCCGTGATTTATGAAGATGATAACGTTCTAGTGCTAAACAAGCCCGCCGGTCTCCTCAGCATGGCCAAAGGCGAATATTGTCCCGAGCCAACTCTCGAAAATTACGGTTTGCTTGTGCATCGCCTCGACCGCGACACTAGCGGTGTAGTTATCCTAGCCAAAAATCCCACAACTCAAAAAATGCTTCGCAAGCAATTCCAGGACCGCAAAACTCACAAAACTTATTTTGCCGTCATCGTCGGCCACCCTAAGTTACCTGAAGCCATGATTGATCTGCCAATTGCGCGCAATCTCAAACGCCCAACCACTTTCCAAGTTGACCAAAATGGCAAGGCCGCCCAAACCTATTACAAGGTCATCGCTGAAAACGACCGTTATAGCCTAGTTGAACTCAAGCCCACCACTGGCCGCACTCATCAGCTACGCGTACATCTCAAATATCTCGGCACGCCAATCCTGGGCGACCCCGTATATAGCGATGCTCCGGCTGACCGTCTCTATTTGCACGCCAAAGAACTCGAAATCACTATCCCTGGCACCAGCGGTGGGGAACGGCGAATTTTTACCGCTCCGCTGCCACCAGAGTTTGAGCAGAAAGTCCAATAAATGTTTTTTGATAACCTCGATCGACTCCCAGAAATCGCCGCGCATACTAGTTGCTCGATTTTTGTCGTTCCTCCCGACATGCAAGTTAATTTACCTTATGCACTCACTCTTGAGCCTGACACGACCAAGAAAACTAATATTATTAGTATCGAGCAAATCCGCGAGTTTATCGCACTAACGAATAGTCGCGAGACCACCGAGCGCTATTTCATCATTCGTCCCGCCGACACCATGAACGAAGCCGCTCAGAACGCTTTTCTCAAGACTTTTGAGGAGCCCAAGCCACATTGCCACTTTGTCCTGCTTACCGAGCATCCCGCCGCGCTTTTACCGACAATTCTTTCCCGCGCCCAGATATTTTATTATCGTATCGCCGATCAGCTTAGCCAAGCTCCCCAAGCCGATACCGAAACTATGACCATGGCTAAGAAACTAATTTCTGCTAACGTCAGCGAACTTCCCGCTCTAGCTACCGAAATTTCCAAGGTCAAGACTGGCGCCCGCGAATACGCGCTCAGAGTTACCGCCACTACAATTGAGCTACTCTATAAATCTTACTTCAAAACTCAGAACCCGAAATTTCTCACTAAATTACCGAATTTCATTCAGCTACACGAAAGCCTTACAAACAACGGGCATATCAAACTACACATCGTCTCCGACTTATTGTAATACATTGTATATACAATGTATTAACAACGTATATACAACTCTAATAAGTCGTGAAATACTGACTCCAATAAGTCTTATGTGTCGAACCCGGGTCAAACACAAACCCAACCGACAAATACTTAAAATCTGGATCCAAAATGTTCTTGCGGTGATCCGGTGAGTTCATCCAACTTGCTACCACTGTTTCTGGTGACACCGCCGCATTACCCGCCGCCAAATTTTCGCCACTTTTACCGCCCGAAGTTGGAATCGGACAGGCTGTTGCCCAGCTCGAACCATCTGGTCGCGTATGTGAATATGCCGACTTCAGCTCATTAGCGCGCACATTCGCCGCCCCTTCACAAGTCGAACCCCAAGCTAGCGCCCCCAGCCCAGCCTTACGTCGCTCTTCGTTCACCAAATTCAGAACATCTTTCTTCCACTGTTCCACCGGCGGCGCAATCACCGTCACAGTTAACTTATCATAACGTTTGCCGTCATAGGTTCCAGCCGTAACCGTTGTCGTACCTGTACCCACAATCGCCGGATAGCGACAACTTGCCGAGTTATAACCTAACCAAGTACGCGCCGCATTATAAAACCCCGCAATCACGTTCTGGTTGCTCGATTGCCAATACATATCACCTAAATCTGTCAAGCCTCCCCCCACGCAGATATCAAAATCCGCCGTCTGATAAATCGTAATCGCGTCCTCATTCCAGAGTTCACCCGATTTCACCGGCGCCGAACTAATTCCATGCCCGCCAGTTTTCGTCGAGCTTGTCGTGCCACTACTACCATGGCTGCTACCGCTATTCCCATGGCTAATCGTAGTCGTATTACCGCCAATCTGCGTCGTTACTGGCGCATCCAACTTATCTGTCGCCGGATCCAGCAAGCCCAACTCATCCAGCGACCCGCTCACAATATCGCTCGGCTCTGCCACCACCCGAAACTCAATGCCGCCATTCAAATTAATTGCACTAAAAATCATCACCCCCACAATCAGAATTGCTACCGCATTCAGCGACAACAATATCATCATCTTTGTCTGATGCATTAATCGCGCCGTCATGGTTCTATTTCTCCGCCACTTTTACCATTAAGCTCGGATATGTTTCTCCGAATCAATTACCGTCGCGACCAGGTTAATAATCATCTCCAACTGAATCAAATCACGTCGCTCAAAACTATTTTTGCCCGTTGGTTTACCAACAATTAACTGCCCAAAAGCCTTACCTTTAGCGTTCCTCAACTCCGCCACCGCTTTCAGGTCCATCTCATCCAAAATTTTCTGTACCGACTTGTTTGGTTCTTGCCAAACATCGTTACCTCGCGCTGGTTTCATGTGCGAAATCTGTTTAATTTCGTCCGCCGACATCGCCAGTGGCTTCGAACTATACAGTCGATCATTAATAATAAAGCCAATATAAGTAAAGTGTAGATGATTTGCCAAAAATCCTGCCAAATCTCGCAAATCAATATTCTTCGAAGCAATCTTGTTCAATTTCCGAATCACATAAGCAATATCGACTTGCCCTACCATAATCAAAGATTTCATCGAAGCGCTCACTTCATTAATCACCGGCATCAACAAGAGCACAATCACAATCATAATAAAGTTCAGCACTAGAACTGATGTTGACGGGTTTGGCACCTTAAACAGCGCCGTGAAGATAAGGTAGAAAATCAACATATAAATTACTGCGCCCGACACAATCAGCACAATGTAAGACAAAGTCTTCAACCAACTCGAAGAAATCGAGATAATGCGAAAACGCAAAATCGCATAATAAAACGCAATCAGAGTAATGCTGAGTGCCAATGGCCCAATCCAAATCAGATCGTAACGTACGAAAATTGGCAAAATCAAATCTGTTACCATGGCAAAGCCACCAGTAATCACAAGCCCCGCCATTAAAATCTGATCGCCTAGGCGCACCCGCTTCAAGCGCGTTGTTCGCGAACGCTGCCAAATAAAACACCAAGCGATCACGCTATTCAACATGAAGTAAAAAGTATACAACCAGTAAATCGGGCCATTCACGAGGTGTACAGTATTACCCTGGTTCGTCAACTCAAACCCGTCAAACAATAATTTCGTATCACTCAAAACAATCGCTACTGTAATCGCCAACGCGATGGTGGCCGCAATCGTCAGAATCTTGCCCGCCTTATGTTGCCAGCCCGCAAATCCCAACAAAGTAATCATCATCACCGCCGAACTGACATAAACCGTCATAATAATCGCCGGAGCGATACTTTCACTCCCCACTGGCAGCGCCAAAAATAGCGCAATTGCCACTGTCCAAATTGCCGCCATAATCGTAGTTGCAAAAAACCACGCCATCCGTTTACGATCAACTTTCGATGCTCCCACAAAAGCCGAAAAACCCGAGAACACCGCTAGTACCGACGTCGCGTACAGCAAAATCGATATTAAACTCACATTACCTCCTTGATTTGATAACTAAATTACTACCATTATAACATAAACATTACTAAAAAAGACAAAAGGTCCTCATAAAATTATGAGGACCTCAGCCAATAGCTATTGGCTGCCTAACGCTTGGAGATTTTGAATACTATGCCCGCCGCGCCATTTGGTGCAATCAAATATTCGTCAATTGATAGTCCCAAATGTTCACAAGACACCTGCACATATTCCACTGCACTTTTGGCGTTTTTGCACAATTTGATCATTGGATCAGTTTTCCAGTTCAGAACCAGCAAGTCAAACACCAAGGCCGGGTCCATCAGCTGCAAATCGAGCAGAATGATGCCATCCGGCGCTAAACATTGTTTCATGCCGCCCAAAAGATAATCCAAATCTTTCAAATAATATGATGCTAACCCCATTGCCGTCACCAAATCGTGCTTATGCCATTGGTGCTCGTCATTAAAAGCTGCCTCAAAAGGTTCAAAGTGATAATTAATCCCATAGCTGGATAAATTATCACCAAACACCTGTTTGAGATGGTCTTTTAATTCCACATCAGAATCATAAGCATCGATTTCTTGCCCTTCAACATCTGGAGTGTAACCGTTATGCCACAGTTGCGGCAAAGTTCCTGCCCCCAAAGCTAATGGATGAAGCGCCGTCCGCAAATATTTTTGTTCATATTCCGTACGGAACCGCACCGATTGAAAGACATGATCATGCATGCAAAACTGATACATTGCATCCGAAAAGGGAATTGGGCAAATCTTACCAAAAATATCTCTCCCCATAAAATACGCTGGTAGCATGGCAATACCTTTCGGAACATCCAGCAAGAACGGATAGAAAAACCGTGAGTGCACCCCATATTCTTTCATAAAAGCAACTGCGCCCGGACACCTGCGCAGAATCTTACACATTTGCGGCCAAGTTTTTCTAATCTGCTCCCGTTCACGCAAAAATTGCTCGTCACTCTCCGCAGTCGCAGCGAAATGGTTTAATAGCTGATTATAAACGTGATTTATTTCTGCATCACTAGGACGCTTCCACGGCAACAATCGCCCCTTCAAAGTCGCTTTCACAAAAACGTTATAATGATATTTCTGACTGAGCGGGATATTCCGTGGGCCAACCATATATTCCTCCACATTCACTATCTGCCTAACCATGGTAAAAACCTCCTTCAAACGTTTTGAATGTGCGGGAGTCACACCCCGCATCTACCTCCATGTTCTTACACATTATATCACAACCTGCACGGAGAGCAATAGAGTAACACTTGACCAAAATAAGCATGACAACTATAATAAGAGCAAGTATCATATTAATCTAAAGGTTACATATATAATATGGCATTAAAGAAATCTCAAATGAAATTTATGAAAGGCCGCATTAGCTCGGTCGCACGCGTCGTCGCCTGTGCCTCATTTCTCGTCCTGACGATCATCGGTGTCTCGTCGCTCGTCCGCGCAATGTCGCTCGAGACCATCGCCAACGAAAATGGCATCCCGGCAATCTGGAAAGCCGCCTCACTCGGCAATCCCGAAACTATCACTGTCCCAATTACTTATTGGGACCAGCGCATGGACGATTGTAACGACAGCAACCGTCAATTCGAATGGACCGCCTGCCGTCTTTACGCTAAGGGAATCATCCCCGGCGTTGTTAAAGACCGCTTAGGAGCCGACGGGTTACCAGTACCGACTTACACAAACTCCACCGATGCTTGGGGAGCCTATCACGACGTTTTTACGGCTAATGTCACCGGCAACGACCCAGTTCAAACCACGGACAACTTCTACCGTTGGTTCCACGAAGCCTATGACACCAGCGGCAAGCAACTTTCCAAACGTTATAACCGCGAAGTTACCTTCCGCCGCGCTGGAGCAAACACCTACGAATACGGTAGTCGCGGTACCTTCCCACTCGACGACGTCAATTTTTCCAAAGATGATTCTACCAACCGTCAGCATAACTTCCATTTCACTGCGCACATGCAAATCCCAATGAAAATCACTGCTGATGGCTCAGAGAAATTTTACTTTAGTGGTGACGATGACGTCTGGGTCTTCTTGAACGGTAAGTTAATCTTGGACCTCGGCGGATTACATTCCGACACTGCTGGAAATTTCACTGTCAATGCTGATGGAAGCATTACTTCTGTAGTCGACAATGTTAATGACCAAAAATGTCGCCAAGAAAAAATCCCTAATCCAAACGCCGTCGGAAATGACATTTATAACAGCCGCATAGAAAGTTCTTGCCCTCGTCAAACTAAAACCACCATAATTGACGCCGGCCTTAAACCTGGCGACGTCGTCAACCTTGATTTCTTCTACGCTGAACGTAGTACCAGTGAATCCAACACTCGTATCACCATCAGTAATATGAACTGGCCAATCTCTGCCGATAGTGATTTGGATGCTCAGCTTGTTGGTAAAGTCCCAGAGCGCGATAGCAATCTTGTACAATTCATCACCAGCATTACCAACCGCGACCCAGACAATAATCTCCAGCTCAATCGTCTTGCAGCTTATATTGACGAAACCACCAGAAAGATTGATGATAATGGTAAGATTGAGACTTCTAGCATCAACGGCTATCTGCCACTCAATGCTAAAACACTTTATTATACCCGCACGCCAAATGATTCCAGCTCTTGGCAACCCGTCGAAATTTCCGCCCCAGCCAACTCTGATAATGGATTCGCACTTGCTACTCCACTAACAATGTCCCCCGCAAATACTGCCAATGATACCCTCTACTTCCGCTACTTTGGCGAAACCTCCGACCTCGCCGGAACCATGACCAGCATCGTTAGCTATTACACGACTAATAATGGCGTCAGCGGCGTAACTTATGACTATAATAGCGTCAGCTATGAAGCCTTAGCGGTTTATCGCAATATTAAAATTAAGTATCTCTACGAAGATGGTTCCGAAGCTGCCCCAGAATATTCTCAAGATTTGAAACGTGGCGAAACTTATGATGTAACTTCGCCAACGATTGAGGGTTACACGCCGGACACTACTGAGATTAAAGGCACTGTACAGGATAGTGATATTGAGTACGTCGTCTATTACACTAAAGACGAGCCTGTTAATCCGGAGGTACCGAAACATACCGTAACAATTAAATACGTCTACGAAGATGGCACGCCAGCCGCGGAATCCTATGTCCAAGAGCTCGAAGAAGGCTCGGAATACAGCGTTGAATCGCCGATCATTAGCGAATATACGCCTGACCAAGAGAAAATTAGCGGCACCGTCAGCGACCAAGACATTGAGCATACGGTTATTTATAAGCGCAATCCTGAGCCAATCGATCCAACCCCTGAAGATCCCGTCAACCCAACTCCTGACGACCCCGAGATTCCGCGCCCACCAACCATTGATTCCGACATCATTAACGGCGACTTAATCTACTTGGCGCCACTCGGCGAAGTCTCCTTTGTGCCCAACACTGGTATCATCAGCTCAGCCGTTGGTGGTGTGTTTGAGGCTGGCTTTGCCGAAATTATCCTCTCACAAGGCTTCGTCATGGCGGTCCTGCTGATCTTCGCCGGTTCCTTCGCAGTTTACTTCTCCTTGCGCAAATACATGCGCACTCCGGCAACCGCTAGCCGCAACAAGCCTCGCACGGCTACGCGCGCCAAAAGCGCCAAAAAGATGCCCAGCAGCAAGAAACTCGCCGCCAAGCATCAATCCAGCGTCAAACGCGCCGCCAAGAAGACTACAAGCAAGAAGGTTACTAAGCGTAAATAAGAAACTGCCCTAGATGATAGTAATAGCTCCTGAAAGGGAGCTATTACTAGTTTGGTGACCGACATTTGGACACCAAAAAGCCCTACAACTCGCGTCATAGGGCATCGCGTACGAAACTACAGTTTCGGTTTAATCTCAATGAACTCTTGCCACGGGGCGGGCGGGAACTGAGGCTCGCGCCGAGTTACATGAGACCGTTTTGGTTTGATACGCATCAAATCTCCTGTTTAAGTATCGTTGTTCTAGAAAAGCGCCTGAGAAACCAGCCGATCGACCTCTTCCCGAACAACTACTCTATAATAACAAACTTCCGTCAAAAATGCAACCAAGAAGCACCATATCTTTTCATTATAGCACACTTTTTCTCAAAAGTCAATAGCTCTTACGCTTTTTAGACTACAAAAACTACTTTTCAAGGCCTTTTTCAACCAACAAAGCATCGATTTTCGCGCGCAATTTATCCATAAACGCTTCTTTCGTCACCCCTTCCTGGCTAATATGCTCACCCCCAATAATAAACATCGGCGTGCCTTGCAGTTTCACACGATTACCTAAACCCATATCAAAATTCAACTTCTTTGCCACTGCCTCGCTATTCACGTCCTCACGAAACCATTCCAAATCCCCCTTACCGTCGCTCACTTTCATGAAATAGTTCTCAAACTGCTGCTGACGCGTTGCTGGGTCCGAATAATACCATTCATTTTGATTCGTATACAGCAAATCCTTATACTCCTTCCAATATCCTTGCGCTGCTGCTGCTTGCGCTGCCGAAGCCGCCGCCGTCCCATTCTGATGATAAGACACAATGTAAGTCCGGAACACCAACGCCAGTTTACCGTCATATTCCTCAACCAAATCATTAATATATGGATTCATCGGCGCACAAGCCGTGCATTGGTAGTCGCCGTATTCAAACAACAGCACTGGCGCCTCCGGATCGCCCTCAATGTTTTCGCCGATGTTCCCCGAAGCTTCGCTCGCTGGAATAATCGTATTCAGGTCATATTGCTCCCGATTCTGGAACAGCGAGACTCCCACTAGCCCCGCAAACGCCACCACAATCACCGTGAGCAAAATCCCCACTTTCTTATCCATCAATCCTCCAAACTCATTATGTTATAATGATTATAGCATGGATAATCATGAGAAATCGCCTCTAAACTTTCTCCAGGAGTTTTTTGCTTGGCTGAAAGCCTTAGGCAAGGATATCAAGAAAGCTTGGCGGAGTCTCAAGAAGCAAACTCTATCGAGTTTTGCGACCTGGGTGGATCCGAAATTGCAGCCTTACCGCGAAAAGCCACTAGCGAAGCCCACAACGGCAAAAACTTCCGCTGAGCCTGTCGCCAAACCAGCCACCGACGCCTCAATTTGCACTCCACAAACCATTGAGGAGTTTCTCGACATTATGAAACGCACGCCGCGCTCCGTGCTTAATCAACGCGAACGCCACGTCATTGCCACGATTATGAAATTTCCCGAAGTCAAAGTTTCCGATCTTATGTTGCCCCAAACCGCCATCACTTACGTCAAAGCCACAGAAGTGCTCGGTCCGCTCACGCTCGATCGGCTTTACCGCTCTGGATTTCAACATTTTCCAGTCATCGACCATAATCACAAAATCATTGGCCTAGTACACACAACAGCACTCAATAGCCTCGAAGTTAAGCAAACCAGCCGTGCCCACGAAATCCTCGACCCAAAAGTCTATTATCTGCGCGAAGATTACACCCTCAACCAAGCTTTAGCGGCTTTTTTACGTACTAATTGCTACTTCTTTCTGGTGATTGACCAATATGAGCGGATTGTCGGCATGCTGACTTATCAAATGATTGTTGACTACCTGCTCGGCGAAACTCCAACCGACGACTTCACCCGCGATGATGACCGCCTGGCCGTAGCCAAGCGCAAATAATCGTGCTAGACTGGAACTATGGCTAAATCGCATATTCAGTTTTATTGCCAACAATGCGGCGCGATCTATAAAAACTGGACCGGACACTGCAATAAGTGCGGCGCTTGGAGTTCACTAATTCAGCAGTTTGATGATGATAGCCGCGAAGAAAAGTCTGCTGTTGGCCGCGCTGGCATGTCCGGCAAACACCTTGATTTCGTCTCTATTAATGATCTGGAAGTCAAAAGCGAAAAAGACCGCCTTTCGACCGGCTTCAAGGATTTGGACACCGTGCTCGGTGGCGGAATTTTGCTTGGCTCAGTGTCATTGTTAGCTGGTCAACCCGGCATCGGCAAGTCAACTTTGCTCATGCAAATTTGTGCCGAAATCGCCCAAACTCGCTCAGTTTTGTACGTCTCTGGCGAAGAATCGGCTGGCCAAGTTAAACTACGTGCCATGCGTCTCGGCGCTAATTCTGATAATCTCAAATTCGCCAGCTCCACCAGCGCCAACGACATCGCCAAAACTATTGAAGCAGGCGAGTTCGATCTCGTCATCGTTGATTCCATCCAAACTCTCACCCTCGCCGAAATCGCTTCTGCTCCAGGCGGGATTTCACAAGTCACCAACTGCGGCAATTTAATTATTCGCGCTGCCAAACTTTCGGAGACTGCGGTAATTATTGTCGGGCATGTCACGAAAGAGGGAACTTTGGCTGGTCCAAAAGTCCTGGAGCACCTAGTCGACGTTGTGTTACAGTTTGAGGGTGACCGCTATGGCGGTTTCAAAATCATTCGTGCCGTCAAAAACCGCTTCGGCTCCACCACCGAAGCCGCAATTTTCGAGATGAATCAGCAAGGCCTGGCCGAAGTCGAAAATCCTTCCGCCGCCCTACTCGCCGAACGCCAAAACACCGACGGCTCGATCATTCTCGCCACTCTCGAAGGCACGCGCCCTATCCTAGTCGAGATCCAAGCCCTAGTCACGCCAACCAGCTTTGGTTATCCCAAACGCACCGCCTCTGGATTCGATCTCAACCGTCTTAACTTGCTGATTGCCGTTATTGAACGCCGAACAAAGCTAAAATTGAACGATAAAGATGTTTTTATCAACGTCGTCGGCGGACTCAAGGTCCAAGATTCCGCTGCCGACCTCGCTATCTGCCTCGCAATTGCTTCTGCCGTTGCCGGACGCAAGCTTGCCGAAGATTTTGTCGTCTTTGGTGAAGTCGGCTTGGGTGGTGAAGTACGCTCGGCTTTTCGCCCCGATCAACGCATTTCCGAAGCCAAAAAACTCGGTTTTGCCCATGCTATCGCGCCTGCTACTGTTAAAGACGAATTTGTCATCCCCGTTAAAGATTTAAGAACCACTCTGATTGAATATGTCAATGAATAAGTTCACCCTATCTTTCCATTATAGCACAGATAATCACAAAAGTCAATACCGCTTATGCGTATTCTAGGCATTGACCCCGGTACTGGTATTTGTGGTTTTGGCGTTATCGAAGGTCGTCAGGCTCTAGATTTTGGCGTCATCGCCACCCCGCCACACACGCCTCTCGCCGATCGTCTGGAAGACATTTATAATTCGCTCCATGAAATTATCGAGCAAGATCACCCCGACGTCATGGCAATCGAAAAGTTGTTTTTTAAACAAAATATTACTACCGGGATTTCCGTCGCTGAAGCACGTGGAGTTTGCTTGCTAGTGGCCAAACAATGTGGTCTCTCAACTTTCGAATACAGCCCTAATCAGATCAAAAAAGCCATCACTGGCTATGGGCAAGCTCATAAACCCCAAGTTCAGGAAATGGTGCGCCTGCATCTCAATCTCGAAACTGTCCCCAAACCCGACGACGCCGCCGACGCCCTCGCCGTCGCTATTGTACACTCGTTTGTCGCCAAAACCGACCAATAACAACCTTTCGAGCAGCTGAAGCTTGCATATCTCAAAACTGAGTGCTAGAATGAGGATATAGTTAATTGTTAATCACTCTAGTTTTTGGCTAGGGTGATTTCGATTGTGAAGCACAATCGTCCAATATGGACCGCAATTGCCATACCACTCCTTTCTACAAAACTTTTAAAGTTAATATACAATTGGCGCTTCAGCTGCTCTATATCCAACCTATCATAGAATAAAAGAAATTAGCAAACACTAGCATGTTATTTTAGGCACATTCTACAATATATAGCTAAAGCTTTCGTTTACTTTGTGCGCAGCGGGTATGTAAGCGTAAGCTATGGAAGCTTAAGATATCCTGGCCAGTATGGATACTTATGGTCAAACATGGCAGGTGATTATATCACATCTACTGATGCTAGTGCATTTTACCCATACTTTAATGCTTCCGATGTTGATTCAACTTATAGCAATGTCCGTTGGACTGGTCACTCCCTCCGCTGCCTTGAACTTTATGAATAAGAAGAACTAGAGTAAGCCTAAACCTAACCTGCAGGGGGTGCGGAGCTTGCTAGCGAGCATGCAGCGCGCGAACCCCGTGAAGACGGGAGTGAGCGACGCGTCCCTGCAGGTTAGGTTTAGGCTTACTTTGGCTTTTCTCACTATATATAACTAGTCTGCCAGGCAGCGGAGGGGGAAACCGTACCAGCGAGCGTAGTTATACGATATTGCAATATCGCTATTGTCAAAATACATGGCAAATGCTGAAGTGGTATCATTTGTGCCATAAGTACTGGCTGAACTTGACCACCAACGACTATCAAGATTAGCTCGCATTAAGCGACCATCCTTAATGTAAATAAACCCGCTGCGCACAAAGACTTCACTTGACAGAACTTTTATGCTAAAATAAACCTAACATCAAGGAGGTTTATGAATAAAAAACTTATTATTGCAACCATTTCGATTTTAGGGTTACTTTCTACTCCTGTCTTTACGCTCACAGCACACGCCGAAGAAGAAGTTATCACTGGCACCGTTACGCTAGATGATATCACTGATAATGCTACCGTCACCGAAGCTCCAACTTCCGCAAATCCGGACAATACCAACACCGAAGCTTCACCTTGCGTCGACGAAAACGGTGATTTGATTCAAGATTGTGGAATTACTGACTATACTAGCAATCCAGACGAGGAGTTTGAAAATGCTATCGACAACGGCCTAGCTGACGAACCTGAAGTAGTTTGTGCCGACGAAAATGAACCCGATTGTAATACTGACGACAGCGAGACTGAGCCCGAACTCTGGCCACTAATCGTTTCCGTCTCCGCCCTCGGCACCACAGTTATATTGATTTTCATCATTAACCTCTTCGGGCGCAAAAAATGATCGCACACCTCGCTGGGGCTATTACCGAAAAGTTTGCGGGTGCTGTTATTCTTGACGTCCATGGTGTGGGCTACGAAATCCTCATTTCCGCACCCGATGCTGAAAAAGTCAACCTTAATGACCAAGTGAAGTTCTATACTTATCACGCGATTCGCGAAAACGCCGAAGAGCTTTACGGCTTTTCCAGCCTTGCCGCCAAAAAACTTTTTGAAATGCTAATATCAGTCAACGGCGTCGGGCCAAAAGCTGCGCTGGCCATCCTTAGCCTTGGCACTCCCGAAGAAGTCCGCAATGCCATCGCCAATGCCGACGCTACCTTTGTCGCCAAAGCATCCGGCGTCGGCAAAAAATCCGCCGAGCGCGTCATCGTTGATTTGCGCGACAAGGTCGGTATCCCGAGCCATTACGGCGCCACCGAAACCAAGTTTACCCTTACGCCTGCCATCGGACCAGAAGATGAAGCTCTTGACGCTCTCATTGCCCTCGGTTTCCCACTCAAAGAAGCTACCGCCGCGCTGGCCAATATTGACCCCGGGCTTTCGGTCGAAGAACGCATTCGCGCAGCCTTAAAGCAAAGATAGTCATAGCCCCAAGAATATCAACCCCAACCGCCAACTTTTGCAGATAACCTCTTCTCAAACTCCCAAAAGTATGATACAATAAACCACAGTTGTAATATATAAAGGTTAAATTATGAGTTTTATCAATTTAAAGAAGATTGGCGACGCGCAGAAGAAACCAGCCGTCGTCGACGTCCGCTCGGGCGACACCGTTCGCGTGACTCAGAAAATTAAAGAAGGTGAAAAGTTCCGCTCACAGGTTTTTGAAGGCGTTGTGATTCGTACTGACCGCAAGAATTCGCACACCGCCCGCATCACCGTACGCAAAGTTACTTCTGGCGTTGGTGTTGAGAAATCTTTCTTGATTCACAACCCGCTGGTCGAAAAAATCGAAATTGTTCGCCGCGCGAAGGTGCGCCGCAAGAACCTTAGCTTCTTGCGCGAACGCTCGGGTAAGTCTGCTCGCCTCGCGAATGTCGCTTTCGACCGCAATGCCGTGAATAACCCTGAAGTTGCTGCCGAAGAAACAGCCACCGAGACGGTTACAGAAACTCCAGCCGAAACTAAAGCTGCTGCCGAAGAAGTTCTCGAAACCGAAGCAGCTGACCCCGAGACTCAAGCCGAAAAGGAAAATCCTAAAGGCGCAGCCGAGCCAGAAGAGTAAACTTGGCTACATCGGTCATCCTTGGTATTGACGAAGTTGGACGCGGCCCCTGGGCGGGGCCGCTTGTTGTTGGCGCCGTAATTTTGGGCGCAGATTTTCCTGACATTGGACTCAATGATTCCAAAAAGCTCACAGCCAAAAAGCGCCAAGAACTTGGCCAAATCATCCGCGACCATGCCGCCGCACAAGCTACCGGCTGGGTCACAGCCCCAGAACTCGATCAATATGGCCTCTCGGCCGCGCTCAAACTTGCCGCCCGCCGCGCCGTCAAGCAAATTCTTGCCCAAAAGACCTTTTTCTCCGAAATTATCATCGACGGCACCATCAATTTCCTCCAAAATACACCGCTCGAAAACCACGTCACGGTGTTAAAGAAAGCTGACGCCTTGATTAAAGAAGTTTCCGCCGCCTCAATCATCGCCAAGGTCGCTCGCGATGATTATATGGTCAAAATTGCCCAGCAATACCCCGCTTACGGCTTCGAAAAACACGTCGGCTATGGTACCGCGCTCCACCGTCAAGCCCTCTTAGAACACGGAATTTGCCCCGAACACCGTCAATCTTTCCGTCCAATTCGCGAAATTCTCACTCAATTTGGGCAAAAATCACCAAATACCCCGCTCAGAACCCCTAGAAGCGCTGCAAAATTTCAAGCGCCGTCTAGCAGTCAAAAAGGCCAAAAGGCCGAAATTACCGTCCTTAGACACCTAGAAACGCAAAATCACCAAATTTTGGCCCACAATTTTAAGACCAAAACCTACGAAATCGACCTGATTTCGCTTAAAAACCGCCAGATTTACTTCACTGAGGTGAAATATAGCCATAACCCCACCCCTGAAGGCACGCCTCTGGCCCGCATCACCGCGCAAAAACAGGCACAAATGCGCTTCGCTGCAACCGGTTTCCTCAAATCTCACCCCAAATACCAAAATTTTGCGCCTATTCTGGCCGTCGCTAGCGTTGTCGGACCTGATTATCAGGTAGAAAACTGGTTTACGCTCGATTAAACTCTTATGCTTGCTCCATCTCGATAAACGCGCAATAATAGAAAAAGTAGCTCTTTCACAATTCACCGACAGAAAGGAGGCTGAATATGTCTCACGAAATTCGCTCAAGCGCCGCTTTACCTTTATTATGGCACGCTGTAGACCTTGACAACCTCAACGCGGTTTTTGACGGCGACGATGTCCTTTGGCCCCAATTTGGGCCAGCAGCCAAATCCGTAGGCGTCGACCCGTCAAAACTGAACAACTTTGTTGTGCAAAATAACCAGTACTATACCAAAGAAGAGAAAGAAAAACTCTTTGAAGCTTTTCGTGATGTTAGACTCTTTGAACAGGCGGAGTTCTATCCTGGCATCGAGAAAATGGTCACTCTGCACGAACTTGGCGTTCGTATCAAAATCGACTCCAAGAGCTTTACGGACGACATTGCTGAAGTCAAGCGCTATCGTTTCAAGACCGTTTTACCGTTCCTACAGGATGGCGACCTCAATTTAACAGTCTGCGGGAAGGATCATGCTAGCTCCGGCAAGCAAATCAGCAAAGACGTGACATTCTTTGTTGACGATAATCCCTATAACATCATCGTCTCAAACGCCACATACAACTTATTGCCAACCAAAACCTGGAACAACAGCCCCGAAGAACGCTACCGCATGCGCAGTAAAAACTTCTATATTTTCGATGGTCTCGATAGTATTCTCGAGACCATGATTAGAAGTGTACACTTCTGGCGCCAGACACAACATCCTTAATCTGTCGAGTTCCAGCCCCTCGTTCGTAGGGGCTTTCGACTTTCTAAAAAACAAGAATCCCAATTAAGCATAAGTATTGTATTGATTTTAACATGAATGTAGTGTACAATAACACACATGCAGTCATGCATAGATCTTTATGAGAAAAACCGACGCGTTGTTTTTTAGCAAGGAGGATAACATCCTATGGCAACTATCAAGAAAAGAACAGGGAACCGCCTGTTCACTGTTCACTGCTATCATAGCAGTAGTAATGCTCTGCACACTGGTCGCTACAACGGCTTTTGCAAAAAACATCAGTAACTTTACGTGGTTACAAAGTACAAGTAAGAAAACGATTGAACTTGGTCAGATGTATCCCGGATCAAATATCAATACCAGCGGTATTAGCTATTACTTTGTAGCAACCTCTCCCCAATATGGCGAATTTTCGGTTGTTTTACAACGTAAAGGCTTCTTAGGCATATGGCAAAACGTTGACGGCAATGCTGCCTACCGAACCGCGCAGCAGTCTTCTGAACGGAAGTATGATCCGAGGAATAACGAATACGTCAATGGGCAAGTCAACTTATTTAGTTGGCCCACAAACCAATCCGGCGAATATCGTATCATCATGGAAAATGCAACGGCACCACAGGCGACAGTATTCACGAACGTGGAAGCATGGGCATACGGTAGCAACTAACTTATTATTCAGCGTCCAACAAGGCACTAGTCACTTTTAACCCAACGTGTCAGGCATACTTTCTCATAAACATCACTGGGGCGCCTTTTATGTGGACGCCCCTCAACCAAAAAAGACTTTCTAATGGATATCATTAATCTTCATAACATCAGTAAGCAATACGGCCATAAAATTATTTTTCAAGGCCTTAACTTAAAAATTCCCACCGGATCATTTACGCTATTACGCGGCAAAAGCGGAGCAGGTAAAACTACTTTGCTTAATCTAATTAGCGGTTTAGAAACACCAACTAATGGACAGATTATAATTAACAATAAAGATATTAATACTCTCACTACACAAGAACGCGTTAATTTTTACCGCCATGAAATCGGAATCGTCTTTCAAGGATCGCACCTTCAGCCACACTTCACTCTCGCTGAAAACATAATTCTGCCAGGTGTATTTTCTGGGATGACCAAATTAGAACGAACAACAAAAGCCAACCAGCTAGCCCACTCTCTCGGCATCTTTGATGTCCTGAATAACCTGCCACAAGAAGTATCTGGCGGGCAAGCAGAACGCGCCTGCATTGCTAGAGCGTTACTGCTTAATCCAAAAATCATATTAGCAGATGAGCCTACCAATAATTTAGATGATGTAAATGCAATTGCCGTCCTCAAGATATTAGACCATATTCGTCAACATAGGAACATTACTATTATCGTCGCTAGCCACGACCAAAACATATTAAAATTTGCAACCCAAATAGCAACCATTGAAGACGGAAAAATAACAAATGACCTTCAAGGAACTATTTAAGCTATCACACCGCGAATTTATAGCGTACAAAACACGTAGCCGAGCAGTAATTATCACTATCGGCGGACTCTTCGGATTACTATTTGCAATCCTATTTGTGACACAAGGATTAGAGAATATCGTTCTAGAATACGCTGGTGCAGCTACAAACAAAGCGGTATATTTAGCAAACACCTATGATATCGAAGACAGTTCAGTTATTTTCAACCGTATTGCACATTTCGGCGGAGAAATAATTACTCTCACCAATCAGCAAACAATGCAAATCGGCGAAAAGCCACCGACCACAATAGTGGTTGCAAAGTTTACCAACTTACGGAAAGCTTATTCTTATTATCTAAAAACCGACGCCACAAAGCTACATTATAATCCCAGCGACTATCAAATTAATGAACTATTTAGCAACCAAATTGCCGTATATAGTTTTTTTCACGGCAGAAACAAAAATATTATTAAATTAGCCACTATTACATTACTCATCACGTCCATATTTATCCTCGCTTTCACATTAGCACATCTAATAGCTAGCAACTCTAAAACATTCGTTTTATATCGTTCAATTGGCGCATCAAAAACCCAAGTTATATTCATTTATCTTACATACTTATTAGAGCTTTGCGCTAAAGCAGCAATCTTAGCAATAATCTTAGCTCTCATTATATCCGGAGTTATGACTATAATATGTTGGAACTATTTATTAGAACAATTGACTCTTGCGTATCCAGACGCACCTGAATTTTGGCCCATTCTTATAGGTATTAATTGGCAATGTCTCGCAACAATACTATACATGTTTCTGGCAGCTCCAGCGTCCTTTTTATTATGCTTGGACCAATTTTCCAATCAGAAAATAGCTGAAAGGCTTAAAGGAGATTAAAATGAAGATCAAAGATCTTTTATTTATTAGCACTAAGAATATTAATGCACACCCAAAACGTAGCTTACTTATCGTAACAACGACAAGCATAACTTTTGGACTAATTATAGCCATCAACCTCTGGGTCCAAGGATTAGAAAATTCTTACATCGAACTAGCTAGCCAAACAACTAACGGCAAAGTTGTCATCGAAGCAACCAATAGTATAGAAGGAACCATAACCGATAACGAACAATTACAGACAGCCCGTCAAGCAATGATTGCAGACATCGAAGCTTACGGCGGGAGAATACTTAATGATACGCAAAAGTTCGGTGCATTCGGCAGTATAATACTACCGAAAGACCTGGTTAGTAACGCTATAGAAGTTGATTTATCCACAGTACCAGTAGATAGTGCTCCAATACTTGTACCAACTTTTTTTGGTGAACAATTACTTGGTGGAAGTTTCTTCTCAAATTCCGTCAATGTTGCAAAAAAACAAGACGCCTACGAAGAATACCGCAGCAATTTAATCGGAAAAACATTCATAGATATATATGGAGCAAAATATCATGTTGTCGGATTAGCATCAGGAAACTTTCATATTAATAATCTGTCATTCCAGCAACTGGAGCAAAATAATAAAAATTCGCTTAATTCAATACTTGAATTAATTACGACACCTGAGGGAACACCAATAGTCATTGATAATGGGGAGTCAAAAAAATGGCAAACAGGAGAAAGCATGTTAGTACAAACTACCGAAGGGGAAACAATAATTGCAGTCTTTGATGATAGTGCCCACGCATACGATTACTTTAAAAATGGGAGTGGTAAATTCATGAATGTGGATTTTCCGAACCGCACTTATTCAGTAAATACTATAGCAGGAATGTCGCCCGAAGCTCAATACGTATTCCACGGTATCAAGCTAATAAGCAACATCGTATCCATAATACTAGGCATAGCAGCAATAAGCATAGTTGTATTTACTAGCATACGACTGATTGATCAAGATAAACAAGATATCGCACTGTATTATAATCTCGGCGCATCTCCAAAACAAATCAAAATAATTTACCTTTGTTATTTCTTCGAATTAATGATTAGCGCTATAGTCTTCACATTTACTGTTGCTAGTGCTACCGTATTATTATTTAGCATAGTAAACCAGGAATTACTCAGCACTCAAGCTATGCTCGGCTTTAACCAAGTCATGCATAAACAGATTATATGGTACGGAATTAGTACAAACATCCTTATAGTCATTCTAGTCATGTTACTTATGGCGCCACTATGCGTAGCTATCAATAATAAACCTTTAGGTAAAACTTCATTTACCATTTCGAAACATTGAACCGAAACTCAACCACGTCACCATCCTGCATGACGTAAGTCTTGCCTTCGGTCCGAAGTTTACCTGCCGCTCTCACGGCTTGTTCAGAGCCTAACTCTTTTAAATCATCATATTTCATTACTTCCGCAGCAATAAACCCGCACTGAAAATCCGTATGAATTGCTCCTGCAGCTTCTGGCGCCGTCGCGCCCTGCTTGATCGTCCAAGCCCGCACTTCTTTCTTGCCCGCTGTCAAAAAACTCTGCAATCCCAAAGTCCTATAAGCCGCCTTAATCAACTCACCCAGCGCATCCTCTTCCACGCCGTATTCATGCAAAAACTCTTTCCGTTCCGCCGCACTCATACCCGACATTTCTGCCTCCAGCTTTGCATTCACAAACACCGCCTGGCTCGGCGCCACACTCGCCGCCAGCTGCTCACGCAAATCTCGATTCGCCAGTTGCTTCTCATCAACATTGAACATATAAATCACCGGCTTCTCTGTCAAATAAGGAATCACCTCCGCCGTATCTTTCCCAGAGTTTTTCTTCCGTTTCGCCTCGACTTTTTCGCGCGTTTCCAAATCTGCCAGCTCCAATTCTGTCGTAATAATTTCAATATCATGCTGCGGATTCTTTGAACCTTCCGCCCGAATCACATCGCCATCCTCAAACACCCGCACCACGTGACAAATCACCTGACACTCCCGAATATGTGCCAAAAACTTATTGCCTAAACCTTCGCCTTTCGACGCCCCCTCGACCAGCCCGGCAATATCCACAAACTCCACCGTTGCTGGCACAACTTTCTCGGTATCGTACATCTCTGCTAATACCTCCAGACGCTCATCCGGCACCGGCACAATGCCCACATTCGGCTCAATCGTCGCAAACGGATAATTCGCCACCAGTGCGCCCGCATTCGTCAAGGCGTTAAACAGTGTCGATTTTCCCACATTTGGCAGCCCCACAATTCCGATCTTCAAATTCATACATATATTATACTATATTTCGCAAAAACTAAAAGCCCGCACCATCGGCGCAGGCTTTAGCCTTATCTTTCCAAATTACTCCCTTTCCAACTTGCAATTAGTGTCTTAGCTACCTGCCAGCACGATCCCGGATCCGACATCTGCCGGTCATATTCTACCAAATCAATCGGCACCCGCGCATTATCACGCGACTCCGGCTTCAGATCTGCCAAAACTTTCTCAGCATCCTCACCAGCAGCCACCCGTTTCTGATAACGCATAATGGTCTGAATATCCTGATAATCAGCAATATCATCGCTCAGTTCCGGATTGGTTAAACCTAATTCCTGGCCCTGATAGAGACAAATAATCCGCGCATCCGTTCCGAATAGAATGCTCAGTGCTTCTTCGCCCGTCACTCCAGCCCGCGAAGTAAACCGCGGCACGTCATGCGACTCCAACATCGCAATAAAGCTCGGGTGCTTTGACCAGCTTTTCATAGTTGTTTCCAACCGATCTAGGCTCGGGCTTACATCTACAAACCCTACCAATTTGTCCAGGGAATTAGACGCTGCTAAATTCAGCCCTGCCGAAAGCGGACCATCCGGCGCCACCATCTCGTTAAACATACCTTTCGTCGGCGAAGTCATTTCGCCGAACGTGAACAGGTCACGTTCTCCCAGCAGTTCTTCCAAAAGCTCCGGCGTCTTGGGCTTCTGATAGTATTTCAGCAGCCCAGCTACCGTACCGGCAACATTTCTTGGTAACCAAGTTTTGGAGAACTTTTTGCCAATCAACTGCACACTATCGATGCGGAACCCAGCTACATTGTGCTGTACATTCCAAAAGTCGATAATGTCCTGAAACTCATCCATCACCTCCGGATTATCCCAATTCAAATCCGGCTGGGTCTTGTTGTAGATGTGGCAATAATACTGCCCGCGCTCAGCATTCCATTCAAAAGCCGAGCTACCATCAAACATCGTCCCCCAACCTAAATCCTTATCCGACCACAAATAATAGTCGTCATAAAGCTCCTCGCGTTCGATTGACTTTTGAAACCACGGATGCTGATCTGAAGTGTGATTCAGTACCAGATCCATCACTACCTGCATACCCAGCTCGTTGGCAGTTTCGACAAAAGTATCAAAGTCTTCCATCGTACCATAAGCCGGATCAATCGCCTTATAATCAGTGATATCATAGCCACCGTCAACGCCTCCGCTCGGATAACATGGCGCCAGCCAGATATAATCCACCTTTCCCAACTGGACCACCCGTAATAGGTGCTCTGTCATCTGCGGGAAACCTCCCGGCCAAGCCGCCGGATACATCTCATAAATCAGAATCTTCGGTTGCTTCCTCAAAGCATCCAGCCTCCTCTCCATAATATAATTCCTCATCAAAGGGATCACGATGAGGATCGCGATAATAGCAACCGCTTTCAGTTTCCAGTGTCTGCGCAAGTTTTTCATCCAACCTTGCCACCTCCTCTATAAAATTTGGAAATCGATATTAAAGAGCCTTTTACCCATCCCCATATCTCCATTATATCACACTTTATTAAAAAAGTCAATATAACCCTAATTTGGCCTAAGCCTTCCAATCTATGCTAAAATAGAAGCATGATAGGAATCGCCTTAGTTGTGGTTTTTGCGCTTTATCTTGGGTTTTTGTATCCAATTTTCCAGCCCAAAAATACCGAAGAACCCCGTAGCGCTCGCTATGACATGCAGATGAAAAAACTCTGGACCGCTGCCCAAACCTCCATGCGCGATCATAAGCCTTTACGCGCCGAGAAGGCTCTACTCACAATCCTAAAATTTGACGAAAAGAATGCTGCTGCTTATAACCGTCTCGGGATTCTCTATGCCAAAGAACAGAAGTTTGATGAAGCGATTGAATGTTTCGAAATCGCCCAATCGCTCGACAATAACCCTTCGTCTTTGCATAACGTTGGACTGATTTACCTCGAAACTGGTGCTTATGAAAAAGCGACCATGGCCTTTGAACAAGCTTTGGCGCTCGAAAACGACGTGCCAGCTCGCTATATCGCCCTCGCCAAAGCTCGCGAACGTCTTGGCCAAACCAAGGGCGCAATTGAGGCGCTCGAGAATGCCTATGTCATCGATCACAGCGTGGCGACTTTGCGCCAAATTCTAGCAATTCATGAACTCACCGGCGACACCGAAGCGCTTGCCGATATTACCGCCCGCATCGAAGCCCAGATTGCCGACGATGCCCTAAGCAAATCCAGCGCCCGCCGTCGCCCACGCGCTACGAATACTTCGCGCAGTACTAGCACAACGCGTGCGACCAAAACCGTCGCCCGTCCAGCCGCTCGACCTGGGCATAAACGAATCAACTAATAATTGTCAATAAAAAGCCCGGAACACTATATCCCAGGCTCTTTTCTCGTAAAAGCTAGGCGTATTTTATTCTAGGAATAAAATACCTTCTGACTTCAGAAGTAAAATCACCGCTTCGTGTCCAGGCGTTCCGCAAACCACCGTAACCTTAATTGCGGCACCTTCGGATTGACGCTCACCCACCCTGTCGTAAAGTTTCCAAAAGTCCGCTGCGCATGGCGTTTCCAACCTTCCCGCAACCAAGCTTCCGTTACTACCGCCAGCAAAACTCCTATATAGATCCCGTTGTAAGGGAACTCAATATAGAACTTCCAACCGTTATGTGCGACCGTCAGATCCGCACAGTGAGTGTTAAACTGCAAATCCCACTGCGCATCGGCATGCGTCAAAGCCCGTGCTTTCGGCGCCAGCTTTTTGAATTCTGCTTTCACTGCCTCCATGTTATGAAGATAGTCGTATAAAGTCGCTTCGTGCTGCTTCTCTTCAATCGCATACACCGAAGCCACATCACCCCGACACTGCTGCAACTGCGGATATTCATCCAGACCAAACACGATCAAGCTGCTCGCAACTTCCACATGGTTAGGATGTTCCTGCACATTTTCCTGATAATGCTTAGTCATTGGTTTGATCGTGTCTGCCTGCCGATGCCATTGTTCGACATTAGCGTGAGTCGTTACCACCATCAAGTCGGAACTTTTCATAATTTCATCCGCCGTCATAGCAACCCGAAACTGCGGCAATTGCGTACCGCGCTCTTCAAAACGTCCAAACACCAAAGTCGATACCGTCTTGTCCAGCGTTACGAAATCAATCCCCAGCGCCTGCTCCACTTCGCGTGAAGTGTCTTCCACGCCATCGATACAACGTTCCAAGATCCTGCCTTCGCCATCCAGCGGCATATACTGCGGAAACACAAAGTATAAGTCCAGAAACTCATCCATCAACGTCGCAAATCCATCGTCAATTTCAATCACCGGATTATCCCACAGTGCGCGCTTCATCTCCTGCAATGTTACTTTTTCTGCCATTTATTTTCCCCTCCTATTGGCAAGCTCACTCTCATGAGTGGCACAAAATCCCCGCACTTTGTGCCACTCACCGAACCCTGCCAGAAGGGCCTAGCTCTTGAGGTGCTATGGAGACAAAAAATATCGCTCCTATCTCCTCATTATAGCACACCTCATCAAAAAAGTCAAGTGCAAACTGCATCTCGACCAATAGACTGCCTGGAGCCGTGTGTCAGACTTGTTACGCTTGCGTCCGGCGATTAGCCGGCTCTGACGACCTGCCGCTTACAAAAATGGAGCCGTGTGTCAGACTTGAACTGACGACCTGCCGCTTACAAGGCG
>CAYYWU010000001.1:41735-97268 GCA_964475445.1 uncultured Candidatus Saccharibacteria bacterium | reverse complement strand
TTGCGAGAACCAGATTTTGAGTCTAGCGCGTCTACCAATTCCGCCACTCGCCCGTGACACTATTATAACACAAATATTTGTGATATAATAAAAATATTATGAATTCTGATCCAGGTGGGCTATCTTCTTCTGACCGTCAACGCCAAACAGCGGCAGAAATTGCGCGCAAGAAAGTTCTTGCGGCCTATTCTTCAACTGTCGAAAGCCTTAAAAACCTTCCTGCTAGTCCCAAAAATGCTGTTTTGCGTCATCACGCCGCCGCTAACCAAGAACGTTCGCAAGAAATTACCAACACTTATCAAACTCCCGAAATTCAGCAACAAGATCAACCCGACTGGACAGGGAATAACCACCAGGCCGCTGAATACCAACGCACTCCTCTATACAGTTCCAACGTCACCCAACCTACTGATTACCGTTCGCCAGATTATAATCCCGCTCCGGCCAGCTTGCCGTCTAACCCCACTCCAACAATAGCTCCAACCTACGATAGGCCCGTTGAGCCGTCTTACGCCGATTCTGCCGACGAAAGTATTAATGCCGCCTTCACAACTTTTGATAATGAACCTGACGCTCCCGGCGCACTCAAAGATTCTCCCATCAACCAAGATGCAATTTCTGAAGAATGGCAGCAGTATCATTCCGCTTGGCAAGATTACTACAAAAACTATTACAGCGACTATTACGCTAAGGCCGCCCAAACTTATCTCGCCACCGAAAAGATGAAAAACGAACGCATTGCCACTGGCGAAGCCACGCGCACACGTCGTTTTGTACACCTCGTGCCACTTTTTATGATTGTTTTGGTAGTTTTGGCAGGGCTATTTCTCCAATACAACCGTCTAATTTTTGCGCCCATAATGGCTTACATCTCGCCCGATTCTGGATCGGTCACTACTAGCATCGAGGCAGTCGACCCCACGCTCAACCAAGCCGTTTCTCCGGAACCGCGTTTAATCATTCCTAAACTTAATATTGACGTTCCGGTGGCTTTTGGGATTAGCACTAGCGAAGTCAATGCCGCCATGAATCAAGGTGTTGCCCAATTCGCGATCCCCGGAGCCAATGCTATGCCTGGGCAAATTGGTAATCTCGTGATTTCCGGGCACTCAGCTGGTGATATTTATAGTAGCAACCCCTACAAGTTCATCTTTTCCGGACTAGAGCGTCTCGAAAACGGCGATCTAATTTATATTAACTATAATTCCGTTCGCTATACTTATCAAATGACGGGGAGCAAAGTTGTCGAACCAAGCGATGTCGCCGCTCTAATCTACGAAACCAACAAGCCCGTGCTCACACTCATCACTTGTACACCTCTCGGCACATCGCGCTATCGTCTTTTGATTTCTGCAGAGCAAATTAGTCCCGCTTACGAAACTACCGACACTCCAGCCACGCCCGACCCAATACCGGATGAACCCAGCACCGAGACCGACAACACCATGCCAGCCAATGAACCATCTTTCTTCGAGAAGATGTGGCAGTGGCTGTTTGAGAACTAGTTAATTCAATTTAATCGCGGATTTTTTCGCGCTGCAAACTTAAACCGTTGTTCGTATACACCACATAATACAACCAACGATTATTATCCGAAATCACCGCCGGATAATTTGCCAGCGCATTCTTTGAAAGCGTCGTCACCTTTGCAACTTCTGTCGTATCGTCAACCGACTTTTCGTCTTTCACTAACACTCTTTGATTAGTATAATCAAAATCCCACACTTTAAGTTCATCACCCACCACTGCATTCATCATGCTATCGTCCAACCAAAACAAATTCGCGCTTTCCGCATCATACTCCGTCAACTCTTCCATCTCAAAGTCCACCACCATGAAATGTTTATCTTTTTGCGCCACCATATAATATTGCTGCGGACTCACGCTAATTTTATCTGGTGTCACAGCTAGTTTAGCGTCCTGTAACAAACTCTTTAGCCCCGAAAAGTCTGTCTCGCTTGCGTTCTCATTATAAGCTGGTAAAGTACCATAGTACACGGACATTCTATCATTAATACTAAACGCCAAATAAGTCATATCATAATACTTCGCTAGGGCGACGTGCACTTTATCCGCCGCTTCGGCCGTCACAAAAATCGTTCCGTCCTTATCTCCGTCACGATAAACCCCCACGGTCTGTTGCTTTTTCACCTTATCATCGCGCAGCCTCACAAAAGCCACATTTGTTCCTTCATTCGCAAAGCTCTGCACATTATCAAGCAATACTCGCGAAATCGCCTGATCGTTAGTCGTAATCTTGCGCAAATGATGATTTTCAAGTGCATAGAGCTGACTGGCGGCATCATCAATCATTTCAATTTGATCAAAATTCAGACCGAAAATCTTCGTCAGGTTCAAACTCCGCGCCGTGTCACGCAAGTTCATCAAAATCCATTCCGTCCGATTATCGTAAGCAATTTTCGCCAGCACCTGATCGCCGTTTTGATTCCATTTTATGCTCAGCACTTTCCCCATAAACTTTTCGTCCATCACCCCCGGCAAAACTTTCGTCAAATCCAGCTCAGTAATTTTGACTTCATCACCTTTAATATTAATCAGCTGCCATTTCGGGCTCAACTTCTCCGCATATAAGATTCCCGTATAATCTACCGACGGACTATAAAACTCCAAATCTTTGCCCAACGACAACATAGTTTCTGGCGTTCGCCCTTCCAAAAATAGCCGCGGATAATACAACCTTACCAGCATACCCGAATACATTTTGATATTCTTTTGCCAAGTGTCGTAGCCATCGCGATAAATCTTTAAGCTGTGCTCACCACCAATCAAAGTTCGGCTCAAATTAGTCCGCGAGAACAACACATTACCATCCAGCTCCACGCTTGCTCCCGTAGGTAGAGAATGAATCTGAATCATCCCATTCTGTTCAATTGTGCCATCGCTACTAACAAAAAACCCCATCGAAGCCAACACTGCCACTACTACAATCAAAATCACCGACACCACCATGCCGATTTCCGCAATCACTACCTTAATAAACTGGCGTCGTTTTTGTTGTCTACGTTCTTCAAAATCCATAATAATATATATTATACCATAAAACCCACATAATTTTGCTCTTGCTTTTTTATAGTGCTTGCAGTTATAATGGATATAAGCAAAAACACGATGAGGAGTTATTAATGAGTAAAATACAGGTTGAGTCTAGCTGTCCGAGTTCGGCGACTCATCATTTAACTCAATCATCAACCACTTTGAACCGCCGTTATGTCCACCGACCCAGCAATATCGCAATTGAAGAGGCTGCCAAGACACCAGATTTGCTCGCCGAAGAAATGTCACCTCAAGCGGTTTCTCGCCTTGTCAATTTGCGTGTAAGCGCCGCTGAACTTGAAGCCGCGCGTGCCCGTGAAGAAGCTGAACGTATGGCCGAAAATGAACGGATTTCTCAAAATATGACCGTTTATCCAGCCGTGGTTGAATTTGGCGGGAGCAATACTACGGATACGCCAGAACCGACAAAAGTTGAAGCAGCTACAAATACTCCAACTCCAGAAATCGATACTGCCACTTTGGCGATGAATATTGCCGCTGATTATGCTGCCGCCAGTTTAGGCGCTTCAGTCAAAGAATATGGCAATAATTATGACGCATATGCAATGAACCAGCCTGCCATCCAAAACCCCGAAATCGCTGGTGATGTTGACGCGATTGCTCGCGCCGCGTCCGAAGCGATTGCTACGATTCGCGTAGCCACCGAACCATCACAGGTTTCCGAACAGGTTGCTTCTTTGAAAGCTTTTGCCGACAACATCAAAGCCAATCCAGGAATGCCAGAAATGAAAGAGCTAGGCGATACAATCGAGAAGTTCGTCAACATCGCCATGAAGTCGACCAAAGTCCAGGAAGAAACCAAAGCTAGCGCCGCACCAAAAGTTACTTTGTCGTCCAAAGCTACACGCGCCGCAGCCAAGGTTACTAAATCTTCTGCCAAAGTTATGGCTGCGAATAATCGCGCCAAGATGACACCAGTGCACACCGTGAACAAAGCCAAAGCTCCAGCACGCATGGCTGGACGCAAGGCTATATCAATGACGAACACCGGTATGCGTCGCTCGGCGCCAGTACGCAAAGCTTCGCCCGAAGAACTCAAAAATCGCGCTATTGAGCAAGCCTTGCACTCAGTCGCAACTATGGATGAACCCAAGAGCAAACTTAACCAACGCCCTATGGTCCGTGCCAAGAAAAAAGGTAGTGCTCTGCGCTTTGCTGTTGCCTTTTGTTGCGCAATTGCCTGCGTTATTGGGATTATCTCCTTTGTTGGTTCCAACATGCCTGATATCTCCGTACGCGTTGCCGCTATGCAAACCGGCATTGAAGCTTCTTATCCTTCCTACATTCCTCGCGACTATTCGCTCAGCGATATTAGCTCCGAAGATGGTAAGATTACTCTGACTTTTGCAGGGCCGGATAATTCGTCTTTTGTACTGATTGAAGAAAAGTCATCCTGGGATAGCTCTGCTCTGTTACGCAATTATGTCGAGCCAACTTGGGAAGACAACTATGCTACTACCCATGAGCAGGGAATCACAATCTATATCGCTAACGATACTTCCGACGCAGCCTGGGTCAATGGCGGCGTGCTCTACAAGATTACTTCCAGTGGCACCGCACTTACCAAAAAGCAAGTTCGTAGCATTGTCACTTCATTGTAAAAGTCGCCAAAATGCTATATAATATATAGTATGATTAAGACACGTTTTGCTCCTAGCCCTACTGGTTATATCCACATTGGCAATGTTCGTAGCGCAATTTATCCTTATCTTCTTGCGCATCAAAACAATGGCAAGTTTATTCTGCGCATCGAAGACACTGACCAAGCTCGCTACGTCGAAGGCGCCACTGAACTGATTGAGGATACCTTGAAATGGCTCGGCTTAGACTGGGATGAGGGTCCAATCGTTGGCGGCCCTAATGCGCCGTATT
Organism: uncultured Candidatus Saccharibacteria bacterium; assembly: GCA_964475445.1. Taxonomy (GTDB): domain Bacteria; phylum Patescibacteriota; class Saccharimonadia; order Saccharimonadales; family Saccharimonadaceae; genus Nanosyncoccus. The sequence goes on along the minus strand of CAYYWU010000001.1, from coordinate 92,321 downwards.
TTCAGAGCGAGCGTAAGACGATCTATCACAAATGGGCACAAAAACTAATCAATGCTGGACGCGCCTATGCTGATGATACTAGTAGCGAACAAATCCAAAAATACCGCAATGACTGTGCTGCGCAAAAGATTCCATATCTATATCGCAACTTCCGCCCCGAAAATCCACCGGCTTGGCATGAAGGTTTGCCGCTCCGTTTCAAAGCTGATCCAAAAATCCGCAAGTGGCATGACGAAGTCATGGGTGAGATGGAAGCCGGGCCTGAAGTCCAGGATGATATTATTCTCATTAAAGCCGATGGTTTACCAACTTATAACTTTGCCCATATTGTTGACGATGCGGAAATGGACGTTGATTATGTTTGTCGCGGGGTTGAATATTTATCCAGCACACCAAATTATCTAGCAATTTATGAAGCCCTTGGTCTCAAAGTACCGAAACTCGTCTCCTTGCCACACATTCTTGGACCCACTGGTGGCAAAAAACTCGGCAAGCGCGACGGCGCAAAATCCGTCAGCGAGTACCGTAAGGACGGGATTTTACCTGAAGCCATGTTGAATTATTTAGCCTGCTTAGGCTGGAACGACGGCACTGAAGAAGAAATCTACACCAAAGATGATCTCGTGCAAAAGTTTTCGCTTGACCGTATTCAAACTTCCGGCGCGCGCTTTGACGAAACTAAGCTACTCTGGCAAAATGGTCAATGGATTCGTAAAATTGCTGACGAGCAGGGGATTGATGTACTTTACGAGCGTACCATTGGCTTCTGGCCAGATGTCGCTGCCGATTATCCTGAAGATTATCGTAAAAGAGTTCTCAGTATTATTTATGATCGTTTGAAGACTTTAGCCGACCTACGCACGATGACGGAATATTTCTTCGTTCCGCCAACGATTGATTTGAACTTAATTAAGCAAAACAAATTCCTCAAAAAAATCTCCGAAGAAGAACTCAGCGAGCTTCTGCAAGTTTCTGCCCAAAAGTTGCAGGACACACCGTGGAATGCTGATAATTTGCAAGCAACATTGAATGAATTGCTCGAAACTACCGGCAAGAAACCTGCGGAACTGTTCTCACTGATTCGTATTAGCTTGTCATATGCACCGTTCAGCCCGGCTTTGCATCTCACGCTTGATGTTCTCGGCAAGGAAGCTAGCTTAGCAAGGTTGCATAATACCGTTACAGCTATCGAAAACTCTTAATCCTATGTGACCGATTCACTTTTTGTCGTGCTTATGTTAAAATAAGTCTAACGTAAAGAGGAGTTATTTTTATGGGTGCGGATACACCGGAAGCCAACAAACCAGCCACTAAAACCACTGAAGCTGAGCGTCACCACACAACTTCTGCTCCCGAATCCGACCCTAAAGCCGCCAAAAAAGCTCATAAGCAAGCTAAGAAGCAAAACAAGAAGCCCCGTACTAAAGGTCAAAAGATTTTCCTCGGCTTAATTATCTTTATCGTCGTGGCGCTAGTGATTGGCCTCGGAGTAATGTTGTTCTTTATTTTGCAAAAAGACAAAGAAACTGGCAAAATTGAGCAACCAGACTTTCCAGAACCAATCTATAGCACCCTCACCGGCGAAGAAATTTCCGATGCCAGCCTTGATCATAATCCAACCTACTGTGCGCAAATTCCTAACGGTGCCGATGGCCGCCCTCAAGCTGGGCTAACTCAAGCAGCTTTCGTCTTTGAGGCCATTGCCGAAACTGGCATTACCCGTTTTGCCGCCGTCTTCCAGAACCCCACCACTAGCGCAATTGGCCCCATTCGCTCCCTCCGTCCTTATTATCTTGATTGGGATACGCCATTTGATTGCACAATTGTTCGAGCTGGCGGCTCCGACGAAGCCAACTTAGCCATCAATCAAGGCGGTTATCGCGACCTTAATGAGAATATGAATTATATGTGGCGTGAAGTCGGCACCGGTCGCACCTGGAATAATTTGTTTACTTCTAGCAGTAATCTCGCCCGCTATAGTACTGACCGCGGACAAACGACTTCAAATCCGACCGCCTTTCCGCGTTTGACGCCGGATGAGACCCAACAATTGCTAGCACTCAATCAAAACTGTCCGGAAGGTGAAGTCTGCGACACAAGTTTCGTCTCACCAATCAAGATTGATTTTAGCAAGGCTTATCGTGCATTTAATACAGTCTATACTTACGATCCGGAAAGTAATACCTATTATCGCAGTTTCGCGAGTGGCGAAGCCCACAAAGTCTATGATTGCCCAGCCGGCCTCGATGAGCCCAATACCAAACGCGACTGCGGCGAGCTTGTGCAGCTCCACCCCAGCGTTGTGATTGCAATGATTGTGAGCGAGCGTACTATGGCTGACGGTTATCATGAAAGTATTACCACAGTTGGTTCTGGCAATGCCACGATTTTCCAAAATGGCACCGCCATTGAAGCCACCTGGCGCAAAGCGTCCCAAAGTTCGCAAATTGTTTTCACTGACGTGAACGGGGAAGAAATCAAACTCACTCCAGGACAAGTTTGGATTGCTGCCGTCCCACAATACGGCGAAGTCAATTATTAGACTTTGTACCAGTAATAACTCGTCGGCAGATTCCAGAATACCAGAAACACCTGCCTTTCGGCGGGTGTTTCTTTCAGCTTACAATGTGGTAGTCCCGGCGGGAGTCGAACCCGCGATTTCCTGGATGAGAACCAGGCGTCCTGGACCACTAGACGACGAGACCACAGCGTAGTCTTCTCCTACTATTATAACACAATATTTCCCAAAACTACCAAAATCCCCAATATAAATCGCAGGATAGCCCGCTTACTACTTGCCTGATTCTTCTTGTTTCTCAGTCCGTGCCACAATATAAATCGGGCGACGCTTCGTCTCGAGATAAGTTTTTGCTAGATACTGTCCAATCACGCCTAGCGCCAATAATTGCAACCCACCCATCATCAAAATTGCACAAATCATGCTTGGCCATCCCCCCACTGGGTCGCCAAACACCAGCGTCTTCCAGATAATCACGATAACCATAATAAACGCAATCAGACAGAACAAAACTCCCAAAACTGCCGCCATCACTAACGGCACTGTTGAGAACGCGCAAATCGCTTCAATTCCATAGACAAACAGCTTCCAGAACGACCATTTTGTCTCGCCGGCTGCCCGATCGACGTGTTCAAACTCCACCCATTTCACCCGAAAACCGACAAAACTGAAGATTCCTTTCGAATAACGATTATACTCCGGCATCGAAAGCACCGCATTCACCATTTGTCGCGTCATCAAACGAAAATCACGCACACCCTCAACCATCTCAACTTTGGAAAGTTTATTAATCATCCAATAATATATATGTGCAAAGAAGCTCCGAACTGGCGGCTCACCCTTGCGACTCACCCGTCGCGCCCCCGCGCAATCATACTTGCCGCTTGCCACCGCTGCATACATTTCTGGTAACAAACTTGGTGGATCTTGCAAATCTGCATCCATCGTTGCCACATAGTCACCTTTTGCATAATCTAACCCGGCCAACAAAGCTGCTTCTTTACCAAAGTTACGCGAAAAACTCACAAAGCGTACGCGTTTATCTTCACGGCGCAAACGCTCAATTTCTCGCATCGTACCATCCCGGCTACCATCATCGACAAAGACAAATTCAAAGTCCACTTCCGACATTTCGTGACTAACTTTATTAATCGCCTCATAAAACTTGCCGAGAGCTGGCTCCTCATTGTAGCAGGGTACCACCACCGAAATCAACGGTTTCATGACTTTTTTCTCTTCTTTCTCGAAGCTTGTCGCTTCGTTGTTGCTTCACTTTCTTCCATTACTTCGCGTACTGAGTCCATTAATTTTACCATCTCCGCGTCTTTCTTCTCGCTACGACGATCCCGCACCGCGGAAAACAACATCCACACAATCCCTAAGCCCGCTGTCACTACCGAAATCACCAATCCAATCCGCGTGGCCCGGCTTAAGCCATAATAAACTTCGATCTCACCTTCAGTATCACCAGGAATCACCACTGTCACTAAACCATACTCCTCCGAATAAGTCACCTTCAGCGCCAAGTTTTCGCCTTCCAACCTTGCTTGATAACCCGGATAGTAAATCATCGGTAGTTCTACTAATGCCTGGCTATCACCATTTTTCGCCCGGAATTCCACGCGCAAGCCGTCCTTCTTAAACTCGCTAACTTTGGCCTTGCCTTCAATCACTTTTACACCGTCACCCCGTGCATCCAAACGCTCACGCACGCGGTCTAAGCTACAAGCATAGCCTTCACGTACATCTTCCTCCACCTCTGGAGAACATAACAGTTGCATCGGCGCATACTCCGCCTCCCAACCTACTGTCACCGGGTCCGCAGCCACTTCTTCAACACTATCTAAATGTTTGTCTGCATTCGGCAAGATCAGCGGCATCACCATATAAATCGCAAATAGCCCGACAATCACTGCAATTACCGCCTGTTTTTCTTGCGCCAGATTTCGCATCAATCCAAAAATCGTATAGCCAGTCACCACACTGAGCGCCAACCCTGAAACCATCAATGCCCGCCAAGGGAATTGCATCTGCCACAAAATCCCTGGCATATAATACCAATTTACAATTGGCAAGCTTAATAAAATCGCCAACACTGCCACCACATATAGCGATGTTGTAAATCTCCGTTCATCTTCATTCTCAATCTGTCGACGCACAAACCAAAAACCTAGCAGTCCAATCAGCGCCATCAGTCCCAAAGTGATACCAAACTCACCCGCCAACCCATCACCGTTAACTTTGCCAGCATAATCCATACCTAAAAGCTGCTGTGGCCAAGCGCGATGATCGTTCATGCTCCGCGGATTCGCCCCAAAATAAACTTCCGCATAGCCTTGGTCAAACACGCCATAAATCCCGGTAAGTTTCGCCTCCAGCATCGGCAGCGTGAAGAATGCCGTCAACCCCAACGCCACCACACCACCCAATACCATCCGCCAAATACTTTCTACATTCAAAACTTTGCGCCAATTTATCAACACATAAACCGCCGCCATCAGCGCAAACAGTACTGCCGATAGACTGTGCGATAGGATTAACAGCGCCGCCGAAATCGCAATACAACGCGCGGCATGTTTATTCTGTACCGTCAAATAATACAATCCCAGTAGCAGAATCGGCGCCGCCACCATCGCCACCACTTCACCAACTGCCATCCGCGCATATAAGTTATTCAAGAAATATGGCGTCGACATGTAAATCACCGCCACCAACATCGCCAAAACTTGATTCTTACTAATCTTGCGCATTACGTAGCACATCGTCAAACCAGAAACAATAATACACAGTAACAAAGCAATATTAATCGCCACCGGCCATAATCCTACAATAACTTTCAACCCCGCCACCACATAAGTCAATAACGGTCCATAAAACAGATTATAGGCATATCCAAAACCGCCCAAAGTATCTGGATCCACCTGTGGCACAATTTGTCCATTTGCCCAGCCCTTCGAAGCACTCATTAGCCTCGTCACATGAAAAGCATAATCATCGCCAGTCATCACTTTCATACCCAAGGCCCACACGCCCATGGTGATCATGATGCCAAAGAATAGCACTAGAAGATACGACCACTTATCCGCAAAAAATCGTTTAACATTGACGCTTGACTTTGCTTTTTTATCCAGGAATTTCATACTCCTATTATAGCACGCTCCTCTGTGTTATAATAGGAGTATGAAAAAGCTTCCCATTGTTGCCCTAATTGGCCAGACTAACGCTGGCAAGTCCAGTCTGCTGAACCGTTTCGCACACAAAAACATCGCCATCGTCGCCCGAGAGGAAGGCACTACTCGCGATAATGTCGTTGCACGTATCGATAATCAGTTTCTATTGATTGATACCGCCGGCCTAAAAAATCCCAACGACGATTTCGAAGCTAGCATTCAGGATCAAATTGCCGACGCAATTGACTCAGCCGACCTAATCCTCTTAACTCTTGATAGCTCAAAATATCCCGACGATAAAGATAAGTCTATTGCCAAAAAAGCCCTCAAATCTCGCAAGCCAGTTTTGCTTTTGCTCAACAAATCCGATCTCGGTGAGAGTCTACCAGCCGACGAGTTTTTGCGTCTCGGCATCAAACCCGACCAAACTTTCCCAGTCTCCGCTACCACTGGGCAGGGAATTAAAGAACTGAAGAGCGCGATTCTTAGTGGGCTGGGTGCTTCGGGAAACAGGCAATTTTCTTCTGAGAAACCATCCACAGGGCAACGGCCCGAGGAAGAGGCGGCTTCCGCCCGTAACGACGGGCCGGAAGAACGCCGCGTTTCGCAGAAGAAAATTACCTGGTCGCCCGAAGCACCCACTCCGCTCAAACTTGCCCTCATCGGCCGCCCTAACGTTGGCAAATCAAGCCTGTTTAATTCGCTGGGCAAAAAGCAACAGGCCATAGTCAGCTCACGCCAGGGAACAACTCGCGATGTCAACCGCGTTGCGCTCAAGTTCCATGGCCGCGATTTGGAGATCCTCGACACCGCCGGTTTGCGCAAACCCGGCAAACGCGAAGTTGGTATTGAAAAGTTTTCTGCTTTACGCACTCTCGCCGCCATTGAAGAAGCCGATGTCTGTGCGTTGCTAGTCGACGCCACCGAACCGCATTCCAAGCTCGACCAATCGCTCGCTGGTCAAATTATTGAGGCCGGCAAGGGAATTATCGTCGTGCTCACAAAAGCCGACCTGGTTGATAATATCGACGAAATCCTTGACAAACTTGAATACGATTTCAACTTTTTGCCTTATGCTCCAGTCCTAATTACTAGCAGCGCAACTGGACAAAACGTCACCAAACTTTTTGAGCTAACACTCGAGATTGACGCCGCTCGTCATCAAGAAATCAAAACTTCCGAGCTTAACAAGATCCTCAGCGAAGCCACCATTGAACATCCGCCTGCCGGTCTGAAGAACACCCGACCCAAACTGAAATACATCGTCCAAACCGACACTTGTCCGCCTTGGTTTGTTGTCCATGGTCGTGATTTAGGCTTATTGCACTGGTCCTATAAACGTTTCTTGGAACGCAAAATCCGCGAGAAGTTTCCGTTCGTTGGCACGCCAATCATGTTTAGCTATCGCAATGATAGAGATGACCGTGGTGACCCCCAAAAGTAGTCCTATCTTTTCATTGTATCACAGATTGCTAAAAAAGTCAATACTAATTATGCTATTTTGGCGCTTTTCGTTAAAATTTCTCGCACTTCGTGCGTATTTTTGCATTCCATTAGCTTCGCCCGCAGCTCCGCCGCTCCCGGAAAACTATGCAAATACACCTTAAAAAATCGCTTCAATGGCTCAAACGCCAATCCTCGCGCCTCCGTGTCTAAGCCTTCGCAGAGTGCCGCAACCCGCTGACGCTTAATCTCTGCGTCTTTCGCCTCGAACAAATCTAAATGATAATTCAGCAATTCCAACAAGTCCGCCTGTGTCGGCACATAATCCATAAAACAGTACGGGTTCTCAAACACTCCCCGCCCAATCATCCAACCGTTCACCTGCGGATACTTTGCGCTCAACTCTCGCACCTCCGCGAGGTCCTTAATGTCACCATTAATCACCAGTTTCGTCTCTGGCGAAAACGCTTTCACTAAGCCAATAATCTCCGGAATCAGCTCAAAATGTGCCGGCACTTTCGACATTTCTTTGCGCGTGCGCAAGTGCACCGTCAAAGCCGCCGGCTGCTCTTTCAGTAGCGTCGGCAGCCATTCCCGATATTCATCCACAAAGCTATAACCCAGCCGAGTTTTCACAGACACTGGCAAATCCGTCGCCGCTCGCGCCTGACGCAAACATTCCACCGCCAGCTCAGGCGTGCGAATCATCGCTGCACCTCCGCCCGCCGCATTAACATGCCGGTCCGGGCACCCCATATTGATATCTAGGCCCGCAAATCCCAACCCCTGCAAGGCCCCCGCCAGCTCTGCAAAATGCTCCGGATTCTTCCCCCAAATCTGGGCAATAATCGGCGCATCCGTCGGCACCACCTCTAGACGCTCCAGAGCATTGGCGCGCCCTTTTTCCGAGGCAAAACTCGAAACGTTCGTGAACTCCGTAAAAAACACATCCGGCCGCCCCGCCTTTGCCACCACCTGTCGAAAAATCACATCCGTCACGCCTTCCATCGGCGCCAGAACCGTAAAACCATGAGGCAGCTCGTTCCAAATGTTTGTCATAGCTAAATTATTGCATATTTCTGAAAAATACGCAAACCAAGCTCTCGCCTAGAACAATCTCACCTTCTCAAACGGATAAATCCGCATCGCCGCCGGGCCAACAATCCGACAATAGGGAACTGTACCCAGTCCGGACCGCGAGTCAAACGAATGATTACCCTCGCGGTTATCTCCCGCCACAAAAATCTCACCTTCCGGCACAATCGTATCGACTTCACCCGAAGAATATTCTTTCGGACCATTATTTTCATCCACCCGCGTCTCCGCATCTGGAGAAAATCCGTCCGGGTGCTCGTCATTATAAACAGTCAAAATCCCGTCCTTCACCGTCACGCGCTCACCCGGGAAGGCAATCACCCGTTTGATAATATACTGATCCGGCTGATTTTTTGGCGCTTCACAAGTCAGCGGCCCCGTGGCATCACCGTTTGCAAATACGATAATGTCACCTCGTTCCGGCACATATTCCTCACCCAAAAAATGCGCCCATGTCACCGGCAGCCGGTTCACAATTACCCGATCATCGTTATGTAAGGTATTCTCCATACTCGAACCCACCACATTATAAGACCGAAATACAAAAGCGTTCAACAGTACCGTTCCTAGCACAATACACGCCACGAACAGCACCAAACTCAAAAGATCTTTCAATAGCGGGTGTTTCTGTGCAAATGTTGGTTTTGGGGCATTATTCATTCCTTTATTTTAGCACAAAAACTACGCCTGCACGATTTTTCTTGTTATAATAAACATATGTCTGACTATATTTTTATCCGCAAAAGTCGTAACGCTCTCAGTTCGTTGCTTCACGTCGTGCTCAATCTTTTGCTCGCCGTCGTCTCAATCGGCACCACTATTATTACCGGCAACGTTATCATTGGTTTGATTCTGGTTTTTATCTCCAAATGGCGCATTTTTGCCGTCAATCACCGTTATTGGTTGCTCAACTTACGCTCCAGCCTGGTAGATTTCATCGTCGGCACCAGCTTCGTACTTCTAGCCTACGCCGCCGGTAGCACACTCCTGCCCGTACACTTTGCGCTCATGGGCGGCTATGCTATCTGGCTAATTTTTATCAAACCCCGCTCTTCGACCGCTTTCACCATCGTCCAGGCAATTTCCGCAATCATTCTCGGCACTACCGCCGCTAGCATCTTCGCCGCCGTCACTGATTCCGCGGTGCTGGTTGCCGCTTGTTTCTTGATTGGTTTCGCCGCTTCACATCATGTCCTTGTCCAATCCAACGACAAAGATGTCACCTTTGTCTCTCTCGTCATCGGGCTAGTTTTCTCCGAAATCGCCTGGATTTCTTACACTTGGCTAATTATCTACACCCTCGGGTCGACCGGCATCTGCGTTTCTCAACTCAGCATCATTCTTTCCGTGCTGGCATTTGCGTTTTTCGAGATTCACAACGAACTCACCGAGCGCCGTAGTAAATTCAAGTTCAGCAATGTCGCCATTCCGGTTTTGTTTAGTATTTTGGTGATTTTAGTGCTGATTATCGCCTTTAGCCAGCCACGGTTCAATATTCACTAACGTCTTTAAGAAGCTTAATTTTGCTAATTTCGCATAAATTCTGTCGTTTTATACAGATTTTTCCAGCAATACGCCAAAACCCTGCGTTTTACGCCATTTATAGCCTCGCTGAGCCGCCAATGTAATCAGACCTTGGTGCTGGCAAGGATCGGCCTCAGACACCAAAAAACGCGGTTTTAAAGGCCTCTCTGCTAATTCGTCCAATAATTCTCGGTACAATTTTAAACCATTTTCGCCGGCGTACAGCGCCAATGCTGGCTCAAAATCCAGGCTTTTCCGCTCCAGCCACTCCCATCTTAGGTCCACATAGGGCAAATTTGCCACTAACAGCGCAAAATCCACCGTCCCTGGGACATTTTTTAGCAAATCTGACTGCAAAAACTGCACCCTTCCGCCCAAAACACGATTATTCGCCTGTGCCACCTCCAAGGCAGCTTCTGATACGTCTGTCGCCGTCACTTCCACCTCTGGCATTTCCAGGCTCAAAGTTACCGCCAAACACCCGCTACCAGTACCAATTTCCAATATTTGGCACTTTTTCGCCGTTTCTTGGGCTTCTACGCTCAAACCCGGCTCATACGGCGCCGTAACTTTCCGCGCCCCTCTCAACTCTTCTAGAGCCATCTGCGCGAGCTCCACAAGGCTTTCTGTCTCTGGGCGGGGGATCAAAACCGCCGGATTCACCCGAAAATCCCGCCCATAAAACTCTTTTTCGCCCAGAATATATGCCAACGGCTCACCCTGCGCCCGCCGCGCGGCCAGTGCGTCCAATTGCTCCCATTTGTATTGAGAAATCCCCATCGTCGGATGCGCAACCAGATAACTCCGATCCACCCCTGGTGGCAAAACATCTTTCAGCCCGAACAACAAAATCAATTCCGCGTCCAACGCCGGAATTTGCTGCTTCGCCAGCTTCAGCCACTGCTCGATTGTCATAATTTTATCATTATAACATAACGCAAAACTGTTATAATGGTTACACAGGGGAAAATAAAATGGACACTAAAATTGTTGATAATGTAGCAATCATAGAAAGTAAAGAAACTATTATAAATGATGCCGCTTCGGCGGTTGATTTTGTAATGGAAACAAAATACAAGACAAATTGTCACAAAATCGCGCTCAATAAATCAGCTATCACTGAAGATTTCTTTATTCTAAGTAGAGGTTTGGCTGGAGAAATTCTACAAAAGTTCGTCAATTACGGCATCAAGTTCGCGATTTATGGCGACTATTCCAAATACGCCAGCAAACCCTTGAAAGATTTTATCTACGAAAGCAACCAAGGAAAAGACGTGTTCTTTGTTACTACTAAGGATGCAGCGATAGAAATGTTAAATAGATAGTTGCCCTCGCCTCATCCGCACCGCAACTAAGTAAAAAAGATCCCCGCCGCCTTACACTTCTGGTAACTGGCGTTCCGCTTGTGTCAACTCTTTAATTAAATCCTCAATCTCGCCATCCATCGCCGCACTCACGTTAGAACGTGAATAGTGCACCCGGTGGTCAGTGATTCGATCCTGCGGGAAGTTATACGTCCGAATTTTCTCACTGCGATCACCCGAGCCAATCAATGACTTCCGCACATCACTCGCCGCCTGGCGCTCTTCTTGCTTCTGTTTCTCGAGTAAACGACTCCGCAACACCGCCATGGCTTTCACTCGGTTCTGCTGTTGCGAACGCTCGTCCTGCATTGCCACCATAATCCCCGTCGGCAAATGGGTAATCCGCACCGCTGAGTCCGTCGTGTTCACGCCTTGACCACCATGTCCACCCGAACGATAAATATCGATCCTCAAGTCTTCCGGCTTAATCTCAAGATCATTTTCCGCCGCCTCTGGCAATACCGCCACTGTCGCCGTCGAAGTGTGAATCCGCCCCTGGCTCTCCGTCACCGGCACCCGCTGCACGCGATGCACGCCACCCTCAAATTTCAGCTGCCCATACGGCTTCTCGCCTGACACCCTTAGCACCACTTCTTTCATGCCGCCGGCCTCGTTCTCGTTCTGGCTCAAAAGTTCCGCCTTCAAGCCATGGCGCTCCGCATAGCGCACATACATCCGATAGAGCTCACCCGCAAACAGGGAAGCTTCGTCACCCCCCGCCCCGGCACGAATCTCCATAATCGCCGGTTTATCATCCGTCGGATCGCTCGGCAGTAATTTTTCCTCTAGCTCCGCTTCCAGATTCTCAATTTTCTGATGCAAGTTCTGCACATCTTCATGCGCCATTTCCCCTAAATCCGGGTCGTCAAGCAGTTCTGTCGCCTCGGACAAATTATTCTTCGCCTGCTCAATTTGCCGTGCTAATTCCAAAATCTCATTAATTTCCGCCAATCTCCGCGATTTTTCCGCAAACCCCGGCGCCGCGTACGCCTCTGGACGCGCCAAAAAATCCTCAATTTCGGCTCTTTCCGTCTCAAACTTCTGGAAATCTATCTTCATTCATGCTATTATAGCATACATAGGGGGAAGCCGTACAGTTGGTTCTTTAGCTCAGTTGGCTAGAGCGCACGATTCACATTCGTGAGGTCACTGGTTCGAGCCCAGTAAGAACCACCATTTTATTGTGTTTATGTCAAAAATATTATAATACAAAGGATTCCAGAGTGTCAAAAACCGTTAGTCAAAAGCCCCGTGTCTCCATCCTCGTCCCCATCTACAATGTTGAACGTTATCTCGATCAATGCCTTCAGAGTCTGGTTAACCAGACTCTGAAGGACATTGAAATCATCTGCCTAAATGATGGTTCTACGGACAAGTCTTTAGAGATTATCCAGAAATACGCCAAAGACGATCCACGCATTGTCATCATTGATAAGCCTAACTCTGGTTATGGTGATAGTATGAATCAAGGCTTGAAGCGTGCCACCGGTGAATATATTGGTATTGTTGAGTCTGATGACTGGATTGAGCTGGATGCATTTGAAAAAATGTACCTGCTCGCTTCCGCCAACGACGTCGATATTGTCAAGGCCGGCTATTATTTTAACAAAAACGGCAAAGACCGCAACAGCCTCTTTATCAATCCCGCTGACGCTGGGCGCGTAATCGACCCTCTTCGCCACACTTGGCTCTTTGTGATTCCGCCAGCGATTTGGTCTGGGATTTATCGTCGTGAATTTCTTGAACAAAATCAAATTAACTTCTTGCCGACTCCTGGAGCGTCGTATCAAGACACCAGCTTTAGTTTCAAAGCTTGGGCCACAGCGAAACGCGCCTATGTCACCAATGAACCATTTTTGCATTACCGTATCGACAACGAATCGTCATCCGTTAATAATCCTGGCAAAGTTTTTAACGTCTGTTACGAATACGAAGAAATCGCCAAATACCTCCGCAAACATGGTTTATATGATGAACTAGCACCCCTAATGCAGCTAACTAAGTTTTATACTTACATGTGGAATATTTTTCGGCTCAAGACTAATTTGTTGCCCGAGTTTCTAAAGCGCGTCAAAGCCGAATACGCACAAGCACGCGCCGACGGTCTCCTGTTCAAATCCTATTTCACGGAAAAGCGCCTCTGGAAAACCATGAACTACATCATTGACCACCCAATCTGGATGAGTATGATCTATGTTTGCGGCCAACGTCTACACAAAAAGCTTGCCGACCTCAACTGGATGATCCAAAACAAAATCCGTCCTTACCGACGCAAACAAGAACAAATCGCCGAGTTGATTACTGAGCTCTACTGCGACATTGATACTTTAGAGTCCAAACTCAAACTGATCGAAGAAGGGAAAGAACTATGAGCACACCACTTGTCAGCGTCATCGTACCAATTTATAATACCGCCGACTTTTTACCTCAATGTCTAGATGGTTTGTTAGCCCAGACTCTGAAGGACATTGAAATCATCTGCGTTAACGACGCCTCCACCGACGGTTGTGCTCAGATTCTGCAAAATTATGCTCAAAAGGACGAACGCCTGCATGTCATTACTAATTCCGAACACCTCGGCGTCTCCAAATCCCGCAACCTCGCCATCAAAAAGTCCAGAGCTGACTTTCTGATGTTTCACGATAGTGATGATACTTGCGAACCCGAATTTTGCGCCAAAATGTATCAGGCTATCACCGAACATAATACCGACCTCGCTATCAGCGAAATCGGTGTCACTTATCACGCGCATCGCGAGCTTAAGATGAGTGATGACGAATTTTATACACTCAAATATACTGGCACTCAGGTCATCACTCCAGAACTAATTGCGAAGACTGACTGCAACACGCAGAACAAAATCTTCCGCAAAAGCATTCTCGAACAAAACCAAATTCAGTTTCCCGATGATTTACAAGTCGCCGAAGATGCCTATTTTTGCACTACCTACCTCTGCGTGAGCCACACAATTTATTATCTCAACGAACGTCTCTATAATTATGTCCGCCACGACGGCAGTCTGACCTCGCTCACGCTGGTCAGCTATGGCGACAAACGCGATTTCGCCATCGACCACCTCTATTCAGCCATGCAGATTTTTGAGTTCTTAAAGGCTCACGAGCTAATCGGTACCTATAATAAGTTTTTCTGGCACTTTTTCGCCGGCTACGAGAAACAAGCCGTCGTCAGTAGTAAGTCCAGCGCTGCCGTCAAGAAAGCCAAGCAAACCGCGCGCGAATTTGTCGATAAAAATCAGGAGTTCTTCTTGCAAGCTGATTTCGCTGACCAAGACCAAATTAAGCGTTTCTATACATCTGGCCCTTATATTAATACCGTCCGTATCAAGCGTTTCTTGCTGCGTTTCATGCCCACTTACCGCCTCGCCACTGACAATATCCACCGTCTCATGGCGTTGGGAACCAAAAACCAACAACTTCTGGAACGTATCGACAAACTCACGCCCAAGGAATAGGCCATGAAACTTGTGGTTGGCCTTGGTAATCCCGGCAATCAATATAATTTCACCCGTCATAATTTTGGTTTTCTGACGCTGGATTTTTATGCCAAAACTCATCAACTTGCCTGGCAAAAGCCCAAGTTTAATGCGCTTTGGCTCAAAAATCAGGATACAATTTTCATCAAACCGCAAACTTTTTATAACGAATCTGGTCGCGCCGTCGCCGATTTTTGCCGATTTTATAAAATCGCGCCGCAAGACGTTTTAGTCGTCTGCGATGATTTTGACCTCGAATTTGGCAAAATCCGCTTTCGCGCACACGGCTCTAGTGGCGGCAATAATGGTCTCAAATCTATCACCGACTGGCTCAAGACCGCCGATTTTCCGCGTCTGCGCCTCGGTAGCAATAACAGTACTGTCCGCCAGCAACTCGGGGACATCGACTTCGTGCTCGCCAAATTTACCCCTGACGAAAAAGCTCAATTACCAGAAATCCTACTTTCCGCTAATCAGAGAATTGACGAATTTATCGCCTAGCTCTAAACAAATATGAGCCTGCGAAATTGTTCGCAGGCTCAAAGGAGGGTGAAGCTTCACCCTTGCGGGCTGGCTCCTTCTTGTTAACAGTTACAGGATACGGCGTTATTTGTCGCCGTCACCGGTCTCTTCGGGAACGAGTTCCAGCGGTTTCTTACCTTTACCGTCGCCGTTAGACTTTTCCGCTTCAGCGGGCTTTTCCTGCGGCGTTAACGGTTCCAAACCGTTAGCCTGCCGCTCCAAATTGGTCAAATCCAAAATGGAACGAGTGTGATGCACACCGGTTACGAAGAAACACACTGCCTCTCCTTCATCGGGCACGGGGTATTCGTTGGATTTTACCAACACCTGCTCGCCTTCCGGCAACAAATCATTAATCACCCGGTATACCGAGCCCCAATGTGTATCTTCCCGGTAATAGAAGGTAATGGTAGTGCCACAGGTCAACGCCGACTGGTCATAAACATTCACTTCCGGCTCTTCTCCTCTCCAGGCAGCACCCAGCGCATCCTTCGCCGCATCGCATGCGTTAGTTAATAACCTTGCTGCGACTTTAACATCTCCGCCACAGGTAGATGCTTCCATCACCTCGCAGATCTGCAGCTGCAGCTTACCGCCAAAATCATCAATGAGTTCCTGTGCACCAGCGTGATTCTCGTAGGCAGCCGTTATCTCCATCTCAACATACTTCTCAGCCTTCCTGTCTCTGGCCGCCCTCAGTTCATCTACACTGGCCTTTCCATGCAACTTCACTGACAATCTGTCATCAATAATTCTGCTCATTTTTCTTCCTCCTAAAAATAAATGTACCAGCCGGGCAATCCGCCCAGCTGGCCAAGATTACCCCCGTAGGCACTATTACCCACGGTCTATACCCTCATTGTAGCACACTTCATCAAAAAAGTCAATAGCAAACAGCCAAAAATTCGCCTATGACAATCACAAAGACACAAAACCGCTTATCTTCAAATTTGCCCCATTAGGGAACAATCTTGCGCAGGCCCGGAATCTTCTTAATCACATAAGTTAGCCCTGCCGCCAAGACAAAAATCAACCCTGCGCCCAGCGTCCGAAAAATGATGCTCCCCGCATCCCAGCCAAACCAACCCGGCAACAGCCAAATCAAATACTCGTGAATCAAATAAATCCCAAAAGTCAGCCCCGCAATCACCGTCACCGCTTTCTCAAACCAAGGCAAGCGCCGTTTAATACCGTCATACGACAAGTGTTTGAAGAAAACAAACACTGCTACAGACTGTAGCACACTTGGCAAATTATTATAACCCTTAAACACCATGCTAATCTCCCCGCCCGGCGTCGTCAGCCACAGCGTCCCGAAGAATTGCAATGCCCAGCCAATTACTCCCGCAGCATAAATCACATAACGCTGCTTTTTCGTCAAATCCGTCTTACTCAGCACGTAACCCAAAAACACAAAAATCATATATCCTAGCACTGGTGGCGGCGTCAAGGCGCCGTTGTATTCAATTCCAACCAGCTGACACATAAGCGGCAAAATCGCCACAAAAATCAGCCCAATCATAATCGCATAGCAAAAAGTTTTTAGCTTGTCCTGCACCTTGGTCAAAATCGGCATCGCCAGATAAATCCCAAATAGTGGCAGAAAGAACCAGTAAACCGGCATGAAATTCGTCTGGAAAATATTCATGATAATTGACCGCGGGCCCCAAGTGTATGCCTCTGGCGTACGCACAAAACAATACACTGCCGCAATCGCACTCCAGATCAGAAAGGGAATTACCGTCTTCACAACCCGCTTTTTCATAAACACTTTCGTCGAATAGCGCTGACTATATTCCATCAAAGTCGCCCCGCTGAGCATAAAGAAAATCGGCACCGGAAAATAGAATAAAGTCTCAATCAAATTTGCCGTCACCCAAGTCCGGCCCGTCGGATGGCTCCAAAACACACCGTTGCAGTGCAACAAAATCACCCCAATACAGGCCACCACGTTCAACACTGAAAAATATAAAATCCGCTGGCCTTTTTGCGGCTTTGTTGCTGAATCAGTTACGCTAGTTTGAACCGTTGTCATTTTCCCTCCATCTTTCAACTAATATAGCACAAAATGCCCCCGTAGCCAATCGCTACAGGGGCATCGAATTAGGAAGCCGCTTCCTGGATCTTCATCAGGAAATCCACAATTTCCCCGTACAATGAAATCAACAGCTTATCCTCGATCAGATCCGGCTCGTCCACAGCTTCATCCGGCAAATACCGCGCCACAATGCTCTGCAGTTCCAAAATCTCCAGCCATTCGTCGTCCTCGTATAATTCCAGCTCTTCCATCAGCTCGTGCGTCACATCATAAACCGTCTCCAGTTCTTCGAATGCATACGTAATTACTTCTGTTAAACCCAGAGGCAACAACCATGAGTCCCACAGCCACGTGCTAAACTCGTCACGCTTCCGCGCAATCACCGTCAACTCCGCCTGTTCACGATCCAATATAGTCTCTGTCTGTACCAACGGCTCGTCCGGATGAATATTAATATATACATTCATCACCTCAGATAACGGCACAATATGCGGCAAGAGCATACCCATCGTACCAATCTCCGTCTGCGGATCATATATCACCACCACGGTTTCACCTTCGCACCAATGCACCATATTGAGACTGCCAGCGCAACATTCCCGCAATTTGCCCCACGGCGTGTCCACCGGCAACTCACCCTTCAAAGTGTAGTTCGTCTCATTCGGCTCGCAGTCCAACACCTTCAGCCAGACCTCCACTGGCGCTCGTAATACATCTTCCCAATAGTTCGGCTCCTGGGCCAACCGATATTTCATAACCTTGAACATCAAGCATTGTTCCTTTGCCACCTGACGCATTTCATCCGCACTCGGTCCAGCCACAATCTGATAATACGCAGTCTCTGTCTTCATCGTTCCTAATCCTTTCTCCTAAAGGGCTGTGAGGTCAAAATCCCCTCAATTTTCTCAGTTACTGCCTCTATCATACCATATTTTTACCGCAACACCCAGCGATTCGCCCCTAACGCCCGAATCCGCCCCTTTAGCTCCAACATCGTCAAATTTCGGTTCAATTCCGCCACCTCTAAGCCTGATAAAGCCAAGATTTCGCCACCTTCCTCTGTACCTTGCGCCAAAATCCGCAAAATTGCCGTTTCTATCTCATTATCGCCTAGCGGCAATTCTACCGCTCGCGCCCGCCGCTTCCGCGGAGCAGGGAATAATAACTCCAAAACGTCCTCTGGCCCAAGGTACGGCGTCGCCCCCTGCAAAATCAACCGATTACAACCTTTGGATAACGGCCGATTAATATCGCCTGGCACCACAAATACCTCTCGCCCCTGTTCCAGGGCATGCGCCGCCGTGTTTAGAGAGCCACTACGTTCCGCCGCCTCTGGGATTACCACCACATCCGCCAAACCCGAAATCAGGCGGTTCCGCTCTAGAAAGCTGGTTTTAGGATAAAACTCCGCCCCTGGCGGCAGCTCACTCAGTACGCATCCACCCGTCCGGACGATTTCTTCCGCCAAGCCAACATGCGCCCGCGGATAAATCTGATCAATCGGTGTCCCCAATATCGCCACTGTCACCCCGCCCGCCTCCAAGGCTCCCCGATGCGCAATGCTATCAATCCCATAAGCCAGCCCCGAAACCACCACCGCGCCACGTTTTGCCGCTTCGTAGGCCAATTTTCGGGCAATTTCTGCACCATATGGCGTCGGCTTGCGCGAGCCCACGATTGCCACGGTTTTTGGCCTTTCTGAGACCGGTTCTGTTCGGGTTGTTCGGGTATTTTTGGCACTCATTTTTATACGATTCTTGGGCAATTTTCCATAGAAATACAACTTTTTAGGCGTTACCGCAATAGTACTTAATACCTCTGTAAAATCATCCTCTTGGGGTGCAATTTCATTGTTTTTTGAAAGAAAATGTGAAAAAAGTATTGACATTTATTTCTCCGTGTGCTATAATGCTTAACAGTTAGGGTTATTAACTCCAACTGTACCTAAATAAATCATAATTTCTGCTAGTCTAGCTTGCTAGATTGACAGAAGTTGCGTGCTTTTGAAACCCCCTAGGGCTGATAATTTCTTCTAAGGTTATCGGCTGTAAGTATTACCTCCACTTTTAGGGAAAGTTCGAAGGCATAGCAACCCCTATAACCGGCGGGCCCCGTGTTTGTGTGAGGTGGGTCGCGCTCCCGGGCCTCCGGGGTCGAACGACGATGCGTTATAGGGCCAAAAAGGCTTCAGGTGATGCCCACCCTTACCTGGAGCCTTTTTTGTTACTACTAAACTCCAGCTAAAACAGGAAATTAGTGTATCAAAAACATACTGATTTATTAAAATGCAGCATTGAGCTTAAATTGATATCTAGTGAGCGCTAAGCTTACGTAAATTACGCAACTTCACGAAAAGAGACTTGCCATAATCGTTATCGTAAGGTACAATTAAATTGGTTTTATGGTTACCCTTTGTGAACTATCTTGACGATAATCACAAGGGTAATTTTTTGTGGCTGCAGCTGCAAACGATTCTGCAACCATCGCCCCAAAAACATAACGAGCTTCAGCATCAGTATCCTTTCCGCCAATTCAACCCCACACCCTATCCTTCTACAATGACCAGCCGCTTAGCTACTCCACCCCAGCCTAGCACAATTTTTCTCCAACTTACAACCCCTACCTAGACAAAATCCAAAAATATATTACAATATAAACAGGCTGCTTTCGGCAGAAAGGCAGTACTTTATAGAAAGGGGGGTTATAAATGGCTAAATGGATTGATTTCAGAGATTACCAGGAATGGCTGCAGGAGCTCGGCGAAGTTAACATTGCTCGCACGTTTAATGTTACGACCGATGACGAGGCAGCTAAATTATTCTTAGTTGAGGTGACCTACCTAAACTACTGGGATACATACCTCGAATGGGCAACCGACAACGAAGATGCCCACATTGAAGTTTATTTTGTTGACAATGGTTCTAAACTAAACGTCCGTGTTTCCTGTGACTCGACAGATGATTACGTTGTGATAGTTTATGATTTAGAAACCAACTCATCTGGTCGGTATAATCTTGAAATCTACCACAACTGCAACCTGGTGTATTGGCGCACTGCCGAACAGGATCCCGCCACCGAGTGGCAAATCAATGAACTCGCCAACAATGTCGTTGACGAAACCGGCGAATATCTTTTCTCCGGAGAGCCATACAACATTTAACCTCAGCTCCCGCGTTCATCGGAACACGGGAGCTTATTTATTACTTGACGGCCATGTTATACTAAATAATATATGCCAAAAAACCTAGTCATCGTCGAGTCTCCGGCCAAAGCCCACACTATCGAAAAATATTTGGGCAAAGATTTTCATGTCTTAGCTTCGGTTGGACACATCCGTAAAGATACTAAAGTCGACAAAGATACTTTTGATGTGACTTACGAAATCGACCCTGGACATACCAAAATTATTTCTGACCTCAAAAAAGCCGCAGCTGCTGCCGACACCATCTGGCTAGCGACTGATGAAGACCGCGAAGGCGAGGCCATTTCTTGGCATCTCATGGAAGTGCTGAAACTGCCAAAAAATACCAACCGCATCACTTTTCACGAAATCACCAAATCCGCCCTCGAAGATGCTATCCAGCACCCCCGTAAAGTCGATATGAATATGGTGCATTCGCAGCAAGCCCGCCAGACTCTTGATATGCTAGTTGGTTATGATCTTTCGGGCGTGGTGCGGCGCAAAGTCCCAGGCGCAATTTCTGCCGGCCGTGTGCAATCGCCAGCTCTGCGTTTAGTCGTTGAACGTGAACAAGAAATCGAGAAATTTGCTAGTAAATCCACTTTTAAAATTACCGGTAAATTCGCCACTAATGATCAGGACGAGCTCCTAGCTACCCTCGACCATAATTTTGACACTGAGCGCACCGCCAATAATTATCTCGAAAAACTCGTCGGTGCCAAATTCGCCGTTTCTGACATCACTACCAGCCCCGGCGTCCGCCGTCCGGCGCCACCTTTTACGACTGCTTCCATGCAAATTGAGGCCAACTCGCGCCTGGGCTTTTCCACGCGTACGACAATGACCGCCGCGCAAGCGCTTTATCAAGCTGGTTTAATTACTTATCACCGCACCGACAGTCTCAATCTTTCCAAACAAGCCATCGCCATGACCGCGAACTATGTCGAAGAAAACTTTGGCAAGGAGTATTTGCAGGTGCGTAATTTTAAGACTAAATCCGCTGGTGCTCAAGAAGCTCACGAAGCCATTCGCCCTACCCGCATTGAGCAAGAAACTGCCGGCAAAAACGATTACGAGCGCAAATTATACAAGCTAATCCGTAATCGCACGCTCGCCACCCAAATGGCCGAAGCTAAAACCGAGAAAACTGTTGTCAAAATTACAACAGATGCGGAGAAAAAGTACGTTTTTGAAGCTAAAGGCGAAGTCATTATCTTTGATGGTTTTCTCAAAGTCACTGGCCGCATGAAAGAAGACGAACTCCCAGCTCTAACCAGTGGCGATCAGCTCAAAGCTGAAGAAATCAAAGCTCGCCAAAATTTTGCCAAACCGCCAGCTCGTTACACCGAAGGTTCGCTAGTGAAAAAACTCGAAGAGCTGGGCATTGGTCGCCCATCAACTTACGCTTCAATTATGCAAGCAATTCAATCCCGCGGTTATGTCGTCAAAGGCGAATCCGAAGGCGAACCGCGCGAAGTGATTGAACTCACGCTCGTGAGAGGCAAGATCGAACGTGAACTAGCCACCGAAAAAACTGGTTCCACGAAGGGGAAGCTCCTACCGACGCCAATTGGGGAATTAATTACCGGCTTCTTGACCGATAATTTTGAAAATATTGTCGATTACCAGTTCACCGCCAATATCGAAGAGGATCTTGACAAAATCGCCGAAGCCAAGCTGGAACGCGTACAAATGTTACGTGATTTCTATGGACCATTCTCCAAAGACGTCGAAAAATCCGATGATGCTGCTCGCTATAATAACGCCCGTGAACTTGGCAAAGATCCCGAGACCGGACGCCCAATTTACGCCAAAATTGGCAAAAATGGCCCCTTCATTCAGTTAGGCGATAACGAGAAGTCCAGTGGTGAAAAACCCCGTTTTGCACCACTCCCAGCCGGCATGAACGAGAAAACCGTCACTCTCGAGGCTGCCCTGAAACAACTGGCTCTTCCGGTGCTCCCGCGCGAACTTGGCACTACCAAAGACGGTGCCACCCTCATTGCTGCCGCCGGCCCCTTCGGCCCTTATCTCAAAGCTGGCAAATACAATATCCAACTCAAGAATCACGACCCTTATAAAATCACTTTCAAAACTGCCGAAAAACTTTATCAAGAAAAACTTGATTCAATTATTGCCGATTGGGGCGATATTATGATTATCGTTGGCGCCTACGGACCATATATTAAAGGTCCTGGTCGTTTCAATAATGTCAAAATCCCCGCCGATCAAGATCCGAAGAAAATTACTCTCGAACAGGCTAAACAAATGCTAGAAGAAAAACCCAGTGGACGGGGAAAGTTTGGACGCAGTAAGGCTAAAACTAAAACCATGAAGGCCACCGCCAAGAAAACTGGCACCACAAAGCGAACCAAGAAAACCAAAAAATCATGATAAAGCTATTGACAAATTAGTTACACCATGCTACAATAAAAGTATAGCCTTACATTAAGGCAGTCAACGCTTTTGGTGAAAACGGCAAAGCGAAATAGACAGACTCTTTACTCAGGACTCCGACCATTTTCGGTTAGAGCCTTTTCATGCCATATACTTGCAAGCATAAAAACTTTGTGCCAAAACTTTCTTCAAAGCCACAAAATTGTGCTATAATAAAACATAGAAAGTTAACCTGAATTTCAATTTCAGCTGTTGACCTTAACACTAAAATATGCTATTATGAATATAAATTACAATATTAACTATTACATAGGGTGAACGAAGGGAAACTGATGGACCAGCACGCCAGCATAATCGAAAACGCCATTAAGGGTAGTCTAAACATCATCGAGCAAGACCGCGAACGCGAAATTATTTCGCGCCGTTTTGGTCTTTCTGGGCAAAAAGAGACACTTGAGCAAATTGGGGAACTATTAAATATTACTCGCGAACGCGTTCGTCAACTCGAAAAAGCCATTTTGGTACGTCTACGTATTGGTGCCGAGGATGGTCAAATTGAAGAGCTGGGCGCAGCCGAAAAGTTAATTATCCGCAACCTTACCGAGCTTGGACGAGTAGCCCGCACTACCGATCTTGCCGAACGCATTTATGGTCGCAAGGCAACCCCGGCTGAACGTGCTCGCCTAACTTTCATTGGCGCAATTTCTAGCAATCTCACCACGATCGACGAAAACGATCTCTACTATGCCGCCCTCGGAATTGCCGAATACGGCGATGCCAAGACTGTTCACGCCCGTGTTGACGAAATCGTCAACTTAATCAAAGAGCGCAAAGAGCCCATGACCATCGATCAACTCGACGAGGCTTTGGATTATGAACATCCTGATCATATTAAGGCTCTGGCTTCAATTTCTAAGCTCCTCGCCTCGCTCAATGGGCTTTGGGGCCTAGCGAAATGGCCAACCGTCAATCCGCGCAACATTCGCGACAAGATTTTCGTTGTACTCGAAGCTAAAAAGGAACCAATGCACTTCTCTGATATCGCTGAAGCAATTTCTAAGTCTGAATTCCGACGCAAGAATGTTACTATTCAAGCCATTCATAACGAGTTAATCAAGGATTCACGCTTTGTTTTGATTGGTCGCGGAATTTATGCCCTCAGTTCTTGGGGCTACACAAAGGGAACCGTAGCTGACATTATCGCTAATATTCTCAAAGAAGCTGGCACTCCACTCAGTCGTGAAGAGATCGTTAAGCGCGTTTTGCGCGCCCGCAAGGTTAAAGAAACCACAGTACTGCTTAATCTCCAAAACAAACAACTTTTCACCAAAATCGACAAAGATACTTATGCTCTCGCGCCCGAAGAATAGTATTTTCGTGTTATAATTAGTAGTATATGCTAGCTCAAATCATTCATTTTATTACCATGCCAATTGTTTGGATACCGTTAGTGGTGATTTTGATTTTGCTTGGTCTGAATAATTATCGCAAGCTTAATCGCCTGAAAGTTTTGAATGTTGATTCGGTCTTATTGATGCTAGAAATTCCTCGCGCCAACGACAAAAAAGAGCTCGCCGCCGAACAACTTTTTGCCAGTCTTCACGGAATTTTGCGCGACAAAGCTGAGCTGCGCCATTCCGGCGGCGTGCAGGAGCATATTAGCTTCGAAATCGTCTCGACTGGCGGTCAAATTCGGTTCTATGTCTGGGTGCCAAAAATTCTCCAAAGCTTTGTCGAAGGGCAAATTTATGCCCAGTATCCCACTGTGCAAATCTATCGCATGAACGAAGATTACGTCGACGATCGCGATAAATATCCCGTAACTTATGAAGCCGAACTCACCTTAACGGAAAACGAAGCCTTACCAATTAAAACTTTTGAGAACTTCGAAGTTGACCCGCTTGCCGGAATTACCGGTACGCTCGCTAAGCTTAATCCCGATAATTCCGAAGAGCTCTGGATTCAGATTTTGGCACGCCCAATTCCAGATGACTGGCACAAGAAAACCACCGACAAGTGGATTCAAAAAGTCAAATCCGGTCGTCGGTTTTTTGGCGGTAGCGGCAGCGGTCCAGATTGGACCTGGATCATCGAAGCGCTTGGCGCTTTAGTGCGTCCGCCAAATGGCAGTGAAGGTGACAAAGCTCCCGAGATTTCCGAGCGTGATAAAGCCCGCATTGCCGAAGCCGAGAAAAAGGCCACCAAACTGGGCTACGAGGTGAAAATTCGCCTCGCTTACCTTGGCAAAGACCAAACTAACGCCAAACTCAACATGCAAGCCCTAGTGGGAACGTTTAAACAATATAATTCCACCAATTTAAACGGCTTTCGACTAACGGGCGGCAGTTTCAAGCCTGAAGAGCTCGACGCTTATAAACTACGTAGCTTCAATGAAGACGGTTTTATTCTCAACATATCCGAACTCGCCAGCGTCTTCCATTTACCACACACTAGCGTGGAAACTCCCAATATCGTCTGGGCTTCATCTAAGACGGCTGAACCACCTTCACAATTGCCGCTCGTCACTGGTGATCCCGAACACGACGCGGATATTTCTGCCTTTGGTCTGACTAATTTCCGCGGAATCAATCATCAATTCGGTATGTATCGTCGCGACCGTTCGCGCCACGTTTATATCATCGGCCAAACTGGCGCTGGTAAAAGTGGCATGCTCGAGCTGTTTGCGCTCAGCGATGTGTTTTATAATCAAGGTTACTGTATCATCGACCCGCACGGCGATTTCGCCATTAATAACTTACGCTTTGTACCGGAGAGTCGGATTCAGGACGTAGTTTATTTCAACCCTGCCGATACGGCTTATCCGGTCGCCTTTAACCCACTCGAGCTTGACGATCCGGCGCGCAAACCGAATGTTTGCTCAGAAGTTATCGGCGTTCTAAAGCGTATGTTCGGCGATTCTTGGGGTCCAAGGTTGGAGCATATTCTCCGATACACACTCTTAGCCTTGCTGGACCGCCCCGAAACCACGCTGCTTGATATTTCCCGCATTCTCACCGACAAGGATTTCCGCAAAGAAACCCTAGATTATTGTCAAGATGTGACGGTTTTACAATTCTGGAAGCACGAATTTGGCCAGTGGAACGAGAAACAGGTCAACGAAAGCATCGCGCCAGTACTAAATAAGGTTGGTGCCTTCACGGCTAACCCGATTATCCGTAACATTATTGGTCAGCCGAAGTCTAGCTTTAATGTCCGCAAGATCATGGATGAAGGCAAGATTCTCGTCGTCAACCTTTCCAAGGGTCTGATTGGTGAAGATAATGCCGCTATTCTTGGCGCCTTCCTAGTCACCAAAGTGCAGCTCGCTGCCATGTCCCGTAGTGACATTCCGAACGTCGCTGACCGTCGTCCTTTCTATCTCTATGTCGATGAGTTTCAGAACTTTGCCACCGATAGCTTTGCCGTGATTCTGTCCGAAGCTAGGAAGTATGGTTTGAATCTAACAGTCGCGAACCAATATATTTCCCAGATGACTGATTCGGTGCGCGACGCCGTGTTCGGTAACGTCGGTACCACGATTAGTTTCCGGGTCTCCGCCGATGATGCCCCAATTCTAGCGAAACAATTTGAGCCAATTTTTGACCAGTCGGATCTAATTCAGATGAACAACCGCAATTTCGTAATTTCGATGATTATTAATGGTGAAAAAGTCCCAGCCTTCTCTGCTACCACCCTGTCGCTGCCAACCACACCACAAGATAACTTTGACCGCATCGTCGAGAGCTCCCGCCGACTCTATTCCCGCAATCGCGCCGAAGTTGAGGCTGAAATTCGCGAAACCATTGAGCAGTCCGAAAAGTACAAGAAAGAGCTGTCCGACTCCGGCCGTGCTGCTGGCAGTATGGGTTCAGTAGTAAATAATGCAATTAGCAATAGCTATACCACGCGCAGTGGATACGCCGCACAACCGGGAGGATATGGCGCAAAACCCGAACAAAAACCGAACTTTCAATATATGCCCACTCCTCAGAGCGACTTCCGTAAGCTCAAAATGTCTCCTAACGCTGCCGAGGGCAAAAACCGCCCCAGCCTTAAAGATTTAGGCGCTCTGGCGGCTGAAAAGTCCGCTGAACAGGGAAATACGAGCGGTACAAAAGCAGGGAATGAAACTGGCAGTCAGCCCGAAACTGCTAAAATCGCCAAAAAGGCCGATTCTGGCGCTGAAAAGGGCACTATAAATAAAAGCCGCAATCATACCAAGAAATCTAACCAAAAGCGCTAAAAACGCCCGAAAATGGCCTTTCTGGGCATTTTTATGGCAATCAAGTAGGGAATTAGTCTAATTCTCTGTCTGATTTAGCCGCACAACCGGCTGCCGGATCACGGTCTTCAGCCGTTCCGGTGTCACTCTCCGTGGGTCACTCAGATAAATCTCATGATGTAGCCTCTCGCCGGCATCATCAATTTTGTAGCCATTTTCTTGGGCGTATTGGCACATCTTCGCTAAAGTCTGCGGTTCATCATCATACGACCCGATATGCATACATTGCACGCACTCACCCTCGTCGTAAGGGAAGAACTCAACTTTCGCAAAATCTCCACCTTTCTTCTCTGTTGCTTCCCTTATCGCCCAGTCAAAATCCGCGCGCGTCACAAAATCTGGCAGCCGAATCAGCGAAATAAAGTTTAAATCCGCCTTCCGGCTATAGTCCAAATCACCCTTCTGCCCATCTTGCCACCAGAGGCCTTCCAGGGGTGGCACCACATAAGGGAAGTAGCCATCAATCTTCCGCCCACCCTTATAGCTCATCTTCAGCGTAAAAGCGATTGCATAGAGCAAGCCAATCGAAGCCTTATACTTGCCACCCTCAGCATTCGGATCGCCATGACCCCGCACTGCTAAATAATTCACCTTTGGCACTGTCACGATACTCGGTGCCGTCTTTGGACCATATAAATCCTTGTATTCCTTTTTAAAATCAAAAGCCATACCCGTATTATAGCGGGCGCGTAGGGAATTAGTAAATCACAGTTTCCCCGGTTTTTCCCGCCGTCTATCCTTCCCTCGTGGTTTAAAACTTTTGTGCTGTTTATGGCGCCGATACTGCGCCTGCAGCTTCAAACCAGGAACATCTACCTGCAAGTCCACCCGCAAAACCGACCGCCAGCCATCACGACGGGAACAAAACCAACGCCACAAAACTTTCCATAACATTTTCAGAATCATACCGGGGAAAGGCTCATTTCAAACATAATTTAGATGATAGTATACTCGTCTTTTTGATATATATCAAATGTCGCACAATACATAAAATTGTATTCTTAATGTCGCAAAATAATTTTACAGAGATAAAAACATCAAAAAAATATTGTAAAGTGCACAACAAAACACAAAAATATGCCCGCTGCGCTAACGCGCTGCAGGCATAAAAGCTACAAGCATAAAAATTATAAGCCAACGTAGGGAAACTCAAAACCAGCAGGAAGGTCAGACTTTTGGACTGTATAAAACTCCTTATCATCAGTGAGAAAGAAGTCAGATTTCACGTTACGAAGCCAAGAAGTAACACAATTCGTAGACTTAATTGGACGATTGAGACGTTGAGAACAGAAATAACGTTTTTTACCGGGAAGTAGAAGCATATCTTTAGTTATATACTTACGAATATAACGAGAAACTGCATCTTGATTATCAATTTTACAACAAGTGGAGAAGCCGAAATGCCAGTGGGGAATATTATAAACCTTACGACCATGCTGCGTATGCTTGCTATCCTTAAGTTGCCCTTCATAGCCACGTAGAAGCGCGTGGAAGTGGATTGCACCGCTTTTATGTAGTTCTGGTACAACTAGGTATTCAAGATGCCTAGAATGGCGAAATTTTGCGTTGTGGAGCCATGTATTCATATAGCGCCGACAATCAAGCAGATTTTTCGAATTATAACGGGATGGGTCAAAAGTGAACGTGCAAAAAAGCTCGAAATTATTACAAATACACAAATCCTCAAGAGCGGTACGAGTACGCATAACCGAAGAAAACGAAGTCTCGGAGTTGCTACGCTTCTTAGGGCGCGGATTATGAGAAACAGCAAACGGTTCTCGATAAATACAAATCTTAATCATTTTAGGATACTCCTTTACAGAATTGAAAACAAGACCCTCCATAAAAACTCCTAAATAAATCAATTTTGATACACAATGTGTTATGTAGTATCAAGTACTACATAACACTTGCGACACGCCCGCTGCGCTAACGCGCTGCGGACATGTCACCCTAAAATTACTCCAAAATAATCTTAGCGGTATTGTATTTCACGGTGGAGAGACCGTGCGAGTAAATCCGCTGCGGAACGCCAGACCAACGCCCCATTTCATCACACATGATATCATCGCCTAAGATAAAATCATTAAGAAGGCGACCGGTAAAGCTCTTGCGACAAGAAACCATATAAAGGCATTGTTCACGTAGAGTTTTATCAAGTCGACCATAAACCTGAGCCGTAGAAAGCACAAAAGTATTCCGCTTACGAAGTTGAGAAAAACAACCAACAAGGTCTTTCATAATTACTTTACCTTGACGATCAGAAAAATCACGAGGAAAATAGCTCTGGATTTCATCAATTAAGATAATCCTAAACTCAAAGGGGTTTTCATCACGAGACTTGAACTTCTTAAACACCTCGAGCATGGATGCGCGGTTCACAGGTTGACCATAACCGAGGTTACTATAAATCTGCCAAGTTACAGGATGACCTTTATAACGATTATATTTACGCTGCAAATATTGCGCATACCAAAGCGCACTAGCGGTTTTGCCGCTACCTTGCTTACCACAAAACATATAATGCCCAAAGGGAATCTCAGACATCGGGCGTTTGCCACCACTCCAACGAGTTTTGAACAAACGGGGAAGCGGCGCATTTTGCTTCTTCCTCGACCGATCAATAGGATCGAGTGAAATTACTGATTGTTGTTTTTTAGACATTGAGCTATCTCCTCTAAGGAGCTAGCAATGCGTTGATTATCACGACGAATAGAATCTAAGTCGTCTAAAATATAATGAATATCAAATTGCATTTGTTGTTGACAACTTATACCTTTTTTCCGATCAGACATAAAAACTCCTTAAATAATTACATTAATAATACCCCCCCCCCCCAGAAAATGTCAAGGTGGACGCATATTAAAAAAACAAGTTAAATTTTATAAAATTAAGAAGATAAAGGCCCACCATTAGCCTGTTCGTAAATTTTCTTAGCAACCAAAAAAGCTAAAATAGCCGAACAAGCCGTGCCTAAAGCTCCAAATACCGTTGCAGCATCAAAAGGTAGGCACATAGAAATAATAGCTAAAACTTCACCAATCACATTAGCAAAAACGATAGAAGTAATAAGGTTCAATAAAGTAGTGATAGCAGTCATAAAAACTAGAGCAATACCAATCCAGAAAGCTATCTTAATACCATTAACAATCATCTCGCCCATCTAATCACCTCCTAAATGAATAACTTTGCTACCACCAAGCCACTTCATAACAAAACCAAATAATAACATCATGCTGGCTATTCCAAAAGCAGGAGTAAGAACGCTGCGCACAGAGTTAGGGAACCAAGAACAATACTGGGTAGACTCTGCACCGACAAACCCGGCGATAATTGGAATACTAGCACAACCACCAGGCTTAAACAACTCAAAAATAGGAGCAAAAGGATTGAGGACGCCAAAATTAAAGATACCACCAGCCTCATCAGCAGAATCCTTACCTTGCTCTTCTCGCTCTTGCTCTTCCTGCTTTTCCTGATCATATTGGTTTTGCTGTTGCTGGGTTTGCTGATTGATAGCGTCAGTTTGTGCCTGAGAATCTTGATGTGCCTGATTCGCGGCAGCATTAGTTGCATTAACTACATCAGAATTATCGACATTAGCTGTAATGCCATTTTGCTGCAATTGGTTAAGGGTGTTTTTCATGGTATCGGTGTTAGTTCGAATCGCACCAACAAGGGTATTCATTCCGGTTAAAGTATCATACTGCCAGTTTGGATTGATTGACAAACTCGGCTGCGAAATTTTAACATCCCAGGATTGAGCTCCAAGATTATGGAAAAATGGACCATAAAAACATAGTTTACTATCAGAATTATCAGCCCATAACTGACCCCTAATGTTGACCGTCGCCGTATAACCAATAGAAGACATGGTTATAGGAATCACATCCATTTCAATGTTATCCATGACGGCACAAACATCCGAAGAATTGCGCCAACCTGGTGTTACAAAATTAGGGAACTGAACAGAGCTGCTTGCTGTACCAGCAAGACGAACGTCTACAGCAAAACTAAATTGCACATTATAATTGTTATATAAATGCAAATTAGCCATGTCGCCGCCCGACCAAGCCATATCAACCCAACGAGAAGCAGGACCTGCACCGGCTGTAGTTTCGTAGTTCTGAAAAACAGCTTTATAATACCCCTCATTACCAGTATTGTTCTGCCATTTCAAATCAAGCTGCGTTGGGCTTAAAATCTGACTATCAGAGAGGGCGCTAACGGATGTAGAACCAAATGCAAATGCCAAACCCAAAGAGAAGCAAAGCACAAATAAAACACGACAAAGCCGCGAATGTGAGGATTGAGCCAAAGATGTCCATAACATCATTTACCCCTCACAATACGATAAGTTATATAGCCCAAGTTAAAGAGGGAAAGGATAAACATAATAATAAATAAAGTGTGCATTATAGGTAAGCCCTCCTAACCATTTTTGCGATAAGTGAAAATGCGCCAAGCACTAGTAATACGCCTGCGACGAGACCGCCCGTCAGGAAAGTTGAGGGGATCTGCGGGGTGGTAACGCAAACCAAGTTGTTCGGCATAGTAGTATTGGTCTGGGTCGACGTATGTTGCCAGTTGAGACCGTTTAGCACGAAAGTGTGCCTTTGGTTGTTTGTATACCCGTAAAGCGTCGTATCGTTTTGACGAGTTACGCAAGAATATCCTTCTGGGATAGCAAACCATGACATCTAATTGTCCCTTCCAAAAGCGAACAGGGAAACAAGCCAACCGACACCAAGCATAACAGCGAAAGGCGCTAGAAAATAAGCTAAAATGTCGATTGTGATTTGTGTAAGTTCACTCATTATTAAAATCTCCTTAATTCCCCTGTTCTGTTGCCAAGCCGGGGATAGCTCCGGT
Source organism: uncultured Candidatus Saccharibacteria bacterium (assembly GCA_964475445.1). Classification (GTDB taxonomy): domain Bacteria; phylum Patescibacteriota; class Saccharimonadia; order Saccharimonadales; family Saccharimonadaceae; genus Nanosyncoccus. The sequence goes on along the minus strand of CAYYWU010000001.1, from coordinate 60,422 downwards.
TAATGCGCTGCGGATCGCTTCGGGAGCGTCCGCTGCGCATTAGATACCACGGAAAAGACCGATAGCCCAGCGAACCACGTAGAAGAGGAAACCACAGAGAACAGCAACGCCAACAATAGGCAAAGCACTCTGAATTACGCTCTGGAACGCAGACAAGCTAAGTGCGGAGGTCAGACTAGACCAATCCATACCAGTAGTAGCACCTTCAACACCAAGAGTAGTCATAAGACCCATAGTGAAGAAACTCCAATTAAAGTTGATATTTATTGGTCGACCGCAGTAGCGTAACAGGCAGGGAAGTGCAGACGACGCCTGCATTTGCGTCCTTCCCTCTAGGAATGTTTAACCTCTCCTTTACCCCGAGGTACTACATAAATTGTTAAGCTTCAATTTGTTTACTGAGGATATACTCAGTATCACCAAAGGCGGGCTTCATAAACTTGTAGCCATCATTAAACTCGACAACAAGCATTTTATAAGAATTACCATTTTTGGACTTATGGTTTTCAAGGTAGACATCGTTTACATTATTTAATAGACTTTCTTTCATAATATTTTCCTTATGATTAGTTGATGTTATATACCAAAAATAACACAAGTTAAAATGTCGCACAATACATAAAATTGTATTCTTAATGTCGCAAAATAATTTTACAGAGATAAAAACATCAAAAAAATATTGTAAAGTGCACAACAAAACACAAAAATATGCCCGCTGCGCTAACGCGCTGCAGGCATAAAAGCTACAAGCATAAAAATTATAAGCCAACGTAGGGAAACTCAAAACCAGCAGGAAGGTCAGACTTTTGGACTGTATAAAACTCCTTATCATCAGTGAGAAAGAAGTCAGATTTCACGTTACGAAGCCAAGAAGTAACACAATTCGTAGACTTAATTGGACGATTGAGACGTTGAGAACAGAAATAACGTTTTTTACCGGGAAGTAGAAGCATATCTTTAGTTATATACTTACGAATATAACGAGAAACTGCATCTTGATTATCAATTTTACAACAAGTGGAGAAGCCGAAATGCCAGTGGGGAATATTATAAACCTTACGACCATGCTGCGTATGCTTGCTATCCTTAAGTTGCCCTTCATAGCCACGTAGAAGCGCGTGGAAGTGGATTGCACCGCTTTTATGTAGTTCTGGTACAACTAGGTATTCAAGATGCCTAGAATGGCGAAATTTTGCGTTGTGGAGCCATGTATTCATATAGCGCCGACAATCAAGCAGATTTTTCGAATTATAACGGGATGGGTCAAAAGTGAACGTGCAAAAAAGCTCGAAATTATTACAAATACACAAATCCTCAAGAGCGGTACGAGTACGCATAACCGAAGAAAACGAAGTCTCGGAGTTGCTACGCTTCTTAGGGCGCGGATTATGAGAAACAGCAAACGGTTCTCGATAAATACAAATCTTAATCATTTTAGGATACTCCTTTACAGAATTGAAAACAAGACCCTCCATAAAAACTCCTAAATAAATCAATTTTGATACACAATGTGTTATGTAGTATCAAGTACTACATAACACTTGCGACACGCCCGCTGCGCTAACGCGCTGCGGACATGTCACCCTAAAATTACTCCAAAATAATCTTAGCGGTATTGTATTTCACGGTGGAGAGACCGTGCGAGTAAATCCGCTGCGGAACGCCAGACCAACGCCCCATTTCATCACACATGATATCATCGCCTAAGATAAAATCATTAAGAAGGCGACCGGTAAAGCTCTTGCGACAAGAAACCATATAAAGGCATTGTTCACGTAGAGTTTTATCAAGTCGACCATAAACCTGAGCCGTAGAAAGCACAAAAGTATTCCGCTTACGAAGTTGAGAAAAACAACCAACAAGGTCTTTCATAATTACTTTACCTTGACGATCAGAAAAATCACGAGGAAAATAGCTCTGGATTTCATCAATTAAGATAATCCTAAACTCAAAGGGGTTTTCATCACGAGACTTGAACTTCTTAAACACCTCGAGCATGGATGCGCGGTTCACAGGTTGACCATAACCGAGGTTACTATAAATCTGCCAAGTTACAGGATGACCTTTATAACGATTATATTTACGCTGCAAATATTGCGCATACCAAAGCGCACTAGCGGTTTTGCCGCTACCTTGCTTACCACAAAACATATAATGCCCAAAGGGAATCTCAGACATCGGGCGTTTGCCACCACTCCAACGAGTTTTGAACAAACGGGGAAGCGGCGCATTTTGCTTCTTCCTCGACCGATCAATAGGATCGAGTGAAATTACTGATTGTTGTTTTTTAGACATTGAGCTATCTCCTCTAAGGAGCTAGCAATGCGTTGATTATCACGACGAATAGAATCTAAGTCGTCTAAAATATAATGAATATCAAATTGCATTTGTTGTTGACAACTTATACCTTTTTTCCGATCAGACATAAAAACTCCTTAAATAATTACATTAATAATACCCCCCCCCCCCAGAAAATGTCAAGGTGGACGCATATTAAAAAAACAAGTTAAATTTTATAAAATTAAGAAGATAAAGGCCCACCATTAGCCTGTTCGTAAATTTTCTTAGCAACCAAAAAAGCTAAAATAGCCGAACAAGCCGTGCCTAAAGCTCCAAATACCGTTGCAGCATCAAAAGGTAGGCACATAGAAATAATAGCTAAAACTTCACCAATCACATTAGCAAAAACGATAGAAGTAATAAGGTTCAATAAAGTAGTGATAGCAGTCATAAAAACTAGAGCAATACCAATCCAGAAAGCTATCTTAATACCATTAACAATCATCTCGCCCATCTAATCACCTCCTAAATGAATAACTTTGCTACCACCAAGCCACTTCATAACAAAACCAAATAATAACATCATGCTGGCTATTCCAAAAGCAGGAGTAAGAACGCTGCGCACAGAGTTAGGGAACCAAGAACAATACTGGGTAGACTCTGCACCGACAAACCCGGCGATAATTGGAATACTAGCACAACCACCAGGCTTAAACAACTCAAAAATAGGAGCAAAAGGATTGAGGACGCCAAAATTAAAGATACCACCAGCCTCATCAGCAGAATCCTTACCTTGCTCTTCTCGCTCTTGCTCTTCCTGCTTTTCCTGATCATATTGGTTTTGCTGTTGCTGGGTTTGCTGATTGATAGCGTCAGTTTGTGCCTGAGAATCTTGATGTGCCTGATTCGCGGCAGCATTAGTTGCATTAACTACATCAGAATTATCGACATTAGCTGTAATGCCATTTTGCTGCAATTGGTTAAGGGTGTTTTTCATGGTATCGGTGTTAGTTCGAATCGCACCAACAAGGGTATTCATTCCGGTTAAAGTATCATACTGCCAGTTTGGATTGATTGACAAACTCGGCTGCGAAATTTTAACATCCCAGGATTGAGCTCCAAGATTATGGAAAAATGGACCATAAAAACATAGTTTACTATCAGAATTATCAGCCCATAACTGACCCCTAATGTTGACCGTCGCCGTATAACCAATAGAAGACATGGTTATAGGAATCACATCCATTTCAATGTTATCCATGACGGCACAAACATCCGAAGAATTGCGCCAACCTGGTGTTACAAAATTAGGGAACTGAACAGAGCTGCTTGCTGTACCAGCAAGACGAACGTCTACAGCAAAACTAAATTGCACATTATAATTGTTATATAAATGCAAATTAGCCATGTCGCCGCCCGACCAAGCCATATCAACCCAACGAGAAGCAGGACCTGCACCGGCTGTAGTTTCGTAGTTCTGAAAAACAGCTTTATAATACCCCTCATTACCAGTATTGTTCTGCCATTTCAAATCAAGCTGCGTTGGGCTTAAAATCTGACTATCAGAGAGGGCGCTAACGGATGTAGAACCAAATGCAAATGCCAAACCCAAAGAGAAGCAAAGCACAAATAAAACACGACAAAGCCGCGAATGTGAGGATTGAGCCAAAGATGTCCATAACATCATTTACCCCTCACAATACGATAAGTTATATAGCCCAAGTTAAAGAGGGAAAGGATAAACATAATAATAAATAAAGTGTGCATTATAGGTAAGCCCTCCTAACCATTTTTGCGATAAGTGAAAATGCGCCAAGCACTAGTAATACGCCTGCGACGAGACCGCCCGTCAGGAAAGTTGAGGGGATCTGCGGGGTGGTAACGCAAACCAAGTTGTTCGGCATAGTAGTATTGGTCTGGGTCGACGTATGTTGCCAGTTGAGACCGTTTAGCACGAAAGTGTGCCTTTGGTTGTTTGTATACCCGTAAAGCGTCGTATCGTTTTGACGAGTTACGCAAGAATATCCTTCTGGGATAGCAAACCATGACATCTAATTGTCCCTTCCAAAAGCGAACAGGGAAACAAGCCAACCGACACCAAGCATAACAGCGAAAGGCGCTAGAAAATAAGCTAAAATGTCGATTGTGATTTGTGTAAGTTCACTCATTATTAAAATCTCCTTAATTCCCCTGTTCTGTTGCCAAGCCGGGGATAGCTCCGGTTAATGCGCTGCGGATCGCTTCGGGAGCGTCCGCTGCGCATTAGATACCACGGAAAAGACCGATAGCCCAGCGAACCACGTAGAAGAGGAAACCACAGAGAACAGCAACGCCAACAATAGGCAAAGCACTCTGAATTACGCTCTGGAACGCAGACAAGCTAAGTGCGGAGGTCAGACTAGACCAATCCATACCAGTAGTAGCACCTTCAACACCAAGAGTAGTCATAAGACCCATAGTGAAGAAACTCCAATTAAAGTTGATATTTATTGGTCGACCGCAGTAGCGTAACAGGCAGGGAAGTGCAGACGACGCCTGCATTTGCGTCCTTCCCTCTAGGAATGTTTAACCTCTCCTTTACCCCGAGGTACTACATAAATTGTTAAGCTTCAATTTGTTTACTGAGGATATACTCAGTATCACCAAAGGCGGGCTTCATAAACTTGTAGCCATCATTAAACTCGACAACAAGCATTTTATAAGAATTACCATTTTTGGACTTATGGTTTTCAAGGTAGACATCGTTTACATTATTTAATAGACTTTCTTTCATAATATTTTCCTTATGATTAGTTGATGTTATATACCAAAAATAACACAAGTTAAAATGTCGCACAATACATATTTTACGACATACACCCAGTTTTTACAGGGGTAATAATGGTCAAGTTCGTAGTCCACCCCAGTCACCTCTATAAATCCGTCCGAGCGCCACCAAGCCAAATTTTTTGCTTCCAAAGTTCCCTTTAGGAGTTATTTTCAAACATAAACTTTAACATTAACTACTCTCTAGTTACCCATAAACAAACACAACTTTTCATAATTCTAAAAACCAGAACAAAACCCGAACAAAGTGAGGAAGCATACAACCATAAAAGAGACTCCAGAAAGTCTCTAGTATAGTAGCCAACCCCTCTGAAAAGCTGAGCGGGCGCCCTAAAAGCGCCCGCTTTGTTATCGATAACAACCTACTGCCGTGCGGAAAACAAGAAAACAATGAATGCGTGCTCCCCTGCTTCGATACCATCTTCCTGGTTCAGGGCATATCCGCTGCCAAATGCATCCCGCACCCGCCAAGTTTCTTTCATCGGCACAACTTTTCCCGTCTGCGCGTTCCAATACAGAACTTTCACAATATTCGCCATATTCAAGACATCATCCTGCTGCACCGCGTAATCCAATGTCTCTGCTGTCTCATAAATCAGCTGACAGTTGCCCAGCTCTGTTACCACGCGATAGCCATCAAGCGCATTTTCTGCCTTCGGCCAATCCGCCGGCGCTATCTCACGGCCATCATGATACGAAAGGTGCATACCTGTTCTTAGTACCCAACGATTCTCGCCGTCGTCGTTCTCTGGTAGCCACCGGGGAATGTCCACAGCTGCAATTATAGCGTATTGTTCCGGCAGCTCCTCAGCCGTTGTATCGATCTTCCCTTGCTGCATAATCCTCCAACAATCCTCCGACGTCCAAGCCGTCTCCAACTCTGCCACCATTCGGCCATTAAAGCGTTCCGGAATTACATAGATTCCCTGTTTATGCGCCTCAATTGGCTCCATCGATGCTCTCTTCTGCTCGTAAGCTTCCAGATCATGTGTCCGAAATCCCCAAGCTACAATTATCGTCGATTGCGCCGGCAAATCCCGCCAGGTGTTCAGATAAGTCGCTCCTACTGTGCTTAGCTTTGTCGCCTGACCCAACGACCCAGCCCACATGTTGGATTCCCAAGTTCTCTCCCCGCTAGCCTCTATAGTCGTCATAATCGCCGACGACGGAATGTACTCAATCGCCAAATTAGCATCGGTTTCGAGAATCACATCGTCCTTAACTACATCCGGCAACAACGCACCGCCATCTTCTTCATCAACAACAGACAGCTTTATAGTTTTATCATCCAAAACCTGCCCATCTGCTCTAGCTTCCGCCGGTAACCGCAACTGTATACGCACATTCTCAACATCCGTATCGTCATAATTGGTTATTACCGCCTGCACCATATAAGTCACATTTGGCTCAATCACTGGTTTCAAGTGGAATGCCTGCTCGCCGTGAGACAAATTGTCTGCCCGACTTACACCGACAAACTCCACCGTGACGTCTTCCAACATGTCTTCTTTTGCCGCCACTTCCAGGCCGTTTACACCGATCATGCTCACACACGCTACAGCTATCATCAATAAACTACTAATAATTCCTCTACGTCGCTTCATCTTTTTCCCTCCTACGCAGAACCGATGATAATTCCCTCTTGTTCGGTCATTATCAAGTTAATAAGTTACAACGAGGCCGACAAAAACCTACCCCATACCTACATTATAGCACACTCAGCTCAAAAAGTCAAGAGAACAACCACCCCACCCCTATTTATAATACGCCGTCCCCTCCACGCGCACGTCCACATATTCCGGGTGTAAGCCCCGCTCATCAAGATATTTCATCATCCGTTCCACATCCTCCGCCGTTACCGCGGTTTCACGATCCGTCGTCACCTTAAAATACTCCGTTCGCCCTTCCAAATCCACATACAGCTCCCGGCTCGTCCCTGTTGGCAACACTACCTTCGTCACCTTATATCCCAAATCCTGGAAATCCTGCTCCAGCTGCGCCACATATTCCCGCACCCGCGCCGAAATCTGGCCATGATTATCCTCATCAATAATTTCCGCCATAATCTGATAGCTATCCATCGTGTTCCCATCAACGCCGCCAATATATTCTTTCGACATCTCCTTCACCCCCATATATATCATCAACCCCAGCACTGCTAGCATCAGCATCACCACAATTACCGACGTACGCTGCTTGCGTTTTGCACGCTTCCGTGCTTGCATCCGCTCCGATTCCGACTCGGCATGCTCACGCTCTGCCACAATCGTCTGGCCCAGTCTCATCCCCTTCATTTTGTTTTTTCGCCCACGCATCGCTCGATTCCCTATTTCTTCTCTGTACTTTCACCCACTTCCAGCACCACTCTTGCCAGTCTCAACGCTGCATCCGGCTTCGCCTCCGCGTGCAATCTCTCCGCTAATTCCCTCCGCTCGCGCGGGCTCCGCACCAAATGTCGCACTTCTTCCAACAATAATCCTGGTTGTTGCCGCATCTTCTCGTCTGGGATTACCACCACTGCTTTCGCCTCTTGCAGCTTCTCGGCATTTTTTGTCTGGTGCCCACCCGGCAATAATTCATACGGAATCAAAATCACCGCTTTTTCCAGCGCCGCCAGCTCCGCAATCGTCGTCGCCCCCGCTCGGCTCACTACCACATCCGCCGCCCCCATCAGCTCATGCATCGCTGAGTTAAACTCCCACATCCGAAAGTTCGACTGCAATTTCGCCTTATCCCACTCTTCGTATTTCTTCAGCTCCACCATCTTTTCGTAATGCTTCCGCCCCGCGACTAGCCCCACACTCGTGAACTTCAACATTTCCGGCAAAATCTCCATCATCGCTTCATCAATACTGAGCGCGCCTTGACTGCCACCAGTCACCACCACTAGCGGCCGCTCCGGATCAAACCCAAAAGTCTTCTTCAAAGTCTTTTGTTTAACCTCACTAACAGACTTAAACTCTGGCGCTACCGGCGTCCCCACTTGCACCACATCCTTCGCTCCCGCCAGCTCTGCAAAACCTGTCGCCACCACAGTCGCATGCTTCATCAACAATCTGTTAGCCAACCCTGGCACCACATCTGACTCATGCACAATGTACGGAATCCGGAACAACCGTGCCACCAATCCTACCGGTAACCCCACAAATCCCCCCTTTAAGAAAATCACATTCGGCCGTTTCCCCGGCAACAGTAGCCGCCAAAAACTCTGCACAATTCCGCCAATAAATCCAAAAAAGCCCACAATATTCCCTAACACCAAATCTTTCAGCACCACTCGCCATTCCCTCAGCCAATCTTTCCAGCCCCAACCAGCATAGCGATGGAACTTCCCTGCTGCCAGCTTACGCACACGAATATAGGGAACTTTTCCCTTCCCTTCTCCAGCACTGCTTCCCCAGCGCACGCCAATTTCTGTTGTAATTTTTACAACATTTTTATAATACTTTCGGTCTGTCCAAAATTCCACGCGCGTCCGTGGTTTCATCTCCAAAATTTCTCGAATTACCGCTACTGCTGGCGTAATATGTCCGCCTGAACCGCCCCCAACCACTAAGACTTTCATCGATTCAACCTCCTTCTTGGTTCCTGCTCGCGCATCCGCGAACTTCCTGACCGTACCATCTGTTTTTCTGTTCTTGGTTCCCTACTAGTATAACACGAAAGTTGCAAAACCAGGCCCAGAGCCGCCGCCGTGAACAGCATACTCGTTCCTCCATAACTCAAAAGTGGCAACGTAATCCCGGTCAATGGTATCAATCCCGTCATCGCCGCAATATTCACCACCACGTGCGCCGCCGCCCACGCAAACACACCAATCACCACCAACGATTCCTCGTCATCATGCAAATATCTCGCTATCCTGAGTAGTCGCATCAGCAAGATCGTGAAACATGCAATCACCGCCACTAGCCCCACAAACCCAAAAGTTTCGCCCATTACCGCAAACACCGAGTCATTGATTGATTCCGGCAAATACCCAGTCGCCTGCACGCTATTACCAACCCCCACACCGAACAGTCCGCCTGTACCAATCGCAATCATCGCGTTCTCAATGTGATACGAATCACTCGAATCCTCATTTCTAAAGGTTAGAATCCGCTCCACACGGTGCGGCGAACTCACAATCGCCAAAACTCCACCAATCAATATCACCCCCACCACCGCCACAAAATACTGCATTTTCACCCCACTCATGAACAACATTGCCAAAATAATCGCCATCATCGTCACGCCCGTGCCTAAGTCTTTTTGCACCAAAACCACAAACCCGAGCGACAACCCACACACCACCGCAAATGGCACCCAAAAATCTGTCAAACTATCTAACTTCCCCTCCTTTTTTCGCTCCGCTATCAACCCCGCCAAATACAATACTAGCCCCAACTTCAATACTTCCGCCGGCTGCACACTAAACCCTGGCAAATTATACCACCTACAAGCTCCCAGTTCGCACTTCGCTAGCGAGCTATTCATCCACGATAGTACCATCAACCCCGCACACATCAGTAGCCCAATCACTAGCAACGCCTTGCTAAACTTACGAATCCACTGGTATGGCAGTTTAAACGCCACCACAATCACTATTAACGACAAAATCACGTTCAATAGCTGCCGGAAAAAGAAATAATTCTCGCCATAATCCGTGCCATAAGTTGCGTTCATTACGTTTGCCCGCATCGGTCCAATCGCATAAATCACAATCAAGCCAATCGCCAGCAAAACTACCGTCAGCACTCCAATAATCCGATCACTTTTATGCTTTCTCATTCCCCACCTCCGTCAACCATACTTAAACAATCCCGCCTTGCGTCGCCAAAAAGACGCCAATAATCGCGAACACGCCTGCAATCACCCAAAACCGCATCACAATCTTCGCCTCACCCCAACCTTTAGCTTCCAAATGATGGTGAATTGGCGCCGAAATCAACAACTTTTTGTGAAAGACTTTCTTCCAAAAAATCTGAATCAAGCTCGATCCCGCCTCCACCACAAACAAGAAGCCAATAATCGGCAACAGGAAAAAAGCGTTTGTCATCATTGCCACTACTCCCAAGCCCGCACCAATCGCAAACGACCCTACATCGCCCATCATAAAGCGCGCTGGCGGTACATTAAACCAAATATATGACAATAGCCAACCTACCACCGTCAAACAAAATCCGGTCAACATCCACTGTCCTTGGAAAAGTGCAATCACTGCATAAGCGCCATACGCTAACATCGCTAGCCCTCCGGCCAAGCCATCCAGACCGTCCGAAATATTCACTGCATTACTAGTCGCTACCACTGCAAAGGCAAAAATCGCAATCATCCCCACAACCCCCACGTGCCAGTCGCCGATAAACGGTATTTCGATGCTCGTCCAGCCCAACTTCACCGCAAACCACCAACCCAACCACACACCAATCGCCGTAATCATCGCAAATTTCACTGGCGCCCTGAGTCCCGCCGCGCCTTTTCCGCTCCCAAAAACATTAATCAAGTCATCAATCAGGCCGACAATGCTACCACCAATAAATCCCGCCAGCGGCAACCAGGTTTGTTCGCGGTTCAAATTGCAAATACACGTCACTAAAGTCACTGTCACCACGCCAATAATCCCCGCCATCGTCGGGAAATGCCGCGCAAACTTCTTCGCGTGTAGCTTCGTCATCACTGGCAAGGCCTCACCGGTCAGAGTTGCCTTCTTTTGCTTCTTCCAAAACTTATATTTATATGCAAAATAAGTATAAACTGGCGTTAAAAACGTCGCCAAAAAAAACGCCGACAACGCTAAAATCAAACCATAAAACGCTTCATTATTCAGGTTATCTACCATAGTATATATTATATCACATTAGCTTCCTGCCGGCTTCACCTTCAAATAATCTTGCACATAATTCTTCAACTCGTTGAACACCGGCTGCGCCTGAGCCTCCCCGCCAGCAATCTTCCCGTCTTCCCAAACTCGCACCATAATCACATACGCCGGCATCTCCCCCTCCGTACCGCCAAACCCCACATAGGTCGCCACCGTCTCGTCAAACGAGTATTTACCATCCTTAATCATCTGAGCTGTACCCGTCTTTCCCCCCACATAATATCCCGCCGGATCCACACCCGTACTGCGCATCATCCGCCGCGTATTATACAGCATCTCGCGCATCGTTGCGCTCGTTTCCGCGCTCACCGTCTGCCGCTCAGCCGCTTTCTGTTCTGCCGGCACAAAAGTTCCATTTTCCATTTTTCCCGCCATAATCGTTGGCGTGTAATACTTCCCGCCATTCACCAAGCTTGCAAACGCACTCGCCACGCTGATCATCGTCACTTGCATATTCTGGCCAAAAGTCATATTCGCATAAGTCGAATCCACCCCAAACTCCACCTCGTCCGGCGCATAAACTTTCCCCGGATTTTCATACAGTTCAATCCCCGAAGCCACGCCCAGCCCAAAATGATTATGGTAATAATCATACAAGCGCTCACGCCCTTGCGCCGTGATTTCTGTCTCGCTTCCGCCCAGCCAGCGCAAAACCTGCGTCGACCCCGTGTTCAGCGACCAGTTCAAAGTCGTCTGCATATCCACCTGCCCCACCAACTCCGCTTTTTGGGTCGAGTTTTTAATCGGCCAACCATCCACATAAGTCACGTTCTCATTATAAAACGTCTTATCTGGTGACATCACACCATACTCCAATCCAGTCGCAAACGTGAAAGTCTTGCACACACTAGCCGGCTCATACGGGTCCTCCACCACATGATTAATATAAGCATCCGCACTCTCCACATTACCATAATCCGCTGGATCATAGCCCGGGATATTCGCCATCGCTAGCACTTGTCCGTTATTCGGATTCAGTACTACCGCGCTTAGGTTCTTAAATCCAATTTCGCCCGCCTTCCGCTCCAAAATTTTCTCAATCCGATATTGCATATTACGGTCAATCGAAAGCACGATATTTTCGCCATCCACCGCCGGCGTCTTAATATTGCCATCGCCAATCGACAACGCAATGTTATTAATATCCTTCACAGTTTTTAGAAAACCGTTCTGCCCAGCCAGCACCTCGTCCAGCGCTCCCTCCACGCCATACTGCCCTTCGCCATCCGCATTCACAAACCCTAGCAAAGTTGATGCCAGTGTTCCCTCCGGATAAACTCGCTTTGTATTGGCCTGCAACCACACTCCCGCAAGATCAGCCTCCGCAATCTTCTCCGCCGCCTTGCGCTCCACATTCTTCCCTACCACATAGTACCGCAAACTTCGGTCTGCAAACACGTCTGTCCATTCCGCCACCCGGTTATCACCAATCAACCCATCCAAAGTTTTTGTCGTCTCCTCTTCATCCGCCAGCATCGGATCGACAATCACCGTATAAACCGTTGCATTCATCACCACCGGCGTCGGTTCATCTCCGTCCATCATATAAATCTCCCCCCGCTTAGCCACTAAAATATTCTGCTTCGTCTGCTGTGCTGCCGCCTTTTCCACCCATTCATCATGCTGCAAAATCTGAATCTCAAACAATCGCACCACAATCACTGCCATCACTAGCAATAGCCCAATTCGTAGCACTTTGTTTCTGTTCATGGTTATATTATAATCTAAAAGTTCCCAAACCACAATCTGCGCTCCGTGCAAAAACATACGTTGTAATTTTTACAACATACATGTTACAATACCCCCATGCAGAAAACTGGTAAAATTATTCCCCATGGTGTCAAATTAGAACCCCATGAGCTAGATATAGTCTTATTCTATACTAATCATGACAAAGATGTTGAATTAATCATCCCCTCAAACACACCACATGTAAGGCGCCCAGACTTTTATATGGATAATCTCGCTTGGGAAGCCAAAAGTCCCCATAAAAATCACCGTCGCGCAATTGAACGTATCTTTTATAATGCCGCCCGCCAATCGAATAATATCATTATCGACCTAAGACACGTCAAAGATGACAAACAAGCAATATTAATCTTAGAAAAATGCTTCAAAAGCACTCGCAAAGTTCGTAATCTACAAATTATTACTAAATCTTCCACTCTCAAAACCTACAAAAAGTAATCTTGCTATCATCAATAAGATATGCTAAAATAAAATTATTGAGGGCGACCTACTGTTGTAAACAGTAGGCCAAGCCCTCTTTTTTGATCCGCAAAAATTGGCCACCTCTCCAGTCGCCAATTCTCTACAATCTATATTTCCTATTCCGTCGCGTACCCGCTCACCTGTGCGTCCGCCATTCCGGCAGCCACCGTGCTACTCTCGCTAGCCGCAACCGACGTCAAACGCGCCTTCTCGACCGCCAAATCTTCTTTCTTCGCTTCAAGCTCGGCAATTTCATCTTCCATCGCCGACAATTCATAATCATAGTTCGTCGCCTGCGTACCCTGCGCGACATAAATCAAGCCCACAATCAAAACCAAAATTCCCACAATCATCGCGTTCGAAATCGAGCCCAAAGTCTTCGGTGTGTGTCGCACCGTGTTGCGATTTCGTGACCAACTCCCATTCATCGTCGTCCCGCGCCGCGTCGTATAAGTTTGTGGTCTCATTTTGTTTTTTATTCCTCGCTGTTTTAGTTTTAATTAATTCAATGTTTAAAAGGTCTCTGAGTTAGAACTTAGACCGGAGCTATCCATATGACAGAGCCATAAGTAATCATATGGACGCTCCGGGAAGGTCATGTATGTTGATAAACACTTCACGGATTTAACTCTTCAACCGTGGTGAGCCTTCTGGCCCATAACGGCAGCAAAAATCCCAGAATCGCTGCTCTGATTCTGTCCTGCCAGGCTCGCTCCTAGCAGGGCCCTGGGGTCATCACCCGCTGACCCCAGGTTCTCATTCCGTCTTAGCGGAAGTGCACTTGCACTTTTTGTGCACGTGAACGATTGCTGGTTACAATGATTTGTCGTGGCATTTTGTCTCCTTTTTTATATTTTGTTTTTATTTTTATCACCCAAACCAATATTGATTCGACCAACCCAGTTTCCCGAGTCAGTCCAAGCTCGCTCCACGTTCCCCACTGCCGCTCGTCAGTCTAGTTTCCACACTCTACTTTTTTCTAGCAGCTCGCAGTTTCGCGCTTCGCGCCCTTGGGTTGATAAACAACTCCTGATCTCCCGCAGTTATAGGCTTCTTCGTCAAAATCTCAATCTGGCTTTCCTCACCAAATCCTGTCATTTCTCGCATCCAGTCCTTTACTAACCTATCTTCTAGACTATGAAAAGTGATTGCCGCCATCCGCCCGCCCGGTTTCAAAACCTTCGGGATGAGTGGCAAAACTCGCTCAATCTGCCCCAACTCGTCATTCACGGCAATCCGAATTGCCTGAAACGTCCGCGTTGCTGGGTGGATTCTCCCGCCTCGTCCATATCTCGCCAAAGCTTCGCCAAGCTCGCTGGTCGATTTCCATGGCCGTCCATGCACAATCGCCCGCGCAATCATTCTCGCAAACCCCGGCTTTTCCTCACCATAGCGCTCTAGTATGTCGACAATTCTTTTCTCCGACCATTTATTCACAATCATACTAGCATCTAGTTCCTGCCCCTGATCCATTCGCATGTCCAGCGGCCCGTCCTTCGCAAAAGAAAATCCTCTTTCCGCTCTGTCTAGCTGCGGAGAAGAAACTCCAAAATCCATCAATATCATATCGAAAGTATTTCCACACTCAATTTCCTGTAGCACTGCACTATAAAAATCCTTGTTCACAATCCGGATACCCATACTCGCAAATTTTTTCTCTAATTCCCGAATTGCATTTTCATCTCTATCCACCAAGACGCTGTCTTTATAGTCCCGTGTCACATCCAAAATCTCGCTCGCATGTCCTGCATACCCCGCCGTGAGATCCATATAGGCTTCCCCGGGCTTCGGTTGCAAAACCTCAAGCACTTCCGATAATAACACTGGTCGATGAAGTTCTTCCATGTCATGATTATACCATAATCATGACGCCTATGTTTGAGACCGTTCAACTAGAAATTTCCGCGGTTTTGTTTTTGCTTGAAATTTTTGTTTGATGTTTGTACACTTAGATCCACTGTGACTGGCTAGCCTAAGCCGACCACATTCACAGCCGTTGAGAGACTTATAGTGTAAAAGTGGGTTGGATCGTTCCGAAAAACGACCTATAGAGTTAATTGGGAGGTGTTTGTTGGATGTACATATTGGTTTCTATGTCGCGTATCCTAAACGCGCGCAAAAACTCCTAGTTGGCCGATCTCAAACTCTGTTAATTTGCTATGTTTATTTGTGGTACTTCCCCGCTTTCGTGTTTGCTACGTTTTTATTTTTTTAGTTTTTCACTTGTTTATGTGGGTGTTCGTCCACTGACTTAAGTTTAAGCGATTTTTCCAAAAAGCGCAAGTAGTATTTTTCAATTTTTTCCAACTTTCGTAAATTTTCCCGCTTCTTCCCTGTTAGTTTTTCCACATTGTGCAAAACTCTCCAAGTTTTCCCCAGTTTCCGAGCTTGAAAAAGAGCGCCTGTTACAGCGCCCTTTTCTTTTAACATTACCTCCTTTCTATTCAACGTACTCATTGGCCAGCAAATCCAAGACAGCCTTGGTGACATCGGGTTCGTCATCGTAAATTTCTTCCTCACCGACGTCATCATCTTCAAGTTCTTCGTCTTCAGAAGCTTCTTCCTCCTCAGCTTGTTGCTCCAACTCCGCCCACTCCTCAAGCTCTCTCTGGGTTGGATCCTTATACCTGGAATCACCTGTCGAATCACGCTCTTCCGTATTGTCAGCTGTGCCGAATCCCGTCGTTCCAAGCCAAATCTTCACCCACTGAACGAAACGTATCAGCAGTGACGGCTTGTCCTTCCGTTTCTTCTGCCGACCACGCGAACTTTTCTCCACCTGACCGACTTTCAGCTTCTTAATGCCCAAAACTTTCTCCTGGGCAATAAAGAAAAGTGCGATAACGACAAAGCCCACCGCCACAAAACGCAGACTCTTGAGAAAGTCCTCATCCTGGCGGTAAACCACCGTGCCAATCTGCAGCATCGTGTACATAAACACGATAACCACAATGTCGGAGACTTTCATCGGGTGAAAGTTCTCCGCTGCCTGCGATTGCTTGGCACCGTGATTAATTTTCGCATCCCACTTATTAATGCGGACCTTAAAAATCAAGCTCACGATTACTGTCACAACCGTTAAGATTAGCGCCACCACATATTCCTGCGTCGCCAGCTTCTTATACTTTTCCGCACTTAACTGCGACGCCAGAACCATCTTCTCGGCCTCTTCTGATTGCTTCTCCGGCAAATTAAACACCGGATCAGCAGCGTGGTTCGAGGCGAAAAAAGCGGCCTCCTGATTTTCCCAACCCCGCGCCAAAATAGTGATAATCACGCATAACATGACCGTGATTACCAGGCGCATACGATTTCTTAAAACATTTCCCATATCTTTCCCTCCTTATTTTTTGAACATGGAAAATTATCAGTAACTGCAGCCAACATTGACATAGATAGAAATAATGTCATTTTAAGCTGCCAGAGCGCCACCTTCTTACTTCGCGCTCTATATAGATTCAACAAAATCCCGCCCAAGGCAAGATTTTGCCCGGTTCTGCTCTAATTCTAGCACACATTATCAAAATTGTCAATAGCCATAACATCGTAACTCAACCAGAAAACCCTTTAGCTAAACCTCGACGTATGTTATAATGTACGAAAAGCGAGGTAATTATATGGATAATCAGGAATCACAAACTATAGCTCCAACTCCCGAGGCTCCGGCAGCTTCCGAGACCAGCGCCACTCCCGCCGCAAACGACTTTTTTGACGTCTTCCACTGGGCCAACGAAATCGACGAAGTCAAAAACAACGTCTCCGTCGAGCTGTTTCTGTTTAACAAAAACTACACTCCCTACCGCGTCCGCTACGCTGATGCCCTAGCCGCCAGTGTCAAGGCGATGTTTATGCAAGAGGCCACCGGCTATATCATCAAAGAAGCCGACAAAGGCCTCGAGTGCCGTGAATACGAAAAGTCCGACGGCGAAGATAAAGTCATTTATCGCACCAAACTCAGTAACGTCGGCCGCGCCGAAACTCTCATCCACCTGATCGAGCACGAATATCGCGACATCGACTCCATGAGCGACCATCTCGACGAGTTCAAGAAAATCAAGGGCATCATCGCCAAATTCACTTATCCCGGCGCCGATGGCGAGACCAAGACTTTCTATATTGCCAAAGGCATTAGCCCCTCTTCCGCCCTCAAAAGCGGCACCAGCTGGGAGCTGAACGGCGAAGGCTTTGAGCCCTTCTCTGCCGAAGTCGCTCTCAAAATGCCCGACGACAACCAAGTCGCCATTGTCGACGACACCGTAATCATTTTTAACCAGTCGAAGTTCGAAAATCTTTTCCAGTACGATTATAAATCTCAAGTCATTGCCGACGCCAAAGCCAAAGAGCTTTCCGAAAAGTATAAACTCTCCTTTGCCGAAGGTCTAACGCTGAATACCTTATTACAAGACAAGAAACCGTTAGTGAAAAAACTCCAAGCCCTCGACATCGCCGAAGAAATGTCTCAAGACAAGCTCATCGATTATGCCGACGACATGCAGCTCGAGCTCATGACCGACGATGATGGCTCGATTATCATCATGGACGACAAAGATCTTACCATGTTCGTCAATCTCCTCAGTGAAGATTATTATATCTCCCCAGTCAATGGTCGCCGCTACGAAATCAAGTCCAAGAAACTCCTCTCCGAACCCGAAGGCGAACCACCGCGAGGATAGCGAACGTAGAGAAAACAAAGTTTTCTCTACTGAACGACGCAACGTGGAAGTGGCGCCAGCCACGCAACCACCGCGAGGATAATTAGATTTCTTCTTCCGGATCCAGCTCCGGACCATCGTCTTCCGGTTCACGCTGGATTTCCGGCAAAAAATACGGCTGAATGTCATTCGTTAACATCTCTGCATAAGTCTGCAAAAGAAATGTCTGTTGCCCGAATAACGACAAGGTCGTAAATAACTCCTGCCGCGCCGCCTCTACCGGCGTTGCCTCATCCAAGACAAACTCAATTTTCACAAATCCCCCTTCCAACCCCTCGACCACGTCTAAATAAATTGCCGTCCGCGCATCCAAAGCCAACTCACGTCGCTGCCGACTCACCTCCGCCACTTTCCGAAAGCCCAGCTGATGAATAATCCCCGATGCCTCCGTATAATCTCCAATCGCCGTCAAATTCAACAGATCCACGCCACTATCCTCAATGTGTCGCTTCAGATACAAATAATATTGCGCCGGCTGCTCCGTCGTCACAACTTCCGTCCGCATCACGAGCCGCGGCATATTCATATTCGGCCGAAAATCGCGCGGCACATACACCCGCTCGTGTTGCCAAATCGCCGCCGAAAACTGCAAACCCGCCCTCAGCGCTTTCATCTCAAAATCCGCCATATCCGCAATCGGGCTTTTTACAATCAGTTTCTTCATAAGCACATTATAGCATAACCGCCAAGAAAAAGCCCGGAACACCCACGTTCCAGGCTCTTTTCCTTTAATAGCTAGGTGTATTTTGCCCCAAACAAAATACATTTCTGGTCAGAAATCAAAATCCTGCTTTC
>CAYYWU010000001.1:0-41635 GCA_964475445.1 uncultured Candidatus Saccharibacteria bacterium | reverse complement strand
TGTATTTTGCCCCAAACAAAATACATTTCTGGTCAGAAATCAAAATCCTGCTTTCAACAATTCCTTCTTCAACTTTTGCAAAATTCTTTTTTCTAGCCTCGAGACATGACTTTGTGTAACACCCAACCATTCCGCAATTTCTCTTTGCGACCACTTTCGTCCATCAGGTATTCCAATGCCAAAGCTTAGTTTGATGATAGTCTGGTCTCTTTCATTCAGTCTCTCAATCGCTTCCAGCAACATTTCGCGCCTCCCCTCAAGTTCAAGGTCACGCGAAACATCCGCCCCCTCCGCTTCCAGGATATCCAACCAAGTCAGCTCATTACCGTCAGCGTCCATGCACAAAGACTCATCCAACGACACCTCCAAGCCATACTTTTGTGTCTTACGCAGATACATCAAGATCTCATTACGTATGCACGGCGTGACGTAAGTCCCAAGCTTGACCCCCTTTTCCGGGTTGAAAGTCTTCACACCTTTAATCAGTCCAATCGTGCCAATCGAAAATAAATCGTCTAAGTCTATTCTGGTATTATAAAACTTCTCTGCAACATGTACTACCAGCCGCAGATTATGTTTTATCAAAATCGACCGCGCTTCCTGATCGTGTCTAGTGCCCAGATAGCTGATCACCTCATCCTGTATGTCAGCTTTCAACGGTGGTGGCAGTTCCCCCATCGACATTGTCATTTGTCCCATATCTATCCCTCCTTATCGCCTTAACGGCGGGCTCGCTTCTCATGAGCGGCGCCAAGCCCCATCTTGACGCCACCCACCAAAAAACTCACTCAAGGGATACCTAGCTTTTGATGTACTATAGGGGCGCTACCCCTATACTCCCATTATAGCACACATCACGCAAAATGTCAATGGTTATCTAGCCAATTCCCCTGTAGTAATCACCTAACCGCTCTTGCTTGCAGTCGCCAACTGGATCTGCTAAAATCAAATTAAGTTAACGCGAGGGAGACATCTAAAAATGAAGTTATCATATTTTCTGGGAACATTGCTATTACTTGGCGCCGGCAGCTTTGCCCTCACCGAAGCGACTTTTGCCACCGACGACCAAACCGTCGCAACTCCCGCGGCCACTGTTGCCATTACCAAGCCCTCCGCGCAATCTATCACTGCCGCTATCACCAAAGTCCAAAATATCGGTGCATACAGAACTCATTTCTCCGGCAATAACCCTTCCCCGCTCACTAGCGATGTTACTTTCTATCAGGAATATAATTATCTCCTCAGCCTTGTCAAAACTGCCCAAAATCTCCTCGCCAACTACGACACCGCCACTGTCGACCAACTAAACGAAATCATCGCCGCGGCCAATGATGCCGAAATCGCCTGCAATCTCCTCTTTGGCACTGACCGCCCAGCAAAAGTTAACCACCAACCGCAAACCCTAGCGGCTACCGCCCAACCAGCATCAACCTCGAGCTCAAATACGACTCCGGCTGCCCAGCAATCGTCCACGCCAGCTCCAGCCACAAAAACCGCTCCTGTCACCACAACCGCAGCGACAGAAGTAAACCAACAAGACGCCGTCACCGATAACAGCACAACGCTCACCGTCTCAGTCCACGTCGGCGCACCGACCTCCGCAGAATCCGCAGAACCAATCAGCGAGGCCGCCACTCTAGCCACCGAAAACTCAGACGAAACCGACAACCAAACTCCAGCCCTAGCGCTGGCTCACACTGCCACCGCCACTGTTACCGGCTGTGCTCTCGGTACTCTCTACCTCAAAGAGCGCCGCACTTACCGCCCCGGCCGCCACTAATCTACTACTAAGTCAAAGCACAAAGCGCATCACGCCCACAGGCTAAACTCTTTCCCCCATCCGCGCGCGGTTCGCCCACATATCCGCCAGTTCGTTTTCTTCCGTACCCACGTGCCCCCGCACCCAGACTAGCTCCACCGGATTATCCAGATATAGCTGATATAACTCCTGCACGATATCTAAATTCGCAATTTCACCATTCTTCTTGCGCCAACCGTTGCGCGCCCAGCCAGCTGCCCATTTCGTCAACACGTTAATCCAAAACTCCGAATCGCTGTGAATCTCACACGGCGCGCCCTTGGCATATTTAATCGCCGCAATCATCGCCTTCCCCTCCATCCGAATATTAGTTGAGTTCTTCTCCGCCCCCAAGACCACTGGCTTTCCCCGCTCAATCACAGCAAACCCACCCGGACCCGGATTGGGGCTTGCGCTTCCGTCTGTCCACAAAACTTTTAGCATTTTACCTCCTCAAAATCTCCGCTCATTAGCAGAGCTATGCTATCATCTTATCACACTTATGCTTATTTGTCAATAATCTCGTCGACAATTCCGTACTCCAGCGCTTCCTGCGCGCTCATCCAATGATCCCGGTCCATATCTTTCTCAACTTGCCTCAGATCTTTTCCGGTTCTTTCCGCAAAAATCTCCGCCAACTTTTTCTTGAGATACAAGCCTTCCTTGAGCTCAATCTCCTGATCGGTTACCTTAGCCTGGCCAGCGCCATAACTTGGCTGATGAATCATCACCCGCGCGTTCGGCAAAATAAATCGCTTCCCCTTTGCCCCACACGCCAACAGCATTGCCCCCATCGACGCCTGCAAACCAATCCCAATCGTTTGCACATCCGGCTTGATATAGTTCATCGTATCGATAATCGCTAAGCCATCATACACTGATCCCCCAGGCGAGTTAATATATAGCTTGATATCCCGCTTCGGGTCTTCATTGGCGAGAAACAATAGCTGCGCCACCACAATGTTCGCCGTCTCTGGTGTCACTTGGTCGCCCAAGAACACAATTCGCTCCTTCAACAAGCGCGAATAAATATCGTATGCTCGCTCACCCCGATTAGTTTCCTCCACCACCGTCGGTACTAAATAATTTTTCATTCCTACTCCTTATTCCTTATTTTGCGTTTCCTCAAGCCGCGAATCCACAGCCTGATTCAATTCACCTAATGATGTTTTTAGCTCGCGATATTTCTGAATCCGCTCATTATTTTCGTCAATTTTCTGATTCAGGCTCACGCGGTTCGCCTCTAACGTCTCGCGCTCACGATTCAGCTGCGCCCTGCGCGTATTAAACTGCGCCTCACTCGCAAAACATCCCGCCGTATCCGCGCACTGGTTAAACTGGCTAATCCGCTGGTTCAGATCCGCCACACCCGTCCGATAAGCTTCGCGCTCCGCTTCCGTTTCTGCCCGCACCGTCTTAATTTTGGCATTCAAATCGTCCATTTCCTGCGTCAAAAGGTCAAACGGCGCCCGATAATTCTGGTAATAAGTCACAATCTGGCCACGATTGCCAAAATACTTTGCGTAATGTTTCTCCAAGTTCTCCGGCAAATTCGCTAACGTCGTCCCGGCACGCGTATAAATCTCTTCCTGACGCGCCTCCTCTTCATAACTTCCCAGCTGATCATCAAACCACTTCTTATTCTCATTATAAGCTTCATCCAACCAGGCTTTCACCTGTGTTTTCTCTTTATCATCCATCCGCGCCCACACCGCGTGCAGTAGCTCATGCGCCATCGTTACTTTATTACCATCCGCCAGCTGTTCATGCGTTACCTCAAAAACATGAATTTGCCCTTCCGCATAACAGCCCATCACTACATATTTCTCACCTTTCTCGAAGTTCGGACAGACCGAATTAAAATATTCCACGTCATTATTCGCCGTCGGTCGTGTTGCCTTAAAAATCCTCGCACCATCTTTGGTTAAATCCAAAGACTCCTCAATCTCCGCCACCACACCTTCAGCTTGGTAGCCCCAACCCGACCAAATATCCTGCACACGAGTATCTTCCGCCAGAAAACATCCGACCATCACCAGCCCCAGCACCAAGAAATACACCCAATCTTTCAGGAATCCTGAACGTTTCTTCGGCACCGGCCCAGCCTGTTCCATTTTCTTACCTCTATTCATGCACCACCTTCAAACCTAACTTTTTACCATCCGTTTCCTTGCGTAGCTTCCGAATCTCAGCAATGTCCCCCGCCTGCAATTCACCATTAATGATCGCTTCCGCCACCAAGGTCTCGATTTCGTCTTCAATCGCTCGCCTCAACGGCCTTGCACCATTCTTCGGGTCGTAACCCACTTCAATCAAATAACTTTTCACTTCCGGGCTAATTCTCAGGCCCAACTTTTGCGTTGCTAAGCGCTTCTTCAGCTCTTCCAACAAGTTGTCAAAGATTCGCTCCACATTGTCACGCGTCAGCGGATGAAACACCACGATCCCGTCCAAACGGTTAATCAGTTCCGGCTTCATGACTTTTTTCAGCGCTCGCATCGCCACTTCTTTACTCTCTTCATATTCCGCCGAAAGTTCCCGCTTCGCCTTGGCATCCTTCGCCACGAACCCTAACTCACTTTCACGATACATTTCTTCCGCGCCCAAGTTTGAAGTCAAAATCACCACCGTGTTATTAAATTTCACTTTATTACCTTGGCCATCCGTCAATACACCGTCTTCAAGAATCTGCAACAACATATTAAACACATCCGGATGCGCCTTCTCAATCTCATCAAACAACACCACCGCATAAGGCTTACGCCGCACCATTTCCGTCAACTTGCCGCCATCTTCATAGCCAACATAGCCAGCCGGCGCCCCCACCAATCGCGAAACATTATGCTTTTCGCCAAACTCGCTCATGTCAATCTTAATCAAAGCATTCTCGCCCCCAAACACTTCGCGCGCCACCACCCGTGCTAACTCAGTCTTACCCACACCGGTCGGCCCCATAAAGAGGAACGAGCCAATCGGACGATTTGGGTTAGCAATGCCACTGCGTCCTCGCCGAATCGCCTTCGAGACCACTGTCACCGCCTCATTCTGCCCCACTACATTCTTCTTTAGGTGTTCTTCTAGTTTACTTAATAGCTCCAACTCATTGCCGTGCACTTTCGATACCGGAATCCCGGTCTTCAAACTCACCGCCTGCGCCAAATCCGCCTCCGTAAGCACCGGAGTTTTCTCCGCGCCTTGCTTTTGCAGTTCCTTTAATTTCTGTTTCAACTTCTCCGCCTCGCTCTTACAAAGCGCGGCCGCTTCAAAGTCTTCTTTATCCGCCATCTCCGCCATTTTTTCTTCGGCCTCTTTCAGCTGCACCTTCAGCTTCTTATACTCACTGCCACCCTGCTTATCGGCCGCCACTTTACTAATCGCCGCCGCTTCGTCAATCACATCAATCACTTTGTCCGGCATAAACCGATCATTAATATAGCGCCCCGACATCGTAATCGCCGTTTCCAACATCTCATCCGGAATTTCGACGCCATGATGTTTCTCATAATGTCGCTTCACGCCCTTGAGAATCCTCAGTGTCACTTCTGGGCTTGGCTCTTCCACCATCACCGTCTGGAAACGTCGACTCAGTGCCTTATCCTTCTCGATGTGTTTACGATATTCGTCCAAAGTCGTAGCCCCAATCAACTGAATTTGCCCACGCGCTAACGCTGGCTTCAAGATATTAGCCGCATCCATTGAACCCTCACCCGCACCTGCCCCCATCAAAAGGTGCAGCTCATCGATAAACAAAATCACGTCACGATTCTCAATCGCTTCATCAATAATTCCCTTAATCCGCTCCTCAAATTCGCCACGGAACTTCGTCCCCGCCACCACATTCGAAAGATCAACTTGGATAATACGCTTACCAATCAACGCTCCCGGCACATTGTTTTTCACAATCCGTTCCGCCAAACCTTCAACAATCGCGGTTTTTCCGACTCCTGCCTCACCAATCAAAACTGGGTTCGACTTGGTGCGCCGACTCAGCACTGTCACCACGCGTTCAATCTCTCTTTCCCTACCAATCACCGTATCGAGCTTGTCTTCCTTCGCCAGTTCCGTCAAATCTTGACCAAACCGTTTCAACCATTTCAGCGGTGCTTTGTGATAATCCTTCTTCTGCTTCTCCGCCTGCTCACGCTTCATCTGCACCGCCATTTCATCTTCCAGCACATCCAAAACTTCTTCCGTATTCACGCTCAGTTTTTCCAACAAGTTCACCGCCCGCGAGTTCGGTTGACAAATCAAAGCATATAATAAATATTCCGTACCAATCACTTGCACGCCTTTTTCAGTTGCATAATGGCTCGCCATCCGGATCGTCAGTACCGCCGACTCCGACAACGACATCATCGCCATCGCCGAATTTGCATTCACTTCCGTCGGCTCTTTGCCCAGAGCTTGCTCCGCTGCCTTCAAATCCACCCCAAACTGGTTCAAAATCCGCGCCCCCGTCGATACATCCTGCGCCAAAATCCCTAGCAAAATATGCTCGGTACCAATATAACCGTTATTATATTCTTTACTAAACAAATCCGCCTTCTGGAGCGCAAACCGTGCGTTTTCCGACAAGCGATTCATAGTTTCCGTAAATTCACTATCCATATATACCCCAGTATAGCAAATTAGCACTCAAAAGTCAAGAGTGCTAATTTGCCTTTCTATTTTATCACGAACTATCGTAATTACCGCTTCATCGTGCGCTTTATTCTTGACCAGTATAGTTTAAATATCGCTCCACTGCCCAATATCGCCACTATCACTCCGGTCAACACAACCTGCGGCACAATCATTAAACCTTTTTCGTTGTTATTGCTACAATCTCCTGTATTCGGCACACTCGGAACTTCTCCAGGCGTCTCTGGCAATTCTGCTAACACAAGATGATAATTATCCAACCCTTCTAAAATATCCGGATACAACATCCGCGCATACAGCTCTAACTTCTCATACTTTTCCGCCAATTCCTCTTCGGTATAACCGGCCCGCTTAACTGTTGACCAACAAGTGCTATTAAACCAGTCATAACCGTCACCTACTCTTTGGCATACTGAGTTCAAAGTGTCAAACAAAACTTTCGCCTGTGCATATTCACTCAAGTCACGCGCCACTGTTAATTTCTGCGCCAATGTTAAACCAGATGTATCACCTACAAAATGAACCAAGGCATCCGACAGCGTATAATAAGCATACGAACCCGAATCTCCCTCAGCCCGATAAACTGCTAAAATTAATGCCCTCCATGGATTGTTGTTTGGGAACTTCGTGTTCAAACGTGCAATTTTCCCAACGCCGTATCTCCTTGCAATAGCACCAAACTATTCTCAAAATGTGACAAGTTACCTTCACCCAATAAATCCTCTTTACCGTGACGCACGCTTTGCACGACTTGATAGACATCCTCCCATTCGTCAATCCACGGTATAATTTGCTGTAAAGCTTGCCAATTCACAGTTTCTATCCTTGCTATATCATCATACTTATCTTGAGGCACAACTTCTAATAATGCTCGTCGTAAATCGGCTACGTCAGTTTTCCTGCTACAATCATGATGATTCTCCAGATCCTGTTCATCGTATCTAGCGCACCAAAATGTTCTTAACACTTTAGCCATCTTCTGATAATCCGGAGTCGCTTCTAGTCGATGCACTTTTGTAGTTAAATCTGTTGTCTGTTGCTGAACATCCACATCCAAAGTTTCCGCCGACGTTGTAGCTAGTTCTTCCGGCGCAATTTCAACTGCAAAAGTTTGCCCATTTGATACTACACTAGACAACGCCAAGGCTGCGCCAATCACGCTGCAGCCCAGCAAAAAATAGTTATGTTTATTTTTCATGTGGAGACCTTTCTGTCTTTATTATAACGGTTATTCCTATAATAGCGCCCCCCCCCCAACAAAAGTCAACCAACATTATATTGTAATTTTTACAACACCGCTCCTCAAACAACTTTCTCTCAGTGCTGAGAGAAAGTCTACCTATACCCGGTTAATAACCGGAATCACGATCGGCGTATGCCCGGTCGCATCAAACAGAATATGCGTCACATCCTCACGAATTTCTTCCTTAAACGCCTTCAGATCATCACCTGTTAATTTCTCCGTACGCACCCGCAGATAATGTCGAATTTTCGCCACTAACTCTTCCGAGTTATCAAGATAAATAAACGCTCGACTCACAATATCTGGAGTTTTGATCAAACGATTATTTTTCTTGCTCAACGTCAGCACAATCACGAAAATCCCCTCCCGCGAAATATGAATCCGATCCTTCACCACCGCTTCGTGCACCGGCTTGTCGGCATCATCAAACAACTTATTCCCCACCGGAATCCGACCATTCTTACGAATCGTTTTGTCCGGCAACAATTCCACCACATCGCCGTCGTCCATCACCAAAATCCGCTCACGCTTCATACCAATCACATTCTCCGCCATCTCCGCGTTGTGCTCCAACATATAAAACTCACCATGATATGGCAAATAATTTATTGGTTTCAACCTCTGCACAAATTCTACATGGTCCTCAAAATAAGCATGACCTGACAAGTGCAGTGGCCCCAAACCCGTAAGATGTGTCTTGCCGTTTTGCATCACTTGCGCACCTTCGCGCAACAATCCGTCCACCACGCCCACCACGTGTGGCTCATTGCCCGGAATCGGATTACTCGAAAATACAATAACGTCGCTTGCTTTGATCTTGATATACTTGTGTGCGCCCGTCACCATTCGGTTCAAAACTGCGTTCATCTCCCCTTGCGAACCCGTACACACCACAGTAATCTTATCGTCCGGCAATTTCACGATATCTTCCATCTTCATAATGGTGTTCTTCGGAATCTTGATCACCCCCGCTCTGAGCGCCACCTCAATATTATTAATCATCGAAAAGCCCGCAAACGCTACCTTACGCCCACGCTTGGCTGCTTCGTGCAAAATCAGCTCAATCCGTTTCACCTGACTCGAGAAACAGCTCACAATCACCCGCCCGTTCGCATAGTGGTCCATTACCCGACCAATATTTTCACCAACATCGTATTCCGAATGCGGATGTCGCCCTGGGCTATCAATATTCGTACTTTCATTAACTAATAAATCAATTCCTTCGCGCTTCACAATCTCATCAATCCGCTCGTAATCGGTCTGCACGCCCAGCGGATTGTTTTCGTGTCGCCAGTCGCCCGAGAAATAAATCGTTCCATTTGGGGTTCGCACCACAATTGCCGCGTTGCCCGGAATCGAGTGCAAAGTATGAATAAACTCAATACTTAAGTGTTCACTCACCTTGATAATTTCGTGCTTAAACGGATCCACCGCCTGATAATTCAGCTCCGGCACGTCAGCAAGCTCCGACATCTGCTTCTCAATCATGCCAATCGTAAACTTCGTCGCATAAATCGGCGTCAAGGCCTTAAACTTCGGCAACAAATGTCGACATGCTCCAATATGGTCCAAGTGCGCATGCGTAAAACAAATCGCCTTCACTTTATCTTTGTTGTCTTCTAGGTACTGAATATCCGGCACCATATAGTTTACACCCGGATAATCCGGCCCCGCAAACAACGACCCCATGTCGATCAGAATCATCTCGCTTTTGTATTCGACAATGGTCATGTTCTTACCAATGCCAAACTCACCCACGCCCCCCATCGGGATAATCCGCACTGCTTCTGAATCTGGCCGAGCTGCCTTCAACTGCGCCGCCGTCACCTGCTGACCGTCATAGCCATTATAGCGACTTTTATTCACTGGGATCCCAATAATATGCTGCGTCGCCTGCGCGTTCACGTCTTGCGACAACATCCGCTGGTGGTGTACCATTTCCCCCTTACGCACCGACACACCCAAGCCGACTTTCTTCGCGGCGGCTTTCGACTGCGCCGCCGCAGTCTTGTTCTGCCCTTTCGCCCCAGTTTGCGCTTTTTGTGTCTTTGGTGTCTTCACACCTGCAGCTTTCGTCCGCGACGTCTTTGCCTTCTTCACTAATCCAGCGTCTTTTCCGCCTTCTGCGAAATTACTATTAAACCGTCGATTCTGCGCTTCTTCAAATTGTTTCTTAATGTCTGGCAGCCGCTCATCTCGCATTTTCATCAAACGCGCACGGCGCTCACTTTCTTGTTTACTATTCATCTTTCCTTTTCCGTTAATATCTCCCCCAAAGTTTCTCTAGCTACCTCTATTATAACAAACCTTGTGCAAATTCACAAGCCCCACCGCACGAAAAATCCCCCAGCGTCTCCGCCAGGGGTTTTCGGTTAATCAGTTGAGAGACGAATACTTTCGTCTCCTTTTGTCATGACAAAATAGCTTACAATCTTACGGCTTGCTACCGTTCTGGGCCGTGTCTTCCTCGACCAGCTTCGGACAGATTGCCCGGATTTCCTTTTTGACCTTTGCCAAAAATTTCGGGTCGTCCAGCTGCTCAGCTTCTTTCAGGATACCAATCGCCTCGCTTTCACTAATCACGCCTTTATTCAAAGCTTTCATAATCTTAGCTTCCGCAAAACCCGTTACCTCTGCCTGCTTGCTCATTTTCTCACCTCCTTCAACTTGCAGCAACAACAATCTCATGCGGCGCTGCGAAGAATTTCTCCTGCAGATAGTTTGCTACAGCCATATCGCCAGCGATCATAGCAGCCTTCAAAGCCATCCGCGCATCCTGCACGCCAACCTCGCGAGCCGTCACCATTGCCAACGTCATTTCCTTTTCTGCGGTTCCCATTGGTACTTCCTCCTTGCGTTGGGCGCCCCCAATTTCTACCCATTACGGATAGTTCTCAGTCAATCAATAATTTACTCAGAACTACCCATAATTTGCACTAATTACCAATAGCTTTCTGGTTAACCTTTCAAGCTACTAGACCGTCAAAAACAGTCCTCCACTACTATACTAGCACACATCTCCAAAAATGTCAACTGCAAGACTTTCACTTGCCTTTTTGAATCAAGAACTCACCAATAAACTTGCGCCGTCGCTTCCCCTCCAGATACCCCCACGCTCCCCACGCAAACACCACTGCACCAACCAGATTCACAAACATATCTTTCATTGTATCAATAATCCCCACATCCAAATATCCACCTTCAATTGCATACAGCTCTTCTCCCGCTCCTCCATACAGCACCGTCCGTTTCACACCTTTGATAATCAACGGCTTATTTACCTTTTCCGGATTCAACTTCACTGAGCTTACATTTGACACAATCCGATCTTTCTGGCCATCAGTCAGTACCGTCTGATCAGTCGTGAATTCACAAAACTCCCAAACTACCGACGTTGTCACCGAAAACATCACCGCAAACAACACTCCCAACATTGGGGCCAGCTTCTCCTTACCGCCAGACAGCCCCATCGCAATGCTCAGCCCCAGCCCTGCCGCCAAAAATCCACTCGAAGTATGGAGCAAGGTATCCCAAAACGGTATCTTGCCATAAAAGTTATGCATCTCCCCCAAAACTTCCGCCCCAAACATAATCCACCACAGCCCCAACTTCAAGCCCGTCCCCACTTTCACCCGCAACACTTTCTCTACCACCCACGGCAAGGCAAACACCACCAGCGTCGCCACGCACAAAAAACAGTGATAAAAATCTTCAGTCACCAGCTCATGCAACAAAATCACCACGGTTACCAACGCAACCACGATGTAAATGCTGTCAACTAGCCATTTCGACCACTTTTTCATTGCAACTTTTTCAGCAGCTCCCGAAAATCTTCATCATTCTTCGCGCTCAAAGTCACACTTCGGCCACGCACCTTCACTTCTGCGCCATATTTCCGGCATAACTTTGCCTCTTCGCGCACGAACGCATGCTCTTTCACTGCCCGCACCGAGCTCTTCGCCTTATGTTCCGAAATGTAGCGTTCCACACGTCGTGCCGACCAACCTTCCTCGATCATCTTTGGCAAAATCTCGTGAATCAACTCCGGATCCGCCGTAATCAACGGCCGCATCGGCCCCTCCATCAAGTTGTGCTCCTGCATCGCTTTCTTCGCTTCTTCTGGCAACTTCAAAAGCCGCATCGTATTAATCACGCTGCCCGCGCTCTTGCCGACTCTTTCGCCAATCTCTTCATTGCTCAGATTAAACTGATTCTTCAGCTTCGCATAAGCTGTCGCCAGTTCAATCGGGTTCAGGTCCTCGCGCTGCGCATTCTCAACAATTGCCATCTCAAGGCGCGACTGCCCGTCCAACGTCCGCACAATCGCTGGAATCGTTTCCATCTCTGCCAATTTCGAAGCTCGCCAGCGCCTTTCGCCCGCCACAATCTGGTATTTATTGCCTTTCTTCGTCACCACAATCGGCTGCATCACGCCATGCTTCTTAATTGACGCTGCTAACTCTTGCAAACTGGCATCAGAAAAGTTCTTCCGCGGCTGTTCCTCATCCCGCACAATCTCCGCAATCTTAACCTCAACCAATTGACTGACATTCTTATCCTCTTTGCGCGTCGGGTCAAACTCTTCCTCTACCAAATTTGTTGGGATCAACGCCTCAAAACCTCGCCCTAATCCCCTACTTTTTGTCGCCATTATCCCTCCGTCCTTTCTTCAACTTCCCGCGCAAAATCTTTATATGCCTTTGCGCCTTTACTAAACTTATCGTATGCACCCACCGGCACACCATGGCTTGGCGCTTCCGCCACCCGCACATTGCGCGGAATCGTCGCCCGAAAAACTTTTTCCTTGAAATACTTTTTAATCTCCGCCAAAACTTCCGCGCTCAAACTCGTCCGCTTGTCGTACATCGTCGCCAGCACCCCAAGCAACTTCAGCTGCGGATTCATAGCTTTCTTCACCATTGCCATACTCTCAAGCAACTGCGCCACGCCTTCCAAAGCATAGAACTCCGTCTGCACTGGCAAAATCAGATAATCCGCCGCAATCATGCCGTTCACAGTCAAAAGCGACAAACTTGGAGGCGAATCGATAATCACATAATCATAATTCTCTGCCACACTCTCAATGGCTTTCTTCAATACCACGAACTTTTGCTTCATGCTTGCCATCTCGACCTCAGCATTCGCTAACTGTGGCGTCGTTGGCGCCAAATCAAAATTCTTAAATGCCGTCGGCTGAATAATATCTTCCAACTTCGTCATCGAAAGCATCACTTCCGTCATACTTTCGCCCAAAGTGGTTTTGTCCAAACCTAAGCCCGACGAGGCATTCCCTTGCGGATCGACATCCACCAGCAACACCCGCAACTTGTCTTTCGCTAGAAAATAAGCCAAGTTCACCGACGTTGTCGTCTTGCCAACACCACCCTTTTGATTCGTTACACAAATCACCTTCGCCATAACTATTACCATTATAGCATAACTTCGCCCCCACGCGCAAAAACTTTCGTTTTATTCCAAATAGTACGCACTACAAGTGTTCAAAACTTGAATAAACTCCACCCGCGACAGCCCCGTCGCCGCCTTCACGGTTTCCAACCTTTGTTCTTGATCATGCTGATCACTAATAAATACCACTAATCCTTGGCTCAAGTCTCTCCCGTCCACAATCGCCCGCACCTTCGCCACATCATCCGGCATATCAAGCGCCAAATACGACTCCGCAAAAGTCGCAAATGGTAAAATATTATCCAAGAATCGATTATTCTCTGTTGTGATAAAATATACTGCTGGCACCTCAACATGAGTTTTTGCAAACTCCATTATCTGCGCCCGATCGCGGTAGAGCAGCTCCACCCGCATTGCCCCACAAGCAATCTGCACTGGCGCTGCCAGTAACAACACTCCCACAATAATTATCATCGCAAGATTTTTCGCCCGTTCACGCAAAACTTTCCCCAAAACTTCTGCCACCGCCATCAAGCTCAAAATTAGTATCAAACCACACACCGGCAAAACATATCGCAACTCAATAAATGGCGACACCGCCGCTACGACTGCAAAGTAAATCACTGTCGGCCAAATCAGCACTTGCCATTTCTGCGACAACTGGGCTCTCTGCTTCCCGCCAGCATACAACCAAAACCCCACTGCTAGCAAAATCAATATCAATAATGTTCGATGATACACATAATAATCTACCAACAAAATATACTGCCAGAAGTTACTCAGCAATTTTGGAACATCCAAAAAACTCTGCAAAACTCCTTGTCCACGATAGCTAAAGAACATGTGCTGAGCTGACCACGGCCAAACCAGCAGCGACATTATACCCGCCACCGCCAAACTTCCTAGATACCACGCCAGCTCCCGCCACTCCTTCTGCCGTATATAATATATACCAGTCACTAGCATCGCCCCCACCAAGAAAAATAAATAATAATACTGCGTCAAAACTCCCAAAAATGCCGTCAAACCAATCAACATACAATACTTTTGCCAATTCTTCCCTTCGACTAATTGCAAATGCAACCAGGCTGTCAAAAGTACCCACAAAGTTAATAACAAATACATCCGGATATACATCACCCCGCTGATCGTTGCAATCGTCAACGCCGCCACCAGCGCTAAGCCTAGCGCCTTCTCGTCCGCATACTGCTTATTTTGCAAAAGTCGGCGCACAATCATGAACATTAAGATCGTTATCGGTACTGCAATAATGATGTTCAGAATTATCCCCGGCCATTTTGAATAACCCCCCGGCACCAAATTCAAAACCAATCTTAGCAATAAATAATATAGCGGCGGATGCACGTCGTTCTTCTGATTTTCATAAACTGGTGCCAAGTTGTCCCGCTCATCCTCCTGCACCGCCAGATAATCCTGAAAATACTCCGCATTATGCCAAGTATTATAAAAGTCCGGGTTCTCTTGAATCTCAATTTTATCATATTGCACCAACGCCAACGAATAGGCTTCGTCCATGTGCAAGTAAACCTTCGAGCATCCCGCAAGTACATATATTATGGTCTGCAAAAACACTACCCCCACTAAACCCCAACGAATACGTTTTGCTATATGCCTCATTAAAACCAGTATAACATAAAGCTCTTGTGCGCAGCGGGTGGATCAGCATGAGCAATGCACTTTTTAGAGATGCCGGGGCCTATGGCTACGGTTGGACATCCTACGCCGACAGCTATACTAGCTCAACTATAGCTATGGCCTCCCATTTTGCTTTTGAAGAATCTGGTATACGCACAGGCTATAAAAACAATCGCTGGCTCAGTTTCCCCCTCCGCTGCCTGGCAGACTAGTTATATATAGTAAGACAGCATAGTTACAATATAGCTAAAGCTCCATTATACTTTGTGCGCAGCGGGATTGTTAGTAACAAAGGCGGGCGCTTAACATCAGTAGGGCAAGGCAGCTATTACTGGTCAAGGTCAGCCACTAGTTATACTGATATATATTTAGCTTATGCGCAAATTCTTTACTTAACTGCTAGTAGCGTTAGCCCGTCTGGTAGCGATCAGCGCTGGTATGGTAACCCCCTCCGCTGCCTTAAGCTAAGTAAAACTGCTGAGCTTATTATAGCCACTTGTACTGTTCTCACTATATATAACTAGTCTGCCAGGCAGCGGAGGGGGTAAGCAGTCCAACGATTGTTCGGGCCATTTGATGGGTAGACATCCGTATCGTTAAAACCCAAGTTTGACGATTTTGCATTGCTTGATGAAGTATAGGTCGAAGCTGATGATGACCAATCGAAGCCGTATAGACTTGAATATATTAGACGACCATTGCTGATATTTATATACCCGCTGCGCACAACTCCCCCAGTCACAAACTGAGGGAGTTGTTTTAGCTAATCAAGTATGCTATTTGCGCCTACCGCCACGTCCTTTTGCGCTACGTGTTACTTTCTTGACTGCATGACTAGTCTTCCGCCAATACACAAACCCCGCAATCACCGCAATCACAATCACTGCCGCCAACGCTACTTCCGCAGGACCAGTTTCTGGCAATTCCTGTGGAGTTTCCGGGGTTGGTTCGTCCGGCGTCGGCTCCGGGGTCGGCTCATCTGGAGTTGGTTCCGGTTCTGGTTCGGGTTCGGGCTCTGGTTCATCTGGTTGTTCCACGGCTTCCGTTCGAATCCGATAAAACACTTCTCCCGCATACTCATCACAGCCAGGAATAAGTCCATTCAACTTATTTGTACCAATATACACACCTTCCGATGTAAACAATTTATCACTCAGTAAACTACCATTCGCAGCCTTCTGGTTATTTATGGTTGCCGTACCTTCAATATAGTGCAAAGTCATAGCTTCACTTGCTGTAATATAAGCCTCATCCCAAACTTCTTTTGGGTCAGTGTTACTAGCCACAATCATTCCATCAACCTTTCCCCGCTCACGTTTTTCTAACTTTGATGGAAAATTCGACATCACCCTTACATGTTCAGCGAAGCCGACCCGACCATGTGCTTCATCGTTAAAAGTCGCCGAAGCGTCATTGTGAAAATAAATCATCACAATATATTCTTTCCCAGGTTTTAGCTCGAGTTCACTCGTAAAAGCTTCACCAGAATTAACTTCTGCTATGCGTACGAAATCACGTTCATCGCCAATAGCAGCATTATCCGTAATTGAGTTAAAAACCGCACGCTCTGCCGGTTTAGCCATAGTGTAAGTCGGGCGCTCCGGTCCCCACGCGCTAACCGACATTGCTCCTAATGTTAGCGGCGACACCAACATCACAGCAATAGCAGTCAACCATAGACTTTTTCTTTTTATCTTTGTTTTCATTCCTTATCTCCTTTTATCTTTTATTAAAGCGCATCTTCATAATCTTGCTGCGTATATTCCTGCTGAGGTTCCGGTTCTGGTGCTGGTGTCGGATTTGGCTCTGCAGGCGCTGGCTCCGCTGGAGCCGGAGTCGGCTCTGCTGGCGGCTGAGGCGTAGTCTCCGCAGGTGCTGGAATGTTTGGCTTTTCAGTTACTGCAGCGACTGGCGTCTGATCACCAGTTGTATCCGCAGGAACTGATTCTTGAGTAGCTTCCTCCTGGTTAATCACTGGGGTCTGCTCTGCCGTATTATTAATCTTTTGATCTTCTAACCCCTTATTCATACCCGTCTGTAAGTTTTCCGCATTCTTACGTTTAATTGCCTCGTCCGGAGTCTCACCTGGTTCAGGTGGTGCTGGTGGTTCTGGCTCATTATAATCAGGAGTAGGGATATCCGGAGTTTCACTAGACGGGATCTCAATTTCTTTCTCAACACCGTCAATCACTATAACCATCTTGCGCGCCATATAATCCGGCTGGAAACCACAATACGTGTTCAAATTCCCCGAGCCACTACCACCGGCAGCGCCACCAACTTGTCCATCACCTTCCTCATCACCATAATGAATTGTTATCCGTATCTGATTTACACCATTGCGTGTCGTACTATTCGTATACGGCAAATAATCCGCCACATTATCATCCAAACTATTAACCGGCGCTATAAAGAAAGTATTCACGTTGCCATTTGCTACTACGGCCTCCAAAGTCGTATTCGGATGCATAATCGAAGCATACATCGCACCGACCAGCTCTCTTTGCCATTCCGCACCAGATTTAATACTTTCATCACCCTCATTATCAGCCGACATTAGTCCCATCAATGCTCGTGCTTGAGCGCCAACATCTTCCATCTGCAAAATATTTTCGCTAATTCCAATTCTTTCCATCAATCCCGGCATATCAGCAATATAAGATGCTAAGGCTTGCGGGTTAGAAGCGTATTCTTCAACTATAGCCTCTTTTACAGATTTTACGTCACCTTGAGCTAATGCCTCATATACAAAATCCTTTGTTCCGTCAAAGGCATAACGGCTTGACTTGCCCTCTTGCAAATAACCTGAGTAGTTTGCAATTCTACCAATTGGCGTCACTTCCTTGCCGTCTTCACTCACAAAACGATCCAAGACCGCCGCGCCCATCGTATCTAAATTATATTTAGACAAATTAAATTCGCCATCAAACAAATGTTCATCGTCCAAAATCGACTTTTCTTCCTGCGCTTCCGGAGTCGGTATCTCAACTTCCGGCACTGCCTCAGCTAATTTATACCCAAAACTCGAAATCGCGCCAGCATCTGCCTCGGTCGCTGCTTTCGCTTCTGGAGCATTGTTTCTTGCACCAAACACCCTTCCAACAACCGAGCTACTTGCTAGCACTGCTACCGCCGTCACCCCCGCAATCACTTTTTTCCCTACTGGCGAACGCCACAACTTTTGGAAAATATTTTCCTTCACAGTTTCACCCAGATTGTACTCTTCTGCGCTCTCCGCTTGTTCAACCGCACTCTCTACCCTGCCTCGCAAGCTATTATCACCCAGTAGTTGCGCCAAAGCGTCAACCGAACCATTTTCTAGCATGTCTTTCACCACGCCGGTCGCATCCGAACTATCACCTTCATATTCGTATACCGCGGTAAACGGCTGCACCGGATCCAAATCGCCTCCCGCCGCCGGGCTCAAAGATTCTCCGTACAAGAAAACCAGATCCTCAATTTGCTCATCCGAATACACCCGATGCTC
The DNA here is from genome assembly GCA_964475445.1 of uncultured Candidatus Saccharibacteria bacterium. GTDB lineage: Bacteria > Patescibacteriota > Saccharimonadia > Saccharimonadales > Saccharimonadaceae > Nanosyncoccus. The sequence continues at coordinate 23,404 of CAYYWU010000001.1, read as the reverse complement.
TCCAGACGGATCCTTCATCGACTGCAAAAACTTCGCATAAGCCTCAGGGGTCTTCTCTATCTTCAGATCCAATCCCGCAAAAGCCTTCTCTAACTCTTCATGATCACGCTCAACTTCTGCTCGCTCTTGCTCCCGTACTTCCTCAGCCGACATCGTCGGCAACTCCAACGCCGCCTTACCTTTTGGCTGCGCGTCATCCTCTGCCTGCGCATCAGTCTTTGACTGCTCAACAATTTCTTCTGTCTTTGGCACTACTTCCTGCCGCTCGCGCGGCGCACCCGCCGCCCGCGCAATATCGCCCTCTGCGTCATACGAGCTAGAGCCATTGTTGAAACCACCCAATCTTTCTCCCGGCATTACGCTACGCTCCTTTCTGCTCCGCCGAGCTCTTCACGAGTAAACTCCTCTGTCGCCGCTTTTGTCGCCTCAGCATAATCTACTTGCGCTTCCGTAAAAAACTTTTCCAAAACTTCATCCGCCGCCCCCATGTCCAGCAGCTGTTCAAGTTCAATCAATTTCGCGTCCGGCAAAGCATCAATCATCGCTCGCCCAATCTTCTCTTCCAGTTTTTGCTCCAGTTCTGCCCGCATTTTCTCCTGCTCAGCCACATCGAGCGCCCCAGCGCCCTTCTCCGCCATCAGCCGATCTAAGTATTCATCAATGATTTGTTTTAAATTTGTTTCTGGCATGAACATACCTTTCTACATGACTTTTCTACAGCTTACCACAAGCGTTTTCAGCTGTCAACTCCTTATAAAAACTAAACTGTTTCTCCAGCCACTGAAATATTATTCTGCTTGGCAGTCTCTTGTGGAACTTCATCCTCACCAAACAATTCCCGCAAAGCTTCTGCTGATTGTCGGAATTGCAATTGGCGCACGCAATCCAATTTGGTTTTATAATATTCCATTAATATTTTATCGTTCAAACGATGAGCATACTCATACCCATTACTCAAGAAGTTACCCAGCTCATTCAACTTCGCTATATTTGATTTTTGCTCAAAAGCCCCTGACAAACTCTCGCCTTCATTTTCATCATCCCACTTCTTCAGCTCTTGAATATATAAAGGCAAGGCAGTTGTTTTCAAAGCAGTCGCAGCTAAACCATCCGCATATTCAACCGCAGAATACTTACCCTCCGGGCGCTTCATCTCTTCTTGTAGTTTCTGAACCTCACCACTATAATACTGCTCACGCTGTTTCCATTCCTTCGCCTGATTCAAAAGTTCTTGTTGTAGCTCGTGCGCTTCCGTCTCATTATAAGCCTGCTCCATAAAACTCTTATACCTTGCCGCAGCGTCTTCCATCAACTCAGTATTCTCTTTAATCTTCAAGTTTTGTGCATTAAGCCAATTATCCACAAACAGCTGCGCATCCGTCTCCGACGTGTGCACCTCGCGCCCCTCTTGATTCTTCAACTGCGTACTACGCGCAAACGCCACATCCGCCGACCTACCAGTCGTCACATCCTGCCCAGCACGATCACTATTCAACAGCGCTTTCGTACGCTCAACCTGCTCCCGAGCCACTTTCCTACCACCAAAATTCGTCAACTTCGCCGCCAGTTTACCTATTTTCGAATAAGTCTTCTCCTTCTTCGCACCCTCTAACGCTTCCGTCGTCGGCTCCTCCACCGACGACTCCGCAGCTGCGGCCGGTTTAGGTTGCTCACCTTCAACCGGCTTCGGTTGCGCAACACCGGCAGCTTCCACCTGCTCCACCTCGATCAACTTTGGCTGCTCCGCATCAACGGGCTGAGGTTGTTCTACAATCTCAGCAGCTTTAATCTCAGCCTCATCACTACCGTGCTCCTCAGTCTCCTCCGCTGTCTCTCTCACACTTTGAGTGGGGAGCTCAATCACTCGCGCCGCGCCAGCCTTTACTACCGTACCGTCACCCTTAATAACATCGGTATTCAGTTCTTCCGAAACATCCTCTTCCGCTTCCACCCCCATCAACTGCAAAAAAGCTGCTTCATCGAAATACACATTCGGCACACCCGGTACCTGCCTCAAAGCATTTATCCCCATTTCCTACCTCTCTTTTTTCTAGTTTACCACAACCACCATCAAAATCCAAGTCCCATTCCTAGCGAAGCTTCACTGGCCTAACTATTGAATTTGAGGACATCAAAAAACCGAACAGAACGTTCGGTTTTTTGATACTATACTTCGTCTATCTTATAAATTGTTCTCCATTAAGCTACTTTCAAAAGGTTAATGATTCGGCGCCCCACCCGGCTCGACCTAATCATTTCCGCTGTTTCTTTGTCGATTTTCTTCGGTGACGGGCGCGCACCTTCTTCCGCATCAGTTTCCTCTAAAAACTGCATCGCGTTCCAAGTATTAAAGTCGTCCGTTCGATCCTCCGTATCAATCGTATCAAAGTTAATAATGTTCTCTCGCTTTACATTGGTTGCTCCTGTGTTTATGTTGATATTTTTATTCATGGCTTTTCCTTTTGTGTTAATTTGATTTGCGACTTACACCCTAGCCATCGCGATTTTTATTTTTGTTTGTTAGATGTGTTTGTTTATTATCTAACTACTTTCCATATTAGCACACATCCTCAAAATTGTCAATACTTTTTATGCTTTTTTCTTGCCTTTTCGTCAATATTCCCTACTTGCACCTCTATAATATCGTTAAAAACCTGCCTTCCAGTAAACTGCAGTGTTACCAAAAAATATCGCCTTGCCGACAAGTTAATTTTTCCAACCTTTTTGCGGACACAAAAACATAGACATTTCACTAAAACTTTGCTAGGATAGGATTAAAGTTTGCGTTTTGTCTTAGCCCTTACGGACTAAGACAATTTTTATTCGCACACTAATGCGTACGAATAAGCGAGGTATTCTCTTCAGAAGTCGTCGCAACATTCGCTTATCTCCTTCCCACTCCACCTCCGACAAATTGTTGATGTCCAGCGGTTTTAGTGCCCGCAAACCCAGAGTAACAAAAAATGAAAGTAATTAGCAAGCACTAGCATGTTATTTTAGGCACATTCTACAATATATAGCTAAAGCTTTCGTTTACTTTGTGCGCAGCGGGTATGTAAGCGTAAGCTATGGAAGCTTAAGATATCCTGGCCAGTATGGATACTTATGGTCAAACATGGCAGGTGATTATATCACATCTACTGATGCTAGTGCATTTTACCCATACTTTAATGCTTCCGATGTTGATTCAACTTATAGCAATGTCCGTTGGACTGGTCACTCCCTCCGCTGCCTGGCAGACTAGTTATATATAGTATATATTAAATCTTTTCCAGGCTAATCGTCACATTCTCCCCACTCACCTTCGCGACTTCATCATAAGCATAGTTCTGGTCGCGCGTCAGCTCCTCCGCCAATACTTCATTCATCACCACCTCACGCCATTCTTCTGGCACTTCGCAGCTCACGCTCAACTTAATCCGATCGTCCACGTTTAGCCCAGCCTTCTTTCGTACGCTCTGCACCGCCCGCACTAGCTCGCGCGCAAAACCTTCCCTTGCCAGCTCCTCAGTAATCTCTTTATCAAGCCAAGTCTCGTCACCATGCTCGACCGCCTTCACGTTCACCTCATCCTTCACAATCTCAATCCCCCACTCGGGCAGTTCTTCACCAGCGTAAACCAGTTTCGCTAGCGGCTGCCGTACTTTTACCTGTTCTTCATCTTCACTCTTACGCATCCGCAACATCAACCCCTCGTTAATCACATCGCGCACTTGTTGCATCTGGTCCAAAATCTCTTGGTCAATTTCGCCTGCCTCAGTCCAGCGCGTCAAATGTACGCTATTCTCCGGATCGTCTCCCGCCACAACTTTCTGCCACAGTTCCTCCGCCAAAAACGGCGTGAACGGCGCCAAAACTTGCGCCAATTTGCTCAGCACTTTCCACAAAGTCCAATACGCTTCTGCTTTATCCGCATCGTCTTCACTCTTCCAGAAACGTCGACGACTCCTACGCACAAACCAGTTGCTCAGATCATCCACAAACGGCAACACCCCCGAAAGCGCTTTCGGGATATTGTACTCTTCCATCCCCTCAGTTACATCACGTTTCAATTCGTGCAACCTAGCAATAATCCACTTGTCTAGCGGGTTCTTCAGCTCACCCTGCCAATGACCATCTGCGGGACTCTCCCATTGGTCCACTTCCGCATACGTCGTAAAGAAGTCATACACATTCCAAATCATCGCCAGTTTCCGGTTTACATCGCTCACATCCTTATCAGTCAGCGCAAAGTCCTCCCCCGAAAGCACCGGACTCGATAGCAACAAAAACCTCAGCGCATCCGCCGAAAACTTATCCATCAGCACATTCGGATCGGTATAATTCCCCAACGACTTCGACATCTTCCGCCCGTCATTCCCCGCCAACGTCCCAGTCGTAATCACATTCTTAAACGCCTTATAATCTCCACTCGCTTTCACGCGCTCCCCAAACGCCCCCACTTCCGCCAACGCCGTGTTCACACAGTGCACATAATAAAACCACGCTCGCACCTGCCCCACATATTCCACAATGAAATCCGCCGGATAATTCCGCTCAAACTTTTCCTTATTCTCAAACGGATAATGCAACTGTGCAAACGGCATCGAGCCAGACTCAAACCAACAATCTAATACTTTATCAATCCGCTTGAAGTGTTCCATTTCTGCAGGATCATCAATTCCGTCGTCAATTACTTTCCCAGCCACAAGATCCCGTACTCGCCTTTCAATCTCTTCCAACGCCTTACGCGCCATCCTCAACTTTGCATCGTCACCCACAATCTTCCCAGGATCATTAATATCCCACCAAACTACATTCTCACCACGCAGCCAATCTGGCGTCTGCGACTTTTCAGCAATATTCACTACTAAATCGTAATCTTTTAGCATCTCTGGCGTCACCTGCATTCGTGGCTCATCAGAGATATCAATTCCATATTTGTCAAGCAATAAATCTTGTGCCTTGGACCGGTAAGTATCAATTCCTAATTTCTTCGCCCATTCTGCATTACGCAATGCAATTGTTGCCCCCGGCTGGTTATCAACATCCGTCCCTGCACTATCAGCCATTTTTTCCCCAATCTCTCGATTATATAACGCTTTTCCGAACTGAGAACGACTTACATTTGCAAAGCATACGAATAGCACCTTTGAACTTTTACTAATCTTGATTTCAGTTAATCTTCCTTCCTTTTTTACTGGCAGGTCAAACTCAATCTCATCCACCCATGGACGATGATAATCCTCTAAGCGTACCCCAGAAAGTTCATACAATTCCTCATAGCTCCCCACCACCTTCACCGTGCCTTTGTCCCCCTTCCAGACTGGCATCGCCGTCGCCCAAAACCGGTCGCGGCTCAAATTCCAATCCGGCGCCTGCTCAATATTCTTCTCAAATCTTCCATGCTTCAAGTACTCCGGGAACCAATTCACCCCCCCATTTTTCGCAATCATCAAATCTTTCTGGCCCTGCACATCAAAGAACCAGCTCGGAAACGCCCGATACATAATTCGCTGCTTCGACCGCGGGTTGAAAGGATACTCATGCTTAATATACTCAATTTTCCAGACCACCCCCTTCTCTTCCAAGCACTTTGCGATAAACTTATTCCCCGCCCAAATTTCAATCCCCTCCTCACTCGTATCGCGCACACCAATCTCATACAGCCAGTTTTTCACCGGTTCAATATAATACCCATACTCATCCAGCACGTCCACAAAATCAACTTCATATTCTTGAGCCAACTTGTAGTCGTCTTCACCATACGCCGGCGCGATATGTACAATTCCCGTACCATCACTATCGGAAACGAAGTCCCCACCAAGAACAGTCCACGTATCTTTCAACTTGGAATCTGCCTCAATTGTATCACAAATAGGCTCATATGTCAAGCCGATCAGCTCCTGGCCCTTGAAACACTTCAGTTCTTCCCAATCTCTCCCCTCTAAAACCTTTGCTGCTCGACTTTTTGCCAATACCAAAACTTCGTACATTCCCGTCACTCGCGCCGCGATATACTCCATCTCTGGATTCACTGCTAGCGCCAAATTTGCTGGCAAAGTCCATGGTGTTGTCGTCCAAGCCAACAAACTCACATTTTCGTCTTTCAATCGAAACCGCACGTACGCACTCGGATCCGTTACCGTCTGATACGCGTCATTATCCATCGTTACTTCTGACTTCGATACTGGCGTCGCAAACTTCGTATCGTACATCAAAACTTTACGCCCTTCATAAATCTTCCCTGCCTCATAAAGAGTCTTGAACGCCCACCACACGCTCTCCATGAAGTTCTTGTCCATCGTCCGATACGCCCCCTTGAAATCCACCCAGCGACCAATCCGGTCAATCGTCCCCCCCCACGTTTCCGAATTCGCCACCATCGATTCGCGCGCCTTCAAAATATAGTCCTCAAGGCTCCATTTGGTGCCAATTTCGCGCCGATCAGTGATACCTAGCTGTTTCTCCACAAAATTCTCCGCCGGCAAACCGTGACAGTCCCAGCCCCAACGCCGCTCCACACGCTTCCCGCGCATCGTCCAAAACCGCGGCACCGCATCTTTTACAATCGAAGACAACAGGGTGCCATGGTGCGGCATCCCCGTAATAAACGGAGGGCCATCGTAAAACACATAAGAATCATCAATCGGACGCTCTTCAACCGATTTCTCGAAGGTTTTATTCTTTTTCCACCACTCTACCAGCGCTGGTTCATACTCCGCTGCGCGTCGCCGGCTCCCTGCTTTGTATTTCATAATCTCCTTTCTTTAACTAAAAATCCCCCTGTTTCTACGATTTTGCATATTATTTTATGCTTAACCGTTAGAACCCAGAGGGCGGTACCATCTAACTTCTTCTCCATTCCAGAGAAACTCTCAATTCATCCTTCACGCAGATTCACGAGCAATTCTACTAAGACCAAGGTCTGTTCTTTCGCTGACATCGCGGTTGATTGCCGCTCCAACGTCTCTAGTGCCATTATAACATATTTTTATAAAATTAGTCAGCCTTCTCACTATATATAACTAGTCTGCCAGGCAGCGGAGGGAGAAACCGGTGAGACGGACGTTGTTATTAGAAGTTGGGTTGACGGTTTCTAAAGAAAAAGTAAGATCAAATGCATTGGAAGTGGTTGAGCTTGCAGAAGACGACCAATAGAATCCATAATAATTAGACCCACTAAGACGTCCATTACCAATGTTGACAAATCCGCTGCGCACTTAAATTATTAAACTATTTAATAGTTCGATTAATCGCCTCATCTGTTATCTTGAAATCAACTTATTCAATAGACACTTTGTGCGCAGCGGAAGAATCCTTATTCACGCTGGATATTTGGCAACTGCAGGCATAAATGGTTTCAGTTGGCCGTCCACTACTGCAACTCCTACTAGCGATATTCTAGCCGCCGTACATCACATTAACTTTAGTAACAAAGATGTATATCCGTCAGGTGTTGGTTATCGTTGGTACGGTATCCCCCTCCGCTGCCTGGCAGACTAGTTATATATAGTAGTAATGATTGCTATCGCCTTTACAGCCAATAACTCACATCGTCAAAAGTCGGCAAAGCCGTACCTCGCCACTCCGCGAGCGCCTGGCCATCATTCCCTAACGCCAAAATCGTCGGATATTCCACCACATCATAAGCCCGACAAAAACCCTCACCATCCTTTGTATCTGGGTCTAAACTCTCAACTTCCGCACCCGTACGCCGTTCAAATTCTGTCAGCCATTCTTCCATCATCCGACCATAATCACTCGCCCGTCGCCAGACACATACCACCCTCATTTTTCATTTCTCCTTTCTCTCAGGATCCTTTCAAAATCCCCCAGAGTCTTAAAATCTAGAAAGACGCTAGCAAATCTCACATACGCCACCGCGTTTCTTTCTACCAAAACATCCAACACCGCATTCCCCACCTCTTGCGAAGTCACCTCATCCTCCCCTTTTTCGCGCAACAGGCCTTCAACTGCATTCACAACTTCTTCAACTTCTAGTTCCGAGCCCAAGAACTTCCCCACACTACGCTTCACGGACGTCGTCAATTTATCTCGATCGAACACTTCACGCCCCCCACTACGCTTTTTCACATATAGCTGCGGCAACTCAATCCGCTCGTAAGTCGTAAACCTACGCCCATCCGGACTCACTCGCCGACGTCGAATCGTCGTACCATCGTCAGTCTCCCGACTCTCGAGGACTTTACTATCACCAATTCTCGGAGCCGTAGTCATACTTTTTCCTATTCCTTACCCCGATTTTTCAATCGATCGCGCAAACTTGGCGGCACATCCAAATCATCCTCATTCTCGGTACGGATGCTGTCCCACATATTAGTGCGATTTTGTGCTGTAAAATCTGCGGCCTGCTCTTGTGCAACCGGGGCCACCTCATTAACACTGCCCGCATTATTATGTGCCACCGGCTCGCTCACAGCACCACCGTACCCCCCACTATATCCGCCATATCCACCCCCATACATCGACCCAGTATCTTGCATACTACGCGCACCAGTCACATCACCGACTGTCAAAGTTTCCGCACGCTCCTCCAAAGCTCGCTCAGCATCTAGCTTGCGATAATATTCTGAATCAAATCCCGTCGCCACCACCGTAACTACAATTTCATCCTCAAGCTCTGGACGAATACTCGCACCAAAGATAATATTCGCATCCGGCGCCACCGCACCTGTAATAATCTCAGCTGCTTCTTGAATTTCACTCATGGCCATATCATAACCACCCGCCACACTAAAGAGCACGCCACGCGCACCGTCAATCTTCACTTCAATCAATGGTGATTCGATAGCTTGCTGCGCCGCCAAAGCTGCGCGATTGTCGCCACTTGCTCGACCAATCCCCATCAAAGCCGAACCAGCATTCTTCATCACTGCTTTCACATCAGCAAAGTCAAGGTTGATCAAAGCATGCTCAGTAATCAACTCTGAAATCCCCTGCACACCCTGGCGCAAAACATCATCAGCGATCTTAAAAGTCTCAAGCAATGGTGTTCGCGGGTCAATTGTCTGCAACAACCGATCATTTGGAATCGTAATCAAAGCATCCACATTCCGTGACAATTCTTCAATTGCTTTCTCTGCATTCTCACGCCGTTTCGCGCCTTCGAAAGTGAACGGCTTCGTCGCCACACCCACCGTCAGAATGTCACGATTCTTTGCTTCCTCAGCCACGATCGGGCTCGCCCCAGAGCCAGTACCGCCACCAGCACCCAGAGTAATAAATACCATATCAGCACCTTCAAGCGCCTTACCAATCGCCTCGCGCCCTTCCTCAGCGGCATCACGGCCCTTATCTGGATCGCCACCCGCACCTAAACCGCGCCCGATATGCACCTTGGTCTCGGCATTCGAATGATGCAAAGCCTGCGCATCCGTATTCACCGCCACAAATTCCACGCCCGAGAGACCGACTTCCTTCATTCGATCAATCGCTGAATTACCAGCACCGCCGACACCGACGACCTTAATGCTTGCTGAACTCTCTACCTCTGTTGGCTTAATTTCGGGCATAGATTGTGTACCTCGCTTATCCTCTCTTATCTTCTTTCAGTATAACATACATCTCTAAAACTTGCTGAAAATTCTTTTCAAAACTCCTGGTTTTTTCTCTTTTTTGGACTTTTTCCCTAATTTCTTCCCCTGTGTACGCACATTCCCCTCTGCCGAAAGTAGCATCAAACCCACCGCCGTCGCAAATTCTGGCTTTTGCACCGCATCCGCCACACCGTTCAGACCAGTCGGCGCACCAATTTTTACCGACATTTCCAAAACCTCGCGCACATACTTATCAATATCGCGCATCCTCGAACCACCACCAGTCAAAACAATCCCCTCTGGCAATCGCTGCTCGTAACGTGCCTTACGAATCTCTTTCCTTACTAAATCCAAAATCTCATCTAATCTTGCCTGCACCACCTCATCGATCTGGCTCCGTTCAAAGTGCAACTCTTTACCCCGCCAGCGAATCACCACCGGATTATCCACCGCCCCAAAACTCCCGCTCGCGAACCGCCGCTTAATCTCCTCCGCTACCTCCGTATCAACCGCCAACATCACCGCCAAATCATTGGTGATATTATTCGATCCTACCGGGATCACTCCAATATATTGCAAATCGTTCTCTTCATAAATCGCCACGCCAGTCGTCGCTGCACCAATATCCACCACCGCCACGCCGTTTTCACGCTGCCGTTCCGTCAGTACCGCCCGCGCCGCTGCTGCTACGCTCGGCACCACCTGCTCTGGCGTCACATTCGCCCCCTCAGTCGCCCGCTTCAAATTCTCATAATTCGGCACCATCGCCGACACGACATTCGCCTTCATCTCTAGCCTCGAGCCAGTCATACCTAGCGGATCTTTAATCCCGCCCTGTCCATCCAGCACAAACTGCAACGGTACAATCTTCAAAACTTCTTGGTTCGCTGGAATCCGCCCCTGCAAAGCCACATCTTCCACCCGCGCAATATCCTGCTCATTAATCTCATGTTCCAAAGCACCAACTGCAATCATACCTTCAGTCCGTGTCGAAACAATCTGTGCACCGTTAATCGAAACTGTCGCTGTATTCACCTCATAGCCACTCATCCGCTCGACTTCGCCCAACATCCGATCAATCGCTTGTGCCGGCCCGGACAAATTCGCCACCACGCCCCGACGCATACCCGAATTCGGCGCCTCAGCATAGCCAATCACGTTCAAACTCCCCCCGTTAGACACACTCGCAACCACTGCCCGCACATTGGCCGTACCAACATCAAGCCCTACTGCATAGCGTGAAATTTCATCCATAAGCGCATTATACCACGCCTAATCCACCTGCGTCAACACCTCACATCCATCCTCAGTCACCAACACTGTATGCTCACAATGGCAACCAATCGAACCGTCACGCATCCGTACCGTCCAGCCACTCTCGGCATCCACATAATTCGCAGGCTTGCCCAAGCATGACATCGGTTCAATACAAATCGTATCCCCCACTTTCAGAGTATAGCCATGCCCTCTTACCCCATAATTCGGCACCATCGGATCCTCGTGCATTGTCTTACCAATTCCATGTCCGACGTAATTCTCAATCACCCCCAGCTTCCCCTTACGCAACACTTTCTCCACCGCATAGCTAATATCGCCAATTTTCGCTCCTGCTCGCACCTGGTCAATCCCCGCCCACAGCGCGCGCTCCGTCGTCTGAATCATTTGTTTCACCGCTGGCGAGCCAGCATCTCCCACCAACATCGTAAAGGCCGCGTCGGTGTAGTAGCCATCATATAGCACGTCCAGGTCGAAGCTCACCTTATCACCCTCTTCAAACGCCTCGTCATTCGGCGCGCCATGTACCAACGCATCATTCACCGAAATACAAATCGCCCCCGGGAACTTCTCCTCAAGAAAGTCATAAGCCACCTTCGCCCCCCGCTTCTCAATCTCTGTGCGCACCCAGGCATCCACCTCTTTACCGGTCATCCCCGGCTGCACATACGCCTTCAAATCCCTCAAAACTCCCCCCAAAATCTGCCCACCGGCGCGCATCGCTTTGATTTTGTGCTCCAGCTCCTTCGAGTTATCCACAGGTTGTACAAATTTTTTATTCATTTTTCACCTCTATTATTTTGACATTTTTGCTAAGTTTTCCACAGTTCCCTGGTCTACATCTGTCGCCAAATCCAAAATTACCTGTCGAATCCGCACCGCCACCTCGTCCTGGTCCGCATCGCCATCAACCTCACAAATTTTCACTCCTTTTTTCGCCAAAATCCCGCAAACTGCATAAATATTTTGTTCAATAATTCGCCAACGCTCCTCAATCGAAGCTCGATCTAAGTCATCTGCCCGCCCCCGTAATTCCATACGTTTCAGAAGTTCCGCCTTTGGCACCTCAATCTTAATTACAAGCGCAATCTGGTCGGCAATATTATCTGCCACCCACTCAGCTTGCTCAACCGTCCGCGGATAGCCATCCAAAATCGCCATTTTTCCTTCAGCCTGCACCTTCTGAATTGCTTCCGCCATCAGCGGGATCGTAATCGTATCCGGCACCAACTCGCCTCTCTGCTGGATTTCGTGCACTTTTTCATCTGGAGTATCACGCAATACCTGACCAGCCGACAGCCACACCCCATTCAGAGCCTCCGCCAGCCGATTCCCTTGCGTACTTTTTCCTGACCCCGCCAAACCCATCAAAATAATCATATTTTTATTATACCACAGAAAAAGACTTGCAGATTCAGAGAAGATTTGGTATAATGACACCAATATGGCAATCAAAGTAACGAGAAAAGATCAGAACGAGGCCAACGAAAACCTCATCCGTCGCTTCAACCGCAAGGTTCTTCAGAGTGGTATTATGCCCCTCAAGAAGTCGCAGATGCGTTTTTCAAAACCAATTTCCAAGCGTGAACGTCGCAGCAAGGCTATCATCCGCGAGATTCGTCGCGCCGAAAAAGCCGAACGCATACGCCTCGGGCTCAAATAAAAATAATATCACCGGTTTATCTGGTGATATTATTTTTATTTCTCACAAGCTACAAAAAAGGCCGAGCATAGACACCCGACCTTTTTTGGCTAGTAACGCACAATTCGATGTTAGCGTTTCGTAGCATCTTCGAGCCTCAAGCACTTCAACAACCCAATCTCATCAAACCGTACCAACTCTACCGCAACCACCCCTGGCGAACTGCCACGACTTCGAATCTCAAAAGCATCTTCCGACTCAAAAATATGCCAATCGCTCTCATTCTTATTCCAGAGTTCCCAATTCGCATCACCTTGCAGACCTCTTGTGATGTCAAACTCCGTGACCCAATGAATTCTCCCCGGCAATCTATTCAAACATTCCATAATTTGCTCTCGACACTTCACCTTATGCTGTTCAAAATCTTTTGCCATCTCATCCGCCAGATTATACACCCCTAGTAGCGTCCGCACATAATACGCCAATACCATGTACAATTCGAATACGGTAACATCGCCCGGGTTTGCCTGAATCAACCAATACCAGTCGCCCGCACTCCGATAATCGTTGGTTTCACAGAATGACCAAATCACGTTTTGGCCATAATATTGCTTTATCCAGTCGTCCCATCCATCATCCGCAACACCCTGCACCATATCCCAATGCGCTTTTATCAAAACGGCATTGTTCCCTGTAATACCTGTTCCTAAATCTGCCGGAGCAAACCTTATCTCATTGCTATTTTTGTCCATCGCGATCACCTTGCCACAAATGCATTCCACCGTTAGTGGCTCCATGCACCGCTCCAGTAACCCATTCCAGACATAATACGGCAACGTCAAAAACCGCACCGGGTCAATAATTCTTCCATCGATAAACGCCCGAAACATCTTTGGTAAGACAAAAATTATCCCTGTCGCCTTATCAGTCAGTTCAAATCCAGTTGCCGTCTGTATCACTCCACCTCTGCCGGCATACAAATCCTCCAGTTCCTCTAGTACCCTTGTCTTATTCATCTTCTTACCTCCTTCACCACATCGTCGCCAAAGTCATACTTCATCTTCGCCATCACTGCTGGCATTTTCGTCCTCCACCTCGTTTCCTAGCCAAATTTTCAAGTTACTGCCTCTCGGCCTAAAATCTAAACGTTTCTGATGACTTTTCATCAGAAACTAAGCTCTACAAAGAGCTTACCAAGATTCTAGAACATAAACTTCATCTCGTCAACCTTACGCAACTGTCAACTTCACAATCCTCCCCTCCACGCTCCTCAACCCCCGAAACTCATTTTCTGCCAACGTAATCCAAGCGTTCACAGTTTCCCCACCCCTTAGTCGCAAATTTTCCGCTGGCGCAAAAAACTGCATCAGTTTCAAGCTCTTACCCTGACGATCCCAGACTACCAAGCGTAAATGTTGCTCATCCGCTCCTAATTTTGCCGCCTCCACCACCCTCACTTCCGGTAACAAAAACACCGGCTCAGCATTCCCTTCTCCATAAGGTTCCAATTTACGCAATTCCTCAATCAATTCTAGCGTCAAATTCGCAAATTCGTCCACCGCCAAATCCTCATTCACCCCCAGGAATCTTTCCTGATTTTGCAAACCTAGACTGCGATAATAGCTATTCATCGCCTCCCGAAACTGTTCAAATTCGTTCTTTTTCACCTTAACACCACAAGCTCCCGCATGCCCACCGCCACCAACAATGTACCTCTCGCATACCGTCAAAGCTTCCGCCAAATTAAAATCACCAAAACTCCGCCCCGAACCCTTAAGGATCTTCTCATCCTCACTAGCAGCCAGCGCAAACGCCGGCCGACGATACTCCTCCACTAGTCGCCCGGCGATAATTCCCAGCACTCCTTCGTGCCAATCGCCCCGCTCAACAATCACCGGCTCATCCCCCACTCCACGCTCCCGAATCTCCGTCAGCGCCCCCTGTTGCTGGTTTTTACGCGTCTTATTTAATTCCTCCAGCTCCAAAGCCAACTTTGCTGCCTCCATCCGCGAGCGCGCCATCAGCAATTCCAGCGCCTTTTCTGCCGTTTCCATGCGTCCCGCCGCATTCAATCTTGGCCCAATCTGGAAGCCAATCGCCTCACTATCTAGGCGTTTCACCCCCGCCATCCGCATCAATTCCTTCAAACCCGGCCGTCGCGTCTTCTCTAACACTTTCAAACCAAAATAGCACAAGCGCCGATTTTCATCTCTTAATTCCATACTATCACAAATCGTCCCAATCAACACTAAATCCAACAGCCACTTTTCTTGGCCATCAGGTATCACCCCAGCGCGCGCCAACGCCTGTGCCACCTTAAAGGCCACGCCCACTCCCGCCAGACCTCTTAGCTCCTCAGGGCCTTCACAATCCCGCCTTTTCGGGTTCACCACCGCCACCGCCTCAGGCAAATCCGCCCCACATTCATGGTGATCCGTCACAATCACGTCTATTCCCGCAGCACCCAATTCTGCAATTACCTCTTGATTCCGGCTACCACAATCCACCGTAATCACTAGTTTCACCCCTGTTTCTTGCGCCCGCTGTACAACTTTTTTACTCATGCCATAACCGTCCAAAAACCGGTTCGGCAACATAATTTCTACCTCTGTAATTCCGGCTAGCTTCAGAGTATCATGCATCGCCGTACTAGCCGTCACCCCGTCAACGTCATAATCCCCATAAATCAAAACTTTCTCGCCATTTTTTACCGCCTGCCGAATCCGTTCTACCGCCAACTTCATCTCTGGTAACAAAAACGGATCAATACTTTCCTCATATTTCGGACACAAAAACCCCGGCTCCAGATGCCGCACCCGCAGCAATTGTTCGAAAAGCGCACTCACCCGATCGTCTTGTCAGTCTTTTTAGTTTTTGACATCTGTTGCGACTTAATCACCATGCTTTGCAGTTCCTTGAGCAATGGGAATTGCTTATTCATCTGATAAATCTTCGTATTCCCTTTCTGCGTCACTAGCAGAAAACCACCACGCTCCAATCTCTGTAACTCACGCTGAATGTTCCCCGGATCCTCCTTAATCAACTTCGACAGTGCCCGCACATGGGTCTTAAAATCCGGATATTTCGCAAAAACTACCACTATCTTCCGCCGCACCCGCGATGTAATAAAAATATCTAACATCTTACCTCACTTTTCTACCATCCATTATATACCCACGTTGTAATTTTTACAAGCACCCGCGCTCCACCTCTAATATGCTATAATGACAGTATGTTTTTTGAGGTAATACCCACAGAAGTCTTTCGGGAAAATGGCGGCATTCTCACCTATCAGTCCGACCAAAAGTTATTACCTGGGCAATTAGTACTTATTCCCCTCGGTCGACGTACCATTATCGGCATCGTTCTGAAAAAAGTCCCCCAAGTCGATTTTCCCACCAAACCGATTATTCGTCTTATTCATCCCACTCCCATTCCTAGCCACCTCTTAAAATCCATTCTCTGGCTTTCCCAATACTACCTTTCCCCGTTACCCAACGTCGCCAACCTCTGTATCCCTGCCGGCCTTGTCGGCAAAACCCTCCTCAAAAAAGCTCTTACCGAGCCAGGTTCAGCGGAATTGCTAATTACTGCTGGAGAACCAAGCAGCCAGCTCTCCAGCAAAGATGAGCAAATTCCGCTCAATCCGGCCCAGAAAAAGGCCCTAGAAGCCCTCTATCAGGCCCCAGGAACCACTCGTCTACTTCGAGGCGTTACTGGTAGCGGTAAAACTAATATCTACCTCAAAATGGCTGCAAATGCCCTCAGGGAGCAAAAGTCCACAATTTTACTCGTTCCAGAAATCGCCCTCACCAGTCAACTTGTGCAAATTTTCTCTCACACCTTCGGCAATCGCGTAATTTTGCTGCATTCTGCTCAAACCCCCACCGAACGTCGCCGCCTCTGGCTCCAAGTGCTCGAAAATACCGCTCCAGTCATCATTATCGGCCCCCGTTCGGCTCTTTTCGCCCCAATTCACGACCTTGGGCTAATTATTATCGACGAGGCCCACGAAGGCACTTATTATCAAGAAAACGCCCCCCGTTATTCAGCTCTCAGATTGGCTAGTTTCATCGCCAATTCCGAAAAAATCCCTTGCATAGAGGGCACAGCTACCCCTAATATTATCGATTATTATCTGGCGAAAAACTGCCATACCCTAGTTGAACTCTCCGAAAAAGCCAAAGCCAACGCCATCACCCCAGAAATCACCATTATCGACCTCAAAGATCGCCAAAACTTCACTCACAACCGTTATTTTTCCGACGCTCTCTTGACAGCTATCAAAAACAATCTTCAAACAGGTCATCAAACCTTAATTTTTCATAATCGTCGTGGTTCTTCACCCCTGACGCTTTGTGAAAACTGCGGCTGGCAGGCTCTTTGCCCAGAATGTTACCTCCCTATGACCTTACACGCCGATAGCTACACTTTGAACTGCCATATTTGCGGCCACGAAGAAAAAGTTCCGACTTGTTGTCCCCAGTGCCAACAGCCTGGCGTCATTCACAAAGGTTTTGGCACCAAACTCCTCGAAACCGAATTGCAACGCCTCTTTCCCGAAGCCAAACTAGCACGCTTCGATGGCGATAACACCAAATCCACCAACCTCGCCAAACTTTACAACGAAGTCAAAACCGGCACTGTGCAAATTCTGCTTGGCACTCAAACTCTCGCCCGTGGTCTTGATTTGCCCCATCTTGCCACAGTTGGCGTCGTCCAGGCTGACGCCGGGCTTTCTCTCCCTGATTTCGCCGCCGAAGAGCGCACTTTTGAGCTGCTCAATCAGGTAGCTGGCCGCGTTGGTCGTGGCCATCTCGATCGCGCCGAGGTAATCGTCCAAACTTATCAGCCGAATCATCCCGCCATCCAGACCGCCCTTAGCTCCAATTATCATGAATTTGCTAATTATTTGCTCACTAAACGCCACCAGGGACAACTACCGCCGTTCACTTATCTCGCCCGCCTCGCCATTACCTATAAAACCGAAAAAACCACTCTCGCCAAAATCCGCCAAGCTCACACCGTTCTCAGCCAAACCCCCAATATCCAAGTTTCGCCACCTTTACCGGCTTTTCATGAACGCACCGCCCGCGGCTTCACTTGGCAACTCACCCTCAAATCCACCTCTAGAAATGCCCTCCTAAAGGCGCTCCTTCCCTTCGCTAAATTCCATATCGAACTCGACCCACCATCATTACTATAATTATGCTATAATATATACCATGAGAAAAATCATCACTACTCCCGATCCGCGCTTACGTCAAAAATCCACCAAAGTGCATCAAATTAGCGACGAGACTCATCAGATTATTGCTGACATGGTCAAGCTTTCCCTGGATTGGGAAGCCCATCATCCTTACGAACTTTCCGCTGCGATGGCCGCTCCCCAAATGGGTGTCAACCAACGCATCATTATCATCCGCGACGACCTCAACGACAAGGCCAATAATTCTTTCACCGCGCTAATTAACCCCGAAGTCATCAAAACCGAAGGCAAAACTGTCACCGAGCCCGAAGGTTGCCTCTCCGTTCCCGAAATCTATGGGCTGGTTGGCCGTCCGCGCAAAGTCAAAGTTAAAGCTCTGCTCGAAGATGGCCATGAAGTCCGTATCAAGGCCGAAGATTACCTTGCGCGCACCCTACTCCACGAAATTGACCATCTAAACGGCATTTTGTTCATTGATCATATTCGCGACGACGAACATGCTTTCCAGCGCCTCAATGACCAGGGCGACCTCGTCCCCGTCGACTACGAGTCCGAAATCAAAAATAACCGTCAGTTGTTCCCCGATGACTAAAATTATCTTTTTTGGCAACGGCCCGCTCGCCGACGCCTGTCTTAGTACCCTCAAGAGTCACCCCGAGACAGAAATTATTTTCCACGCTCGCACTAAGTCCGACCTCGAAGAGGCCGCCGCGCTCAAGCAAGCTCATCCCGAAGCCCATGGTGTTCTGGCTTCGTTTGGTATTCTCATCAAGCCTGATTTTCTCCAGTTGTTTGAGCCGGAAGGCATTCTCAACCTCCACCCTTCTCTGCTACCCAAATATCGCGGCCCCTCACCCATCGAAAGTGCTATCTTGGCTGGCGACACCACTTTTGGTTATTCAATCATGAAACTTACCACCAAAATGGATGCCGGACCAATCTATTACCAAGACACAATTCCCGGATTACCGCTCAACAAATCTGCCATTTATCAAGCTCTGGCTACCGCCGGTGCCGAGTGGCTACTAGAACATTTTGACCAGCTGCCCGAACCGAAACCACAAGACGATTCTGCCGCCACTTATACCAAAAAACTCAGCAAAACCGCCTCATATCTTCATCCCGAAGAACACCCAGCTGAGGAAATTTTCCGTCAAATTGTTGCTTATCAAGGCTTCCCCAAACCCAAATATGAGTTTTATGGCAAAACTTGCATCATATTGGAAGCCCACGTTGTCGATACTAATGACATCATCTGCGATCCTTCAATTGCTCCCGAACTCAGTACGCCACTGATGCTGAAATGTGCCGATCGCAACTTTGTCGCCATTGATTGCCTGCAACCTGAAGGCAAAAAGCCTATGGATACCACTAGCTTCATCAATGGCTACGCCAAAAACCGCAACTAACTGAACTTGTACAGACTGCACAAGTTGCCCACACTCTCACCCCTATAATTAAGCTAAGATCTCTTGTTTCTCGCTCACCAGCTCATCTTTGAATGCCTGGAACACGCGCAGAGCTACTTCGCGAAAATCCGGCACATTCCGTTCTAACCAGCTCGCCGCCTCCGGGGTATCTGCGATTTGTTCAAACTCTGTCAGTTGCGCATCCGACAACTTTGCGCCAATTTCCCGCCCGACGCGCACTTCCAACTCTTCTTCGGCATGCTCCATAAAGGCTTGTTTCTCCGCCTCCGACATTTCCGTCAGACCCACTTCCGCCATAAAATCATCGTCCACCTGAATCATGTTTTCTCCTTTATCTTATTATAGCATAAGTGCTATAATAATTTCAGAAAGCATTTTTCGAAACAGTTGAGGAGATTATGGTAAGGCCCCGATCCATCAAAACTACGGAAATTGAGCAATACGAAAATTTGGATTTGCACCAACTCGAAGATCAGCTGAAACAACTTCAAAAACAACCCGCCACTACCGAAATTAAACAGTCTCTGCGTGCCTTACGCCAGATTTTGCGTCAACGTCAACGCAAAATCAAAGCCACCGCCATGGAATTTGAACAAACTAATGACCATCATCTCTTGCTCTTCGATTCCACCGACAACTTTTCCAAAATCGCCGGGCATTCCGTCTTATTTTATACACTCACCATCGCCGATCGTATCCATCGCCGCTACAGCGTAAAAAACGACACCGACGATTATTCCCGCTCCGGCGATGGCGTAGTTTCGATTCGCGCTCTCGAACAACTTGAAATTCAACTTGCCGAAATTAATATTTTTCCCGATCGCAAACTCAGCACTACTGAGCTACATTTTTATAAATTACCCAAAGTTTATAGCCCAGAACAAATCGCTAAATTACGCGACAAATCTCACCAGGATATCGAGCGTATCACTTCCATCATTGTTCCCAAGTCCCCCGTTCCCGATCTGTATAATAATATCCTCGAAATGAATCGCTTACTTTATTATAATTGCCGCCGCATTTCCGACAGCCTTGCTCGTGAAACACTAGCCCGCCAAATTATTCTTGACGCTAATGAAGTTCTGATTAGTTATCTTAATTTTGCCAATGCCAAAACTAATGCTGGCATCGTGCGCCGCCAGCTCCAAAACTCCGTCTTCCCGACTACAGTGCAAACTGAACAAAAACCACAATCCACTCAGGCACAAAACTTATTTAACATTTTGTTAAACACGCGCAATCTTCGCAACTCTATGGCCAACATAGAAAATCTCCGCCTCATCCATCATCGTGAATTATGTGATATTCTCGAAAAACTCGTCGAAATCGAACGCACCACAGCACGCGAATATACCAAACAACTCCGCGTCGATGCCCTTAAAGTTAATCCAGCCCCGCCAAAGACTGCTCATGAATAATCAACGTTTTGAAAAATTTCTCCTCCGTGAGCTCTGGATGGCTTACGATACTGCCCGCAAAGGCAAGAAACACACCGTCGACGAACATCGCTTTGAGCTCAACGATATGGAAAATATTATTGACCTTCGTGATGCCATCATTCGCCGTCACTACAAACCCAGCCGCGGCGTCGCCTTCATTGTTCGTGACCCTGTCACGCGCGAAATTGTTGCCGCACCGTTTCGAGATCGTGTCGTTCACCATTTGTTATTTAACGTTTGCGCCGGTTGGTGGGATCGCCGTTTTATACCTGATTCTTATTCCTGTCGCAAGGGTAAAGGCACACTCTATGGTCAAAACCGTCTCGCCCGCCATATTCGTCAAGCCACCAATAACTACACTTCCCCGGCTTTTGCTGTTAAACTCGATATTCAAGGTTATTTCATGAGTCTTAATCACCAAAAACTATACGAACGCGTACTTTGGGGGCTCGAACAGCAATTTTACCACAGTAAGCATCCTAACAGTAATAATGACATTCGCTGTCATCCCGCTGACAAAAATCAATTTTATAGTATTTTGAAATATCTCTGGCATGAAGTTATCTTCGATGAGCCTATGCGTAGTATTGCAATTCGCGGCAAAGCTTCCGATTGGCGACATCTTCCCAAAAACAAAAGTTTATTCCACCAACCCAAAGGTCGTGGCATCGTGATTGGTAATCTCACTAGCCAATTATTGTCCAATATTTTTCTCGATCAACTCGACCGTTTTGTACGTTTCGACCTTGGTTATCCTCACTATGGTCGCTATGTTGATGATTTTTTCATTGTTGTGCCCGCCGAAAAACGCGCTCAACTTTTGCGCGACGTTGAGGTAATTCGCAAATTCCTCCGTGACGATCTCAAACTCACCTTACACCCCAAGAAACAATATAAACAAATGGTCGACAAAGGTGTACCCTTTATTGGCGCCGTGGTTTATCCTGGATTTATTACGCCCGGAAAGCGTACTCGCCGTAATTGTTATCGCGCCGCTTATAAACTTGCGACCACCGGCGAAGGCGATGTTGACGGCATTATTTCTCGCATGGGGCACATCAAACATATTAATAGTCGCAAATTCCTCAAACAATTATTTGATAGTTTTGGCTGGGAATATGATTGGGTTCCTGACGCAGAATATGTCAAGCACAAGAAGTAATATTTTAAACCGCGCGCATTACATTTATGCTTGACATGCTATAATAACTTTGTGGATCACGCGTCCATGGGACCGGAAAGCGGCAACGAGGTCAAGCTCCACCGCCTGGAAGCTCTCGATTAAAAGATCGTGAAATTCCCCTCTTTTAGTTTTCTTGGAGGAACTCTTGAGGCTCGAAATTTTTTCGTCACGACTAAAAAATTATTCAGCGAATTTCCCGAACCGTCTACCTGTGTTTTTTTGAAACCGGCCCGCACTTCGTCGCAGGCCGCCAAGCGTGCATTTTTTGTGCGCAGCGGGAACATCAATATTAATCTTGGCCGCTTGAGGAACTCTGGCCTGAACGGCAACTGGTGGTCAACTTCGGCGTTGGCTTATACCTCTTCTACTGATGCCAGATCGTCAAACCTCAACTTCAATGCCGCTGATGTCAACCCGTCAAACAACAACAATCGTTGGAACGGTTTCTCCCTCCGCTGCCTGGGTATGTCCCCGCTTCGGTGCCGATCTTTTTAAAACCGCCGGATGGCGGTTTTTACTTTTAGCAAGCACCACCTAAGCGCCCACTTTTTTCAACCTAGCATATTTTGTTCAAAACTTACAAGCACAAGTATATTGTTTTATGCTATAATCAATTCAGATGAAGGTCATCTAGGTGCGCGCGACCCTGGGAGCAGACAATCGCGTATCATCCCCGGCTATGACCACCGCCAGCGTAGCGCATAGCCGAAAGACTATCCCGAGTTCAGACCAAACTGCTCGGTCCGGGAAGATTCCCAGCATACTGTCACGCGCAGGCTGGGAGGACACAATACTCACTGGGCTTCATTGTTCGAGGTCCAGTTTTTTATTATGATAATACGCAAAAATTTTTCCCGCACGCAATCGCATACGCTTTAATTCTTCCGATGAAATTTCGTCAATAAAATCTCCGATGCGCGACGTATCAATTATGCGTATTTGATCCAACAATAGAAACTCAAGTTTCCCTGCCACGACAATCTGTGGATGCGTATAGCCCGTCCGCATTTTTGTTGTCGTAGGTGCAACATATGCCAACCGTTGGTTACAAACCAACAAAACCAAAACTGGCCGCGCAAATTGTGCACCTTTGCCATACACTTCCGACCCAACGTTCAATCCTAAGCTACACCAATAGATTGCTCCCGGTTTTACCTGCTTTGGTGAAACGTTTTGTAATTCTTGCCAAACTTTCATCCATGCCAAAAATCTTCAGTTGCATCGTTCATTTCTCTACCCTAGCATACTTTTTCCCAAACTTACAAGCACAAATGTTTCGTTCACGCCAGATTATCACAGTGGAAAACTTTTGGGCCAGGTTTCTATGTGCTGCACCTTTTCTTCAAAAGGTGCAGAATCCCTTCAAATTTTGTCGGCAGGCCCAATTGGGCGGCTACGCCGCGCCATTTTGTCCCTGCCTATTCCTCCGGTTTTCACAATTTTTCTAATTCGCTTTAGAAAACAAAGCGCACATTTTTATACTTTCGTTTTCCTTTTCTTATTCCAAAAGATCGGCACCTTCACCTGGGAGATTTTAATTTAATCTTTTCTTTCTTTACTACTCACTTTAGCAGGAAGACAAAAGCCTCCGCCTTTTTTATTTTTTCTTCACTCAAAAAGAAAGCACGTTTCCATGCTTTCTTTTCTTTTTCTGCTTTTGTCTTCCAAGAACAATCTACGCTACTTT